>NZ_NRRF01000003.1 GCF_016583565.1 Thiocystis violacea | reverse complement strand
CTTGATGACGTCTTCTGGACTGTAATGATTTTCTTCAACCGCATGAACGGCAATTTTTCGAATATAACTCATCACCTCGTCAGGGATTAGACGTGCATCGGATAACCAGTTGGGTTTCATGATAGGCCTCATCATTTAACTATCGTATAATGACTTAGACGCCTCATTGTGATTTTTGTTCCAGTAAATGCCTGGATTATTAATACGGTGGCTATATCTTTCTGGAGTTGGCGACTCCTCTGATTCGGCCATTTCCAGCAATGCTTCGGCCGCTCGGTAGTTTTGGGCGAAGATATTCATGACCCCAGGACCGGCAGAGAGTTGATCTTTGGGGACATCTTGTTCTTCCGAGAACAAATGAGCGTTTTTCTGGATAGAGTCTTGGTAGTCGTCGAGAAACTTGGATGCTTTCTTAACGATTTCGTCCCTTTCGTTATCTACCGGCTCGTGATCCAGCCAGAACCGAATTACAAGCCTAGCGTTGGAAATCACGCTGCGAATTTCAGCCATAAGATGTTCGTCGATTTTCAGCAAATAGCCCCATTCCATACCAAGGGGTGAGAGTTTGTTTACATTGTTTTCGGCACGGCAACGGGCGGCAAGCACATTAGGCGAGCCGTAAAGCAACTTTAGCATGCGATATGCCAGTAGCGTGTTATGGAAAGCAAGATCAGCGGTATCGAACTCTGCAAACAGTACGCTATCTGGATTTGGCTTTGCTAGGGTTGAGACATGGAATTCAGTATCGGTCCCGGGTGGATAACAATGCTGAACGTCTGGTTCAAGATGATCTGGCGATAGATCTGCATTGGAGCGCTCTACCAGCGTGTAGGACTTGGCGAGTCCTTTGTACTGGATCTGTCTTCGAATAGCTCTTACGTTGTCTCCGTTCATCAAGATACACCAATTCGGTTGGAGGGAGACACGGCGCTATTACCTGGCGCCTAACGAAAAGGGTAGCGGGCCGCCCGCGCGATGAGCTTGCGGACTTGGTACGACCTTGACCGGGCGGTCCCGCTGACCCGCTGGTTAGGCGAATTCTTGATTCGACAAAGGGACTTGAGCGTTTGGCCAGAACGCTAAATGCCTTTCAGGGAGTCTAGGACGACATCGCTAGGATCCAAAAGCCATTCCTGGCCGGAAGCATCGACAAAAATATAGCATTCATTTTCTTTATGAAGATGATGCGGTACGATCCAGTCTTGTGTGTTCGATTGTCTGTCGTAGTGACATTCGATATTGTCTACTTTGCCATCTTCAAGCTTTGCGCCGATAATTGGGAGGCCATTCGGGGCAGTAAGGTTCAGTTTCTGGAATGGCATTGGACACCTTTAGTCTTCGTGTAACCATGAATTGGCGGCGTTGTCATCGTCTTTCTGAATACTGCGGCCTGTCGTCTGCTCCTTTGGGCTTTTATCAGAAAGCCTTTGCCGCTTCTATGATTGCTTTTCTGTAAGCCGCAAAGAGAGCATCCCGGTTATAGCTACGGTTGCCGAATATACGATAAACGGTTCTTCCCTCAGACGATGTGGATACTTCGAGATTAGAATTGAACTTGAGTTCCAGCAGCGATTCTCTTGCATCGCCGCCTTTGTATATCAGCGCGACTTGTCGCGCAATGGCCTTCATTTTTTCCCGTTGCTCATCGGTGCCGCCCTCAAAAACCACCTGATTGTCAGCGGCAAAGCTCTTCAATTTGGAGAAAAAACCCATAGCCACATCCTCTATCTATTGTCAAGTTGCCGGTTGCGCCTAACGACCAAGCTCAGCCGACGGCCGCTGAGCGGTAGCGAAGCGGGCGGTCGGCTGGAGCGACTTGTTAGATGCGCCACACACCGGAAACGACAGTGGAAAAAGTAACGATAGGACAAGCCGAACTCTGGCGCGGCGACTGCTTGGAGCTGCTCGAGCAGATGAAGGCCGACGCGGTGATAAGCGATCCACCCTACGGCATGAAATGGAACACGAACAGCAGCAGGTACTCAGGCGGTGAGACGCCAGAAACACGCGGGCGCGGGATTGACTGGGCGCCAGTGCATGGGGATGCAGAGCCGTTTGATCCTTCGCCGTGGCTGGCCTTCCCGCGTGTGGTGTTGTTCGGCAGCAACCACTATGCACAGCGCCTGCCAGTAGGCTCGACGCTGGTGTGGGTAAAGCGGCTGAGATTCGGCACATTCCTGAGCGATGCCGAAGTGGGCTGGATGAAAGGCGGGCACGGCGTGTACTGCCACCAAGACGCCAGTATGAACGGGGCCGGGGCGAATTTTGAAAAGCTGCACCCGACACAGAAGCCGGTTGGCCTCATGGCGTGGTGCATGGAGCGGGCGAAGGTGCCGGCAGATGGTGTGGTGCTCGACCCGTACATGGGAAGCGGGACCACCGGCATCGCGGCTATTGAGACAGGCCGCCGCTTCATCGGAATTGAATTTGTGCACGAGTATTTCGACCGCGCATGTGAACGGATACAGGCGGCACAGGCACAGGGCCGATTGGCAATCTAACAGTTGAGTAGACAGAATGTCGGTCATGCGTGCTAGGCAGATTCTGTCTAGTTCCGATAGGGTGGATTCTGCCTAGCTCCGAAAGCCCCAAGGTTGCGACAAGGGGGTTGGTGTGTACAATTCGATTGAAAGTACACGGACTGGACGCTAGCACATGGCGCAAGGTGACTCAACCACTGCTCATGCGATCGAACGCTTTTGGGAGCGATTTCTCGATCTTGCTCGGAATCGGGGCGCGAAGGACTCCGCGCTACCTTGGTATGTACGGCATGCTGAGACCTATCTGAGGGCGTTTCCTGAGAAGCGTCTTGCGATGCACTCGGCACAGGACGTCGCCGGCTATCTTGAGCGGGTGGGCCGACTAGACAGAATCTCGGACTGGCAGTTCGAGCAAATCATCGATGCTATACAGAATCTTCTGGAGACCGCACGGGTGCCGATTGTCGATGAGATCGACTGGGAATTCTGGCGCGATTCGGCGCGCACGCTGACACCGAATCATCCGACGATTGCACGGGAGTCACTACCGGCTCAGATCGGCTCCGGGCAAGAGAAGCCGGTTTCGGGGGCTCGGTTCAAGCAGAAGCAGAATGCGCCGTCGGCGCTCGATGACGCGCGCGAGGCGCATCGCGCGCTGCTGGAGCGGATGATGGCTGAGATCCGTCGGCGCAACTATTCGATCCGCACGGAGCAGGCTTACGAATCTTGGGTGTGCCGCTTCATTCTGTTCTGCGGCAACCGTGATCCAGAGACGATCGGCGTGGACCGCATCCGCGCTTTTCTCGAAGACCTGGCGGTGCGTGGCAATGTGTCGGCCAGCACGCAGAGCCAAGCCTTGAATGCCATCGTGTTCCTCTATAAGCAGGTGCTCGGGCAGTCGTTGGATGAATTGGGGGACTTCACCCGGGCGAAGCGGCCAAAGCGGCTGCCCGTGGTGCTGGAGCGCGGTGAGGTGGCGCGCCTGCTGTCCGGGATCGAGGGGACGCAGCATCTGATGGCGGCGCTCTTGTACGGCACCGGGATGCGGCTGATGGAGTGCGTGCGGTTACGTGTTCAGGATGTCGACTTCGAGTATCACCAGATCGTCGTGCGTGACGGCAAGGGACAGAAGGACCGGGTGGTGCCGTTGCCGGCGCGGCTGGAGCAGCCGTTGCGGGAGAATCTGAGGACAGTTCGCGAGCTGCATGAGCAGGATCTCGCACAGGGGCATGGCGAGGTGTTCTTGCCGGATGCCTTGGCGCGCAAATGGCCCAACGCGGCGAAGGAATGGATCTGGCAGTACCTGTTTCCCAGCGGTCGCTTGTCGGTGGACCCCCGCAGCGGCAAGACGCGGCGACATCATCTGCACGAGAACGGCTTGCAGAAGGCGGTGAAGGCGGCGGCGCAGCGAATGGGCATCTCGAAGAAGGTGAATTGCCATAGTTTGCGCCACTCGTTTGCAACGCATCTATTGGAAGCGGGTTATGACATTCGCACCGTTCAGGAATTGCTCGGGCATGCGGATGTGTCGACGACCATGATCTACACGCATGTGCTCAACCGCGGTGGTAGAGGTGTGGTCAGTCCTCTGGATGGATTGCTTTAGCCTCGGCGGAAAAGGGGGCTGTTGCTGGGAAGCGCGGTTTCGCTCTGGGGGGAAAGCAGGAAACGCATTGATCCTCTGCGCTTCTCATTTGCGGGCGTCAATCATGGTTGCGCCCGCGTCACTTCGGAGGTTGGACAAGCGCGACGTGTTGCACCAGCGTCGGCGCGGGATTCGGTGGACTTCGCTCTCGCTCTTCCACCCTACTGGTTGAACCGATGGTCGAGGCTCATTTCCGCTGGAACAAGCCTTGGAGTCGTGCTCACACGGTCAAATATTCCCGCACCAGCTTTTCATCCAGCTCCTCCATCACTCCCTTCGCCACAGCCCGACCTCGATCCAGAATACAGAACCGATCCGCGACCCGCCGCGCGAACGGCAGCTTCTGCTCCACCAGAATCACGGTCAGTCCAAGGTCTTGATTGAGCTTGCGGATGATGTCGCCGATCTCGGCGACGATGTTGGGCTGGATGCCTTCGGTTGGCTCGTCGAGGATCAGGAGCTTGGGGTCGATGCCGAGTGCGCGGCCGATGGCGAGCTGTTGCTGCTGACCGCCGGAGAGGTCGCCGCCGCGTCGGCCCATCATCTCCTTGAGCACGGGGAAGAGCTCGAAGATGAAGGGCGGGATGTCGCGCTTGCGGTCCGGGCGTGCCGGCAGGCCGATCCGCAGGTTCTCCTCCACGGTCAGCAGCGGGAAGATCTGGCGGCCCTGGGGGACATAGCCGATGCCGAGGCTGGCGCGCCTCTCGGCGGACTGCTTCAGGAGATCCATGTCGCGGTAGATCATGCGCCCCGAGGCAACCGGCAGCAGGCCCATGATGCACTGAAGCAGCGTGGTCTTGCCGACGCCGTTGCGGCCCATGATGCAGGTGCACTGGCCTTCGGGGACCTCTAGGTCGAGGTCCCAGAGGGTGTGGCTCTGGCCGTAGAACTGGTTGAGCCCTGCGATTTTCAGCATGGTCTCAGTGCCCATCGCCGCCTCCCAAGTACACCTCGATCACCCGCGGATCATTCTGCACCTCGTCCATGGAGCCCTCGGCGAGCACGCTGCCCTGGTGCAGCACCGTGACCTTGTTGGCGATGGAACGCACGAAATCCATGTCGTGCTCGACGACCACGACGGTGTGGCGCCCGGCGAGCGACTTCAGCAGCTCGGCGGTGCGGTCCATCTCCTGGTGGGTCATGCCGGCGACGGGCTCGTCGACCAGCAGCAGGTGTGGGTCCTGCATCAGCAGCATGCCGATCTCCAGCCACTGCTTCTGGCCGTGGGAGAGGGCGCCGGCGCGGCGGGCGCGGTGCTCCTGCAGACCGATGGTCTCCAGCACAGCGTCGATGCGCGCGTGCTGCTCGGGCGTCAGGCGGGCGACCAGGGTCGGCCAGACGCGCTTGTCTGCGGCCATCGCCAGCTCCAGGTTTTCCATGACCGTCTGGTGCTCGAAGACGGTCGGCTTCTGGAACTTGCGCCCGATGCCGACGCTGGCGATCTCCGGCTCGCTCAGGCGCAGCAGGTCGATGGTCTGGCCGAACCAGGCGGTGCCGGTATCGGGCCGCGTCTTGCCGGTGATGATGTCCATCATGGTCGTCTTGCCGGCGCCGTTCGGCCCGATGATGCAGCGCAGCTCGCCCGCGTCGATGTAGAGGTTGAGGTGATCGATGGCGCGGAAGCCGTCGAAGGTCACCGAGATGTCCTCAAGATACAGGATGGTGCCGTGGCTGATGTCCAGCTCCAGGCCGGTCTTGGGGACCATGAACTCCCAGACCTGGTCGCGGCGCATGGTGGTGCGCAGGTTATCCAGCGTCTTCATGCCGTCGTCTCCTTGCGGCGCAGCAGGCCGGCGATGCCGTAGGGCAGGAAGAGCGTCACCAGCACGAAGAGGCCGCCCAGGGCGAACAGCCAGGCGTCCGGCATGACGCCGGTGAGATAGGTCTTGCCGTAGTTCACCAGCAGCGCGCCCAGTACGGCGCCGTAGAGGGTCGCGCGCCCGCCAATCGCCACCCAGACCACGATCTCGATCGAGTTGATGGGCGAGAACTCGCCGGGATTGATGATGCCCACCTGCGGCACGTAGAGCGCGCCGGCGATACCCGCCAGCACCGCGGAGAAGGTGAAGACCCAGAGCTTGAAGCGCTCCACCCGATAGCCGATGAAGCGCGTGCGGCTCTCGGCGTCGCGGATGGCGACCGTCACCCGCCCCAGCTTGGAGGTCACGATGGTGCGGCAGGCCAGGTAGCCGCCGGCCACGGCCAGGGCGCTGGCGATGAAGAGACCGATGCGCGTGACGTCCGACTGGAGATCGAAGCCGAGCAGATCCTTGAAATCGGTCAGCCCGTTGTTGCCGCCGAAGCCCATCTCATTGCGGAAGAACGCCAGCATGAGGGCATAGGTCAGGGCCTGGGTGATGATGGAGAGATAGACCCCGGTGACCCGCGAGCGAAACGTCAGCCAGCCGAAGACGAAGGCCAGCACGCCGGGCACCAGCATCACCATCAAGGCTGCGAACCAGAACATGTCGAAGCCGTGCCAGAACCAGGGCAGCTCCTGCCAGTTGAGGAAGACCATGAAGTCCGGCAGCTCCGGGTTGCCGTAGACGCCGCGATCGCCGATCTGGCGCATCAGGTACATGCCCATGGCATAGCCGCCGAGGGCGAAGAAGGCCCCGTGGCCCAGGCTCAGGATGCCCAGATAGCCCCAGACCAGATCGACGGCGATGGCGAGCAGGGCGTAGGTCAGATACTTGCCCAGCAGCGTCACCGTGAAGGTCGACACATGCATGGGGCTGTCCGCCGGGACGGCCAGATTCAGGATGGGGACCAGGATGGTGGTCAGCGTCAGCAGGGCCAGGAAGATCTGCCCGCCGCGATCGAGATGAAGCGTACCGAGTCGCATGGCCGGTCAGCCCTCCGCCGCCCGGCCCTTCTGCGGGAAGAGCCCGCGCGGCCGTTTCTGGATGAAGAGGATGATGAAGACCAGAACCAGGATCTTCGCCAGCACGGCGCCGGCCCAGGGCTCCAGGATCTTGTTGACCACGCCGAGCGACATACCCGCCACCAGCGTCCCCCAGAGGTTCCCGACCCCGCCGAAGACCACGACCATGAAGGAGTCGATGATGTAGGACTGCCCCAGGTTGGGGCCGACATTGGTGAGCTGGCTGAGCGCCACGCCCGCCACCCCGGCGATGCCGGAGCCCAGTCCGAAGGTCAGTGCATCGACCCGCGCCGAGCGCACCCCCATGGCGCGTGCCATGGCGCGGTTCTGGGACACGGCCCGCACCTGGAGCCCGAGCTGGGTCTTGCGCATCACCAGATAGAGCGCGGTGAAGACGATGAGGCAGAAGGCGATGATGTACATCCGGTTCATGGTCAGCGACAGCACGCTGTTGATCTGCCAGGAGCCGGACATCCAGTCCGGGTTGGCGACCGGCACGTTCTGCGGCGAGATGAGGGTTCGCACCAGCTGCTGCAGGATGAGGCTGATGCCGAAGGTGGCCAGAAGCGTTTCCAGCGGTCGGCCGTAGAGGAAGCGGATAACGCCGCGCTCGATGAGGATGCCGACCGCGCCCGAGACGACGAAGGCCGCCGGGATCGCCAGGAAGAGCGCGAGCCCGATGTGACCAGGCATCAGCTGCTGCACGATATAAGTCGTATAGGCGCCGAGCATGATCAGCTCACCGTGAGCCATGTTGATGACCCCCATGACGCCGAAGGTGATGGCCAGCCCGATGGCCGCCAGCACCAGGACCGAGCCCAGGCTCAACCCGAAGAAGAGGGTCTCGGCGAAGCCGTAGAGGTCGCGCTTGAATTGGATGGCTTCCAGCAGACGCTCGCCGGTGGCGCGGACCTCGGCATCCTGCTCCTGGCTCAGCAAGCGCTGGATGCCGCCCTGAACCGCCGGGTGCAGGTTGCCCTCCAACTGATCCAGTGCCTCGATGCGCCGCGCCGGCTCCTCCGCCTGGAGGTCGGCTAGCGCGATGGCGGCGGTCATGCCCTCGCGTACCTGGGCGTTCTTCTCCTCGCCGGCCAGGTCTCGCAGCAAGGCCAGGCTGTCCGCGTCCACGCGGTCGAGCATCTCGTTCACCGCGGTGAGGCGCACGGAGGCATCCGGGTGGGTCAGGTTGAGCGTAGCGACGGCTGTGCGGAGCTGAGAGCGCAGCCGGTTGTTGATGCGGATGGGCTTGAGGTCACGCTTAGCGGCGGTTCCGGCTGCCGTCTCCGTCAGGGGATCGACCAGATCATAGCCCGCCTCGCCGCGCGCCCCGATGAAGAGCTGGCCATCCTCCTTGCGCAGATAGAGCTTGGAGTCCTGGAGTGCGGCGAGCAGGTCGCGCGCCCTCGGGTCGCCGCTGGCGGCGACCAGGGCGACGCCCTGCTCGACGGCTTTGTAATCGTTGGTCTGGATGAGTTCGACGCCTTGCTCCAGCTCGGCCGGACCGGCCTGAGCCAGCGGGACAACGACGATGAAGGTGAGCCCTGCGATCAGGCAGAGGCGTAGCGCCGACAGCGCGCTAGGGAGACATCGGGTTGGCATACCGGAACCTCGAGCCGCAGCCGAATGGGTTGCGGCTCTGCTGGAATTGGAGGACGCAGTGAGTCACGCCAGGGGCGGAGGTTTGGCCGAGGCGCGAGGCCCAAGGTGGGAGCGGCGCCCCGCCGCGACGGTGCCCAGCAGGTGCCGGGCCGATCGCGCCGGGGCGGCGCTCCCACGAGTTTGCCGAATGCTGTACCAGAGCCTTATGGCTCAGTAGTTCTGCCCCGAACAGGTCTTGGTCACGCTGTTGTAGTTGCCGCAGGAGATCGGCGGCGTCCAGTCGGCGGTGATGTCCTTGCTGCCGGGCAGGAAGTCGGACCAGGCATCGCCGGGGACTTCCGCGTCGGTCTCGGAGACCACGGCGAACTGACCGTCGTCTTGGATCTCGCCGATCAGCACCGGCTTGGTGATGTGGTGGTTCTTGAGCATGACCGCCTTGCCGCCGGTCAGGTTCGGTGTCTCCAGCCCAATGATGGCGGCGGCGACCTTGTCGGTATCCGTGCTGCCGGCCTTCTCGACCGCCTTCACCCAGAGATTGAAACCGATGTAGTGGGCCTCCATGGGGTCGTTGGTCACCCGGTCGTCGTTCTTGATGAACGTATGCCAGGTGTCGATGAAGGACTCGTTCTCGGGCGTGTCGACGCTCATGAAGTAGTTCCAGGCCGCCAGGTGCCCGACCAGGGGCTTGGTGTCGATGCCCGAGAGTTCTTCCTCACCCACGGAGAAGGCGACGACCGGGATGTCCTCCGAGGAGATGCCCTGGTTGCCCAGTTCCTTGTAGAAGGGCACGTTGGCGTCGCCGTTGATGGTCGAGACCACGGCGGTCTTCTTGCCGGCGGAGCCGAACTTCTTGATGTCGGAGACGATGCTCTGCCAGTCGGAGTGACCGAAGGGCGTGTAGTTGATCATGATGTCGGCGTCCGCCACGCCCTTGGCTTTGAGGTAGGCCTCGAGGATCTTGTTGGTGGTGCGCGGATAGACGTAGTCGGTGCCGGCCAGCACCCAGCGCTTCACGCCGAGGTCGTTCATCAGATAGTCGACCGCCGGAATCGCCTGCTGATTCGGCGCGGCGCCGGTGTAGAAGACGTTCTTGGAAGACTCCTCGCCCTCGTACTGCACCGGGTAGAAGAGCAGCCCGTTCAGCTCCTCGAAGACCGGCAGCACGGACTTGCGCGAAACCGAGGTCCAGCAGCCGAAGACCGCGGCGACCTTGTCCTTCTCCAGCAGTTCACGGGCCTTCTCGGCGAAGAGCGGCCAGTTGGAGGCGGGGTCCACGACCACGGGCTCGAGCTGCTTGCCGAGCAGGCCGCCTTTCTTGTTCTGCTCGTCGATCAGCATCAGCATGGTGTCCTTCAGCGTCGTCTCGCTGATCGCCATGGTGCCGGAGAGTGAATGGAGGATGCCGACCTTGATGGTGTCGGCGGCGCTCGCGAGCGAGGACATGCCGAGGGACAGCGCGGCGGTCAGGGCAGCGGCCGATGCCATGAATCTAGTCTTGGTCATGTGCGCGAAGGACTCCCATTGATATTCGTCATTGGATCGGACAGGGAGCAAAAAGCAACCACTGTGCCAGAGGAGTCCATGCCCCCGAAGCGCCTTGAGGCGCACGCCGTGAAACGCCGATCGGCGCAGAGGCAGGGGGCAGCGCTGCACTATGCTGGTGCGTCGCTGTTAGGTACGCACCGTCCGGGGCTCGGAATCGGTGCGAGGGCGCCTGGATCGCGTCAGTCGCGTCGTCAGGCGTCCGCGGCGGAGAGGAGGTGGATGTTCGGAGACGGCCCTTACAGCTGCTTTGCCGAGAAGGTATCGCAGGCCGAAAGCTGGCCGGATTGAAGCCCGCGTTTGAACCAGCGCACGCGCTGCGCGGAGCTGCCGTGGGTGAAGCTGTCTGGCGTGACCTTGCCGTGGCTCTGGCGCTGGAGGCGGTCGTCGCCAATCGCGGAGGCCGCGTTCAGCCCCTCTTCGACGTCGCCCTGCTCCAGGATGTTGCGCGCCTTGTGCGCGCGATTGGCCCAGAGTCCGGCAAAACAGTCGGCCTGCAGCTCCAGGCGCACGGAGAGCTGGTTCGCCTCGACCTTGCTGGAGCGCCGGCTGCGGGTCTGCACCTGCTCGGAAATGCCGAGCAGGTTCTGGACATGATGCCCGACCTCGTGCGCGATGACGTACGCCTGGGCGAAGTCGCCCGGCGCGCCGAACTCATTGCGCAGCTCGTCGTAGAAGGCGAGGTCGATGTAAACCTTCCGATCGCCGGGACAGTAAAAGGGGCCCATGGCCGCCTGGCCCAGACCGCAGGCGGAGCGGGTCATGCCGCTGAAGAGCACCAACTGGGGATCCGAGTAACGCTTGCCTTTCTCGCTGAAGATCGCGTCCCAGGTGTCCTCCGTGTCCGCGAGCACGACGGAGACGAAGTCCGCCAGCTCATCCCGGCCGGATGGCGACAGCGCTCGCCCTTGGCTGGGCGCGGGATTTTGAGACGGCCCCGTCTGCTCCATGGGGACCTGACCGAGCTGGGAAAGCAGCACCGTCGGATCGACGCCGAGGAAAAGCAGGACCACGACGACGATGATGGTCCCAAGCCCCCCGCCGACGCCGACCTTCCGCCCGACGCCATAGGGCCGTTGCGAGCCATAGGGCAGGCCGCCCAGGCCGCCGCCGCGGCGGTCCTCCACATTCTCGCTTCGTCTGCCGGTCTTCCAACGCATGCGATTGATCTCCAGCTTCTTAATCTGGCTCCCACGCCGGAGCGTGGGAGCCGTTCATTGAGGCTCCAGCGTCGCGGCTCGATGTCGTCTCAGGCGCTGCCGCTGGACGCGGATTCGTGGCCGTCCGCGCAAAACCGCTGGATCAGCGCCCTCAAGATCTCCAGCGTTGGCGGAATCCGCTCCAGCAGCAGGAATTCGTTCGGCTGATGCGCCTGCGCAATATCGCCTGGTCCCAGCACCAGGGTCTCCATCCCGAGCTGGTTGAAGAAGGGCGCCTCGGTGCCGAAGTTGACCGCCTCCGCCGCGTGACCGGTCAGCTTCTCGCTCGTCCGCACGATGGCGGACTCGGCCGGCGTCTCGGCTGGCGGGATCGCCTCGAACAGTGGGCTGACGGACCACTGGAGTCCACGCCGCTCACCGACCGCCGCGACCCGGCGCGTCAGCTCGGTGCGCAGATCCTCGGCCGTCAGGCCCGGTAGCAGGCGCATGTCCAGGTGCAGCTCGCAGTCGCCGCAGATGCGATTCGGGTTGTCGCCACCATGGATGTGGCCGAGGTTGAGGGTCGGGTAGGGAATGTGGAAGGCAGGGTGATGGTGCGCCAGCTTGAGCTCCTCGCGCCAGGCCAGAATGGCGCCGATCGCCTCGTGCATGCCTTCCAGGGCATTGTTCCCCAGGCTGGGGTCGCTGGCATGGCCGCTGCGCCCGACCAGTCGAATCGCCTCGCCCATCACGCCCTTGTGCAGTCGCACCGGTCTGAGCCCGGTTGGCTCGCCGATCACCGCATAGCGTCCCAAGGGCCTGCCGGCATTCGCCAGGGCGCGGGCGCCGTGCATGGCCGACTCCTCGTCCGCCGTCGCCAGGATCATGAGCGGACGCTTCAGGTCTGCCGCGGCCAGCCCGCGCGCGGCCTCGATCGCCAGGGCGAAGAAGGACTTCATGTCCGAGGTGCCCAGTCCGTAGTAGCGGCCATCCGCCTCCGTGAGCTTCAGCGGGTCATAGTTCCAGAGCGGCGCGTTGAAGGGCACGGTGTCCGTGTGCCCCGCAAGCACCAGCCCGCCGGGGCCGCTGCCCAGGGTTGCCAGCAGGTTGCACTTGTCTGGGTGGCCTGGGATCTCAAGGATCTCCACCGCGAAGCCGGCATGCTCCAGCCAACCGGCGAGCAGCTCGACCAGCGGGCGGTTGCTGTGGTCGAAGTCGGGTGTGACGCTGCTGACGGACAGGGTACCGATCAGCTTTTCGAGCATGGTCTGGAGGGGAGGAGCCTGCGTGGGCATGGAGTCTTCCTAGTGGTGCGCCGAACTCGTGGGACGGGGATGGAGCCGCACCCTGATCATGCCATGCCAGGATGCTGTCGCGACACTGTGACCGGCGGCGCGCTGCGCCTTGCCGATCCCGCCACTTGACCCTTACCTGGTCAGTCGCCAACTCCCGACCAGCTCTCCTTGGCTTCAACACGGATCACACAGATGACCGATCAAACAGATAGCGACCTCTTCCAACCCTACCAGCTCGGCGACCTGAGCCTGCCGAACCGCATCGTCATGGCCCCACTGACGCGCAGCCGGGCGGGGAAGGGCGACGTTCCGACCCCCTTGATGGCGACCTACTACGCCCAGCGCTCGACCGCCGGACTCATCATCAGCGAGGCGTCGCAGATCTCGCCCCAGGGCAAGGGCTACATCCAGACGCCAGGCATCTACAGCGAGGCGCAGGTCGCGGGCTGGCAGCAGGTGACCGAAGCGGTCCACGGCCATCATGGACGCATCTTCATCCAGCTCTGGCACGTCGGACGCATCTCGCATCCGGATTTGCAGGAGGGCGGCGCCTTGCCGGTCGCGCCGTCCGCCATCAAGGCCGAGGGCCAGGTCTTCACCGGCAACGGGATGGTCGACATGGTCACGCCCCGCGCCCTGGAGCTGGATGAGATCCCCGGCATCGTCGCCGACTATCGCCGGGCGGCGGAGAACGCGCGCGCGGCCGGCTTCGATGGGGTCGAGATCCATTCGGCCAACGGTTATCTGCTCGACCAATTCCTCCGCGACAAGACCAACCGGCGCGAGGATGCCTATGGTGGCAGCGTCGAGAATCGCGCGCGGCTATTGCTTGAGGTCACGGACGCGGTACTCGAAGTCTGGGACAAGGCGCGTGTCGGCGTGCGTCTGGCGCCCCTATCGCCCGCGAACGACATCGAAGACGGTGATCCGGAAACCCTATTCTCCTACGTGACTCGCCAGCTCTCGGCGCGCGGCATCGGCTTCCTGCATGTCGTCGAGGGCGTGACCGGCGGTCCGCGCGAAACCGGGCATCCCTTCAAGCTGTCCAAGTTGCGCGAGCTGTTCGAAGGCACCTACGTCGGCAACAACGCCTATACCCGCGACCTGGCCCTGGCAACCCGCGAGTCCAACGCCGCCGACCTCATCGCCTTCGGCAAGCTGTTCATCGCCAACCCGGATCTGGTCGAGCGCCTGCGCCGCAACGCTCCGCTCAACGCGCCGGACGAGGCGACCTTCTACGGCGGGGACGCGCACGGCTATACGGACTATCCCTTCCTCGAAGGCACGCCCTCGCGCTGTCTCTGATCGACCCCGCCTCGACGTGGCGACGCACGCCGCGCCTGTTTTCGAGCCTCGAAGGCTCGTCCCATCGACTTCAACAGGTACGACCCATGCTGAATTTCACCTTCCATAATCCGACACGCATCCTCTTCGGCGAGGGCCAAATCGCCGGAATCGCGCAGGAAATCCCCGCCGGCGCCCGTGTGCTCATCACCTACGGCGGCGGCAGCGTCGTCAAGACCGGGACGCTGGACGAGGTCAAGCAGGCGCTGAAGGGCTTCACCGTCCTCGAATTCGCCGGGATCGAGCCGAACCCGACTTACGAGACGCTCATGAAGGCCGTCGAACTCGCGCGTAGCGAGCGGGTCGACTTTCTGCTCGCCGTCGGCGGCGGCTCGGTCATCGACGGCACCAAGTTCATCGCCGCCGCCGTGCCCTTCGCCGGGGAGCCCTGGGACATCCTCGCCAAGCAGGCGCCCATCAGCGAGGCGCTGCCGTTCGGCAGCGTGCTGACGCTGCCGGCGACCGGCTCGGAGATGAACGGCGGCTCCGTGGTGACGCGCAAGGCCACCCAGGACAAGCTCTTCTTCGTCCATCCGCTGGTCTACCCGCGCTTCTCCGTGCTCGACCCGACCAAAACCTACACCCTGCCGCCGCGCCAGGTTGCCAACGGCGTGGTGGATGCCTTTACCCACATCGTCGAGCAGTACCTGACCTACCCGGCAGATGCCAAGGTGCAGGACAGATTCGCCGAGGGCCTGCTGTTGACGCTGATCGAGGAAGGGCCGAAAGCGCTGGCCGAGCCGGAGAACTACGCGGTGCGGGCCAATCTGATGTGGACGGCGACCCTGGCCCTGAACGGTCTGATCGGTGCCGGCGCGCCGCAGGACTGGGCGACTCACATGCTCGGGCATGAGATCACCGCGCTACATGGCCTGGACCACGCGCAGACCCTGGCCATCGTCCTGCCGGCCATGCTTCAGGTGCGGCGCCAGGAGAAGCGGGCGAAGCTCCTGCAGTATGCCGAGCGCGTCTGGGGGTTGCATGAGGGCGACGAGGAAGCGCGTATCGACGGTGCCATCACCCGCACGAGCGACTTCTTCGAGTCGCTGCAAGTGCCGACCCATCTGTCGAGCTACGGCATCGGCGTTGAGGCCATCGGCCCGCTGCTGGCCAAGCTCGAGGCGCACGGCATGACCGCGCTTGGGGAGCATCAGGACGTCGGGTTGGAGCGCTCTCGGGCAGTGTACGAGTTGGCGGTTTGATTTCGGCATTCAGCGCCCGCTTTTGGCGTTCTGCGCCCTGATAGCTCGGCGTGCCGCTGGCGGCGTTTTGGTGCGGAGCGCTGTCCAGGTCAAGCTGTCGGGCCGCAACCCGGCCCCTGCAGCAGGCTTCGCCCGCCCGTCTTGGGGATCACTTGAATCTGCGTCCCGATGCGCTCCTTGAGCGCGCCGACGTGGGAGATGATGCCGATGAGCTTGCCGTCCTGCTGGAGGCTGGCCAGGGTCTCCAGGGCGGTGTCCAGCGCCTCTTCGTCCAGGGTGCCGAAGCCTTCATCGAGGAAGAGCGAGTCGACGCGGACGTTCTGGCTCGCCATCTGCGACAGGCCGAGCGCGAGGGCGAGGCTGACGATGAAGCTCTCGCCGCCGGACAGGTTCTTGGTCGAGCGGACCTCGCCCGCCTGGTAGTTGTCGATGACGTTCAGCTCCAGGGGTTGCGCCGCGTCGCGGATGAGCAGATAGCGGTCGGTCATCTTGCGCAGCTGGCGGTTGGCGTGGCCGACCATCAGCTCGAAGGTGAGTCCCTGGGCGAAGTTGCGGTACTTCTTGCCGTCCGCCGAGCCGATGAGGTCGTGCAGGGCGTCCCAGCGCGCGCACTCGCGCCTCTGCTGCTCGATCGCCTTGGCGCGCGCCTGCTGCTGTTGGCGTCGGCTGGAGTTCTCCGCCAGGCGCTGGCTGATGGCGCCGATCTCCTGGTGCAGCTCCCGCTGCGCGGTGACCAGCTGCTCCAGTGCCTCCTGAAGCTCCGTGCGTGGCCGGTCGGTAACGCGCTTCTCGCGCTCGGTCGCGAGCGCGGCGCGCGTCTCCCGCTCTCGGGTCTCCAGCTGGATCCGCTCTTGGTCGAGCTGTCGGGCCTGCTCGGCGAGCGGCCCGCGCTCCTCTTCGGGGAGACAGGCGGCACTGTAGCTGGCCTCGTCCGCGAAGTTCGCGCCATGCAGCCGGGCGGCGAAAGCCGCCTCGCTCGCTTGCAGGCGCTCGGCGCGTGCTGAAAGCGATGCCTCCAGCTCGGCGAGTCGGTGCCTGAGCGTCTCCAGCGCCTGTGTCGCCGCGGTCTGCGCCTGGCGTGCGGTGTCGAGTCGCTGCTCCGCCGCGGTGACGCCCTCGGCCATGCGCGCCTCCTCGGCGTCCGGGCGCTTGTCTTGGAACAGGTCGCGACGCTCGGCGGCGATCTGTTCGCGCTCCCGGCGCAACGCCGCGAGCGCCTCGGACTCCTGAGCGATCTCGGCGGCGGTCTTGCTGATGAGGTCCGCCTGGTGTCCTGACTGGACCTCCAGCGTGCCGATCCCATGCTCCAGTCGGGTGCGTGTCTCAAGGCGTTCGAGCCACAGATTTCGACGCTCCGTCAGGGTCGCCAGGATGGGCTCCAACTGGTCGATGGAGAGGTTCCCGATATCGTAGGCGAGCACCTGGGCGCGCGATTCGGCGAGTGCCGCGTCGAGCTGATCGGCCAGGGTGCGGCCCTCTTGCCGGGTGCGTTCCAGGGTTTGCGCGGTCGTCATCTGATCGTGCGCCGCCTGTTGGGCATCCCGCTCGATGCGTGCGACCGTCTCGCGCACCTGGTCCAGCCGGTCGCGCTGCTCGGCGATCCGTTTCTCCAGCGAGTCGGCGTCCGTGACGACCGAGAGGGCGCGATCCAGCCGCGCCTGGGTTTCCGTGCGCAGCAGCGCCAACCCCTGGTCCCACGCGAAGCCATCGTCCTCAATGGCAAGCGCGTCGCGGGCCGTCGCCAGCGCCCGCTCGGCGACCGCCAGTCGCTGCCGGCACTCGTCCTGTCGGTCTGCCGTCTGCTTCAGATCCTTCGCCGTCTCCGCCTGCTTGATCTGGATCTCGCCAACCGCCGTGGCGGTCGACTTGAGATCGGCCTTCACGCGGTCGAGCCGGGTCTCCGTCTCGCTGGGCTCCGGGATGTGGCCGGTTGCGAAGGGGTGGTCGATGGAGCCGCACAGGGGGCAGGGCTCGCCGTCGCGTAGTTGGTGACGGGCCTCTTCCAGGTCCTGGACGCGGCGGATGAGGCGCAGCTGGGTGTCCAGCAGCGTCTGCTCGCGCTCCAGGGCGTCACGCCGCTGAACGAGCTGCTCACGCTGCTGGCCGAACGCCTCCAACGCTGAGGTCAGCCGCGCCTGGTCGGTATCGAGGGCGTCCTGCGTCTGGCGCGTCTCGGCGATGACATGCAGCGCCTCGCCGGCCTTGTCGACGGTGACGCTCCGGGCCTGGAGTCTCGACAGGTCGGTCCGCCAGTCGCTCAGAGTGTGGTCCTGGAGCAGGTCTTTCAGATCGAGTTGCCGCTGGCGCAGCTGCTCCTCGGCCTCCTGACGCAGGCCGCGCTCGTTGTCCAGTTGTTTGCTCGACTCGGCCGCACGCTGTGCCGCCAGCGTCGCCTCGGCTTCGGCGCTCGCCACGGTCTGGGTCTTGGCTTGGCGCTGGCCGTCGAGCTGCCGGATGACCTCGAAGCGCGAGCGGATACCGGCCAGGTGTTCGACCAGGTCCGCATCGGTCTTGGTCGCTTCGAGCTGGGCCAGCAGGGTCTCTAGCGCCGTTCGATCCTTCGCCAAGGATTCCAAGGTGGCGGCATGGTCTTGGCGGCTCTCGACCAAGGCGGTCTGCCGCCCGGCGAGGGCCGTGTCCCTGGTCTTGATCGGTCCATCCTTCTCCTGCAGCTTGAGGTCGAGCGCGCGCACCTGGCGCAGGACGAGCAGGCCGTCTTGCTGCTCCGTCTTGCGCGCGGCGAGCTGCTGCGTCGCGGTCTCCAGGTCGGCCAATGCCTTGTTGACGGTCTCCTGCTGGCCGGGCAGACGCTCGATACCGTCTTGCCGGCTCGCTTGCTCGGCCGACTGCTGCTGACGCAGCGCGGTTAGCCCACTGTGGTCGGCGGCCAGCTCCAAGGCCCGGCTGGCGCGCTCCAGGCGCTCCCGCTCAGGCTGGAACTTGGCTTGACGGGCCTGCCAGTCCTGCCGTGCGGCGTCGATCGCGACCAGAGCCTCCGCGAGCTGGGCGAGCCGGTCGAGCCAGGTGATGGCCGTCTGCTGGGCGGCCAGCTGCTGGGTCAGCTCGGCGTCCTCGGTCCGCTTCTGTTCCAGGCCAGCGTTTAGCGTCGCCTCGTCCTCCTCGCTCAGCAGCTGCATCCCGGCCAGCTCGGCGGCGAGGGTGTCGAGCCGCTTGCGCTCATCGGCACGCCGCTCGTGGACCCGCACGGAGATGCGGCTGTAGATCTCGGTGCCGGTGATCTGCTCCAGGATGGGCGCGCGCTGGTCCGGGTCGGCCTGCAGAAAGGCGGCGAAGTCGCCCTGGGCGAGCAGCATGGAGCGGGTGAAGCGATCGAAGTCCATGCCCGTCGCGGCCTCGATGCGCGCGCCGACGTCGCGGATCTTTGACTCCAGGATGCGGCCGGTCGCGGCGTCCGCGATCTCGTGTCTGGGGGCTTGCAGCTCGCCATTCGCCTTGCGCCGGGCGCGGTGCTGGCTCCAGTGGCAGCGAAAGCGCCCCGCCTGCGTCTCGAAGGTGACCTCCGCGAAGCAGTCGCCGGTCTGGCGGGACATGATCTCGTTGCCGCTCTTGGTGACCTTGTTCAGGCGCGGGGTGCGGCCGTAGAGCGCGAGGCAGATGGCATCCAGAATGGTCGTCTTGCCCGCCCCTGTCGGTCCGGTGATGGCGAAGATGCCATCCGCGGCAAAGGCGGGATGGGTCAGGTCCAGCGTCCACTCGCCGACCAGTGAGTTGAGGTTCTGAAAACGCAGATGCTGGATGCGCATCGGGTCGGTCTCTATTCGGTCAGGGGGCGGCGGCGTCGAGGGCGTTCGGGATCCCCTGTTCGGCGAGCCGCGAGCAGGTGGGAGGCGACATCGATTCCCCCGATTCAGGTCACCTCAGTCGAGGTTTCTGAAAACGCGGTCCCAGCCGATCTCGGTCTCCAGGCTGGCTAAGGCTAGCGGTGTCCCAGGGGCGATATCCTGGAGTTCCCAGACGTCGTGACCGGCGCGTCGGTAGATCTCGATGGTCTGTTTCTCGGGATCGATCAAGACGAATTCCCGCAGCGAGGGGATCCGGCGGTAGGCCGCGAATTTTTCGCCGCGATCGAAGGCGGCCGTCGAGGGCGAAAGCACCTCGACCACCAGCGTCGGGGCGCTCATGAAGAGGTCCGAGCGATGATCGGTGGGATCGCAGGTCACCAGGACATCCGGGTAGAAATACGCCTCGTCCTCAAGAACGCGGAGTTTCATATCGGCCATGTAGGCGCGGCAGGGAGTGCCTTCGAGTCGATCGACCAAGGCGGTCGCGACGTTCAGGGTGACGGTCACATGGCGCCTGGACGCCCCACCCATGGCGAAGACCTCGCCCCGGAAGAACTCCGATTTCTCCGGCTGCTCGCTTTCCCAGGCAAGATAGTCGGCGGCTGAGAAGTCAGTCTGCGTTTGCGGTAGGCCCATGCGTTTTCACTCCGATCCGTTCCGGCGTTGCCTTCGGCGCGAGTATAGCGAGGTTGTGCCGTCAAATGGCATGACCGTTCGACAGCGACTTGACCTCACGACGAAGGCCGCGTCGTCATCCATCAAGATCAGCCTGTGCTCCGGGCTCGCCGCGTTATGGCGAACACCTCGCCGCAACCGGACTCCTGCTTGATTGGAGCTCGGCGCGACAACCCGGGAGCCAAGTAGCCATCAAGCGATACCTTGCAGCTTGATCTGCTCACGCTCATGGTGAACCTGCGCTTCTCGCATTCTTTCAGCGGCATTGGCGATTTCAAAAAGAAAATAGGCGCCACCCTCATAGAGCACATCATGCTTTAAGGCGTTCCCGATCTCTTCATAATTGGGAAAGCCCCTCATGATCGCCTTTTTTCCCACGCGATGCGCCAATGCCTCGGTGTGAAAATTGCCGATAATCATATCGTAGGCGTCGCTCATGTTTTCGGCATCTTCGAGATCCCCGACGACCACCTGATCCGCTTGGATGTCACCAAGGATGGGTGAATCAACCGTGGCGATCGCCAGGGTGACCTTACCTCCAACCTCGCGCAATGAAGCGGCCATGGCTGCCAGATGATCAGGTTCCGCGACCAACAGGAAGCGGGTCTGCCCGATGGAGAAATGGCTGTCGAGCATGGCGTCCTGAAGCCGCTTGCGCCAGCGCTCAACGACCGCCGGAAGCGCGTCCCTGCCGCTCGCCTCAAGCAGCCAGGCCACCAGCGCGTCGGTTCCGACCAGACCGCTCACATGATCGAAGTGCCGGTGCTGGATGGCCGGATTCTTCTTCTGCAAGACCGCGCCGACGGGCTTGACGGAGGCCCCGACACTGACGACGAAGGCGGCATCCGCAAGCCGTTCGAGTTCGGCGACCGTCACCCCGCCGCTGCTCAAGGACGCCTGCTTTTCACCCAGATGATTGTCCAGCGACGAGGACAGATCAGGAACGGCAACGACATTGAAGCCGAATGCCTCGATGAAGTCGCGGAGCTTCTCGACCTCGATGGGCTGCAGACTGACATTGGGGACCAGCACGATCTTCTGCGCCTCGACCCGGTCGCAGGGCGCGGTGAGCTGATCGATCAGCGCCTGGGTCGTCAGGGTCCAGCCGCTCTCCAGGCCGCCCTTGAAGTCCGGGGTGTTGACGTAGACCAGAGGCACGTCGATCTTGCTGGCGACACCACGGAGATCGTCCCCCTTGGTCTCGGTCAGTCCAGTGGTATGCACCCCGATCAGATCTGGCGCGATCTTGTCACCGATATTCTTGACCGACTCGCTGATGCTGTAATCACCACCGTCCAGCACGGCGATCACGTCGTTCACCGCGGTCGTCTGCAGGGCGATGGGCTCGCAGAAATGACGGGTGAACATCACCTTGGTGAAACTGGCGCAGCCCTGAGCACCGTGCATCAAGGGCATGCAGCGGTCGACACCCAGGAATGCCAGCGTCGCCCCCATCGGCTGCGAGAGTTTATGGGGGTTGACCTGCAGCGGCTTGCCCGATTTGCGTCTTACTTCTGCCATGGTGCCTTCCTGTCGACCAGTTCGAAGACCGGATTCTGCAGTGAGTTCTTGAGGTCTTCAGCGAGGACGAGCAGGCCGTCGTAACCGCCGTAGCTCTTCTTCTTTTCCTGATTGACGTCGGTGAAGGCGATCCGCTTCTTGATCGCGGTATAGAGCGAACGACCACCGGCCAGGAGCAGATGGGCACCTGTCTCATCGATGATCTTCGCCTGCTGGGTCGCCGGTTCGGTCATCAGAATGGCATTCTCTCCGAGGTATTCCCGCGCCTTGGCCTTGTCCGCCTCGGTCGACTTGCGAACCGAGGTCGCCACCACCTCGATCCCCAGATCCTGCAGCGCCGAGGCGATGGACCAGGCCTTGTTGCCGCCGGTATTGAGCACCGCCTTCTTACCGGCAAAGATCGCTCGGTAAGGCATCAGCTTCTCTTCCAGCCGTGCCTCCTCGCGGGCGATCAGCGCGCGGGTGCGCTCGATCAGATCGGCATCGCCCAGGGCCTCGGCGATGGCCAGGATGCCGGCCGAGGTGTCGGTCTTGCCGTAGAAGGAGCAGGAGATCCAGGGAATCCCGTATTGCTCCTGCATCTTGCGGGTCATCGAGATCAGGGACTTGGCGCAGACGATGACGTTGAGCTTGGCCCGGTGCGCGGTGCGGATTTCGCTGATGCGGCCGTCGCCGCTGAAGGTCGAGAGCACGCGGATGCCCAACTCTTCGAGCAGATGCCGGTAGCGCCAGAGCTCGCCGGTATTGTTGTGCTCCCCGATCAGGTTGATGTCGAAGGGAGTCGACTCCTCCGGCTCCTTGGTCCCGATCAGGTGCTGCAGCACGGCTTCCCCGGCGATGCGGCTGCCAAGGTTCTTGGCGCCGACGAAACCCGGCACATGGACAGGAACGCAGGGAATGCCGTGCTTTTCGCTCCTGTGCTTGCAGACGGCGTCGATGTCATCCCCGGTCAGGGCGGGGACACAGGTCGAATAGACGAACACGGCCTCGGGCGCATAGTTTGCGACGATATGGTCGATCGCCGCGGCCAGCTTCTTCTCGCCGCCGAAGACCACATCGTTGTTATTGATGTCGGTGGCGAAACCGGTCTGGGTCAGGTCCCGGCCCGACCAGCTGGTCGGTGTCAGGCGCGTCTCCCAGGCCCCGCCGATGCAGGACATGGGGCCATGGACCAGATGAGCGGCATCGGCAAAGGGAAAGAGGGCGATCTGTGCCCCATCAAGGGCACAGCCGCCAGTGGTCGCCCCAGGCGTGGGGGCATTACACGACCCTTTCTTGTCTTTGTTGTGTTCGCAGGCGCTCTCGACGAGCAATTCTTTGATCTTCGGTTTGGACGACACGAGGCGTAAATTTCCGTTCGTAAGCGTTAGGTCCGAGTCGCCAGGATCACTCCAGAGGCTCGGACATGGCTCCAGTCTCCAACCGAGCGAGCCTGGATCTCAAGTGCGCAATCTCCCGGCTGAGGGGGCTGAGCAGGTTCGTTGCATCGGGTTCAGGGTGTCCGAGCCGGACTTCATCGGCGGCGCCTCGCCCAGGCCGATCATTGCCGCGTCCCGCGCGCCCTCGACCGCCACCACAGGGGCCGCGTCCGCGACCCTGTCCCTGACCTCGACCACGTCCAGCGCCACGCGGACCCGTTCCATCTTGCATCGGCATCTGTCATTCCTCTCGATCATGGACGCGCGCTGACACACTCGGCTCGATCGCCTCGGCTCGCGTATCCATTGGCTTGAATCATCGCCCGGACGTCCGGCAGAAGTCGGAACACCAAGGCTCCAGAACAGCGCCTTGGGCGCTGATCACGATGCCAGTATCGAACTATTTCCGACTTTAATACCCTGATATTTCGCAATGCAACGCGCACATATGTGCGCCTTCATGAATGCCATTTACACGCCGCTCGACACCCATGGATCAGTCAAGGGCTCTACAACCCGTCTGTCGCATAAGCGCCAGTCCGTCCTCGATGGCGATGGCGATGGCGATGGCGATGGCGATGGCGATGGCGATGGCGATGGCGAGCAAGATGTTGGTGTCGCGCAGGCAAGCGCAGAAAAGGGGCAGACTCGATGTCTGCTGTCATTCCGTGCGATGTGCTGTGAGCGGTCGCCCATTTTGAAAACGCAGCGGCTGAATGCGCATCGGGTCAGCCTCTATTCGGCCAAGGGATCGGCGTCGTGCAGGGCGTGCAGAATCTCCTGATAGGCGCGCCGCAACTCGGACTGCTCCTCCGCCAGGATGCCGTGCGCCGCGAGGCAGCGCTCGAAGACCTCGCCGACCTCCAGATCCGCCAGGTGCTCTTCCTCCTCCATGCGTTCCAGAACCCGCTCGACGATGCGGTTGTTCCTGACGCGCAGGATCTCCAGCCCGCTGCCCTCCACGGCCAGCTCCAGGCGTTGGCGCAGGTCGCTCATCATCTCCTCGCCCTCGTAGACGACCTCCAGCCAGGCATCGCGCCGCGTCGCGGTCAGCTCCAGGATGCGGGCCGCGATGGCGTCCCAGGTGCCGCGCACGCGCTCAAGGTGCTGGAAGACGGGGATCTCGACGAGCCTGACGGCCGCGTCGCCGCCGCTCAGCTCCACCAGGCAGAGGCTCTTGGCCTGTCCGGCCTCGCCGAAGCCCATCGGCAGGGGCGAGCCGCTGTAGCGTCGGGTCTCCAAGCCGCCGACCTTCTGTGGCACATGCAGGTGCCCCAGGGCGAGGTAGTCGAAGCAGGCCGGAAAGATGCCGGCTGGGACATGGGCGAGCGAGCCGACGTAAAGCTCGCGCACGCCGTCGCCCTCGACCGTCTGTCCGCCGGCCGCGAAGAGATGCCCGGTGCCGACGATGGGCACCGGGCGTCCCCATTCGGCGCGCCGCCGCTCGGCGATCTCCGCCACGTCGGCATAGTGGCCACGAATGCCGTCGAGCAGCTTGCGGTCCTTGTCCTCGATGGTCTCGCCGGCCTCCGCGGTGCGGATGTCGCGGTCGCGCAGATAGGGCACGGCGCAGACGATCAGCTCCGCCGCGCCTGCGGAATCCGTGAGCACCACGACTTCGTCTGCCAACTCCTCGGTTGCCGAGCCGATGACGTGGACGTCCAGCGCGCGCAGCAACGCCTTGGGCGCGCTCAGGAAGCTCGGAGAATCATGGTTGCCGGCGACGACCACGACATGGCGGCAGGCCGACGCCGCGACCTTGCACAGGAACCCATAGTAGAGCGCCTGGGCGCGATGGCTGGGCGCGCTGGTGTCGAAGATGTCCCCCGCGACCAGCAGCACATCGATCCGCTCCCGGACGATGGTCTCGGCGAGCCAGCCCAGAAAGGCCTCGAATTCCTCATAACGCTTGCGGCCGTAAAGACTGCGGCCCAGGTGCCAGTCGGAGGTGTGGAGGAGCTTGAGAGGGCGCGATTGGTCCTTCATGAGAGATTCACAGCGTCGATTTGGACATCGCTCCTGAGCGGCTTGGGTGGTCTCACAAAGAAACAAGCCCGCCGGAGCGCCGAGCCCCTGCGTGCTTGGTGGTGTTGGGCTGACTTTACGAGCGAATCCTACCCGAACTCAATCGCACGGGATCCGCCTCGTCGCGTTTCTGCCCCTGCCAGGTATTCAGCAGCTTGACGTGGTCACTGGTGAAGTTGTCAGCCATTGTCCTCGGATCCCTGCGACATCGATTCCGTGCTCGGCCAGCCAGGCCTTGCGCTGCGCGTATTCCGGCATCGCGCGCTCCACGCGCAGCCAGAACGCCGGGGTGTGGTGCGAAGGATCCGCGCAATTCGCTTCTCGGCCTGACTCCTGTGCGGGATTGGAGCATCATATCGCCGCCTCTCTGTTGCATCCACGCATCGTCCTTTTGCTTGACCCATATCAAATCGCATCTACAATTTAGATGTGATCAGTTACGACGAAGCGAAGCGCCAGATCAATCTCGCCAAGCATGGGTTCGATTTTGTCGGGGCGGAAGCGGTCTTCGCTGGCTTCACGATCACTCGCGAGGATGGCCGTGACGCCTATGGCGAGCTACGCCTGCAAACCATCGGGCTGTGGAACGGCGTCGTGGTTCTTGTCGTGCATACGCCACGCAACGACTGCGACCATCTCATTTCAATTCGCAAGGCCGACACACATGAGCGACGTCTCTACTGGCACTACGCCCCCGGATGACCAGACCGATTGGCCGCGCGTGCGTGCCATGACCGATGCCGAGATCCAAGAGGATGCGGATAACCCGCGCACGACCGAGGCGGACTGGAACGACGCGGTCATGCGCCAGCGCGGGGTCGAGGTTGCTCGCGTGCGGACTCGCGGCCCCAATAAACGTCCGACCAAGGAGCAGGTCGCGATCCGGCTCAGCCCTGACGTGCTGGCCGCCTTTCGTGCCGGTGGGCCTGGGTGGCAGACGCGTATCGATCAGGCGCTGCGCGAGTGGCTGGCGACTCATTCCGCGACCCGGTAATTGTCGGCGTAAGCGGGGTCAGACATACCCCAACCCCTCCAAATACCCCCGCAACGCCGTTGCTGCCGCATCCCGTCTGCCCTCGATCTCGGTCAGCGTCACGCGATACTTGTCCCACCAGTTCTCGAAGGCGCCGACGATGGCCTTGCGCTGGGCGGCGATGTGGCGCTCGACGATGGCGCGCATGTCGTCGTGCAGGATGGTGAGCAACAGCTCGGCGGCCTGCTCGGGTGTCAGGCCCTCGACCTCGCGGTCGAGGTGAGCGGTGAAGCTCTTTTGCTTCGCCTTGAGCCGCTTCTTGATGGCGGTGAGCTCGTTCTTCCATGCCTTGAGCTGGGCCTCGTCGACGGCGTTCTCGTCGTCGTCGGCCGATTCCTCCGCTGACTCGCTGGCTTCGCCTTCCTCGCCCTCTGTGTTTTTGGGGCTGGCGGCCTTGATCTGGCTGTCCAGCTCGGCCTTCCTGGCCTCCAGCTCGCCGATGGCCTCGACGAAGTCGCTCATCAGGAAGCGGACCAGCTTGTGCTCCAGCGGGCTCTCCTTGCTGGCCTTGTCCTCCAGCGCGGTGACGATGCTGGTGCGCCAGGCGCCGGCCACGCCCTTGGCGCCGCGCGCCATGAGGGTGAGGAAGTCGTACTTGGTCTGGTACCAGAAGCCGGCGACGATGCCGCGCACCTGGAAGGGGTCGAGCATGCCGACGGCCTCCAGCGACGCGCTGAAGCTGGCGAGCAGCTCTTCGCGCAGTTCGACTAGGCCGCCGACGGCCATGGCCGTTTCGCTGTCCGTGGCGAGCTGACCGCTCAGCGTGGCAATACGCACGCCGTGCGTTCCCCACCACTGCTCGAAGGCGGCGCGGATGGCGGCTTCCTTGGCGAGCAGGCCGGGGTTGCCCTCGATGGCGGGCTTGAGGTGCTGGCGCCGGGCGAGCTGGGTTCTGAAGTCGAGGTACTTGGCGTCGCGCTCGACGAAGAGATCCGCGGGGTCGAGGCCGTGCGCGGAGAACAGCGCCGCCTTGGCCTCGACCTCCGCCTTGGGCACGCCGCCGACCAGGTGGGCGCGCACGTCGTGCGGCTCGGGCGGTGGGGCGTTGTCGGCGTAGCGGCGAATGTTGAGGTTGTAGGCGTTGGCGGCGAGCGTGGCGTTGTCCACGATCGCGGAGAAGCCGGGGACCGCGCGGTATTCGTCGAAGGTGGTGACGATCTTCTCGATGTGCTCCGGCATCAGGTAGTTCTGCGCCCGGCCCTCGAAGAGTTCGCGGTCGGCGTTGATGAAGAGCACCTTGCCTTGGGCGTAGGCCGGCTTGCCGCCGCCGCGATTGGCCCCGCTCTGGACCCGCTGGCGCAGCACCAGGATGCAGGCGGGGATGCCGATGCCGTAGAAGAGATTGGGGGCGACGCCGATGACGGCTTCGAGCAGGTCGTCCTCGATGATGCCGGCGCGGATGGTCTTCTCCTCTCCGCCGCGGAACAGCACGCCGTGGGGCATGACGGTGGCGACCAGGCCGCCGTCGCGCGTGACGGCCAGCATGTGCTGCAGGAACATGAGGTCGGCCTTCTTGGCGCCTAGGGGCACCTGGCCGTAGCGGAAGCGCTCGGGGAACTTAGGCGACCAGGCGGGCGTGTTGTCGGCGTTCTTCGCGACCGTCCTCGCCGTGCTCGTCGATGCATTCCTTGGCGGCGATCAGCATGCCGCCGGAGCCTCAACAGGGATCGTAGACGTCGTGGGCCAGGGTCGGCTTGAGCAGCCGCACCATCATGCGTACCACGGAGCGCGGGGTGTAGAACTCGCCGCCCTTCTTGCCGGCGGAGTCGGCGAACTCGCCGATCAGTTACTCCTAGGCCGCGCCGAGTAGGTTCGGGAACTCGAAGTCCTGGTTGCGCAGGCGGTGGATGCCGAAGTGGCTGATGAGCTGGCGCAGCCTGATGTCCGGGATCTTGCTCTGGCCGACCTTGCGGGTGAAGTCGATGTGCTCCAGCACGTCGTACAGGCTGATGTTGCCGCTCTCGATGCCAGTCAGTGCCTTGTTGAGAGCGTCGCCGACGTTGTGGTGGGCGTCGTTCAGCAGAAACGCATAGCGCGACTGGGGCGGCACCCAGAAGGAACTCTTGTACCAGCGGGAGTTCTCGGCGGACCGCTCCGCGTCGGTCCTGGTCTTGCCGCCCTCCATTTCGAGCTGGATGACCTCCTCGCGGCGCTGGTCGAAGACGTCCGAGCAGCGCTTGAGGAACAACATCCCGAAGATGTATTCCTTGAACTCGGAGGCGTCCATCTTGCCGCGCAGGATGTCGGCGGCCTTGAACAGGTGGCGCTCCAGTTGGGGCAGGGTCAGGGGCATGGGTGAGCTTCCAGATTCGTCATGGCTCGCCGTCCTTGCGCGGCGGCGAGAGTCGGGTGGACGAGCGCAGCGCAGTCCACCGCCGCCGCGGGATTTGGTGGACTTCGCTCGCGCTCGTCCACGGCCCATGTGGGCGTCGATTCGTAGGATGGGCAAAGCCCGCCATGCGACGTTGAGATTGGGCGCTGGGCGTTGACGGGCGTGCCCGTCTTGTCCGCGCGGAGGTTTGCCGGATGGGCACGTCCGCCAGGCGGTGCGGTGATCCATGGGCCACGGAGCGCGGACTTTGCCCATCCTACGAGCTGACAACTCTGGTTCCCAGCGGGGTCGGAGGTCGCAGCACCTCCGGCCGCGGGTTCCTACTGCGCGCTCTTCTCCCGCAGCCGCCACTGGAAGTGGCTGAGCAGCCGCGAACGGACCTTCTTCTCCTTATGCTTGGCGGCGGCGGCCAGGCGCTTCTCGGCGACCCCGATCAGGGTCTCCTGGGCGCCACGGGCGTTCTCGTCCTCCGGCGTGCGCTGGGTGTAGTTGCCGTCGGGGTCCATGTCCCAGGCGGAACGGGTATCGGCGAACTGGACGTCGAGGATGAGCCGCAGTTCCTGGCGCAGCTCTGGGTTTTCGACCGGCGCGTGGACCTCCACGCGGCTGTCGAGGTTGCGGCCCATCATGTCCGCGGAGCCGATGAAGTATTCCTCCTCGCCACCGTTGTGGAAGTAGATGATGCGCGCGTGTTCGAGGAAACGCCCCACGATGCTGACGACGCGGGCCTTTTCGCTGATGCCTGGCAGTCCGGGGCGGAAGCGGCAGGTGTCGCGGATGATGAGGTCGACCTGGACGCCGGCGCGGCTGGCCTTGTAGAGGGCGCGGGTGATATCGGCGTCCTCCAAGGCGTTCATCTTCATCTGGATGAGGCCGTTGCCATCGCGGTTCTGGTGGTCGATCTCGCGGTTGATCTTGTCGATGAGGGTGCGTTTGAGGTTGTAGGGCGCCGCCAGGATCTTGCGGTAGCTCGGCGGCGGCGAGTAGCCGGTGAGGTAGTTGAAGAGTTCGGTCAGATCCTGGCCGATGTCCTCGTCACAGCCGAGCATGCCCAGGTCGGTGTAGAGCTTGGCGGTGCCCGCGTGATAGTTGCCGGTGCCGATGTGGTAATAGCGGCGCAGCTGCGAATAGTCGCGCCGGACCACGAAGATCAGCTTGCTGTGCGTCTTCAGCCCCATGACGCCGTAGTTGACGTGGATGCCCTCGGCCTCCAGCCGGCGCGCCCACTGGATGTTGGCCGCCTCGTCGAAACGCGCCTTGAGCTCGACCAGCACGGCGACCTGCTTGCCGTTGCGCGCGGCCTTGATCAGCGAGTCGAGGATGGCGCCGGCCGAGGTCCGGTAGAGCGTCATCTTGATCGCGAGGACCTTGGGATCGTCGGCCGCGGTGCGCAGGAAGCGCTCGACCGAGGTGCTGAAGGGCTGATAGGGATGCTGCAGCAGAATGGGGCCGTTCTCGCGGATGATGTGGAAGATGTTGCGGCGATCATTCGCCAGCAGCGGGTGGTCCACCGGGCGGTGCGGCTTGTCGTGCAGTTCGGGGATGTCGATGGCGGCGATCTCGAAGAGGTCGCGCAGCGCGAACATGCCATCGACCTCGATGACGTCCTCTTCCTCGTTCAGTCCCAGCTCGGCGGCGAGCATGCCGCGGTGCGTCGGCTCCATGCCGGGTTCGACTTCAAGCCGGACGATGGGTGCGAAGTGGCGCTCGCGCAGCTCGCTCTCGATCATCTCCAGGAGGTCGTTCGCGACCTCCACGTCCGGCTCCACGATGGCGTTGCGGGTCACGCGGAAGAGGCCGCAGGAAACGAACTCCATCCCTGGGAAGAGCATGTCCAGGTTGTTGACGATGAGGTCTTCCAGGGTGACGTAGGTGTGGGTGCCGTCGACCGAGATGAGCCGCTTGGAGACGTCCTTGCTTACCGGAACCTTGACTCGCGCCATATAGACCTCGTTCCCGCCCGGGTAGCGCAGGGTGACGAGCAGGTTGAGCGCCAGGTTCGAGATGAAGGGAAAGGGGTGCGCCGGGTCCATGGCGAGCGGCGTCAGCATCGGGAAGATATTGGCGCGGAAGTGCTCGCGCAGCCGGATGCGGGTGTCTGCGTCCAGATCCTTGTAGAGGACGAGGCGGATGTCCTGGGTGGCCAACTCATCCATGAGGCAGAGGTAGATGCGCCGCTGTTCGGTTTGCAGATCGCGCACCGCCGCCTGACATTCCTTGAGCTGTTGCGTCGGTGTGCGCCCGTCCAGACTCTGGGTATGGACGCCGGCGGCGATCTGCTGCTTGAGACCGCCGATGCGCTTCATGAAGAACTCGTCGAGATTGTTACTGACGATGGCCAGGAACTTCACACGCTCCAGGAGCGGGTTGCGCGAGTCGCTCGCGCCATGCAGCACGCGGCGATTGAAGGCGAGCCAGGTGAGTTCGCGATTCAGGTAGAGGCTGGGGTCGTCCAGACTGATCTCTTCGGCGACCGTGGGTGGAATGGTCGTCGCCGTGGTGGTTTCGGCGTCGAGCTGGATCAACTGACTGTTCTCGCTGGTGCTCATGGCGGTTATCCGGGCTCCTCGAGGGTGGGCGTTGCTTTCTCTTAGATTCTAACAACCCGCCTTGAGTCGTGGACGCCCCATTTTCAGGGAACGCCGCAAGTGGGGGCCTTGCGCGCGGCAGGGTAGAATGGCGAGCTATGAATCAAAGCGAGCCAGACGACCTGTTCGATCGCCCCGAGGCGCCCGTGCGGCCCTTCGAGTTCGATGCCGACGTTGCCCGCGTCTTCCCGGACATGGTGCGTCGCTCGGTGCCTGGCTATGCCGAACTGGTCGGGCTGTCTGGGCTCATCGCCCGTCAGGTCGCTCGGCCGGGGACGCGCTGCTACGACCTCGGCTGCTCTCTGGGTGCGGTGACGCGTTCGATGCTGCGGCAGGTCGGGCCGGGTGTCCCCATCATCGCGGTGGACAATGCGCCCGCGATGGTGGACGGGCTGCGCGCGCGGCTCAAGGACGTGCCGGGGGCGGATCGGGTTGAGGCGGTCTGCGCGGACATCCAGGCGGTTGCCATCGAGCAGGCGTCCGTCGTGGTCCTGAATCTCACGCTGCAGTTTGTCCCTGTCACCGAACGGCTGGCGCTTCTGGAGCGGATTCGCGGCGGCCTGGTGTCGGGCGGTGTCCTGGTCTTGGCCGAGAAGATGGCGGTTCCGGACGATCGCGGCGGCGCCTTGCTCACGGCCCTGCATGAGGACTTCAAGCGCGCGAACGGCTACAGCGAGCTGGCCATCAGCCGCAAGCGCGCGGCGCTTGAGCAGGTGCTGGTGCCGGAGAGCATCGAGACGCACGAGCGGCGGCTCGCGAATGCCGGGTTCACCGGTGTTTGCCGCTGGTTCCAGAGTCTCAATTTCGTGGCCTGGCTTGCATGGACCTGAGCACCTTCGAACCCTTCCTGGAGCGCCTTTCCCGGACGCGCCTGGCGCCATGGCGCGCGGCTCTGGCCGAGGCGGTCGAGCGCCGTCTGGGGCCTGGCGCCCATGGTGACCTGCCGCGCTGGGAGGCGGCGGTCGCCGCGCTGCCCGAGCTTTCTGCCGGCAGGGTCATGCTGGATCAGTCCCGTGTTGGCGTGCTCTCCAAGACGCCGCTCGACGCGGCGACCGAGGCCCGGTTGCGCGATACCCTCATGGCCTTGCATCCCTGGCGCAAGGGGCCCTTCTGCATCCACGGCGTGCACATCGACACCGAGTGGAGATCCGACCTCAAGTGGGATCGGCTGGCCGACGCCATCGCACCCTTGGCGGGGCGCCTGGTGCTCGATGTCGGCTGTGGCAATGGCTACCATGGATGGCGCATGCTGGGCGCGGGCGCCGAGCTGGTTCTGGGGATCGATCCGACGCTGCTCTTCGTCGTCCAGTTCCAGGCGATCAATCGCTATCTGGCGGCGGACAACCTCAGCGTTCTGCCACTGGGGATCGAGGATCTCCCCGAGGGGCTGACTGGCCTAGACAGCGTGTTCTCCATGGGGGTGCTCTACCATCGGCGTTTGCCCATCGACCATCTCGCCGACCTGTTCCGCCTGCTGCGTCCTGGCGGCGAGCTGGTGCTGGAGACCCTGGTTCTGGACGCAAGCGCTCAGCAGGTCTTGGTGCCGCGCGGTCGTTATGCCAGCATGCGCAATGTCTGGTTTATTCCGAGCGTCGATGCCCTGGTGGTTTGGCTCGAACGCTGCGGTTTCAACGGTGTGGAGGTGATCGACGTGAAGCGGACCAGCACTGAGGAACAGCGTGGAACAGACTGGATGCGGTTCCAGTCTCTGCCCGATCACCTCGATCCGGACGATCCGAGTCGCACCCTTGAGGGCCATCCCGCCCCGACGCGCGCGCTCCTGATCGCCAACCGGCCCTGAGTCCCGGTGATGAAGGGTGTCATCGATCAGCTCAAGCGCAAGGGGAAGGTCGACGAGGATCTCTACTTCGCCAAGCGCGACAACGAGCTTCTGGCTGCCATGCACAGCCAGCGGGTCAGGCCGCAGCTCGGGGCGGAGATCGTCATCGTCTCCGGAGGTCAGACCGGCGTGGATCGAGCGGCCTTGGATGCGGCCCTGGCCTTGGGGCTGCCCATCGGCGGCTGGTGCCCGCGCGGACGGCGGGCGGAGGACGGGGCGATTTCGGAGCGATATCCCTTGCTCGAGACCCCCGCCGCCGACTACCGGGAGCGCACGCTCTGGAATCTCCGTGATTCCGATGCAACGCTGATCCTGCACGCTGGCGCGCTCACCGGCGGCACCTTACTGACGGCGCAGCTCGCTCGGCGTGGCGCTCGGCCGCTGCTGACGCGTGATCTGGCCACCGGTTTCGACCTCGCCTCGACCCTTGACTGGCTCCTGACCAATCACGTTCGCGTCCTCAACTGCGCTGGTCCGCGCGAGTCCGGTCTGCCGGGAATCTATTCCCAGGCCCTCGACGGTTTCACCCGGTTGTTCGCCGCTTGGACTCAACGCACGGGCGCCGGCTAGGCGCGTGCGCAGCCGACTCAGCCCAGCGCGGACAGGCTCCTAAGGCGATTTCCGGAAATGACCTTACCCAAATAGACCCGGATCGGTAGGATGGGCAACGTCCGCGCTCTGGGCTCGAGCCCAACCTCCACGCCAGACGGACGTGCCCATCTTGCAAGCCGCCGAGCTGGGATGATGGGCACGCCCCGCGACCCTCGGCACTCCGAAAGAAGCGCATCGCCAGGGCTTTGCCCATCCTACGGGATCGGAACCGCGGGTATGTTGTTTCCCGGAAATCACCTAAAGCTTCAGGCCGACCGCCAGACCCGCAAAGAAGGAGGCGGCGCTCGTCAGATTGTCGCCGACGAATCCGAAGAAGGTGCTGGCGCTCGCCCCCACCCAATCCGCCCAGCCGTCGTAGTGGACCTCCATGCCTCCCCAGTTGACGTCAATGACGCCAGAGATCTGCAGCCCGAAGAGGGCGAGCAGGATAAGGCCGATGACGAGCAGCGCAATCTTGAAGGCGATCTTGAGTGCGAAACCCATGGCCAGGCCGACCATGAAGGAGAAGCCGAGCTTGAGGAAAAAGTACTCACTGAAGAGCGCGCCACCGTCGATCGCCGGCGCTGAACTCGGCTGTCTCATCGGCTGCGCCGTGGCGTTGAGGGTGCCCAGATAGCTTAGGGCGGCGGCGGGATAGGCGAGCCGCCATTTGGTAGGGATGATCCGGGTCGGTTCCAGATTAGGTTCCATGACCAGATTAGGTTGCATGAGCAGAAGTCCTTTGACGGATGACGGCGCGCAGGTTGCCAGGAAAAGGCGCCGCTGTCATGAGGGGCCTGTATCTGCTCGCCGGGCCATCTGGGCGTTGAGCCTGGCCGGAATTTTGCTTGCTGGCTATGCGTGCGTAGATGGCTCGCTGCGACGCCTAGACCGAAAGGTGCGTGCGCAACCGGCAGTCGCTACCAAATCACAAGATAAATGAAAATCTTATCGGTGGATACGCACCCGTTGAAGACGTCGTCGATCTCTTGGTGGGCTTGTCGTGAACACGACAATCGGGCGAGCTTAGAGGCGAGCCAAAGCCTCCAGTCTATGGTGGCACGAGAGATCGCGACAGCCATGATGTCCATTTCGATCCTTTTGGAGATTCATCCGCGATGCTGCTCGATCGATACGAAAAAGAAGAGCTTTTTTGGCTGAAGTCGCTTTTTGGCGCAACCAGCAGAGAAGGGGTGCAGGCGTTTCGGGGCGAATTCGTCGTCCTCGAAGGTGAGTTGAAGGCGACCGCCGGCAAGCGCACGCCGCCCAAGGCGCTCATCAAGCAGGCCGTGATGCTGGCAGACGCCGAGCAGCTGCTGATGGTTGCGGGCAGTTTTGAGAGCGTTGACGAGCTTCCAGCCTTTGTCACGCGGTTCAGTGCCGACCTGGCTGCGGACTGCATCCCTGTCTTCTACATCGACAATCTGGCGGAGAACTGCCAGGTCGAGATCGAGGGCCACCGCTATGTCCTGATCCAGTTCCGCCAAGGCATGGTGTGGAACGAGCTGACCGAGGCTTGCTATGTGGAGAAGCAGGATCTGAAGGGGATGTCGGGTGAGGACAAGGTCGTCGTCCTCTACGACGCGATCAAGGACTTCAAGCCGTCTTTTCCGACCAGGACCCTCGACGAGGTGCTGACAACCAAGACGGACGTCAAGCGTGAGGTCTGGGGCGCAGTCTGACCGATTCGGTCAGACCGCTTGACGCCGCTCCACTGGCGCATGCGCGCCAGGCTGGAGTGGCCGGTCTACTCAGGGCAGAATGCGCCGCGCACGCGCGGCACTACTCTGTCCCCTGAAGACGCAAAGCTGCTTCAGCGGGCAGGAGCGGCTTGCGCTGGAACTGGAGCTGGGGCCTGCGGCATCGCGCCGTAAGGTGCGCCATAGCCGTAAGGTGCTCCCATGCCATAGGGCGCGCCATAGCCATAAGGTGCGCCGTAGCCATAGGGTGCGCCATAGCCGTAGCCATAGGGTGCGCCATAGCCGTAGCCATAGCCATTACCACGGCCATAGCCGCGACCGTAGCTACGGCCGCTGCCGCTCATGTTCATGTTGAAGTCGCCCGTGCCGTCTCCGAACATGTCGCCCATGTTGTCCCACATGCCGTTGCCGCCACCCGGACCACCCCACCAGGCGCTTGCCGTGAAGGAGGCGCCGGCAAGCATGGCTGTTGCGGCAAGAGCGGCAAGCGTTTTCATTTTGGTCATCATCGTTACCCTATTCTCATGAAACGTCAGAAGTGGCATTGGACACTTCGGCCCATACGCCAGGGGTGCCAAAGGAGTCGCGACGGTCAGTGCGGGGTAGAGGAATCGGGAGTCAGACGCGGCTCGGAGCAAGGCTCCGAAGAGATTGCCGAATGGATCCAAGCTCGGTGTGAGCATTTGATCCGAACGGCTACCTTGACGGCGCTCGACTCACGTCTCCTAAGGAACATCCCCGGGGCGAGACGTGAAGCCCGTTCGGATCCGACATGGCACGGCGAGTATATGGGGTCGCCTTCGCCAGACGCAAATCGGTGTTGATAACGTCCATGCCCGCGCTGCGGGTTTGTCTCATGCGCCGCCCTTCGTGCTCGTGCGTGCCTGGCCGTCGATCGAGAGCCGTCGCCCGGCTAGCCAGACCAGGCCGATGACCGGGATGCCGATCAGGCAGGTGAAGACGAAAAAGCCCGGATAGCCAATTCCGCTCACGATGGAGCCCGAGTAGCCGCCCAGGAATTTGGGAAAGAGCAGCATCAGTGAGCTGAAGATGGCGTATTGCGCCGCGGTGAAGGAGACGCTGGTCAGGCTGGATAGGAAGGCGACGAAGGTTGCGCTTGCCAGACCGGCCACCAGATTGTCGACGCCCACGGCCAGGTAGAGCATCGGGAGGTTGGCGCCGACGAGGGCGAGGGCGACGAAGGTGAGCTGTGCTGCCGATGAGAGTGCGGCGCCCAGCAGCAGGATGCGCATCACCCCGTAGCGGCTGGCGAGCAGCCCGCCGAGCAGCCCGCCGGCGATGCTGACGAAGACGCCGAAGGTTTTCACCGCCGTCGCGATTTGGAGCTTGGTGAACCCGATGTCCTGATAGAAGACGTTCGAGATGACGCCCAGGACGATGTCCGAGATCCGATAGAGGCCGATCAGGGCAAGAATCAGCAGCGCCGTCTTCAGTCCGTAGCGGCTGAAGAAATCCAGCACCGGATCGAACCAGGTTTCGCGCGCCGTCGCCTTGTTGATGGTGCCGAGCCTGACCATTGACCAGCCGGTCAGCACTGCCGATCCAAGCCCAAGCGCCAGGTGCAGGATCTCGAAGAGGAAATTGGTCAGGTTCGCGTTGCCGGCCGCGGCCTTGAGTTGTGTGAAGAGGTCGTCGCTCAGGAAGAACCCGGCGACGAAGGCGCAGGCCGCGATCACGAACACCCCAGTCAGGCGAAGATACTCAGAGGTCGGGTAGACGTGCGAGCGTGCCGCGCTGGTTTCCGGCTCTTTCACCAGGAGCGTCGTGAAGACGCCGATCAGCATCACCGCGGCCATGATCAAGTAGGTCGAGTGCCATGCCGCGTAGCTGTAGCTGCCCGCCTCCGATCCAAATGACGAGGCGAGGAGCAGTGATCCGGCTCCGGAGACGACCATGCCGACGCGGTAGCCAGCGACATAAGTGGAGGACATCAATGCCTGGAGCTTCGGCGGTGCCGACTCGATGCGGAAGGCATCGATGACGATGTCCTGGGTGGCGCCGGAGAACCCAAGCAGGACCGCGGCCAGGGCCATGAGCGTCAGGCTGTCCGAGCCGCTGGAGGGGTCGACGAGCGACATGAGCACGATCGCGGAGATGATGCAGAGCTGCGCCGTGAATATCCAGGCCCTGCGCCGCCCGAGCCAGCGCGTGAGGAACGGCAGCGGGAGCTTGTCGATCAGGGGCGCCCAGATGAACTTGAAGGGGTAGGGGAGCGCTGCCCAGCTGAAGAAGGTGACCTCCTCGAGCCCGACACCGGCTTCACGCAGCCACAGCGACAGCGAGGAGAAGATCAGCAACAGCGGAACCCCGGCTGAGAAGCCCAGGAACAGCATGCTGATCACGCGCCGGTCGAGGAGGTCGCGGGTAGCCTTGAGCCAGCCTTCGCCTTCGGCCTTGGTTGTCTGGATCATCGGAGGATGGGTCGGTTCGGTGAAGTGCTCGGCGGCTGCGACGCGTCGATCGACGATTGGGGCATCTCTTGCGTCGACGAGAAGGCCGCGAGCATACAGGCTGGGATATGGCAGCTCAAGCGGCGGTCGGCTGACGCCAAGGCGGCCCAGGAAGGATGGGAATGCGCCATCCTGGCCCGAGTTGGGTCAGGATGGCGAACGATCGGAGGACGGCGGGGATGAGGCATCCTCGCCGACTGCGATCACCAGACGGATCCGGCGCTGGCCAAGATGCCGGCGAAACCTCAACCGGCCTGAACGCCTGCTAACGCTGTCATGTTGAGCAGGCCGCGCACCGAGATGCTCGGCGTGACGATGTGCGCGGCGGCCGCGGTGCCGAGCAGCATCGGCCCCAGGGCGCCGCCCTCGTTCATGGTGCGCAGCAGGTTGAAGCCGATGTTGGCCGCATCCTGATTGGGCATGATCAAGAGGTTGGCGCGACCTTCCAGGCGCGACTCGGGGAAGCGCGCCTGCCGGCCGACCGCGTCGAAGGCGAGGTTGGCGTGCATCTCACCCTCGACCTCCAGCTCTGGATCCTGGCCGCGCAGGAGCCGCAGCGCCTCGGTCATCTTGGTGGCGGAGGGCGAGTCGTCGCTGCCGAAGTTGGAGTGCGAGACGAAGGCGACCTTGGGCACCAGGCCGAACCGCTTGACCTCGGCCGCGCACAGCCGCGTGATCTCGGCCAGATCCTCGGCGCTGGGGTCGGCCTGGACATAGGTATCCGCGATGAACAGCGGCCCCGAGCGCAGTACCACCGCGTTCATGGCCGTCAGCCGGCGCACGCCCGGCGCCGTGCCGATGGCCTCCTCGACGTGCTTCAGATGGCGGGCGTAACGCCCGACGATGCCGCAGATCATGGCGTCGGCGTCGCCGCAGCGGACCATGGTCGCGGCTAGCACAGTGGGGTCGTTGCGGATGTACTCGCGCGCCTCGTCCGGGGCGTAGCCACGGCGCTTGACCCTGTCGTAGAAGGTCGTCCAGTGCGTCTCGAAATTGGCATTCTCGCAGGGGACGATGAGATCGAAGTCGCGATCCGGGCGGATGCTCAGTCCCAGTTCGCCGAGCCGGTTGCCGATGACTTCCGGCCGGCCGATCAGCATGGGGCGCGCGATACCCTCCATGACCGCCTGCTGGGCGACCTGGAGCACGCGCTCGTCCTCGCCCTCGGCGAAGACGACCCGTTTGGGTGCGATGCGTGCCTGGTCGAAGACCGGCTTCATCGTCATGCCCGTGCGGTAGGCGCGGTGGCTCAGGGTCTGACGGTAGGCCTCGAGATCCTCGATCGGGCGGGTTGCGACACCGGACTCCATGGCCGCGCGGGCGACGGCCGGGGCCAGGTGCTCCATCAGGCGCGGGTCGAAGGGCTTGGGGATGAGGTACTCGGGGCCGAACTGCAGCTGATGCCCACCGTAGGCCGCGCGCACGATGTCCGAGGGCTCGGCCATCGCCAGGTCGGCGATGGCGCGCACGCAGGCGATCTTCATCGCCTCGTTGATCTCGCTAGCGCCGCAGTCCAAAGCGCCTCGGAAGATGAAGGGGAAGCAGAGGACGTTGTTGACCTGATTCGGGAAGTCCGAGCGGCCGGTGGCGATGATGGCGTCCGGACGCGCCTCACGCGCGAGGTCCGGCATGATCTCGGGGACCGGATTCGCCAGCGCCATGATGATGGGACGCTCCGCCATGCTAGCCAGCCATTCCGGCTTGAGCACGCCGGCCGCCGAGAGCCCGAGGAAGATGTCCGCGCCCTCGATGGCCTCGGCCAGTGTGCGTTTGTCGGTCGCGATGGCGTAGCGACCCTTGTAGGGATCCATCTCCTCGGCGCGGCCTTCGTAGACCACGCCGGCGATGTCGGTGAGGGTGACGTTCTCCTTCGCAAGCCCCATCTCGACCAGCAGATCGACGCAGGCTAGGGCCGCGGCGCCGGCGCCCGCCGTGACCAGTCTGACCTGTCCGATGTCCTTGCCGACCGCGCGCAGACCGTTGAGGATGGCGGCGTTGACCACGATGGCGGTGCCGTGCTGGTCGTCGTGGAAGACCGGAATGCCCATGCGCTCCTTGAGGGCGCGCTCGATGATGAAGCAGTCCGGGGCCTTGATGTCTTCCAGGTTGATGCCGCCGAAGCTGGGCTCCAGCCGGGCGACGGTCTCGATGAACTGCTGCGGGTCGCGCTCCTCGATCTCGATATCGAAGACGTCGATGTCGGCGAACTGTTTGAAGAGGACCGCCTTGCCTTCCATCACCGGCTTGGAAGCCAGGCCGCCAATGGCGCCCAAACCGAGCACCGCCGTGCCGTTGGTGATGACGGCGACCAGGTTGCCGCGTGAGGTATAGAGCGACGCCGCGAGCGGATCCTTCTCGATCTCGCGGCAGGCCGCCGCAACCCCCGGAGAATAGGCGAGCGCCAGATCGCGCTGATTGCCGAGCGGCTTGGTGGCCTTGATCTCCAGCTTGCCGGGCTTGGGATAGCGGTGATAGTCGAGGGCACTCTGATCGAATTCGTCCGACATCTGGATCTCCGAAGGGTGGTCTTGCCGGGGCGATCGGCCCCCGAGCGTTCTTGTTTTGTCATTATGCTGCAGCGCAATATATCCCTGCAAAGACTGCTACCTGTTCAAGGCGATCGCGGCGCTGCGCGGGGCGCTTGTCGCTCAGGCGAATAAGGTCGGGAGCGAGCGGGAGACAGACTTGGTCCGACGGGCCTTGATCATCGATTGACCCAACCGCGCAGTCGGTGGGAGCGGCGCCCCGCCGCGATCGGGCGCCCGTCGTCGCGGCGGGGCGCCGCTCCCACATGGCACGACCTGACTGAGGCGCGATGCTCATTCAACCGACTGGGCGATGCGATGATCAACGCCGTCCGACGTCGATCAGCACCAGCCCGCCCCCCGCTCGGCCCCGGCCAAGATCAGCCGATGGAAGGCCGTCATCGTCCTGTAGGCACCCTCGTCGTCGTTGTGGCAACGCGGCCAGGCATCCGATGTCAGTGTCGACGCTGCCGCCTGGCTTCGGCGGGCTCGTGTTCGTCCCGCGAGCTGGGCGGGAAGCCGGTCTGCGCGACCAGGCCGAGCCAAGCGCTTGGCGCCTTCGCAGTATAGCGAGCCGCGCACGCTGATCGAGATCGAGGCGCAGACGTCGATTGGCGGCTCAGTCTCCAACGGCTAGCATCAACGCCCGCAAGTCCCGGCGCGTCGATCCAGTCTGTCGATCCAATCTAAGGAGCCCACTGTCGTGAAGATCGTCATCTTGGGTGCGGGCCAGGTCGGCAGCTCGGTCGCCGAGCGGCTGGTCTCCGAGGCCAACGAGATCAATGTCGTCGACCTCGACGCGCGGCGCCTGCAGCAGCTGCAGGAGCGGCTGGATCTGCGCACTGTCCTGGGCAATGCGGCACTGCCCTCCGTGCTGCGCGAGGCCGGCCTGAAAGACGCCGACTTGCTGATCGCCGTCACCCAGAGCGATCAGACCAATCTCTGCGCCTGCCGCATCGCGGCGAGCCTGTTCAAGGTCCCGACCAAGATCGCGCGCTTGCGCTCGGGGGACTATGCGCGCTACCCGGAGCTATTGGACGACACCAACTTCTGCGTGGACTTCAGCATCTGCCCGGAGCAGATCATCACCGACTACCTCAGCAAGCTCATCGAGTTTCCCGAGGCGCTGCAGGTGCTGGAGTTCGCGGACGGGCTCGTGAGTCTGGTCGCTGTGCGGGCCGTGGAGGGCGGGCCGATGGTGGGGCGTCCGGTCTCCGATTTGCGCAAGCACATGCCGCACATCGATGCGCGGATCGCCGCCATCTACCGCCGCGATCAGCCGATCACGCCGACCGGCACCACCCCCATCCGCGCCGGAGATGAGATCTTCTACCTCGCGGCCACGCGGGACATCCGTCGGATCTTGAACGAGCTGCATCACCGCGATCGGCCGACACGGCGCATCATGATCGCCGGGGGCGGCAACATCGGCAGCCGGCTTGCGACCGCGACGCAGAACCGCTATCAGGTCAAGCTCATCGAGATCGAGGAGGCGCGGGCGAAGGATCTGGGGGCGACCCTCACGGGCTCGCTGGTGCTCTGCGGCGATGCCACCGACGAGAATCTCCTGAGTGCCGAGAACATCGAGGACATGGATGTCTTCATGGCCCTCACCAACGACGACGAGAACAACATCATGGCGGCCCTGCTGGCGAAGAGCCTGGGCGCGCGTCGGGTGCTGGCGCTCATCAACCGTCGTGCCTATGCGGATTTGCTGCAGGCGGATCGGCTCGACATCGCCATATCGCCCGCCCAGATCTCCATTGGAACCCTGCTGGCGCGCGTGCGCCGTGGCGATGTCGCCGCGGTGCACAGTCTCAGACGCGGGGCCGCGGAGGCGCTGGAGTTCGTCGTCCATGGCGACAGTTCGACCTCCAAGGTGATCGGGCGGCGCGTCGGCGAGCTGGAGCTGCCCAAGGGCGTCAGCATCGGAGCCATCGTGCGCGCCGCCAGCCAGGACAGTCTGGGCGGCGGGCAGGGCCGCGTCCTGATCGCCCATGACGACACCCTGATCGAGCCCGAGGATCACGTGATCCTCTTCCTGCCCAGCAAGGACCTGGTTCAGCAGGTCGAGCGCTGCTTCCAGGTCGGCCTGGCCTACTTCTGATGCCGCAGCTGCTGTCGGTCGCCAATGTGCTCGGGCGCCTGCTGATGGTGTTCAGCCTGACCTATCTGCTGCCCATCATCTGCTCGCTGGTCTATCGCGACGGCACCTTTCCGACCTTCCTCGTCAGCCAATCCGCCTGTCTGACGGCGGGCGGCCTGCTCACCCTGACGACCCGCCAGTCCCAGCGCGAGCTCAAGGCGCGCGACGGCTTCATGCTGGTGACCATGGCCTGGGTGCTGACGGCGGCCATCGCGACCGTCCCCTTGATCCTGCATCAGCAGCTCTCCTTCACGGATGCCTTCTTCGAGACGATGTCGGGGATGACGACGACGGGGGCGACCGTCATGACGCACCTGGACGTCTTGCCGCCCTCCATCAATCTCTGGCGTCACGAGCTCAATTGGCTCGGCGGCATGGGGATCATCGTCCTGGCCGTGGCCATCCTGCCGCTGCTGGGCGTCGGCGGCATGCAGCTGCTGCGCGCCGAGGTTCCGGGGCCGATCAAGGATGCCAAGCTGACGGCGCGCATCGCCGATACCGCCGCCGTGCTCTGGGGCATCTATCTCGCCATCACGCTTGCCTGTCTGCTGAGCCTGCGTCTCGCCGGGATGAGCTGGTTGGATGCGATCTGCCACGCCTTCTCGACCTTGAGCCTGGGCGGCTTCTCGACGCGCGACGGCAGCGTCGGGGATTTCGACTCGCCGCTCATCGAGGGCGTTCTGATCGTCTTCATGACCCTCGCCGCGCTCAATTTCGCGACCCATTTCGCGGTCTGGCGAGAGCACTCGCTCAGGCCCTTTGGGCGGGATGGAGAGGCCCGCGCGGTCCTCAGCGTGCTGGCGCTGAGTTCGATCGGATGCGCCTTCTACCTCTGGGAGGACGGCACCTATGGCGGGTTCCTGCCCGCGCTCAGGTTCGCGAGCTTCAATCTGGTCTCGATCGCGACGGATTGCGGCTTCGTCAGCACGGATTACGCACGCTGGCCGGTCTTCGTCCCCTTCTGGATGCTGTTCCTCTCAGCGATCACCGTCAGCTCGGGGTCGACGGGCGGGGGCATCAAGATGTTCCGCACCCTGATCCTGGCCAAGCAAAGCTCGCGGGAGTTGACGCGGCTGCTGCACCCGGCGCTCGCCGCACCCGTGAGCGTCGGCGGCGCGGTCATTCCCAACGGGGTGGTGGTCGCCATTCTCGGATTTCTGTTTCTCTACTTCATGAGCATCGTCACCCTGACCTTTCTGCTCATCTTCGGCGGGCTGGACTTCATCTCCGCCTTTACGGCGGTCGTCGCCTGTATCAATAACGCCGGCCCCGGGCTCGGTGCCGTGGGGCCAGCGACCAATTACGCGAGCCTCACGGATTATGAGATTTGGATCCTGAGCTTTACCATGTTGCTCGGGCGACTCGAGGTCTTTTCCCTACTCGTGCTCTTCACCCCGCAGTTCTGGCGGAAGTAGCCTGTCTCCACGGCCTCCTTCGAGGACATGAGATGTATCTGATCAGCTTTCTCCTCCTCTTTTCTCTGCTCGCGGGTCTTGCGATTGCCGCGGCACCCAGTGTCGGCGTGCAAGCGCGCCGCATCCGCTTTTCCGTTGGGGCGCTGGCGCTGGCGTCCGTCGTGCTGGCGCTGTTGCACGCGCACAGCGGCCCGGAATTCTATGCGCTGAGCGAGGGTCTGGCGCATGTGCTGGACTGGCTGTTCATGCTCGGGGGCTTGGGGCTGGCTGTCCTCCTGCTGTATTTCTGCCGACGCATCAAGGGATATGAGTGGTACATCCCGGCGCTGATCGTCGTCCAGACGGGCTTGATGCTCTATGCGGAGCTGTCGAGCGAGCATCCGCGGGTGGAGCACGCCTTCTACGTCGACAGCTTCTCCGTGCTCATGGCGCTCATCATCGCCATCGTCGGCGGGCTCATCTGCGTCCACGCCATCCGCTATATGCACGACTATCACGCCCATGCGGCGGGGCAGCACGAAGCCGGCGACCTCGATCGGTCGCAGCAGCGGCCAGAGCGCAGTCGCAGCCTCTTTTTCTTCATGCTCTTTCTCTTCCTGGCGGCCATGTTCGGCATCGTCTTCGCCAACAACCTGCTGTGGCTGTTCTTCTTCTGGGAAGTGACAACGCTCTGCTCCTTCTGGCTGATCTCCTACTCGCGCACGGACGAGGCCATTCGCAACGGCTTTCGCGCCCTGGGCTTCAACCTCATCGGCGGGGTCTCCTTCGCCGCGGCCATTGTGTGGCTGACGCATGGTCCTGGGCTGCGCACCTGGGAGCTGGATCAGCTCGTCGCCGGCGGCAGCGCCCTGGCGTTGATTCCGGCGGTGCTGATTGCGGTGGCGGGACTCTCGAAGTCGGCTCAGATGCCCTTCTCCTCCTGGCTGCTGGGGGCCATGGTCGCGCCGACGCCGGTCTCGGCACTGCTGCATTCCAGCACCATGGTCAAGGCGGGGGTCTTCATCCTGATCAAGCTCTCGCCCGTCTTCCACGACACCTTCGCCGGGCTGCTGCTCTCCCTGATCGGCGGCCTGACCTTCCTGGTGACCTCGCTGGTCGCGGTCAATCAGCGCAACGCCAAGCTGGTGCTCGCCTATTCCACCATCGCGAACCTGGGGCTGATCGTCATGTGCGCGGGCGTTGGAACGGCCGCCACCATGTGGGCGGCAATCCTGCTCATCCTCTTCCATGCGGTCGCCAAGGCGCTCTTGTTCCTCGCCGTCGGCACCACGGAGCATCTGATCGGCAGCCGCGATATCGAGGACATGGAGGGGCTGGTCTATCGGCGTCCCGCGATCGCCGCCATGCTGCTGGTCGGCATGCTGGGTATGTTCCTGGCGCCCTTCGGCATGCTGCTCGGTAAGTACACCTGCTTCCAGGCGTTCCTCAGCATGGACGTGATGTGGGGGGATGGTGTGCTCTTGGCCGTCATCCTGGCCTTCGGTAGCGCGCCGACGCTCTTCTTCTGGAGCAAGTGGATGGGCAAGCTGGTCGCCATGCCGCGGCACGCGCAGCCGAGCGAGGTGCCCATCCCGAGGGACGAGGCGATCGCCCTGGTCGCGCTGACGCTGCTGACCTATGTGGCCTGCGCCCTCTTCCCGCTGGCGGATACCGCCTTCGTGATTCCGTATACGGACTTCCTGGCCAGTCTCGGGCTGATTCCGGCCTCCAATCTGGCGATGCCCTGGGAGACCATCACCCTCATGAGCCTGATGCTGGCGGGGCTCTTCCTCATGCCGCTCGCCTTCTGGCTGCGGCCGCCCCATTTCACGGAAGTCAGCGGCTACCTCAGCGGGGCCAATGTGGACGGCAGCGCCTCCTACCGTGGCGCCATGGGGGTGGAGCGCGTGGTCGAGAGTCGCGGCTACTATCTCTCCGGTTTCATTCGGGAAGGGACCATGGTCCGCGTCGGTCTGTTCGGATGCGGCTCGCTCATGCTCGTGATGCTGATGGGGGCCGTGCTATGAAACCCTACGCCTGGTCGCTCGCCTTCGCCTTCATTCTGGTCGGCCCGCTCCTCGGCGCCCTGCTCGCCGGTGTCGACCGGCGCCTGACCGCGCGCATGCAGTCGCGCAAGGGGCCGCCGATCCTGCAGCCGATCTATGACGTGCTCAAACTCTTCGAGAAGGACACCCTGGTCGTCACCCAGCTGCAGACGCTCTACCTCTGGGGCTTTCTCTTCTTCATGGTCATCGCGGGTTTCATCCTCTTCCTCGGCAGCGATCTGCTGCTCAGCCTCTTCGCCTTGACGGTGTCTGGGATCTTTCTCTGTCTCGCCGCCTACGCGACCAACTCGCCCTACAGCAACATCGGCTCCTCGCGCGAGCTGATGCTCATGATGGCCTACGAGCCCATGCTGATCATGGTGCCGCTGGGCTTCTTCCTGGTCACGGGGAGCTTCCGGGTGTCGGACATCATCGCCGGCAGCCCCTGGCAGGTGCTACAGCTCCTCGGCATCCTCGTCGGCTTCCTCTTCGTGCTGACCATCAAGCTGCGCAAGTCGCCCTTCGACCTGAGCTCCTCGCATCACGGACACCAGGAGCTGGTGCAGGGCATGACCACGGATCTCTCGGGAAGCGATCTGGCCATCGTCGAGATCGGCCACTGGTACGAGAACGTCATCCTGCTCGGTTGGCTCTATCTGTTCTTCGCGCCCTGGGGGCCTTGGATCGCATTACCCATTTCATTCGTGCTCTTTTTCGCCGAGGTTCTGGTCGACAATACGAACGCGCGGCTCAAATGGTCGAGCACGCTCAAGGCGTCCTGGTTGATGACGGGCGTCTTCGGTGTGACGAATCTCTTGCTCCTCCCCGTGATCTCCTGAACACCGGATGGCCTGAACATCATGAGCTTCCTCAAGAAATCCCCCTGGGTCCTGCACTATGCGGCAACCAGCTGCAATGGCTGCGACATCGAGCTCCTGGCCTGCCTCACGCCGCTCTACGACGTCGAACGGTTCGGGATCGTGAACACGGGCAATCCCAAGCACGCGGACATCTTCCTGGTCACCGGCTCGGTGAACGAGGAGTCCCGCAAGGTTGTCGAAAATCTCTACGCACAGATGCCGGATCCCAAGGTCGTGGTCGCCATCGGCGCCTGCGCCCTCAGCGGCGGCATCTTCCGCGATGCCTACAACGTCTATGGCGGCATCGATCAGGTGATTCCCGTGGATGTCTATGTGCCCGGCTGCGCCGCGCGGCCGGAGAGCATCATCGACGGAATCGTGCGGTCGCTGGATATCCTGGAGCAGCGGGCCAAAGAACGGAAACGTCAACGCAAGATGGTGGCCCTATGAGTCTCGACGAACCCTTCAATGACCTCCCACTCGCCGACTGGGTACCGACGGCACAGCGGCATCGCGCCGACGGCTATCGCCTGGTGCAGATGACCGGGACGGCGCGGCCGGACTCCTTCGAGATCATGATCAGCTATGACAAGGAGTACCGCTGCACCAATTACCGCACGCAGGTCCCCAGGGACAAGCCGGATCTCCCCAGCCTGAGTGGCATCTTCCCCGCCGCCTTCACCTATGAGAACGAGCTCAAAGACCTCTTCGGGCTCGAGGTTCCGGGTCTGACACTGGACTACGGCGGCAATTTTCTCCGCACCAAGCAGAAGATTCCCTTCTCCGGAAGCGTCACCGTCAAGCAGGAGAAGGCCAAGCCGGCGGCGGCTCGCAAGGACGCGGCGGGCGCGACCGCCTCTGACACACCGGGCCCCGAGGGCTGAACCATGTCCAACACCACCATCGTCCCCTTCGGCCCCCAGCATCCGGTGCTGCCGGAGCCCATTCATCTGGATCTCGAGCTGGATGACGAACGGGTCGTCCAGGCGCTGCCCTCCATCGGCTATGTGCATCGCGGGCTCGAGCTGCTGGCGGAGCGCCACGACTTCATCGAAATGGCCAATGTCGCCGAGCGTATCTGCGGCATCTGCAGCTTCATCCATGGCCAGGGCTACTGCCAGGGCATCGAGCAGCTCATGGGCGTCGAGGTGCCGCCGCGCGCCGTCTACCTGCGCACCATCTGGGGCGAGATCTCGCGCATCCAGAGCCATTTGCTGTGGCTGGGCCTCTCGGCCGACGCGCTCGGCTACGAGAGCCTCTTCCAGCACAGCTGGCGGATCCGCGAGATGCTGGTCGACGTCATCGAGGAGACGACCGGCGGGCGCGTCATCTTCGGCGTCTGCAAGGTCGGCGGCCTCCGCAAGAATGTCGACGACGCGGTGCTCAAGGCCGTCAGGGGTCGCATGCGCGACATCCAGACCGCCTTCAATGAGATCGCGGACGTGTTTCGCCAGGATCCGACGGTCAAGAAGCGCACCGTTGGCGTGGGTGTGCTGACGGCCGAGGACGCGCACATTCTCGGCGCGGTGGGTCCGGTGCTGCGCGGGAGCGGGGTGGCCCATGATACCCGCAAGCTCGGTTATGCCGCCTTCGGCGAGCTGGACTGGGAGCCCGTGGTCGAGCAGGAAGGCGACTGCTACGCGCGCTGCATCGTGCGGGTGCGCGAGATCGATCAGTCCTTCGACATCATCGCCCAGTGCCTCGACCGCATGCCGGCGGGCGAGGTGGAGGTGTCGGTCAAGGGCAAGCGGCCCAAGGGCGAGGCCATGTTCCGTCTGGAGCAGCCGCGCGGCGAGGTCTGTTACTACATCAGCGCCGACGGCAAGAAGAACCTGGCGCGTTTTCGGGTCCGCACGCCGACCTTCGCGAACATCGCGCCCCTGGTCCATATGCTCAAGGGGTGCGAACTGGCCGATGTGCCTGTGATCGTGCTGACCATCGATCCTTGTGTGAGCTGCACCGAGAGATAACGCCATGTCATGGTCCTGGTTCCCCATTTCATCCCTGGTGACCAAGAGCGCGCTGCACCGACCGGTGACCCGCCTCTATCCGGGCGAACGCCGCGCAGCCTATGCCAGGACGCGCGGGCACATCGAGTTCAAGATCAACGATTGCACCTTCTGCACCATCTGCGCGGTGAAATGCCCGACGGTCGCGATCGTCGCCAGCAAGCAGGACAAGACCTGGGCCATCGACTACAGCCGCTGCATTCTGTGCGGCAACTGCGTCGATGATTGCCGTGAAGGCTGCATCGAGCTCAAGACCGCGCCCTGGCCGCCCATGTTGGCCAAGGAGGTGCTGACCTTCCGCAAGGACTACGAGGGTCCACAGCCCCCCTCGGGGGTTGCCGTGGCATTACCAGTGGAGAAGCCAAAGACCTCTTGACGCCGGCCGCGATGCCTGCCGAGGGTCGCGCCACGCGCCGGCTCCATTCGCCGCGCTCTTCACCCGCATGGACGGCTCGCGAATGGCGTCGATGCCGGCCAGCGCGATGCGGCAGTCTGCGGCGCGGCGTTCGCCCAGATCGCCCGCGTCCTCGATCCGCTGGCCGTTCCCTCGGCTGCCCAGCCGGCTTGTGATGTTCGTCCACTCAACAGACTGCCCGCAGTGCCGCCTCCTGTCGAATCCGGGGAAGGCTGCCGGCGGTCGAGGTGACTGTTTCGATGGTAGATGCGATGCGATTCTTGGCGTATCCGCGGTGGTCAATGCACCTCGCGGCCACGGGGGGTGGGGCTCGGCGGCTTTGGATCGGCTGCGCCTTGTCTCTGGCGCTGCTGGGGTGTGGTCAGCAGCCGGATCCGGTGCTCGAGCTCGGTGGGCCGACCATGGGGACCTATTACTCGGTCAAGGTCGCGCGTGCACCGGCGGGGATAACGGCGGATCAGCTGCAGCCAAAGGTCGCCGCCGTCCTGGATGCGGTTGTGGCGGAGATCTCGACCTACGACGAGACGTCCGAGCTTTCGCGCCTCAACCGCAACCCGAGCACTGAGTGGATTCCCGTCTCCGAAAATCTGCTCGCGGTGATCGCGGAGGGACAGCGCATCGCCAAGCTGACCGGCGGCGCCTTCGACATCACCATTGGTCCGCTCGTCAACCTCTGGGGCTTCGGCCCCGAGGCGCCGCATGACGGCGTGCCGAGCGAGGCGGAGATCCGGGCCGCGAAGATGCGGGTCGGCTGGGAGAAGCTCGAGCTGAGGGCGAGCCCGCCCGCTGTCCGCAAGGCGCGCGGCGATCTCTATATCGACCTCTCCGCCCTGGGCGAGGGCTATGGCGCCGACCGTGTCGCGGCCTGGCTGGATGCGCAGGGGATCACCGACTACATGGTCGCCGTGGCCGGGGCGATTCGCGCGAAGGGACTGAACGCCAAGCGCGAGCCCTGGGCGATCGCCATCGAGCAGCCGATGCCGGACCGGCGAGCCGTGCACCGCATCATCCCCATCTCGAATCGCGCGCTCTCGACCTCCGGCGACTATCGCAATTTCTTCGAGAAGGACGGCAAGCACTATTCGCACGAGATCGACCCCAAGACGGGGGCGCCGGTCGATCGCAAACTCGGCTCGGTCACGGTCATCGGAGCGGTGGGGATGGTGGTCGACGGCTGGGCGACGGCACTCATGGTGCTCGGCGACCAGGCCGGGCCAGCGCTGGCGGATGCCCAGGGGCTTGCGGCCTATTTCATCGTGCGGGACGGCGATGGGATCCGCGGGTTCGGTTCGCGGTCGTTCGAGGATGTTCTCGCGGTTGCGGGCGTCGGCGATCACGCGGCGGTCAATCGGGATCCGCGGCAATAGAGAGCATTTAGGAATTTTGCGCGTCGCCCGGTTGGAATCCGTTTACCGCCGAGACGCGCGGCGATTGCCAACCTAAACGACGCCAACTCCTTGAAAGCCTCTGACTCTTGGGCGGCTCGCTCGACGACGCCCAGCCTTGCCGGCGTCGCTCGCACGGGTCCTCTTGCCTGCCGTGATGCCCGCCAGCGTTTCTTGACGCAGTTAAAACACGGGCATCTGGCTAAAACATCAATGCCTTTGTGTTAAAGTTCCGTGCCGTTTTGGCGGCCAACCGGTCCGTCCGTTGCTGTATCCCGACGTTGCCATTGGCCACCGCTTTCGCTCGGCTCACACCAACGAAAACCCGTAACGGGGGGATGTACATGTCAACAGATTTTGTCCTTTGGTTCGCGATCAGCGCCGGGGCACTGGCCGTGATCTTTGGCCTCGTCGTCGTGGCCTGGATTAACGCTCAGTCAGCCGGCTCCGATCGCATGCAGGAAATCGCGGCGGCCATTCAGGCCGGCGCGCAGGCCTACCTCAATCGCCAATACAGCACCATCGCCATCGTGGGTGCCGCACTCTTCGTCGTGCTCTGGCTCGTGCTCGACCTGGCGACGGCTGGCGGTTTCGCGATCGGCGCCTTGCTCTCCGGGCTGGCCGGATACATCGGTATGAACGTGTCGGTCCGCGCTAACGTGCGCACCGCGCAGGCCGCAACCGTCAGCCTTGAGTCCGCGCTCGCCATCGCCTTCCGTGGCGGCGCCGTCACCGGCATGCTGGTGGTCGGTCTGGGGATCATCGGGGTGGCCGGCTACTTCCTATACCTGGGCGCGGACGAAGCGGCGCTGCATGCGCTGATCGGCCTTGCCTTCGGCGGCTCGCTCATCTCCATCTTCGCCCGACTGGGCGGCGGTATCTTCACCAAGGGCGCAGACGTCGGCGCGGACCTGGTCGGTAAGGTCGAGGCCGGTATCCCGGAAGACGATCCACGCAATCCGGCGGTCATCGCCGATAACGTTGGCGACAATGTCGGCGATTGCGCCGGCATGGCGGCAGACCTCTTCGAGACCTACGCGGTCACCATCATCGCCACCATGGTCCTCGGTGGTCTGCTGTCGAAGGCCGCCGGTGGCTTCGACATCAACTTCGTCATCTACCCGCTCGCGCTGGGCGCGGTCTCGATCATCGCCTCCATCGTCGGCGCCTACTTCGTCAAGGCGAACGAGGGCGGCCGCATCATGACCGCGCTCTACAAGGGCACGGCGGTCGCCGGTGGTCTCGCGTTCATCCTGTTCGCGGGCGTGACCGGGCTCCTCATGGGCGATCACTTCTTCGCGATGCTGTTCTGCGCCCTCATCGGCCTCGGTCTGACCGCCGCGCTGATGGTCATCACCGAGTACTACACCTCCACCGAGTTCCATCCGGTTCAGTACGTTGCCCAAGCCTCGCAGACCGGTCACGCGACCAACGTCATCGCGGGTCTCGCCATCTCCATGAAGTCCACGGCCCTGCCGGTCCTCTCCGTCTGTATCGCCATCTGGGCCTCCTACATGGTCGCTGACCTCTATGGCATCGCGATCGCCGCGACCGCCATGCTGTCCATGGCAGGCATGATCGTTGCGCTCGATGCCTATGGCCCCATCACCGACAACGCGGGTGGTATCGCCGAGATGTCCGGTCTGCCGGAGGACGTGCGCAAGACCACCGACGCCCTGGATGCCGTCGGCAACACCACCAAGGCCGTCACCAAGGGCTACGCCATCGGCTCCGCCGGTCTGGCCGCGCTCGTGCTCTTCGCCGACTACACCCACAACCTGCAAGCGGCCGGCAAGATGCAGGACTTCCTGCTGTCCGATCCGGCCGTCATCATCGGCCTGTTCATCGGCGGCATGGTGCCTTACCTCTTCGGTGCCATGGCGATGGAGGCCGTTGGCCGTGCCGCAAGCTCGGTCGTGATGGAAGTGCGCCGCCAGTTCAAGGAGATCAAAGGCATCATGGAAGGAACGGCCAAGCCGGACTATACCCGTGCCGTCGACCTCCTGACCAAGGCCGCCATCAAGGAGATGATCGTCCCCTCGCTGCTGCCGATCCTGGTGCCCGTTTTGGTCGCCTTCGGCATGAACATTCTCATGGGCGACGGCGCCGGTATCCGTGCGCTGGGCGGTATGCTGATCGGCACCATCGTCACCGGCCTCTTCGTGGCCATCTCCATGTGTACCGGTGGTGGTGCCTGGGATAACGCCAAGAAGTACGTCGAGGAAGGGAACTTCGGTGGCAAGGGCTCCGATGCCCACCATGCGGCGGTCACTGGCGATACCGTCGGCGATCCCTATAAGGACACCGCCGGTCCCGCGATCAACCCGCTGATCAAGATCATCAACATCGTGGCGCTGCTGCTGGTGCCGTTGCTCTGATCCGGCGTGGATGAGGCTCCGGGCAAGCAGGCCCGGACCAATGAAAAAGGCGCAGCTTGGCTGCGCCTTTTTCGTTGCGTCGCGGTCATGCCGTCCAGCGGGTTGCGGTCAAGATGCCAGTGCCGGCGGATCGCAGTCCATTCGCGTCTGAGCGACGTCCTGCTCGGCCAGCTCGAGAAGCGAGCCCGCCGCGAATGCATCCGGGCCTTCGTTCGGGCTTCAAGTCAGATCAGTCAGGACTGACGCCCTCCGCGGCGTACCATGATGAGCCCCAGCAGTCCCGAACCGAAGAGCCAGGCGGCGGCTGGGATCGGAACTGGCGCCATCATCGCGCTCTGGGTGAGGATGTTGTCGGTATCCGCCAGAAAGCTCAGGCTCTGCCCAGGACCGAAGAGCGCGCCGTCCTGGAAGTCGATGGTCAGCCTGCGGTAGAGGTCGCCCACTGGTGATTGACCGTCCAGCGCCACCAGGTCCGAGTAGGTGACAGAGAGCCCCCGGCGTTGGCCTTCTCCCAGCGAGAAGGTTCTGCCCTGCGAGGATCCGGAGGTGCCCATGCTTGGGCGCGTCAAATCGAAGACGGAGTTGCCCGTCCCCGCGTCGATCACCAGCCTGGTGATGGAGGCGGTGGCGGTGCCATTCATGTTCAATGTCCATGAGGCGTCGAAGGTGTCGCCGCTCTGCCGAAGGGACCAGCCGGCTCCGCTCACGCCGCCCGAGACCGCGTCGATGTCCGCCCAGCTCAGAACCTCGGAGGTCTCCGCCGCGGCTCCGGACGCGGAGAAGTAGGCCGTCACCTGCATCCCATCCATCATGGCTCCGTTCGTCCTGAAGTCTCTGACCTCGGAGACACTCGCGATGGTGCCGGCTTGCTTGGAGAAGGTGATGGTCGCGCCGAAGGCGTTCGGCGCGACGCCCGCCACAAGTGACAGGGCCACGATCACTGCATACATTCGCTTGTTCATCGGCTTATCCGTGATTCTGGTCGCTTCGATCTTCGCGTCGCGTCGATCGAGTCGCGTGCTGAGATGGATCGATCCCTGATAAAGCCAAGAACGATTGGCTCGGGAACTCCGGATCCGATTCGATTCGGCAGAGAGTCCATCCCCGCTGTCTGATCTTGATAAAGCAGCTATCGTGCCGAGCGATGCTGAGGCGAGGGGTAGCACTTGAGCCGCCGTGGCATGAGTGCTTTTCAATCGATGGAGAAATAAGGACTAAAGGAGGGATTCGTGGGCAGTCGCGCCGGCTGCGCAGCGCGCCATTCGTCGGCCAATGATGGCCGCTCGTCGGGAAGCTATTGATTTGAAATGGCTATTATTTGCTGCGACGTCTCACCTCTGCGACACGCGCTTGTCACACGGCCGCAGCGTTGCGTGCGGAGGCGGTGAGCGTCTTTACCGGCGTCGGCCGTCGGACAGGCGCCTAGTCGGCGCCTTCGCGATGCCAGTGACCCGCCCGGTGGACCAGGACCTCACCGCGATCCTCGTGCCACTCGGCGAGCACCGTCCGGCGGGCACTGGTTGCCGCCAGCATGAGCTGGTGCTCGTCCGGTCTGTGGGTGTGCCCGTGGATCAGCCGCGTGGCTCGGAAGCGGCGGAGGTAGTCGGCGACCGTGCTCGGGTTGACGTCCATGATGTTTTTGGACTTGGCCGAGGTCGCGGCGCCGCTCTTGCGGCGATAGTCGGCGGCGATGGCGCGCCGGCTGGCGAGTGACTTGCGTTGGAAGAGCCAGGTCACCAGGGGGTTGCGGATCCGTCGCCGAAAGCGCTGATAGGCGAGGTCGTCCGTGCAGAGCAGGTCGCCATGCATGAGCAGCGTCCGTTCGCCGCCGAAGTGGTGGAGGCTGGGGTCGCGCAGCAGCGTGCAGCCCGTGTCTTGACAGAAGGCGCGGCCGAGCAGGAAGTCACGATTGCCGCGCATCAAGGCGCAGCGCGTGCCGGATTGCGTGAGTGCGCGCAGCGCCCGGCGTACCTCCACATAGGCGGCCGTGTCGTCATCGTCGCCGATCCAGGTCTCGAAGAGGTCGCCGAGGATGAAGAGCTGCCGCGCCGGGCGCGCCCGCCCGGCGAGGAAGCGCAGGAAGAGCGCAATGGTTGCGGGACGCTCCGGGGCCAGATGCAGGTCGGAGACGAAAAGGGATTCGCCCAAGTCAGGCGTCACGCGGCGCCAGCTCCACGGGCGTGCCCGGCCCCGCACCCTACCGACGCATCAGTCGGTATCGGCATCCAGCCAGCCTTGCAGTGCCTCGACCAGGGATTGCGCCTGCGCCCGGCTGGAAATGTTGAATTTGGACTGCTGGCGGTACTCGCCCGCGCGTTTTTGATAGCGACGGATGGTGTAGCGCTCCGGGCCGTATTCGCCCTTGGCGCGGTCCCAATCCTGGTAGCGGAAGAGGATGGTCGTCCAACTCCCCTTGGACAGGATGACCTTGTCCAGCTCCTTCGTGGTTTCGATGCCGTCTTCCGTGTAAGTGACGGTCAGGTCTTCGACCTTTTCGGTCATTCTGGTTTCCCCTGTGTCTCGGGTGATGAGGTGGCGCCGACCTGTCCGCGCGCCGCGCCGTTGCGCTCGAGCAGATCGACGATGTCGCGACTGTCCTTGCCTCCGCGACTCGCCAGCTCCAGGGCGAGCGTCAGAGGGCGTTGCCCCTGTGCGCTGGGCTCGCTCACGTCGGCGCCCAGCATGATGAGGCGCGCCACCGTGTCCAGCTGGCCCGCCGCGATGGCGAGGTGCAGCAGCGTGCGGCCCCCGGCATCACGCTGGTTCAGGCTCGCACCGCGGCGCAACAGCAGCGCGAAGCTATCCCGGTCGGCGACGCCAGCCTCGACCAGCTCGGCGAGCATCGCCTGGGCGTCGAGCGCCGCCCCGTGCTCGATCAGCATCTGCGCGACCTGCGTCCTGCCGTTGGTCAGGGCGACGCGCATCGCCGTCTGGCCAGCGGCGTCGCGGGTCTGCGGATCAGCACCATGCTCCACCAGCTCGCGGGCGATGCGCACCCGGCCATCGCGCGCGGCGACATGGAGCGGGTAGTCGCCATTGACGTCCGCTTGATTGACGTCCGTATCCCAGTAGAGGTGACGCATCACCTGATCCAGGTCGCCCGTATGCACGGCGCTGTAGAGGCTCAGAGTCGGTGGCGCCGGCTCCGTGCAGGCGCTCACGAGCAGGGCGAACGCGAGAAAAAAGGTGGACAATGGATGGTACATGACTCTTGGGCGTTCGCGGATGACCCCGTCGAGATTGAGGGATGGTAAGTCCACCGCTCGCGGCGCCGCAACCCAGGCGTGGGCATCGCTTCGGCGCTGGACGGCATTCCTGTAAGGCGGGCTCGCCATGATCGGAAAACTCCTGCTGACCCTGTTGGTGGTACTCGGTGCCTATGGCGTGCTGCGCGCGCGCTGGCATCGGGATCGCGTTGCTCGCGGCTTGGAGCCGGCGCGCCCGCCACTCGTCCCGCGCGGGGCGATCCGCTTGGCGGCCGCCATCGTCGTGGCCGCGATGGCCCTCGGCAGTGTCCTGGGCCTCTTGCAGGGCTGGCGGCAAGAGCGGGAAGTGGTGCAGGTCCAGGTGGTCAACGCCAACACCGGGCAGCTCACGACCTATCGCGTGCGTCGTGGCAGCATCCAGGGGCGCCGGCTCGTGACCCTCGACGGCCGCCAGATCCGGCTCGCCGACGTCGAGCGGATGATCATCCTGCCGCCGGATTCCGCGGATCAGCCCGGCTTCCCGCCCCGGTCGGCCGGACCATAGATCTCGCCGCCGGCCGCGGCATAGGCCTGGAGAAGGGCGATGGCGTCCTCGCGCAGGACATCACGCGTCACCTCGATCCCACGGCGGCGGTAGCCCTCGATCCAGTCCCAGGGCTTGTGCCCTTCGTCGAAGCCTGCCGCGCGTGCATCCTCGTCGCGCGCCGCGCACACCAGCCGCTCGACGCCCGACCAGGGTAGCGCGCCCAGGCACATGGCGCAGGGCTCGGCGCTGCTATAGATGACACAGCCGCCAGCGACCACCCGACTGAGGTCATAGGCGCCCAGCCGCTGTTGGGCGCCGGCGATCGCGACCATCTCCGCATGGGCGATCGAGCAGCGGGACGCAACCACCAGATTGACCCCGACCCCGATCAGCGCGCCGCTCTGGGCATCGAAGAGCGCCGCGCCGAAGGGGCCGCCAGAGCCGTTGCGGATGTGCTCGCGGGTGAGATCGAGGACCAGCCGCATCCGCGCCTGGTCGCTGGCGAGGGGCGTCTCGCGTGCGCTGATGAAGGCGTCCAGCCAATGAGGAGGGGCGATCTGAATGCGGTGCATCTGGCTCTCTCGCAGCTCGCGGTTCGGTTCCGGACCGCTTGTTTCTCTGGATTTCGGTTCCAAGTTGTTGACGCGGATTGGTTGCCGACGCGGATCACGCGGCAGGGCGAACGACTCGCCGACAGGCGCCAACCTCGACGCTTCGCAAGAACCCGATGATCAACCGCCGAACGGAGGAGACCATGCGTAAATCGACCCTGTCCCTATCCCTGATGCTGATCGCGGCCCTGGCCGCGGCCCCCGCGCTCGCCGACTGGAGTCTGGATCCTGAGCGCTCCGCTGTCACCTATGTCACCATCAAGTCCAAGGATGTCGCCGAGAACAACAGCTTCACGCAGATGCATGGTCGCATCGACCCCGATGGGCAGGTGATGGTCGGGCTCATGCTCGACAGTGTCGAGACCCTGGTGCCGATCCGCAACGAGCGGATGCGCGAGATCCTCTTCGACACGACAGACTACAAGGAGGCGCAGATCAAGGCCAAGATCGACCCGAAGCTCCTCGCCGACCTCAAGGTCGGTGAGGTCGCCCGAGTCAGCGCGGAAGGCACCCTGCTGCTGCACGGCGCGGAGCAGCCGATGACGCTCTCGGTGATGGCGGCCAAGCTGGACCCGGGCACGCTCATGGTTGCCACCACCAAGCCGCTGATCGTGGATGCGTCCAAATTCGGACTCAGCGATAGCGTGGAGAAGCTGCGCGAGATCGCTGGCTTGGCGAGCATCAGCGAGGCCGTGCCCGTCACCTTCGTCGTCACCTTCGTGGAGGCATCGGCCGCTGCCAAGTGATGTGCTGTCCACCGCGGTCCGCGAGGGCCGCTGTCTTCCAGGGTGCCTGGCATCCCGGGTGCCGGCCCCCAATTAAGGCTGTCGGGGCCTGCATCCACCGGGTATGATCGAGCCTCATGCAGGGCTGTCACAGGGTCGTTGCCGGCAGTCTATCGCCCCTTCTGCCGGTCATGCGGCGGCGCAGCCCGGATTGAACGCGCCCCACCTGGGGTATCGCGTGGTCTCGAATACTCGAGACGGGTAGAGGCTAGGGTGACCATTTTGCACCGATACCGACCTTTCATGCGTCCGCGTGCGCACTCACGCGCGTCCGCTCGATCGTGCCAGGCCGTCCCGACCCTTGGGACGGTCGCGTCCGGCCATGAGCACGGGAAGTGGCTGGGATGACCCCCGACGTCCGTAACGCCCTGGCGTATTGCCCGAACCTACCGACACTGCCGGGAGTCGCGGTGCGCATCCTCGAGATGGGGCGCGATCCCGATGTGAACATCGGCGTGCTCGCCGGGCTCCTGGCGAAGGATCCCGCCCTCTCCAGCCGGATGCTCCGCGTCTGCAACTCGCCGCTCTATGCCCAGCGCAGGACCACGACCAACCTGCACCAGGCCGTCATGCTCCTCGGGCTCAACTCGACCATGACCATGGCCCTGAGCTTCACCCTGTCCGACCTCTATCGCGCCTCGAATGGGCGACAGCGGTACCTGCAGCGGGTCTGGAAGCGGGCGGTGGTGTCGGCCCTGGCGAGCCGCATGCTCGGTGAGCGGATCGGGCTCGGCTCTCTCGATGAACTCTATCTCGCCGCCTTGCTCCAGGACCTCGGCATCCTGGCCCTCTATGCCGCCCTGCCGGAACGCTATGCCCCGCTCATCGAGCAGTACGACTCGCACGACGCATTCCTGAAGCTGGAGCGCGACACCCTGGGCTGCGACCACGGCGAAGCGGGGGCCTGGCTGATGCGTCATTGGGGCGTGCCAGAGCGTCTCGCCATGACGGCGGTCGCCGTGCACGATCCGGACGACAGCACGCTCGATGCGGAGCAAAAACGCTTCATTCATCCGATCGCGGTTGCCGGTCAGCTCGCTGAATTCGTCCTCTCGGACGGGGGCGAGGGCGCCATGGAGGCGGTCGTACGCTCCGCCAATGACTGGCTGGGGTTGGGGCCGGATGCAGTGGAGGTGCTCGTCGAGGGCATCCTCATCGCGCTCCCAGAGCTGGGCGGGGTCTTCGATCTCGAAGTGCTGTCCGCGGAGATGGCGGCCGGCTTGATCGACCAGGCGCGCGAGATCCTGGCGACCCGCAATCTGCGGCTGATCCACCAGGCCGCCGAGCACCATCAGCGCGTGATCGAGATGGAGCAAGCGGCCGAGCTGCTGCAGAAGGCCGCCATCCATGACGCCCTGACGGGGCTGCACAATCGGCGGCACTTCGATCAGGTGCTGGACGTCGAGTTCGCGCTCGCCATCGACAACGCCTGGCCCCTGACCCTCGGTTTCATCGACCTGGACCACTTCAAGCAGGTCAACGATACCCAGGGGCATGTGGTTGGCGACACCGTGCTGGTCAAGGTGGCCGGCGTGCTCAAGAAGAATCTGCGCGAGCGTGACCACATCATGCGCTATGGCGGCGAGGAGTTCGTCGTCCTGCTGCCGGGGCATGGCGTGGAGGCGGCGCTCAAGGTGTTCGAGCGGCTGCGCACCGCTGTCGAGGAGACGCTGCACGCCGGTGAGTCAGGCGCGCGCTTTCGCATCACGACCTCGATCGGTCTCGCTTCGCACATGGACGGCGAGCATCGGTTCGACGAACCCCTCGACCTGGTGCGGGCCGCCGATCGCTCGCTCTACGACGCCAAGCGCTCCGGGCGCAACCAGGTCGTCGTCGCCTCCTGAATCGACGCCCATCCGCCCGCCCTCACGCCGTCTTTGGCCGTTTCCAGGTGTAGACCGCCGTCACCGCATAGTTCCAGACAGCGCCGACCAGGATTCCAGCCAAGGCCGAGAGGAACCAGCTGGAGTGTCCCTCTTGGAAGAGGTAGTCGGCGATGCCGACGTTGGCGAGCGCGCCGACGCTGCAGGTCGCCACGAAGCTGAGCCAGCCCCAGAGGAGCTGGCGTCCGCGCAGCCGCATGTCGCGGTAGGTCAGGATGTTGTTGAGGAAGAAGTTGCTGGTCATGGCGACCAGGGTCGCCGTGCTTTGGCCGAGCAGAAAGGCCTCGTTGCCCAGCCAATGCAGCATCGGCCAGAGGACCGCCATGTGAACGAAGACGCCCAGTGCGCCGATGAGCGAAAAGGCGATGAAGCGCACCGGGATCAGTGGGCCGATGAGTTTTTGCGTCAGCATCAGCAGGTACTCCCAGAGCACCGCGTTGTCCAGCTTGCTGCTGCCGGCATGGCGCTGGCGGAAGCTGAAAGGTAGCTCCTTGAAGCGCAGCGGCTGCTCGGCCGCCGAGAAGATGTCCAGCAGGATCTTGAAGCCGACGCCCGTGAGGCGTCGCACGCACGCCCTGACGACGTCCGCCCGGACCATGAAGAAGCCGCTCATGGGGTCTTGCAGCTCCACGCGGATGAGGATCTGGCCGATCCGGGTCGCGAGCCGGCTCATCGACTGGCGCCGGGCATTCCAGGTGCCCACGTCGCCGCCCGCGACGTAGCGGCTGCCGACGACGATATCCAACTCCTCCGCCTTGATGGCTGCGAGCATGCGCGGCAAGAGCTGCTCGTCGTGCTGCAGGTCGCCGTCCATCACGGCGAGAAAGGGCGCCGAAGTGGCGAGCATCCCCTCGATGCAGGCCGAGGAGAGACCGCGCCGGCCGATGCGCTGAATCACGCGGATACGCGCGTCCGTGCGGGCCAGGGCGCGAGCGCGCTCGGCCGTGCCGTCGGGCGAATCGTCATCGACGAAGATCAGCTCCCAGGCGACGCCTTCCAGCACCTCCGCGACCCGCCGCGACAGCTCTTCGACCGAGTCGACCTCCCGGTACGTTGGTACGATGATGGCGAGTTCTGGCGGCTGGCAGGGGGCGAGACGGGTCGTGGGGTCGGTCATGAGAGAGCGCCTGAAAGCGGTTTGCGGGCCTCGAGGCCGGTGTCTGTGTCAAGATTCGCCCCGCGTCTCGGTCCCGATGGCGGTGTCCTCGCGGGTGCGGGGCCGTGGTCCCTGCCAAGACTCGGCCGGGCTGGCCAAGGCTGGGTGCATGCTCGGTTGGCCGGCAGCGCGATGGGACGCGCATTCTAACCCCTCTGGAGCCGAGCCGTGGGCCGGCGAGAGATTCCACGTAAGGCAGACAGGCAATGAACCCAGCCTCGACCGACCGATCGCCGAGCACTCCTAGACCGGCCGCGCCAACGCCTGCCTCGCTCTGGCGCGTGCCCCTGATGCTGATCGCCGCCATGACTCTGTGGCGCATCGCCATCGCCGCCTTCATGCCCGTGACCCAGGATGAGGCCTATTACTTCGACTGGGCACGCAGCCTCGCCTGGGGTTACTTCGACCATCCGCCAGGCGTCGCCCTCTTGGGGCTCGGGACTCTGCTCGAACCGGGCTCCGCGCTGATGGCGCGACTCGGGGGGATCCTCGCCAGCACGCTCACGCTGCTCGTGCTTGCCAGGCTCTACCTCAACGCCGGACTGACTCGGTCAAGAGATCTGAGTCTCGCACTGCTGCTTGCCTTCGCGACCCTGCCGGGGCTCGCCGGCGGTGTCCTAATCACGCCAGAGACCGCGCTTGCGCTTGCTTGGGCGTTGGCCCTGCATGAGGCGGAGCGCGCCCTGGCGGGCGACAGGCGCCGCTGGGTGACAGCGGGCGTGGCGACCGGGCTCGGGCTGCTCGGCAAGTACACCATGGTGCTCGTCGGCCCGGTCTTCCTCTGGGCCATCCTGGTTGCGGACTGGCGGGCCTTGCGCACGCCTTGGCCCTACCTGGGCGGGCTGGCGGCGCTCCTGGTCTTTTCGCCCAACATCCTTTGGAATGCCCAGCACGATTGGCTGACCATGGGCTTTCAGTTTGGTCATGGCTTCTCGATCGAGGTGGCCGGCTTCGCGGCGCCGGAGGCGGATGCCATCGACCATGAAGGGCCGCAATCCGCGCTCGAGCGGCTCGGCAGCCTGCTCGGCTATGTCGGCACTCAGCTCGGGTTCTGGGGCGCCATGCTGGTTGCGATGCTCATTCGGCGCGTGGGTCGGCTCCGCTCGGTGGGCGCCGACAGCGCGCCGGCCTTGTCAGGGTCTGCCCGAGCATTGCTGATCGCCGCGACCGGCTTCCCCTTGGCCTTCTTCGGTCCCGTGTCCCTGGTGAGCGAGGTGGAGGCCAATTGGCCAGTCGTCTATCTCATGTCCGCGGCGCCCCTGCTCGCGGTTTGGCTGCGTCCAGTCCGCATCTGGGTCGCCGCCGCGGCTGGCGTCAACCTCTTGCTCGTGAGTCTCTACGCCTTCCATGCCGCGACCGACGCCTTGCCGCTGCCAGACAGTCAGAACCGCATCCTGCGCGAGACTCACGGCTTTGCCGAGCTGGCGCGGATCGCCGGCGAGCTGGATGCGCCGGTCTATGCGGACCGTTACCAGACGACCGCGATGCTGAGGTTCTATCGACCCGACCTCGATGCGACCCAGTGGCCGGGTCTCACCCGTCCCTCGGAATATCTACGAGGTCAGATCGCGCCGCGCGTGCGTCCGGGTGAGCTATTCGGGCCTTTTTGGCTGGTGACCCGCTTCGCCGCGCCTCCCCCGATTGCGGGCTTCCGGGCCGAGCAGGCGCGTGTGTTCTTCGATTGTCCGAGACGGACCTTGCAGGAAGGGGGCCGCCCAGCCTGCCGTCGTCCGCTGCACACCTGGTGGCTCTACCGCTATCGGCCGGATTGATGCCGATGCCCAGGATGTCATGGCTCCCGGGCATCGCGCCGGCGGTCGGTGCGCCGCCGCGCGCCTGTCGGTGACCAAGCCGCCTCAGTGCGAGTCGTCCTCGACGTAGCGCGTCTCGATCAAGGGCATGGCATCCAGCGTGCGATGCACCGGGCAGCGCTCGGCGATCTCCAGCAAGCGTGCGCGTTCGGCGACGCTGAGATTGCCGTGGATGTTGATGCGCTGGACGATCCGATCGACCTTGGTGAGCTTCGCCTCGCAGTCCCCGCAGTCGTTCGCATAGTTGCGCTCATGGCGCAGCATCACCTCCACGTCGTCCAGGTCGATGCCCTTGCGCTTGGCATACTGGCGCAACGTCATGGAGGTGCAGGCCCCCAGCGCCATGAGGAGCAGGTCGTAGGGCGAGGGGCCGAGGTCCGAGCCGCCGACGGCGGCGGGCTCGTCGGCCAGCCATTGGTGGTGCTCCGTATAGAGACCACGCAGGAAGTTGGTGTCGATCTCCGTGACCATGACCTCGCCCGACGCGACCTTGGGCGCGGTGCCCGTGCTGGGCTCGAAGGCGTGCCTGCCGAGCCCCAGATAGCGGCTCGCCCAAGCGACCAGGGTCTCCGCGACGTATTCGGCGTCCTCGCGGTTGCTGAGCATATGATCGGCGTTGTCGAGCGAGATGAAGCTCTTGGGGTGTCGCGCGGCCTGGTAGATCTTGGCGGCCTCCGCGATATCGACGATGGTGTCGAGCGGCGAATGGAAGACCAGAAGGGCGCGGTTCAGGTGTCGAATGTGATCCGCGTCGCCATAGCGGGCCAGGTCGTCGAGCAGCTGTTTCTTGATGCGGAAGCGGCGCAGACCGATCTTGATCTCCGCCTCGCCCTCGTCCTCGAGCTGACCGCGCGCCCCGCTGAGCAGGTGCTGGACATGCGAGGCCGTGGCGGGTGCCGCGATGGTCACGACCGCCTCCACGGAGGGGAGCTGAGGCGCGGCGGCCAGCACGGCGGCCCCGCCCAGACTGTGGCCGATGAGCAGCGCCGGCGCCTCGAAGTCCTGCTCGAGCTTGCGCGCCGCGGCGAGCAGATCCTGCACATTAGATGAGAAGTTGGTGTTGGCGAAGTCGCCGTCGCTGTTCCCCAGTCCGGTGAAGTCGAACCTGAGGGAGGCGATCCCGCGCGCGGCGAGCGCGCGGCTGATGCGGCTGGCGGCGGCCACGTCCTTGCTGCAGGTGAAGCAGTGGGCGAAGAGGGCATAGCGGGCGACTGGAACCCGCTCCGGCGGCGTCTCCAGCAAACCGACCAGGGTCTGGCCATCGGCGTTCGGGAACTCGAGCTTGATACGTGACATTCCAAGGCTATCCAGTCAGATGTGCGTCCGAGGTGTGATGAGGATCGAATCGATGTTCGGGATCAGTCGGTTCGGGATCAGTCGGGGTTCGGGATCGGTCGGTGCTTGCGATCACTATCGGGTTGCGACCGCGGTGGCTGGAATCAAGCGGGGCACACGGCCCCGTTGAAGAGAGGGCGCGGCGGCAGCGTGCGTGAGCCGATTCAGCCGCGATGCTGCGCTGCAATATACCGCGAGTCGTTCGTTCAAGCGACACCGGCGCGCGAGAAACTCGCATATAATCATTGAATTATATTCTCAGGTGAGACTCTGTCCGCCCCTGTCCGATGCGCCTGTTGGAGGCGAGGCCCCCGCGCCTGCCGCCGCATCCGCGCGCGGACCGAGCGCGAGACAAGGCGTCGAGCCCATGGCAAAGTGACCTCATGATTCCCTCGTCCCGTCCGCTCAGAGCCCGCATCCATCTGGATGCCATCCTGCACAACTATCGTCTCGCCAAAGGGGCTGCGTCCAAGGCGCGCGCCCTGGCCGTCATCAAGGCCAATGCCTATGGTCACGGCGCGGTCCAGGTCGGGCGGATGCTGGCGCCCCAGGCCGACGGCTTCGCGGTGGCCTGTCTCGGGGAGGCGCTGGAGCTGCGCGAATCGGGGATCCGCAATCCCATTCTGCTCTTGGAGGGCGCCTTTTCGCCGGACGAGATCGCCGTGGCGGACCGGGCCGATCTGGCGCTGGTGGTCCACTGTCGGGAGCAGCTCGACTGGGTGCTGGCGGCGCGTCCCTCGCGGCCGCTGCCATGCTGGATCAAGATCGACTCCGGCATGCATCGGGTCGGCTTTGCCCCGGAGGCGTTCGCCGAGGTCCATGCCCGCCTGCGGGCTTGCCCGCATGTCGGTCAGCGATGCGCCATGACGCACTTCGCGCGCGCGGACGAACCCGAGCACCCCTATACGCACACCCAGCTGGAGGTCTTCGACCAGGCCCTTCAGGGCGCGCCGCTGCCGTGCAGCCTGGCCAATTCGGCCGCCATCCTTGCCTGGCCGCGGGCGCATCGTGACTGGACGCGCCCCGGCATCATGCTCTACGGCGCCTCGCCCTTCGCCAGCGAGGATGCGCGTGCCCGCGATCTGCGCCCGGCCATGACCCTGGAATCGGCGCTGATCGCCATTCGGGATCTCCGGCCGGGCGATCCCATCGGCTACGGCGGGCGCTTCGTCTGTGACCGCCCGACCCGGGTCGGCGTGGCGGCCGTCGGCTATGCGGACGGCTATCCCCGTCACGCCAGGGATGGCTCACCGGTTGCCGTCAAGGGGCGCATCACGCGGGTGATCGGCCGCGTCTCCATGGACATGATCACCCTGGACCTGACCGGCATGGAGGACGTGCGTCTGGGTGATCCGGTCGAGCTCTGGGGGCGGACGGTCTCGGCGACGGATGTCGCCCACGCGAGCGACACCATCGCCTATCAACTCTTCACCAGCGTCAGCCGGCGTGTCCCCCTGGTCTACGAAGGGCTCTGACGCTCACTGGAAGTGGTGCACATAGCGCAGGTTGACTCTGGATCCTTCGGTCCGGTTCTCCGCCCAGGTCTCCCAGTAAACGTTGGCGAAGAGGTGATCGTGCTTCGAGAAGTGGTAGACGAGACCTGGGCCGATGCCGAGCACCTGCTCCTTGGAATCGGACAGGTCGTGCCCGTCCAGCTTGTTCTCGGTGATCTGCTTCAGATAGTAGCCGTTGATGCCGATCCGCAGCCGGTTCGGGAGCACCTCGTAGGCGCTTGCGAAGTTGATGTGAATGGCCTGGCCGGCCTGCGCGTCCTTGGCTTCGAGCGGGGTGTAGGGGTCTGAGTTCTCCGCGTTCCAGAGATAGTGCAGGCGCCAGGACAGGGTCCACTTCGGCGCCAGGAAGGCGGTGGCCGCCCAGTAGGGGTTGAAGGAGAAGACGTTGCTGCCCGGATTGAGCGCGTGGTCCGCGTCATAGGCCCCGGTCGGGAGCAGCATCTGGAACTCGACGCGCTGCACCAGCTTGGGGCCGTTCGCGCCCATGATGGGATCCCACTGCAGGTAAGGGCCGACCAGCAGATCGCCGAGGTTGGCGCTGTTGGCGGAGAGGGCCAGGTTGTCCTTCGGATCCAGGTCGAAGCCGACGGCCGGGAGCATGAGGTTCATGCCCCACTTGCCGCCGAAGGCCAGCTCCTGATCCGATTGGTAGACCAGTTGGGTCAGACTGATGTTTGCGTCGACTTGCGCCTTCTCCAGCCCGCGCGGGGTCGGCAGGCGCATGTCGTGGCCGTCGCCGTCCTTCAGCCGGCCATTGCGATAGAGTTGGACATACTGCTGGACATACCAGCCGGGGCCGGCCGGCGGCGCGCCGTCCAGGAAGCTGGTGAAGCCGAGATTCACGGCCGGCAGGTCGTAGGCGCAGACCGTCTGCATGGCGGCAAGACCCGCTGCAGTGGCGAGGACTCTCAATGGGGCACGTCTTATGGGGGTACGTCTCATAATGGCACCTTCTTCTTCGGCGATTCGTGTCGAAGACCATGCCCGTTGACGGGTTGAGTGGCCTGCCTTCCGTGTCACACTGAGCGTCAAATCGTCGCTCGATGCTCTGGTGAATGCTCCTTGAAGACGGACCAACATCCGGCCCATCGGGCAGGGTTTTTTCCGGCAATCGCATGATGGATCGGTTGAAACCGGGCGCCAACGTAGCACAGGCGGGACGCGCGGGATTCGGCCGACGCTCCCGAAATCTTGACCAGGATCAGTGATCCGGCACGGGGTCAGCGTGGAGCCGGTGTTTCGGGGCGGCTGGTGGCTGCCGTGCCCCAGTCGCGGCTCACCGTGAATCGCTCGGCTCGGGGATCTCGCCGGTGCCGAGGCAGCCAGCGAAGTCACTTGATAAGCATCAGCATTGATAAGCATCAGCATTGATAAGCATCAGCATTGATAAGCATCAGCGCAATTCGGCGAGAGATCTGGCATAACACACGCGGCTCGCGAGAGCCGGCCCTGCTCTGGTTCAACATCGGATCTCCCCCAACCCTATCGTCAGAGTTCCGACAGCGAACTTGGCAAGGCGTGATGGGTCGTCACCTCGGGGTGTTACACTCCGCGCCGAATCTGAGTTGTCATGAGAGTCTGACGCGTGTCGCGCTTTCAGGGCTTGTCGTCGTTTCAATCAAGCCAAGGGGCGCTCTATGTTCGAATTGCTGATTCTGCTGCTCCTGCCTCCGATTGCCATGATCCTCTGGCGCTTCCTGAAAGGACCGGATGCCCCCAACCGCATCCTGGCCCTGGATACGCTGAGCGTTCTCTTCATCTCCCTGCTCACACTGCTGGCGATCCATGAGGGCCGGAGCATCTATCTCGATGTTGCCTTCGTATTTGCATTGGTCGGTTTCGCCGGCGTCGTGCTCTTCGGGCGCTTTCTTGAGAAGGGGGTCTGAATGGAGATCCTGGGGTATGTGCTGATGGCGGGTGGGGCCTTCTTCTTCTGGGTCAGCGGGCTTGGCCTGATTCGCATGCCGGATGTCTTCACCCGGATGCATGCCGGCGCCAAGGCGACCACCATGGGCTCCTTGCTCATGCTGCTGGGCGCGGCCTGCGTGGAGCCGGCCTGGGCGCCGCGGCTGCTGCTGCTCGCCCTCTTCATCCTGCTGACCAATCCGCTCAGCTCGTCCGTCCTGGCGCGCGCGGCCTATCGCAGTGGCACACTGGGGACGATCTTGGTCCACGATGCCTATGCGGAGCGCAGGTCCGCGGCGGAAGAGTCCGGCGATGGGCGCGCGGTCGAGGAGGTCACGTCATGACCGGGCTGCTCGTCTCCCTGCTCTTCGTCTGGATGATCGCGGGGGCCTGGATGGCCATCGTCCAGGACGACCTGCTGCAGTCCGTGGTGGGCTTCTCTCTGGTCAGTCTGGGTGCCGTGGGCCAGTTCTTCCTGCTGCAGGCCCCCGACGTGGCCCTGACCGAGGCGGCGATCGGCGCGGCCGCCGGCAGCTTCGTGCTGCTCATGGGTGTCCGCCAGCTTGGGCGTTCTGAAGACAAGGGGCTGAAATGAGCGATGTTCCATTGCGCAAGAGGGTCAGAGCCAAGACCCTGATGCTGGTCCTGCTCTGTGGCTGGCTGTTTGCCGCGCACCTCGGCATCCTGTTTCAGTACGGGCTGGATGGGCAGACGGCCAGCGTCGGCGACGCCCTGCTCGCACGCAATGCGGAGACCGCCTCGGCCAATGCCGTGACCTCCGTGGTGGTCAGCTACCGCGGCTTCGACACCCTGGGCGAGGTGACCGTGCTCTTCCTGGCGGCCACCGGCATCGGGCTCCTCTTCGGCGCGCGGCAGCGTGCCGGGGCCGAGGGGGCGGAGACGCCGATCAGTGACCCGAACGAGATGCTGATGACGGGGGTGCGCCTGCTCTTCCCGGTCCTCGTCCTGCTGGGCGTCTATGTGGTGGTGCACGGCCATCTCTCGCCCGGCGGCGGATTCCAGGGCGGCGTCATCATCGCGACCGCCTTCTTCCTGCGCATGCTGGCGGATCGCACCTTCGTTCTGAATCACAGTCTGATCGGGTTGCTCGAAGCGCTCTCCGGCAGCGGCTTCGTCCTTGTCGGACTCCTGGGTTTGATACTGCTCGGCACGGCGACCTTCCTCGGCAACTTCCTGCCTCACCCGGTCGCGGACATGGGCCGGCTGCTGTCCGCGGGCGTCATCCCCGTCGTCTATTGCCTGGTCGGCGTCAAGGTCGGCGCCGAAGTCGCCGCCATCTTCGGCGATATGCTGGAGCGTGGCAGCAGCCATCCGCCCGACGCCGAGACATCCTGACTAAATCCCGCGGAAGCCTGTGCGTCCGGTCTTCTGATCGGCAAGTCGCGCGCGGGGTTGCTGGCTGGCCCGAGACATCACATCGGTCCGAGGCTCCGCCTCACTGACGTTGTAGTAAGGAGTTGTAGGGAATGTTGTCGTTCTTGGATGAGCCCCGGGTGCTGCATGGCATCTATGTACTGGGGAGTCTGACTCTATTCTTCATCGGGCTCTACGGCCTGCTGGCCAAACGGCACCTGTTGAAGATCCTCATCAGCATCGCGGTGATGGAGCTGGCGGTCTATCTGCTCTTCATCGGGCTTGCCACCTCGCCGGGCGAGACGGCGCCGATCCTCTCCGATGGCCTCCAGGGCTTCGTCGGCATGGCGGATCCGGTTCCCCAGGCGCTGACCCTGACGGCCATCGTGATCGGCCTGGCGGTGCTCGGCCTGGGAATCAGTCTGGCTGTCCAGTATCACCGCCTCACCGGCAAGGCCGACGTGGCCGGCTTGACCGAGTTGAAGGACGTCTGATGACCATGCCGCTCACGCCCGTCTGGTTCATCGCGCTTCCGCTGCTGCTGGCCTTCGCCTCGCCGTTGTGGGTCCGGCTACGCCTGCTCATGCCGCTGCTGGTCGGCACGCCGGCCGCGCTCTTGGCGCTGGCCCTCGGGCTCCTCCCGGCGGTGCGGACCGCGCCGCTGCTGGAGACCATCGTCATCGCGCCGCCGTTGGGTATCCATCTGCAGCTCGACAGCGCCTCCTGGCTCCTGGTTGCGCTCATCAACTTTGCCGGTGTCGTGGTCGGCGCCTTTCTCTGGCTGGGCGAGACGGAGCCCTATCTGCGCGAGCGGCGGGCCTTCATCCTCATCCTGCTGCTGATCGCCGGCTGCAACGGCATGGTGCTGACCGGGGATCTCTTCAATCTCTACGTCTTCCTGGAGATCGCCGGGGTGAGCGCCTATGCGTTGAGCGCCCTGCGGCGAGACGCCCCGGCATTGGAGGCTGGACTCAAGTACCTCATCATCGGCTCGGTCGCCGCCATCTTCTTCCTCTTCGCGGTGGTGCTCATCTACCTGCAGACCGGCAATCTGAGTCTGGCCGCCGTGGCACGCGGGTTCAGCGAGATCCCGGGGCCGATGCAGATGCTCATCGGCCTGCTGATGCTCATTGGTCTCGGCATCAAGACCGAGCTCTTTCCCTTCAATTTCTGGGTCCCGGACATCTACCAGGGCAGCCATCCGGCCGTTGCGTCGCTCTATTCCGGCATCCTGGTCAAGGCCTTTCTCTTCGTGCTCTTCCACCTGGTCTTCCTGTTCCTGGCAGACCCCGGCGTCGCGGGTGCCTGGCTCATGGGCCTGGGCGCCATCACGATGCTGGTGGCCGAGACCGTCGCGCTGCGTCAGGAGGATCTGAGGCGGATGCTGGCCTACTCCTCCCTGGGGCAGATCGGGCTCATCACGCTGGCGCTGGGCTTCGGGGTCGAGTCGACCACCGCCGGCGGTCTCTTCCACATGGTCAACCATACCCTGGTCAAGCTGCTGCTCTTCCTGACCGCGGCGATTCTGCTGCGGAGCTTCGTCTCGGCGCGGATCGCCGACTTCGCCGGGGCCGGCCGCGCGAGGCCCCTGGCCGGCGCCCTCTTCGTGCTGGGCGCGCTGGCGGTCATGGGGCTGCCGCCGCTGAGCGGCTTCGCGAGCAAACTCTGGATCCTCAAGGGCTTCGCCGAGGCCGGCGTCTTCTGGCCCGTCGCGCTCATCCTGCTGGCCGCCCTGATCGAGGCCGGCTACTACTTCCGCTGGATCAAGGTGCTCTACGAGCCGCGCACAGAGGTTGCTATCGAACCCTCCGAGGGACGCTGGGCCTATCTGCCCATCGGCGTTGTCGCCGGGCTCATCGTCTTGCTCGGAGTTGCACCCTTCCTGGTCGACGATCTCTTCATCGAGGGCGCACGGTCGCTGCTGGATCGCACCGCGACCCTGGTTGCCGTGCTGGGGGCTGGGTCATGAGCTTGATTCTCAAGTTGTTTTTCTTTGCCGTCTCTCTGAGCCCCACCGCGCTGCTGATGGGCTGGGACGGGCACCTGACCTGGACCTTGCTCGATGGGGTTGGCCTCAGCCTGACCTTGACGCCGCTCGCGGCCTTCTTCCTGCTGCTCCTGGCCCTGGCCGCACCCCTGGTGGCCCTGCCGATGCTGAGGCGGCCGGCAGACTGGCCGTCGCTGGCGCTCTACGCCGCGCTGCTGGCGGGGATGCAGCTGCTGTTGCTCGCGGGCGACTTCGTGAGCTTCTTCATCGGCTGGGAGATCATGACCTGGAGCAGCTATCTGCTCCTGCTGCGCTCGCCGCGCACCGAGATGGCGACCTCACAGTCCTACATCCTGTTCAATCTGGCATCGGCCTTTCTCCTGCTGGCCGGCATCATGGTGTTCTATGGCCTCACGGGCAGCTTCGACATCCGCCCGCTCGTCGGGCCGACCCAGCCACAGCAGCTGGCGCTCGCCCTTCTGTTCGGGCTGGCCTTTCTGATCAAGGTCGGAACCCTGCCGCTGCATATCTGGGTTCCACGCAGCTACGACGAGGCGCCGGACATCTTCAGCGCCTTTCTCTCGGCTGCGATCTCCAAGATGGGCGTCTACGGCATGATCCTGCTGCTGACGCTCTTTCCGGAGGCGCTGACGGGGCTCTACGGTCGGCTGCTCAACGGCCCCGCGGCCGGCTACCTGCTGGCCTGGGTGGGTGTCATCACCGCCATCGTCGCGACCTACAAGGCCATCTCGCAGGAGGACATGAAACGTCTGCTGGCCTATTCCTCCATCGCGCAGGTCGGCTACATCACCACGGCGGTCGGTGTCGGCAGCTCCCTGGCCCTCGGCGGCGCACTCTATCTCGCCCTGGTGCACACCCTGGTCAAGCTGCTGCTCTTCATCAGCGTCGCCGGGATCGTCTTGCAGACCGGGCAGCGCCGGTTCAACGACCTGGGGCGGCTCATCGAGCGCATGCCCATCTCCTTCTTCGGCGTGCTCATCGGCATCATCGGCCTGGCCGGCATGCCGCCCCTGCCGGGCTTCGCGGCCAAGTACCTGGTGTTCGTCTCGCTCGTCGACGCGCGCTGGCTGCTGCTGCTCGCGGCCATGATCCTGTCCAGCACGGCGGCCTTCATCTACTGCTACAAGCTGATCTACGCGCCCTTCCTCGGGCACGCCAACTCGGCTGGTGCGCGGGAGGCGAAGGAGGCCCCCTGGCCCTATCTGGTGCCGCAGGTCATCCTCATGGCGCTGCTGTTCGGGCTTGGAGTCTTCCCCGGATTCGCCATTGAGGTGTTGATCGACCCCGTGCTGACGGCCCTCCGGATGGCCCCGCTCGGCGGATCATCCTGGGCGGTGCTGACCACGGCCTATGGCGGCTATGACGGCGTCGTCCTCATGTCGGTCTTCGTGACCGCCTTCGTGCTGGTGACGGGGCTCTTCCTGCTGCTGCGCGGGCGGATGCGCCGGGCCGGCAGCCCCTACGATTTGAGTTATGCGGGCGAGGTCCCAACCGAGGAAACGCCGCTGCACTATGGTGCCGGCATGGGGCGCGAGCTGCGCCGCATCCCGCTGGTCGGCTGGATCCTGCGTCACAGCAGCCAGGGCTTCTATCTCGGACTGACGCGCCAGATGCGTGCCGCGGCGGGCCTGCTGGGCGGGTTCTATGCCGGCAATCCCCAGACCTGGATCCTGCTCGCGGTTGTGGTCTTCGCCGTGGTTCTCGGCCTTCAAGCCGTGACAGGAGGGATTTGATGCACGCCATCCTCGATTCGCTGGCCATGATTGGCGTCAGCTACATCATGGGCTTCCTCTTCTACGGCTTCTACCGCCAGCTCAACGCCCGCGTTCAACGCCGCTGGGGGCCGAGCATCTGGCAGAACTTCTTCGATAACATGAAGTTCTTCTTCAAGTCGGAAACCCTGGTCCACGGCCCCATGTTCTTCTTTGGGCCGATGATCATCATGGCCGGGGCCTTCACCACGGTGCTCTTCGTCCCCTTCCTGAAGGACTCGAATTGGCTCCAGGGCTATTCTCAGTACGGCAACCTCATCCTCATCATCTACCTGTTAGTGGTTGGCCCCCTGGGCAACGCGCTGGCGGTGGGTTCGAGCGGCAACCCCTTCGGCGTCATGGGCGTGACCCGCGGGCTGACCCGGCTCATGGGGCTTGAAGTCCCCTTCTTCCTGGGGCTGGGCCTGGTGATGCTGCAGCACGAGACAACCTCGGTGCATGCCATCATGGCGGCACAGGACGGGCTGGCGCATTGGGGCATCGTCACCAACCCCATCGCCTTCTGCGTCATCCTGCTGCCCTTCATCGCCAGCCAGAACGGCTCGCCCTTCGACGTTGTGGGCGCGCCGGTCGAGGTCTATGCGGGGCCGCGGGTGGAGTTCGGCGGACGCCTGCTCGGCGTGCTCATGACCCAGAACATGATGATGTCGATCGCCAAGTTGGTGCTGGTGACCGACCTCTTCCTGGGCGGTGCCACCAATATCCTGGTCCTGATTCTCAAGGCCTTCGCCCTCTTCGTGCTGACGACGGCGGTCAGCATGGTCTTCCCGCGGCTACGGACCGAGCAGGCGGTGGATTTCTTCTGGAAGGTGCCGCTGGGACTGGGTGTCCTGGGGGTGATCCTGACCGTCTGGCTACCCTGGAGCGCATGATGTATCACAAGACCCAACGTGAAGGATTCCAGTGCGAGGGCTCCCAGTGCGAGCAGGCGCTGCTGGAGACCGGCAGCCCGGTCGACGAGGCCCGGCAAGGCGTGCTCGACCAGCTGGTGTCCTGGATGCGCAAGCGGAGCCTCTTCGTCCTGGCCTATGGCACGGGCTGCGGCGCGATCGAGATGCGTCCGCTCATGACCAGCCGCTTCGACGCGGAGCGCTTCGGCATCATCGGTGCCGCCACGCCGCGCCAGGCGGACGTGCTCGTCATCAGCGGCTATCTGGCGATCAAGACCCTCAAGCGTGTCATTCGCAGCTACGAGCAGATGCAGGAGCCCAAGTACGTCATCGCCCTCGGCAGCTGCACCATCAACGGCGGCATGTACTGGGACTCCTACAACACGGTGAAGCAGGTCGACCGCTATCTGCCGGTGGATATCTTCATCAACGGCTGCATGCCAAGGCCAGAGGCCCTGATCGAGGGCTTCGTCGCGCTGCAGGAGCGCATCGCGCGCGGCGAGAAGGGCGGTTTCCACCGCTACCGCGAAAATATCGACTGGTACAAGGCCAATCAGCGCCGGGTGCTCGGCGATCAGATGCCGCCGGCCTACACCTATGATTGGTATCACGCCGGAGGCGCCGCCTGATGCTGGATGCGTTACTGCCCAGGCTCCAGGGCTTCGAGATCCTCGAACAGAGCCAGCGGCGTCCCAATCAGGCCTTTCTGCGTGTGCCCAAGGCCCAGCTCTTCTCGCTGCTCGGCCAGCTCCAGCAGCAGCAAGGCTTCGTGACCTTGAACGCGCTCGCCTGCACGGACTGGCTGGAGGAGGGCGTCTTCCGCCTGACCTATCTGCTGGAGACGGCCGAACGTGACCGCTCGCTCGGCGTCCAGACCCAGATCGCGCGCGACGGAGAGGGACTGGCCAGCGCCATCCCGCTGTGGCCGCAAGCGGAGATCTTCGAACGCGAGCTGCACGAGATGTATGGCATCCCCTTCGAGGGCCACCCGAGCCTGGTTGACTTCATGCTGGAGGGCTGGACCCATACCCCGCCGATGCGCCGCGAGTTCGACACCTTGAAGTTCGTACAGGACACCTACGAGATGCGCCCCGGCCGCGAGGACAATCAGGACGTGCGCGAGGCCATCCGCAAACGCAAAGACGCCAAGAAGGCGGAGAAGGCCCTGCAGGCGAAAGCGGCGGAGCAGGTCGAGAAGGCTCGGCCGGAAGAGGGCGGCAGCGCATGAGCGAGACCATCAAGATCTTCCACGGCCCGCAGCATCCGGGCGTGACCGGCAACATGAGCCTGGAGCTGGATCTGGACGGCGAGACCATCGTCAAGGCCGTGACCCACGTCGGCTACCTGCATCGCGGCTTCGAGAAGATGATCGAGCGGCGCACCGTCATCCAGGCCTTCACCATCGTCTGCCGCATCTGCGTGCCCGAGCCCGACCCCAACGAAGAGAACTTCGCGCGCGGCGTCGAAGAGCTGTACGGGCTGGAGGTGAGCGAGCGCGCCCAATACATCCGCGTCATGATCCTCGAGCTGGCGCGCCTGCAGGCGCATCTGCTCTGGCTCGCCGGGCAGGGCGGCTCCATCGGTCACGAGATCGTCCCCCAATGGGCGATTGGCGAGCGCGACTACATCCTGGATCTCTTCGAGGCCATCACCGGCGGCCGCGTCTATCACATGTACATCTATCCGGGCGGCGTGAAGCGCGACCTCCCGGAAGATCTGCCGGAACGGCTGCTCGCGCTGCTGGATACGCTCGCGTCCAGGTTGCCCGAGTACGACCGCATCTTCTTCGACAACGCCGCCGTCAAGAAGCGGCTGCAGGGTGTGGGTGTCGTGGATGCTGCAGAGTGCGTTCGCAACAGCTACTCTGGCCCCGTGATTCGCGGCTGCGGCATCCCGCGCGACGTGCGCAAAGATGCACCCTATCTGGTCTACGACCGGCTGGAGTTCGACATCCCCACGCAGTCCGCCGGCGATGCCTACGCGCGCGCCCTGGTGCGCCGCGCGGAGATGCACCAGAGCATCCGCATTCTGCGCCAGGTCGTCGAGCAGCTGCCGGACGGTCCGATCCAGTGCAAGCTCCCCCGTCATCGTCAGTTCAAGATTCCGCGCGGCGAGACCTATGTGCAGTCCGAGTCCGCCCGCGGGGCTTTCGGTTACTTCATGGCGGGTGACGGCACGCCTTTCCTGCGGCGGCTGCAGGTGCGTGGTCCCTCCATCGTCCACGCCTTCACCCTGCTGGAGCGGCTGCTGGTCGGCGCGCAGCTCTCGGATGTCGCGCTCATCATGAATTCGCTGGGCATCTGCCCGCCGGAGATCGAGCGATGAACGCCGATCCCCCGCGCGTCCTTGGGCCTCGTTCCTCGGCCCAACCTGGAGGCCGCGAGGAACAGCTGTGGTGGACTGCGCTGTGCTTGTCCACCCTACGAGCTTCTCCATCAAACTTGCCTCAGGAGGCGTCACCATGGCCTGGAATCTCGACATCAAGGGGCTGATTCATCCCTTCAGCGCACTCGCGCAAGGGTTCAAACAGCCCCATACCCTCAGCTATCCGGTCGAGCAGCGAGCGGAGGTGACTGGCTATCGCGGCTTTCACGTCAATACGATCAGCGACTGTGTCGGCTGCGGAAACTGCCAGGACATCTGCATGAACGAGGCGATCGACATGGTCGAGCCGCTTTCGCCGGAGGCGATGAACCCGAAGAACGCGAGCGGGCTGGTCCCGCGCATCGACTACGGCCGCTGCTGCTGGTGCGGTCTCTGCGTCGACGTCTGCGGACCGGATTCACTGCGGCTGGAGGGCGACTGCGTCTACGTCAGTCCGGACGCCGACAGCTTCCTCTACATGCCGAAAGACAAGTGATCCAGCCGCTCCGGCACCCGGCACGGCAAATCGAGGGATAGACCCATGCAGCGACTTCAATGGGGGGCGATCCTCTTCATCGTCTGGCTCGGACTCACCAACAGCCTGGACCCCGAGGAACTGATCGTCGGTCTCCTGGTCTCGGCCGCCATCGTCTGGCTCGCGGTTCCGCGGCAGCCGACGGGCGAGTTGGGCCGGTCCTGGCGACTGCTCCCGCTCCTGGCCTATCTGCCCGTCTTTCTCAAGAACCTGGTCCTGTCGAATATCGACGTCGCCCGGCGGGTGCTCAGCCCCAGCTTACCGATCAATCCCGGCATCGTGCGGATTCGCACCCGACTCACTGAGCCCTACCAACGCCTCATCCTGGCCAACAGCATCACCCTGACGCCGGGTACGGTCACCCTGGAGATGGACGGCGAGGATATGTACGTCCACTGGATCGACGTCAAGGAGACCGACCCGGAGCGGGCCGGGGAGGCGATCAAGGACGAGATGGAAGCGGGTATCGCGCGGATCTGAGGCGCCGCCGGCGCCCGTGCCTTCATGCCGTCGCGATCAGGCCATCAGACCGGCGGCGCGGTTGCGATCATCGAGGGGCGCTGGCTGAAGCCCGCGTACCAGGTGGCGAGCGCCGGGCGCGTCTCGCGCCAGTCGCCGGCAGCGCCGCGCAGGTCGAGGTAGCCGATTGCCACCGCGATCGCGATGGCGCCCAGATCCACGCGCTCCAGCAGTGCCTCGATATCCTGCTCCAGGCTGTCGAGCGAGCGTTCGATGGCGCGCCGTTTCAGCTCCAGCCACCAGTCCCACCGCTGCGCCTCGGGGCGCTTCTGCTGCTCCACGAAGATGAGCACGGCGCAGTCCAGAATGCCATCCGCCAGCGCCTGATCGCGCAAGACGTACCAGTGCATGTCGCCGGTCGGCGGGAGCATGGGGCGGCCGACGTGGCGGCGGTCGAGGTACTCGCAGATCACCCGGCTGTCGAATAGCGTCTGGCCATCGTCCAGCACCAGCGTCGGCACCATGGAGAGCGGATTCTCCTCAAGCAGCACCTCGGGCTCCGACCAGCCGTCGATCGTCTCGACGGCAATCTGATCGAGCAGACCTGTTTCGTGCAACAGCACCATGACCTTGCGGACATAGGGCGAGGTCGGTGAGTGGCGAAGCAGCATAGCGTACCTCCAGTGGTTGAACTGCAACCTGCAGCCGAGAGTTTAGCCGGTTCCTGGTCCCGAACCGGGCATTTTTTAGCATTTCATCGAATGCTAATGTGACTCCGTCCGCGTTTCAGCGTGCCGGACTCGACCCTGCGTCCTTTCCTGACGGCAAGCTGTTGTCAGCCGCTCATGTGCCCCGTGCAGTCGCGGCTTGCGCGTGCCGCAGGGCGGTTTCCGACCGTTCTGGCGCGATGCTTGACTCCGAGCCGCCGGGCGGGGAATCAGTGTCCCGCGTCTTGCCCCGAGCGATATCCGAGCCGCTCCGACAAGGTCTGCCCCGCGGCGACCAGATCCTCGACCCACTCCAGACGCCGCCGATTGATGGGTGCCGACACCGACAGCCCGGCGCTGACGTTGCCGGTGCTGTCGTGAACGAGCACGCCGATGCAGCCGACGTCCATCTCAGCCTCCTCGTTGTCCAGCGCATAGCCGCGCGCGAGCGATTCCCCGCACTCCGCGGTGAGGCGGGGCAGGGTGGTAATGCTGTTGCGGGTGTAGGCGGGGAGGTTGGTGCGCTGGGCGTAGGCGCGCATGGCGTCCTCGCCGGCGGCGCCGAGCATGAGTTTGCCGACGGCGGTGACGTGCAGCGGCGCGCGCGCCCCCACCAGCTGCTGCACGTGGATCATGCGGTTGGGCGTGGCCTTCTCGATGTAGACGACGGCGTCGCCCTCGCGAATGGTCAGGTTGATGGTCTCCCCGAACTGGTCGCGCAGCGTCTCCATGATGGGGCGGGCGAGGGCACGCACGTCGACGTTGCCGTGCAGGCGCACACCGAGCTGGAGCAGGCGCAGGCCGAGCCGGTAGTGGCCGGCGGCGTCGCGTTCGACGAACTGGTTCTGGATGAGCGAGGCGAGGATGCGGTGCGCGGTGGAGGCGTGGAGTCCGGTTTCGGCGGCCAGGACCTTGAGGCTGATCGGATCCGGGTAACGGGCGATGGCGTCGAGCAGGGCGGCGGCCCGGTCGATGACCTGGATGCGTGTTTCGGTCGTGATGTCTTCTTGCTTCATGAGAAATCCTGAGCATCGAATTTCACATCATGAAAGCACAAAATCTGGAGCCTGTCCTGATTGCGCTTTCTGGCGCCATTGTGATCAAGGTTTCCGAGGCCATTCGCCAGATATTTCACAATGTGAAATCTATTCCTTATTGCGAAATACCCGCTGCCTCTCTAGAGTTCGTCTCAACGCCGGCGGCATCGCCAGCAACGGATCCAACACACGCACTGAGAGGGGGAGATCATGACCACTGCAACTGCCACCCATCCGAACCAATCCACACCGGCCTTCTGCGACGGCGTGCTGCACTTTGCGTCGGCCGGTCAGGCGTTCGCGCGGCACGGCGGCCAAGCTGCGATCCGAGACGGTCAGACGGGCATCCGGGAGATCGACGACGCGGCGGTCTACCAGACGCAGCTGACGGCCGATGCCCTGCGCTATCTCACCCTGCAGCTCTGCGCCTCCAAGCAGTCCGGTCATCCGGGCGGTTTCGCCAGCTCGGCGGACGCCTACGCGTCCCTGGTCATGCTCGGGCACACCAACATCGTGACCGAGGTGGGCCATCATGCGCCCGGCTTCTACAGCGCCATGTTCCTGGATGGGTCGCTGGAAGACATGGGCATCCGCACGATGACCGATCTCCAGACCAGGTTCCGCGAGCGCGACGGGCTGCTTGGGCATCTCTCCGGCGCCATTCCGGGGCTGCTGGCGCCGGCTGGGCCGCTCGGGCAGGGGCAACACTTCGCCATGGCCGGGGCCTATCTGAATCGGGACAAGTTGTTCCCCTGCACCATCGGCGACGGCGGTCTCGGCGAGCCCTACATCCTCTCGGCCATGAAGCACTTCCACACCGCCTATCCGGAGGTGACCAACTTCCTGCCGGTGCTGGTCTGGAACGGCTACAGCCAGGAGCATCACTCCATGGTGTCGCTCATGGACAACGCCCAGATGGAGGCCTACTGGCGGGCGCACGACTTCGAGCGGGTGATCCTGATCGACGCCAAGGCGTTCGATGACGCCGGACAGGAAGGCGCCTACGTCGACAGCACCCGCTTCGGCCCCGAGGCGCGACAGGCCTTCTCCCGCGCCGTGCTCGAGGCCATGCATGAGGCGGCGGAATCCGCCCTGGGCGGCACCCTGACCTGCGTCATCCTCAAGCAGCTCAAGGGTGCCGGCGTGCATGCCAGCGGCGCCAAGGCGCACAACCTCTATCCCGGCGATACGCCGGAGAAGCCCAACATCGCGGCCGCGCTGGAGCGGGGCGCCTTGGCGCCCGAGGCCTGGGCGCTGGTGCGGACCAACATGCAGCGCGCCGGCGGCGGTCCGGCGGGTCGGACGGTAGTGACCGAATTCGAGCGTCCGCTGACGGACATCGGCACGCTGCCGACCCAGGAATTCGCCCCCGGCGAGCAGGCCGTGCCCGCGACGACCATGGCGCAGATGGTGGCGGCGCTCGGGCAGCGCGACCCCGATTTCGTGGTGACCAACGCCGACGGCAACGAGGCGTCCGCCATGAAGGCGATCAACGATGCCTTGAAGATCCGCCATCCGACCGAGGATCCGCTGTACAACCAGTCGCCCAACGGCCAGGTCTACGAGCCCCTGAACGAGGACGCCTGCGCCGGTTTCGCGGCCGGTCTGGCGCTCTTCGGCGGACGCTCGCTCTGGTTGTCCTACGAGAGCTTCGCCATCAACGGCTGGCCCATCGTGCAGACCGTCGGGCAGGCGATGGCCGAGCTGCGGCACAAGACGCCAGCCGTGGTGTCCATGTTCACGGCCGGCGCGCTGGAGCAGGGGCGCAACGGCTGGACCCATCAGCGGCCCGAGATCGAGAACTACATCGGCGGCCAGATGCGCAACGGCAACGTCTATCTGCTCTATCCCTCGGACGCGAACATGATTCAGGCGGCCTACGGCTGGGCGGTGGAGCAGTCCAACAAGTGCATCAGCATCGTCGCCTCCAAGTCGGCGCTGCCGGTTCACACCAGCATGGAGCAGGCGCGCCAGGCGATCGACGAGGGTGCCATTTGTCTCTACGAGTCGGCGCAGGGGCGGCAGGGGACCATCGTCTTCGCCGTGACGGGGGATATGGTGTTTCAGCCGGTGTTTGCGGCGAAAGATCGGCTGGAGACGGAGGGCTATCGGGTGCGCATCGTGGCCGTGGCCAACCCGCGTCGCCTCTATCGGCCCGATGATGTCGCCTGGTCGCACAGCTCCGAGTCGGACGACCGCTTCATGAGTGACGCCGACTTCGAGGCACTCTTCCACGGCGATGCGCTCATCTGCGTCAGCGGCGGCGGCACCGTCGCCCTGGAGTCCGTGCTGCTGCGCAGCCAGGCGGTGGCGCGGGATCTGGTCGGTTGGCAGCGCGGCGAGACCACGGCGAGCCCGGCGGAGATCATGGCCTATAACGGCATCTCCCCCGAGAGCCTGGAGCAGCGGGCCAAGACCTTGATGGAGCGGGTAGGGTCAGCGCTGGAGAGCGCGGCCTAGCGACTAGCCGATCGCGCCCAGGTGGGAGCGGCGCCCCGCCGCGACGAGGCATGCTCCGACCTTGGAGCAGGTCGCGCCGGGGCGGCGCTCCCACGAGGGGCGCTTGTATGAGACGGCCGAGCGAGCCCATTCGCGGCCGCCCTGAGCGAGAATCCCATGACCCAGACACCCATCACCAAGATCATCGCCATCGACGATGACCCGACCGGCTCCCAGACCGTTCACTCCTGTCTGCTGCTGACGCGCTGGGACCCGCAGACCCTGATCGAGGCGCTGACCGACGCGGCGCCGCTCTTCTTCGTGCTGAGCAACACGCGCGGGATGAGCGCGGAGGATGCCGCGGCCGTGACGCGGGAGATCTGCGTCAATCTGCGCGAGGCGCTCGCGAGGCTCGCTGAATCCGGACAACCCATCCAGCCGCTCGTCGTCAGCCGATCGGATTCGACCCTGCGGGGCCACTATCCGGTCGAGACCGACATCATTGCCGAGGAACTCGGCCCCTTCGATGCCCATTTCCTGGTGCCGGCCTTTTTCGAAGGCGGACGCATCACCCGCGATGGGGTGCACTATCTACTGGTTGACGGCGAGCCGGTGCCGGTCAACGAGACCGAGTTCGCGCGCGATTCCGTCTTTGGCTTCAAACACGCCTTTCTGCCGGACTATGTCGAGGAGAAGACCGCCGGGCGGATCCGGTCCGCCGAGGTGGAGCGCTTCTCGCTGGCCGATGTGCGCGGCGACATCGGGGCGCGGCTCGCCGGGCTGACGGACAATGCGTGCGGCGCGGTGGACGCCGAGCAGCAATCCGACCTCGACAACTTCGCGCGCCAGGTCCTGGCGGCCGTGAGCGCGGGCAAGCGCTTCCTCTTCCGCAGCGCGGCGAGCCTGCTCACCTCATTCGCCGCCCTGCCGCCGCAGCCGATTGCCGCCGAGGCGATGTCGGCCTATGTGCGCGGCGGCCGCCCCGGCGTGATCCTGGTCGGTTCGCACGTCGCCAAGTCGACGCGGCAGCTGGAGGCGCTGATCGAGCAGACCAATGTCGTCCCAATCGAGATCGACCTGGACCGCCTGACCCAAGACGAGGAACTGCTGTTCCATGCGCTGATCGACCGTCTCGAAACGGCTCAGCACGAGCGGCACAGCGTCGTGCTCTATACCAGCCGGGGTGAGCGGCAGTTTCCCACCAAGGCGGACCGACTCGCCTTCGGGGATCGCGTTTCAGGCTTCCTGGTGAGGCTCGTCCAGCATCTCCCGCGCGAGACCGGCTTCCTCATCAGCAAGGGCGGCATCACCTCGAACGACACCCTGAGCAAGGGCCTGGCGCTGCGCACGGCGCGGGTCTTGGGGCAGATTCACCCCGGCTGCTCGGTGGTGCGCTGTCCCGCCGACCATCCGCGCTTCCCTGATCTGCCCGTCGTCATCTTCCCCGGCAACGTCGGTGGGGATGATGCCTTGGCGGACGTCTTTCGAATCATCAATGCAGCTGATTGACCAATCAGCGATTTCAATTCCCGCATCGCGTTTGTACAATCCTCGCAGGCGCCGATGCTGCTAAGCAGCATCGGCCGCGGGGTTCTCTCGATACCGCCACACCGGCCGCCCATGCGGTCGTCCCAGAGGCAAACCGATGCTGCGTAAGATCCTGATCGCCAACCGCGGCGAGATCGCGGTGCGTGTCATTCGCGCCTGCGCCGAGATGGGCATCCGCTCGGCGGCCATCTATTCCGAGGCGGACCGCCACTCCCTCCACGTCAAGAAGGCCGACGAGGCCTACAGCCTGGGCAGCGACCCGCTGGCGGGCTATCTCAACGTCCACAACATCGTGAACCTGGCTGTGGCGACCGGCTGCGACGCGGTCCACCCCGGTTACGGCTTCTTGTCCGAGAATCCTGAGCTGGCGTTGGCCTGCGCGCGGCGCGGGATCACCTTCATCGGCCCCAACGCCGAGGTCATCGCCCGCATGGGTGACAAGACCGCGGCGCGCCAGGCGATGCAGAAAGCCGGCGTGCCGGTGACGCCTGGTAGCCCCGGTAATCTGGAGAGTCTGGATGACGCCCTGGCCTTCGCCGAGCAGATCGGCTATCCGATCATGCTCAAGGCCACCTCGGGCGGCGGCGGGCGTGGCATCCGCCGCTGCGATGACCCCGCGGCGCTGCGCAACAACTTCGAGCGCGTCATCTCCGAGGCGACCAAGGCCTTCGGGCGCGCCGAGGTGTTCCTCGAGAAATGCGTGGTCAACCCGCGCCATATCGAGGTCCAGGTGCTCGCCGACCACCACGGCCACTGCGTCCACCTCTACGAGCGCGACTGCTCCATCCAGCGTCGCAACCAGAAGCTGATCGAGATCGCCCCCTCGCCCCAGTTGGATGACGCCCAGCGCCAGTACGTCGGCGGACTCGCGGTGCTCGCCGCGCGCGCTGTGAACTACACCAATGCCGGCACCGTCGAGTTCCTGCTCGATTCGGATGGGCGCTTCTACTTCATGGAGATGAACACCCGCATCCAGGTCGAGCACACCATCACCGAGAGCATCACGGGTGTGGACCTGGTGGAAGAGCAGATCCGCATCGCCGCCGGGTTGCAGCTGCGCTATCGGCAGGACCAGATCAAGCGCCGCGGTTTCGCGATCCAGTTCCGCGTCAACGCCGAGGATCCGCAGAACAACTTCCTGCCGAGCTTCGGGCGCATCTCGCGCTACTACGCGCCAGGCGGGCCGGGCGTGCGCACCGACGGGGCCATCTACACCGGCTACAACATCCCGCCCTACTACGACTCCATGCTGGCCAAGGTCATCGTCTGGGCCTTGAATTGGGAAGACGTCGTCAACCGCGGCCACCGTGCCTTGCGGGACACCGGGCTCTACGGCGTCAAGACGACCATCCCCTTCTACCAGGAGATCCTGCGGCACCCGGACTTCGTCGCCGGGAACTTCGATACGGGCTTCCTCGAGGCGCACCCCGAGTTGCTGAACTACTCGACCAAGCGCCGTCGCGAGGACATCGCCGCGGCGCTTGCCGCGGCCTTGTCGGCCCACGCGGGACTCTGAGACTGTAGGATGGGCAAAGCGCAGCGTGCCCATCCCGCTTGCGGCCTGCAAGATGGGCACGCCCGCCAGGTGACGGCACGGGACGCCGACGGCCGAGCGCGGGCTTTGCCCATCCTACCCCTGACCACCGTTCCCATGTGAGCGAACCATGCCGAAGATCAACATCACCGACGTCATCCTCCGCGACGCCCATCAATCCCTGCTCGCGACGCGCATGCGCACCGAGGACATGCTGCCGATCTGTCCCAAGCTGGACGCCATCGGCTATTGGTCGCTGGAGTGCTGGGGTGGCGCGACCTTCGATGCCTGCGTGCGCTTTCTGAAGGAAGACCCTTGGGAGCGGCTGCGCAAGCTGCGCGAGGCGCTGCCGAACACCCGGCTGCAGATGCTGCTGCGCGGGCAGAACCTGCTCGGCTACCGCCACTATTCGGACGACGTGGTGCGTGCCTTCGTGCACCGCGCCGCCGACAACGGCATGGACGTTTTCCGTATCTTCGACGCGCTCAATGATCTGCGAAACCTCGAGACCGCGATCGAGGCCACCAAGGCGGCCGGCAAGCATGCGCAGGGGACCATCTGCTATACGGTCAGCCCGGTCCACGACGTGCCCGGCTTCGTGAAGATGGGCAAGGAGCTTGCCGCGATGGGGTGCGACTCCATCGCCCTCAAGGACATGGCTGGCCTCTTGACGCCCTATGTGACCGCGGAGCTGGTCAAGGCGCTCAAGGACAGCGTGGATCTCCCGCTGCACCTGCACTCGCACGCGACCTCCGGCCTGGCGGACATGTGCCATCTCAAGGCCATCGAGAACGGTTGCGACACCATCGATACCGCCATCTCCTCGATGGCCGGCGGCACCTCGCATCCGCCGACCGAGAGCATGGTTGCCGCCCTGCGCGGGACCGAATACGACACCGGCCTGGACCTGGAGGCGATCCAGGAGGTCGGCATGTACTTCTATCAGGTGCGCAAGCGGTACCACCAGTTCGAGAGCGAGTTTACCGGGGTCGACACCCGGGTCCAGACCAATCAGGTCCCCGGCGGCATGATCTCCAACCTGGCCAATCAGCTGAAGGAGCAGAACGCGCTCGACCGCATGAGCGCGGTGCTGGAGGAGATCCCGAAGGTGCGCAAGGATCTCGGCTACCCGCCGCTGGTCACGCCCACCTCGCAGATCGTCGGCACTCAGGCCGTGCTGAATGTCCTGACCGAGAAGCGCTACCAGAGCATCACCAATGAGGTGAAGCTCTATCTGCAGGGGCGCTACGGCGCCGCGCCGGCGCCCGTGAATCCGACGCTGCAGCAGCAGGCGATCGGCAAGGAGGATCTGATCGATTGCCGCCCGGCCGATCTGCTCAAGCCCGAGCTGGAGCGCCTCGCCAAGGACATCGGCGGTCTGGCCGGCTCGGATGAGGACGTCCTGATCTTCGCGATGTTCCCGGAGATCGGGCGCGCCTTCCTGGAGCAGCGCGCGGCGGGCACCCTGAGCCCCGAGTCCCTGGAGCCACCGAAGAGCGCCACCGGCGAGGTCAAGTCCGCGCCCACCGAGTTCAACATCAACGTCCATGGCGAGACCTACCACATCAAGGTCACGGGCGCCGGCCATAAGGGCCAGGCCGAGCGGCATTTCTACTTCACCATCGACGACATTCCGGAAGAGGTCGTGGTCGAGACTCTCGACGAGTTGGTCCTCACCGGCGGCACCGAGGGTGCGGTCAAGACGGCCATCGCGGGCAAGCGGCCCAAGCCCAGTCAGCCCGGCCATGTCGTCACCTCCATGCCGGGCAACATCGTCGACGTCTTGGTCAAGGAGGGCGACCGGGTGACGGCGGGGCAGTCCGTCATCGTCGCCGAGGCCATGAAGATGGAGACCGAGATCCAGGCCCCGATCGACGGCACCGTCACCGGGGTCTATGTCGTCAAGGGTGAGGCGGTGAATCCGGATGAGGTGCTCTTGGAGATTACGCCCTAGCGGATCCCGGCGGTTCTTTGAGCGGGTGGGCGATCATCGCCCGACCCCGCTCGGCGGTGTCAGGCGCCCTCGGCGTTCCGCGTCGCGGTAGGCGGTGACCCTCCAACGCGCTCAGCGCGGGTCCGACAGGCCCCTAAACTTGCAGCTCCCTCGCCGCGCCTGCGGCCCAGTCGCTGTCATGGCGCCGCATCATGTAGTCTTCGAGCGCTTCGCGGCCCAGGGGGCGGGAGAACAGGTAGCCCTGACCTGTCTGGCAGCCCTCGCGGACGAGGAAGTCGAGCTGCGCCTCTGTCTCGATCCCCTCGGCCAGGACCTCCAGCGAGAGGCTGCGCGCCAGCCCGATCACGGCCTTGGCAATGGCGGCATTGTTCGGGTCGCTCGGCAGGTCGGCGACGAAGGACTGGTCGATCTTGAGCTTGGTGAGCGGCAGCGATCGGAGATAGCCCAGGGACGAGTAGCCGGTGCCGAAGTCGTCCACCGCGATCCGCACGCCCAGGTCGCGCAGGCGAGCGAGCCGCTTCGCGGAGAGTTCGGGCGCCTGCATCATGATGGACTCGGTGATCTCCAGCTCCAGGGATTCGGAATCCAGCTCGCTGTCCTCCAGCGCCAGATGGACCATCTCCACCATGTCCTCCTGGTCGAACTGCTTGACCGAGAGGTTGACGCTCATGAGCGCATCCGGCGCCATGACGCCGACGTCCTGCCAGGCCTTCATCTGACGCGCGGCCTCGCGCAGCACCCACTCGCCGATCCCCAGGATGATCCCCGACTCCTCGGCGAGCGGGATGAAGCGGGCGGGCGAGACCAGCCCCATCTGCGGGTGCTGCCAGCGCACCAGGGCCTCGACCCCGCGGACGGCGCCGCTGGTGAGATCGATCTGCGGCTGATAGTGCAGGATCAGCTCATTGCGGATGACCGCCTGATGCAGGCTGGCCTCCAGCAGGACGCGCTCGAAGGCTTTGGTCGTCAATTCCTGGGCGTAGTACTGATAGCTGTTGCGTCCTTCTTCCTTGGCGCGATGCATGGCGGCATCGGCGTTGCGGACCAACTCGTCGACGTTGACCCCATGCTCCGGGTAGAGGCTCAGGCCGATGCAGGCCCCCAGGAAGATGCTGTGGCCCTGGATCTCGAAGGGCTCGGCGAAGAGATTGAACACCTTGCGGGCAACCATGGCGGCATCGGCGTCGTGCTTGGTCTCCGTGAGGATGACCGCGAACTCGTCGCCGCCCATGCGGGCGACGGTGTCGTCCTCCCGGAACATCGCCTTGAGGCGTTTGGCGACTCCGCGCAGCACGTCGTCCCCATAGGTGTGGTCGAAGCTGTCGTTGATCTGCTTGAAGCGGTCGAGATCGATGATGAGGACGGCCAGCTTGGTCCGGCGCCGATGGGCGCGGCGAATGGCCTGGCTGAGCCGGTCGGCGAAGAGCAGGCGGTTGGGCAGCCCGGTCAGGGAGTCGTGCTGGACGAGGTGGGCATAGTTCAGGTCCTTCTCGCGCAACTCCTCCAGGAGCGCGAGCTGCTCGGTGATGTCGCGCGAGGACTCGATGATGCCGATGACGTCGTTGCGCTCGTCGCGCAGGGGGCTGGCGGCGACCTCGACGGTGCGTGACTCGCCATCGCGGCCAGCGTGGTTGTGGATGACTTTAAAGGGTCGACCCGTGGCGAGGACCTCTTGCAAGGGGCAGGGATGGTCGTCGCCGCCACAGGGCAGCGCGCTGCCGTGCGAGATTTGGTGGCACTTGAGGCAGGTGGTGTCCAGCCCGGCCGCCGCGGCGCTCTGGTTGGCGATCCGGTTCATGCGCAAGACCCTGTAATCGGTGCCGATCACCAGGATGGGGTCCTCGATGCCGTCGATCACGTGCTGCAGGAAGGCGCGCTCGCCCTCAACGGCACGTTTTGCGCGTTTCTGCTCGGTGATGTCCAGAGTCGTGAAGGTCGTCCCCGCGCTCGGATCCTCCTTATCGATGAAGGTTGAACTCAGGAGCACGTCGATCATGGCGCCGTCTTTCCGTCTCAGTTGGGTCTCGATGCTGCCCGTGCCCCTGTTCTCCATCTGGGCGTATTTCTCCCGCCCGACCCGCTCGAACTCCGCGTCGCTTGCGTAGACGATGCGGGAGTTCTGGTCCAGGAGTTCCTTGCGCTCGAAGCCAAGCATGGTGCAGAAGGTCTCGTTGACCTCTTTGATGACGCGGCCCCGCAACAGGCCGATCCCGATGGGGGCTGCGCGGAAGATGGCACTGAGTCGCTGCTCGCGCTGGTGCCGATCGCGCTCGATCCGCTTGCGCTCGGTGATGTCGCGCGCGACGCCGATCCCCATCCAGCGCTCGCCGAGCCGCATTGCGGAGAGGGAGAGTTCGATGGGGAAGAGGCGGCCATCCTTGCGCAGTCCCTGAAGCTCCAACGTCCTGCCGAGCGCGGATCCGGCGCCCGTGTTGGCGAAGTGCCCGAGCCCATGGCCCGCCGCCGGGCGATACGCCTCCGGTGCGATCAGCGCGTGCAGAGGCTGGCCGATGGCCTCCTCGGCGCTGTAGCCGAAGATGCGCTCGGCGGCGGCGTTCCAGGTAGTGATGCGGCCGGACCCGCTGTCGGTGATGATGAAGGCGTCTCGCGTGCTCTCCAGGGCGACACGCAAGCGCTCTTCGCTATCCATGAGGCGCTGCTCGGCGCGCTTGCGCTCGGTGACGTCTTGGAGATAACCCTCCAAGCGGGTCACGCGGCCGTCCAGGTTGCGGATGGGCCTCGCCTTGCAGTGCACCCAGCGCGACTCACCGTTGGGGCGCACGACGCGGTAGTCGATGTCGTGCGCCTCGCCGCGCTCGATGCTGTTCCGCAGCGAATCCAGGGCGGCCTGCCTGTCCCGCGGATGGAGCACGCGCTCCAGGGTCGCTGGACCAGCCGGCGTGCCCGGGTCGAGGTCCAGGATACGGTACACCTCCTCGGACCATTCCCCGCTCAGGCTCTGGGCGTCCAGTGTCCAGAAGCCCAGATGCGCGCTGGCCTGCACGTCACGCAGCCGCTGGTCGCGCAGGGCGATACTGTCGGCCATCCGGTTGAAGGAGACCGCAAGATCCGTCAGCTCGTCCCGACCCTGGATCGGCAGACGCATGCTGTAGTCCCCACGCGCCAGCGCGGCGGTTCCCTTCTGGATGCGTCGGACCTTGCTGACGACGACATGCTGGAGCAGTCCGCCGCCGACGACGAAGAGGCTGATGAAGACCAGGAGATGGTCGCGCAGACTCGTCAGGAAATAGGCGCTGGCACGCGCCTCGAGTGCGTCCATGGGGAGCTTGATGCTCGTGATGCCGCGGATGGAGCCTTCGACATAGCCGGATGCGGGCGCGAGCTGCGAGCGAATCGCCTCTGGCACGTCCTTGGGGTCGCCATGGCAGGTCAGGCAGTAGGACTCGGTCCAGATGGGTTGGCTGTAGTAGTAGAAGCGTTGGCCGCTCGGGTCCGTGAAGGGCGTCAGCAGCTCGTCGGCATCCGGGTGCGCCGCGAAGTAGTCGATGGCCTGGGTCTCCACGGCATTCGGCCGGTTGTCGCGATTGGGGCTCTCGCGACTGGCGATCTTGATCTGCAACCTGCCCGGATCCTGCTCCCGCATCGATTCCGTGATGCGCGCCATGGCGTGGATGGGAAGCAGGTCGATGGTCTGCGCGTTGACCGCGAGGTCGTTGTCCAGTAACAGCTGGCCATAGACGCTGCGCGTGGCTGCCAGCACGGCACCTAGGGTCCTTGCCTCGATGAGGGCGGACTCGAGGATCTCCTCGCGGGCGGATCTGTAGTGATCCACCTGCACGGCGATGAAGCCGATCAGCACGGCGACACCGGCGCTGAGCCAGATCTTCAGTTGCAGACGGGATATGCCGACAGGACTGCGCATTTCAGCCAGGCGTCGTGCGTGCCGGAGATCCCTCTCTGTCTGAGGCGTCCGTTGCCGCTGGGCCCTTGGGCGGGTTGGAGGAGGAGGGGGTGTCGATCAAGGTGCGTCTGCCTGGGGCTGGCCTCGCACTAAAGTAGTAATTTTTGGGCGGGAGATCCAGCTTCATTTGTTGCCGCAGTCAGGGTGCTCCCCGTGGAGCGGCGAGGCGCCGCGCAGGATATCCCGCTGGCGTCCATCACGGCGCAGCCATCGGGTCGCGAAGCCCAGCAGGCCGGTCGCGCTCGCCGGGCTTGGGCTCGCAGGCGGCACATGGCCGCTGTCGGACCATGGTCTGCGCTAGCGACGCGCGTCGATTCCACCCAGACCCTTGCGACGGGCCTTGTCCTCGTACATGGCCTGATCGGCTTGGCGCAGAGCCTGCTGCAATGCACTCGACGCGAAGGCGGTCCCGGCGCCAAGCGAGACCGCGATCGTGAAGACGGTATCCTTGCGGTTCACCTTGGCCTCGTTGAGGCGGATGCGCGCGATGATCTCAGCGGCCGCGACTTGGTCTGCCTCGGGCAGGATGATGGCGAACTCGTCGCCGCCGAGGCGGGCCAGAACGCCCTCGGAACCCAGGCCGGATTGGATCACCTGCGCCGCCTTCTGGATCAAGAGGTCGCCGACATGATGGCCCAGCTCGTCGTTGATCCGCTTCAGTCCGTCGAGGTCGGCGATGATCAAGCTGACCGGGTAGGCGCTCCCCGTGCTCAGACGCTCCAGCTCGGCCTCGAAGAAGGCGCGGTTGTGCAGCCCGGTCAGGACGTCGTGCTCGCTGAGGTAGCGGATCTTCTCCTCGGCGACGCGCTTCTCCCGAAGCGCCTGGATCATCTGATTGAAGGCGTCCGAGAAGGCGCCCAGAAAGTCGACGTGCTGGCCGAGATCGCCCAGTGCGACCTGCTGGGTTTGCCAGGTCAGATGCAGCAGACTGGATTGCAGCTGCTTGAGCGGATCCAGGAGGTGGGCGCCTGGCGGTGGCTCGTGCGCGAGGTCGCCGTTGGCGAGCGCGATGGACAGGCGGCGCAGGGCCGTCAGGGTCTCCAGCAGCGCGTCGAAGTGTTCGGCGAAGTGCTGCAGCTCCCCCGTGAGCCCCTCGGGTCGCAACGGGCCGGCGCCGCGAGCCCCAAGCAACTGCTCGATCCGGGCGGTCGCGGCCGCCAGGTAGCGGCGGTCGCTGTCGTTCATGCGGCGGCGGTGTCCGGCTTGATGTCGAAGCGGCAGGTGCGATCTCCCGTCGCCCAGCAATCGATCTCCTTCACCGCGAAGGACTTGCCTGTATAGGCATGCAGGATCCCGGCGAGGAAGCCTTCGTCGTATTCGCAGATGGTGGCCCCGGAGACCGGCAGCCCGGAGCAGTCCAGATCCTCCGAGACGGTGATCATGAAACTGAGGTCGTCCAGGTTTGCCTGCTCGATCCGCATCACGCCGATGCCGAGCTCCTTGAGCTTGGCCTGCAGCTCGGCCAGGAAGGCACTGAAGGGCTGGGTGACGTCCAGGGTGTTGATGCAGAGTTCGCGCCCGGCGATCCAGCCGGATTCCCGGAGGATCTCGCTCGCCGCGGACTCGCCGTAGCGTTGGGCCAGGACCTCGCGCATGGTGTATTGCGCCAAGCGGTAGACGGCCACTGGAAGCGCCTGGCCGAGATTCGGGCGACCAAGCTCGATGTCGCCGAGATCGTTCCACTGGAACTGATAGGCTGTGCCGAAAGCAGGGATCATGATGGGCCTCGCTGTCATCACCATGGTGGTGTGGTGGTGATCGCCGTGCCTGTGCGCGCTGCCATCGGTCGAGCGTGGCGCCTTCCTTCCCTTGCGCTGGCGACCGGCGATGTGCTCCCTCGTTCTGGGAAGTCTATCCTTCTGATCGATTCACGCGCGCATCATCGCACCTCGGGCGCGCCTGGGGCTTGATGTGGGTCACAGTCAGGAGGTGAGGCGCGGCGGGCATGTGCCGCGTTCCGGGCGGATGGGGGGCGGCTCGGACTGAGTCGGAGAGCCGGTTGGCCTGCCGCCATCCTTGCCCCTTGAGCCTTCACCAGGCCCTCAGCCCCGCGTCATGCTCGGCAGCGATGGTGCGCCCGCGGGTCTCGTCGACGGCACGCGCGACCAGGAAGGCGGCGACGAAGAGCAGGATGCAGAAGAGCACGGCCTTATGGAGCCCGAACTGCGCCTGCAGCAGGCCGATCGCGACCAGGCCGAAGACCCCGGCGAGCTTCATCGACAGGCCCCAGAAGCCGAACATCTCCGCCGCGCGCGAGAGCGGCGAGAAGAGTCCGACCAGGGTGCGCGTGGTCGATTGGCAGGCGCCCAGGCTCATGCCGGCGACACAGCCCACGGCGAGGAAGATGTACTGCGCCTGCCAGTCCAGTCCGAGCGCCGAGTGCGCCAGCTGCGCGATGGCCGGCGTCAGATAGATGAGCAGGATGGCGAGGATCCAGAGCGCCAGGGTCAGCAGATAGGTGCGCAGCGCGCCGATCCGGTCCTGGACGTAGCCGAAGCCGAAGGCGCCGGCCGCGGCGGTGATCTGGACCAGGACGAACATCAGGGTGCGCACCGAGGCGTCCCAGTGAATGACTTGCGCCCCATAGATAAAGGCGTAGGCGATGATGATGCTGATGCCGCTCATGGAGAAGAAGACGGCGACCAGGAGCACGGCCAGATCCCGATGCTGCTTGAGGTGTCCGAGCGTCTGTCGCACGCGCTGGATGCCGAGCCGGGCGTAGCCGACCCCAGGCGGGAGTGCCTGCGCAAGCCCAGGCTCGCGCACCCAGATGAAGGTCGGGATGGCCGCGACCAGGAAGAAGAGGGCCGTCCAGGGTCCAGTCCAGCGGATGCGCTCGAAGTTCTCGGCGCTCACCTCCCCCAACAAGAGCACGACGAAGAGCGTCGCGCCCAAGCCGCCGACGTAGCCCAGCGCCCAGCCGAAGCCCGAGATCTTGCCCAGGTCGGCCGGCGGGCCGAGGCTCGGCAGGAAGCTGGCGATGAAGGATTCGCCGATCGAGAAGGCGAAATTGGACAGGATGATCAGCGCCACGCCAAGCCAGGCGTAGCCGGGCGCGACCCAGTAGAGCGCGGCTGTCGTGACCACCGTCAGCAGATAACTGGCGAAGAGGAAGCGCTTCTTGGTGGCGGTGTAGTCGATCACGGCCCCGACCACCGGCGAGCAGATCACCACCAGGAGGTAGCTGGCCGCGAGCGCCAGGCTCCACAGCAGGTTGCCCAATCGGTAGTCCGGCGCATCGCCCACGATGACGCGCGTGAAGAGGTCGCCGAAGACGACCGTGATGATGAGTGTGGTGTAGGCCGAGTTCGCGAAGTCGAACATCGCCCAACTCAGGATCTCTCGCCTCGGGGCGCGTGTGCGTGTCGTCATGGCGTGCGCTCTCCGGGTGCGCCTGCAGCGATCGAAGCAGACCTTATCGAATGGCGAGATCCTTACGGACGTGCTCGAAACGCCGCTCAGTCCGACCTGGGCTCGCTCCTACGAGGAGTCTTTCACACTCTGTGACTGCGATTCCGCCAGGATCGGCGGGATGCTTCGGGATTATCGGAAGGATGACAGCCGACGGATCTTGGGATACTCACCCGGAAACATCCTCTCCGCCCAGCGGCGGAACCTTCTGCTCGCCAGCGCCCCGCCGCGGCGATTCGATGCGGAGCAGGGTTCGCCCGTCCGCGGCGGAGAGCCACTGGGTGTCGCCGATGGCTTGCAGCATGCGATTGTAGCGTTCCTCGGCGTCTCGCAGGGCCGCTTCGATCCGTTTGCGGTTGTCGATCTCGCGTTGGAGCGCATCGTTGATCGCCTCGGCGCGCGCGTGCGCCGCGATGGCGCTCTCAAGAAGATCCCGCGCCTTGCTGCGCGCCTGCTCCAGGGACTGACCAATGGCATCGATCTCTTGAATCTCGGCGCGCGGCACCCCGCGGTCGACGCGCTGATGCAGGTCCGTAACCGCGGCCTCGGTGTCTCGGCGTGGCGCATGGGCGCGCTGATCAAGGTTCACCGGCAGGGTCGCGTCAGCGCCCCCGGAGGTGAATGCCAGCGCCCGGTGCGCCTCCCTCAACTGCTGGCGCAGGCGCTGGCATTCGGCGCATAGAACCGCGAGCGAGTCGGCGTCTCGGCCATTCATCATGGGGTTCTCCCGGCCGTCAATTCTCCAGGCTGCCTGGAGACTCACTGATCGGCACATCGGACTCAGGTCATTGCCGGTAAGCGCCAGACCCCACCACGTCTCAGGCCTGGTGACTTGCGGAAGACACCTAGAGCAACGACGCCCAGCTCGACACGTTCGCGCGACTCAGCGTCTCCGCGAATGCGTCGTCCGGCAACGACGGCGATACCCGCGCTGTTTTCCGCCCTCGGGTCACTGCCGGATCGAGAGGAAAGGACAGGCGATCGAGGCTGGGTTGTATCGGCGGGGACTCGCGGAAGCGGCCTTGATGCAGAGTCGCTCGCCTGTCAGAACCTAGGCGATCAATGGAGTCACAGCTATCCGTGCGACTACCTATTCCTTGCGCGGAGTGGGAGATACCGCGCGAGCCAGGCCTGGTCAGGGCCGGCCTCGCCTGGACTGCAAGCACTCTTTGCGGATGCGGTTTCGTTTTGGAAGGAAGCTTTACGCTTGTGACCGATGCGACCTTGGGCGGCATGCTTCAACTCAATGATTGCAGTGGCTATTTTAGTTTGGCCTGCTCTTTGCCTTCCCTTCTAAAGCGCTTCGATCGCGACCCGCGTGGCGGTCGGTCAGTCCGCTGGGTCCACCGGTTATTGGCTCCACAATTGGGATGCACCATGGCAATGACAGAGACCTTCTACGAGGTGATGCGCCGACAGGGGATCACCCGTCGCAGCTTCCTGAAATTCTGCAGCTTGACGGCCACGGCCCTGGGGCTGGAGCCGGCCTTCGCGGGCAAGATCGCCGAGGCGATGGAGACCAAACCGCGCACGCCCGTGCTCTGGCTCCACGGGCTGGAATGCACCTGCTGCTCCGAGTCCTTCATCCGCTCCGCGCATCCGCTGGCTTCGGACGTGGTGCTCTCGATGATCTCGCTGGATTACGACGATGTCATCATGGCCTCCGCCGGGCATCAGGCGGAGGCGATCCTCACCGAGATCCGCGAGAAGTACAAAGGCAACTACATCCTGGCGGTCGAGGGCAACCCGCCGCTCAACCAGGACGGCATGAGCTGCATCATCGGCGGCCGGCCCTTCGTCGAGCAGCTCAAAGAGGTCGCGGCGGACTGCAAGGCCGTCATCTCCTGGGGCTCCTGCGCCTCCTGGGGCTGCGTGCAGGCCGCGCACCCGAATCCGACGCAAGCCGTGCCGGTGCATGAGGTCATCACGGATAAGCCCATCATCAAGGTGCCGGGCTGTCCGCCGATCGCCGAGGTCATGACCGGCGTCATCACCTACATGCTGACCTTCGACCGCATCCCCGAGCTGGACCGCCAGGGCCGCCCGAAGATGTTCTACGGCCAGCGCATCCACGACAAATGTTATCGCCGCCCGCACTTCGACGCCGGCCAGTTCGTCGAGGACTGGGACGACGAGGGCGCGCGCAAGGGCTACTGCCTCTACAAGATGGGCTGCAAGGGTCCGACCACCTACAACGCCTGCTCGACCGTGCGCTGGAACAATGGCGTCTCCTTCCCGATCCAGTCCGGTCATGGCTGCATCGGCTGCTCCGAGGACGGCTTCTGGGACAAGGGCAGCTTCTACGATCACGTCACCAACACCCACGTCTTCGGGATCGAGGCCAACGCGGACAAGGTGGGCATCGCCGCCGCCGGTACCGTTGGCGCGGCCGTGACGGCGCACGCGGCGGTGAGCGCCATTCAACGGATCAAGCAACGCGCGGGCGAGCATCACGAGGAGAATGACAAGACATGAGCGTCCAGACACCCAACGGCTTCGAGCTCGACACCTCGGGCCAGCGCATTGTGGTCGACCCCGTGACCCGCATCGAGGGGCACATGCGTTGCGAGGTCAACCTCGACGAGAACAATGTGATTCGCAATGCCGTCTCCACCGGCACCATGTGGCGCGGCCTGGAGGTCATCCTGCGCGGGCGCGATCCGCGCGACGCCTGGGCCTTCACGGAGAGGATCTGCGGCGTCTGCACCGGCACGCACGCACTGACGTCGGTGCGCGCGGTGGAAGACGCGCTCGGCATCCAGATCCCGGAGAACGCCAACTCCATCCGCAACATCATGCAGCTGACGCTCCAGGCGCATGACCACCTAGTGCACTTCTATCACCTGCACGCGCTCGACTGGGTGGATGTGGTCTCCGCGCTCAAGGCCGACCCCAAGGCGACCTCAGAGCTGGCGCAGTCGATCTCCGACTGGCCGCTGTCCTCGCCCGGCTACTTCCGGGACGTGCAGAATCGGATCAAGCGGTTCGTGGAGTCCGGTCAGCTCGGCCCCTTCATGAATGGCTACTGGGGCAATCCGGCCTACAAGCTGCCGCCGGAGGCCAACCTCATGGCGGTGACCCATTACCTGGAGGCGCTCGATTTCCAGAAGGAGATCGTCAAGATCCACACCATCTACGGCGGCAAGAACCCGCACCCCAACTGGCTGGTCGGCGGTGTACCCTGCGCCATCAACGTCCATGAGACGGGTGCGGTCGGCGCGGTCAACATGGAGCGCCTCAATCTGGTGTCGTCCATCATCGACCGGACCATCGAGTTTATCGACAAGGTCTACATCCCGGACCTGATGGCCATCGCCTCCTTCTATAAAGACTGGACCTACGGCGGCGGTTTGAGCAGTCAGTCGGTCATGTCCTACGGCGACATCCCCGACCGTGCGAACGACAGCTCGGCGGCGAACCAGATGCTCCCGCGCGGCGCCATCATCAACGGCAATCTCGCCGAGGTGCACGACGTCGACCTGCGCGACCCGGAACAGATCCAGGAGTTCGTCGCCCACTCCTGGTTCACCTACGCCGACGAGTCCAAGGGACTGCATCCCTGGGACGGCGTGACCGAGCCCAACTTCGTCCTCGGTCCCAACACCAAGGGGACCCGGACGCGCATCGAGGCGATCGACGAGGGCGCCAAATACAGCTGGATCAAGGCCCCGCGCTGGCGCGGTCACGCCATGGAGGTCGGTCCCCTGGCGCGTTGGGTCATCGGCTACGCCCAGGGCAACCCTGAGTTCAAGGAGCCGGTCGAGAAGGTGCTGACCGATCTGCAGCTGCCGGTCTCGGCGCTCTTCTCGACCCTGGGACGCACCGCCGCGCGCGGTCTGGAAGGCTCCTGGGCGGCGCACAAGATGCGCTACTTCCAGGACAAGCTGATGGCCAACATCAAGGCCGGCGACAGCAATACCGCCAATATTGAGAAATGGGATCCCAAGACCTGGCCCAAGGAGGCCAAGGGTGTCGGCACCACGGAGGCGCCGCGCGGCGCGCTGGGTCACTGGATCGTGATCAAGGCGGGCAAGATCGACAACTACCAGGCCGTCGTTCCAACCACCTGGAACGGCTCGCCGCGCGATCCGGCCGGCAACATCGGTGCCTTCGAGGCCGCGCTCTTGAACACGCCCGTGGCCAAGGCCGATGAGCCGCTGGAGATCCTGCGCACCCTGCACAGCTTCGACCCCTGCCTCGCCTGCTCGACCCATGTCATGAGCCCGGATGGGGAGGAGATGGCGCGGGTGAAGGTGCGGTAGGAAGTTGTCAGGTGGCAGTTGTCAGTGATCAGTGTGGGAGCGCCGCCCCGGCGCGATTGGCGCCAGCGCTGGAGGCCGGCGCCGTCGCGGCGGGGCGCCGCTCCCACGAGCGGCTGGCGCCCTTTGATTTCTCAACTCGGAGGCTGAATTCATGCTAACCGGCGTCCCGACGGTCAAACAGACCGCCGTCTATGTCTACCAGACCCCGGTGCGCATCTGGCACTGGGTCAACGCGCTCTCGATCACCATCCTGGCCATTACCGGGTACCTGATCGCCAATCCCTTGCCGACCCTCCCCGGCGAGGCCAGCGATCATTACCTGATGGGCAACATGCGCTTCTTCCACTTCGCCGCGGCCTACGTCTTCATCGTCGGCTTCATCTTTCGCATCTACTGGGCGATCGTCGGCAACTCCTATTCCCACCAGCTCTTCACCCTGCCCTTCTGGCGCCGGAGCTTCTGGAGCGAACTGGTGCATGAGTTGCGCTGGTACGCCTTCCTCGAGAAGGAGCCGCGCAAGTACGTCGGCCACAATCCGCTCGCGCACCTGTTCATGGTCGTCATCATCACGGTTGGCGGCCTGGTCATGATCGTGACCGGGCTGGCGCTCTATTCGGAGCAGACCGGGCTTGGCAGCTGGCAGGATGAGCTCTTCGGCTGGGTCATCCCCTTCGTCGGTCAGAGCCAGGACGTGCGCATGTGGCACCACTGGGGGATGTGGGTCATCGTGGTTTTCGTCATGCTGCACGTCTACACGGCCATCCGTGAGGACATCATGTCCCGCCAGAGCCTGATCAGCACCATGATCAGCGGCTGGCGCATGTTCAAGGACGACCGGCCGTGAAGTCAGACACGCCCAACATCCTGATCCTGGGTATCGGCAACGTCCTCTGGGCGGACGAGGGCTTTGGCGTGCGGGTGATCGAGGAGATCGCCGCCCGCTATCACTTTGGCCCTAACGTTCGGCTGCTGGACGGCGGCACCCAGGGCATCTACCTGGTCGACCACATCCGCTGGGCGGACGTCCTGGTGGTCTTCGACGCCGTCGACTACGGGCTGCCGGCGGGCGCCCTGAAACTGGTCGAGGGTGACGAGGTGCCCAAGTTCATGGGGGCCAAGAAGATGAGTCTGCACCAGACGGGCTTTCAGGAGGTCTTGGCCATGGCCGATCTCTTGGGCGACTACCCGGAATCTCTCCTGCTGGTCGGCGTCCAGCCGGTTGAGCTGGAGGACTTCGGCGGCAGTCTGCGACCTGCGGTCAAGACGCAGATCGAGCCCGCGATCCGGGCGGCGCGGGGCTTTCTCGACCGCTTCGGTGTTCAGTGGCTCCCGGTCAGGGATGATGTCGAGCGACGGGTGCGGGATGTGCCGCACCCCTCCTTGAGCATGGCTGTCTACGAGTCTGGCCGGCCCTCCACGGAGGCCGCCTGCCGCATCGGCGATGCGCGCGTGCTCGCGGCGCGGGGGCGGGGCTGATGTGCATCGGCGTGCCCATGCAGGTCATCGAGTCCGGCCCCGTCTGGGCCTGGTGCGACGACGGCGGCGAGCGCCAGCGCGTCGACATCCAGCTGGTCGGCGAGCAGCCGCCCGGCGCCTGGGTCCTGGTCTTCCTGGGCGCGGCGCGGGAGACCATGGGCGAGGGGCACGCCCTGCGCGTGCGCGATGCCCTGGCCGCCATGCAGGCCGCGATGGCGGGCGAGTCCTTCGATCACCTGTTCGCCGACCTGGACCGCGAACCCCAGCTCCCGGAGCATTTGCGCGGCCGCTGAGCCCCGTGGGAGCGGCGCCTCGCCGCGACCGGACGCCGGTCGCGCCGGACGGCGCTCCCACCCCGCCTTCGCAACACAACCAGTCAGGAGATGCCGATGCAACCCTTCGCACCGACCGGATCCCTCTTGGGCCCAGGCTCGCAGCCGCTCGATGAGGACGGCACCGAGCTGACCTATCTCTCCATGCCCCAGGGCATGCGCGCCTACAATCCGCCCCGGCTGCCGGAGCCCGAGGCGGCGGGCGCTTACCCCGAGGGCATCCGTCTGCTCGAACGGCTGTTGGTCCAGCTGCGCAGTTTCCGGGTGCTGGAGCCCTCTCGGGTTCTGGATATCCTCACCCTGCCCGAGCAGGACCGCGCCCTGGTGACCCAGGCCCTGGGCGAGGGCGAGGTCAGCATCCGCCTGACGACCGACGCCACCTTGCGCGCCCAGGAGACGCGTCTTGCGGGGGTCTGGCGGATCCAAGAGTCCGACGCCTCGGGGCGCGCCCTGCGCGACGAGCTCGAGGTCGCCGAGATCCCGAGTCGCGTGCGCGACGTCGCCTTCAAGGGGGCGGCCACCGCGGCCATTGGCGAGAGGGAGCTGGCCGAGGGGGTCCTGACGGGCCGCTCCATCCTCACCGAGCTGAACGAGCACGCGGCCGCCTGGCGCTTCGGCGACCTGCCGCATGTGGTGAATCTGACGCTGCTGCCGCATACGCCCGAGGATCTGGAGTACCTCACCGCCAAGCTCGGGCTGGGGCCGCTGACCATCCTCTCGCGCGGCTACGGCAACTGCCGCATCTCGGCCACCGGCCTGCGCCACTGCTGGTGGGTGCAGCACTTCAACTCTGACGACAGGCTCATCCTCAACAGCATCGAGGTGGTGGACGTACCCTCGGCGGCGCTGGCCGCGCAGGAGGACATCGACGACAGTGCCGAGCGTCTCGCCGAGATCCTTGAGGCGGTGCGTTGAGTCGGGCAGGGTTCTCCCGTGACGGGGCCTGACCTGGACGCCGAGGACACGGCGCAACGCCTGGCCGCGGCCTTTCAACGGGTCCATGTCGAGCGGATGAGCGGGCTGCCGATCCTCAATCCGAGCCTTGCGGTTCAGGTCGTGGGCGGCACCATCCTCGGCGGGGACTGGCTCGGCGTGCTCGTCACACCCTGGTGCATGAACCTGGTGCTGGTGCCGGGGGCCGCGTCCGCGAACCGTCCAGGTCCGGTCGGCATCAAGCAGATGGTCGCGCTACCGGCGGGCGGGGTGGAGATGATCGGCTCGGAGGAGTCGGGAATCGGCCCCTTCTCGGCCTGCTCGCTCTATTCGCCCATGGGGGATTTCGCGGACCAGGCGGCGGCCGTGGCGACCGCTCGGGCGATCCTGGAGGCGCTGCTCCTGCCCGAGCAGGCATCGCCCAAGCCGGCGGTTGTCGCGCGCCCCGTGGCGGGCGTCAGCCGTCGCGATCTGCTCCGAGGTGTCTTTCGGCGCGGTTGACCGCGGCGTCTTCGAATGCTGAAGCTGCATGCCGGGATGCCTGTGCTCGCGAGCACAGGCGCGCAGGCGCGCCCCCTCTCAGACTAATGGCCCCACGGCGGTCCCGATGAGCAACACCGCCGAGGCGGCGAGCGTGATCAGGATGTTGTCGTCGATGGGACCGAATTCATAGCGCTCCACGACGGTGGCCACCACCGCCGAGATCAGCCCCCACACCGGAATCGCCGGCTGCGCCAGGCCGCCGATGATCCAGCCCATGGGTGCGCACAGCAGCAGCATGAAGACGTTGCCGATGGGGCTCTTGGAGCGCTTGCGGATGAGCGCGTTGCGCGCGATGCCGGTGACGCCGTCGCCGAAGGCCATGTAGAGGGAGGGCAGGATGGCCAGCCAGGGGTTCTCCAGCAACCACCAGAGCACGGACACGGAGACGCTCCACATGAGCGCGAACTTGACGTCGTTGCGATTGTCGTCGGCCTGGAACCAATAGAAGCGCAGGCCGGTGACGTGGGCGAGATAGGTCAGGGCCGTCAACAGCAGGCCGCAGATCAGCGGAAACCAGGGGTCCGAAAAGACCAGCGGCACCAGGAGGGAACCGACACCGCCGGCCATCATGTGGACGATCTTGCGGTTGTAGTAAACGGCGCGGATGGGCTCCATGCCGCGGTCCACCATGGCCTGATAGGGGATCCGGGTGACGAAAAGGATGCAGAGGACGTAAAGGCTCAGGCCAATGGCCCAGTAGAGCTGTGTGGTGATGGTCATCAGGTCTCGGCTCGCGTGCGCGTCTGTGGACTCGCCGCCATCCTAATCCGGTTTCCGGCCCATTTCCTCATCAACGCCGTGGTGGTGGCTTGGCGGCTCCGCGCGAAAGGGCCGGGGGGCGCGCCGACGCCGCGATACCTTTTGCGCCGGCGGCGATACAGGCTTACGTTATACTGTACCAATCACGCCTGTGCCTTGCTTGAGCGGCGTTTCGGCGGGCGTCCTTGACCGTCGTCCATCGGGCCGAGCGTCTCTGCCGATGTCTCAAGCATTTCGCGTGGGATCATCGAGCCGCGGCCCCGTCGCCTCTCAGTTGTCGCGGCTTCACACCGACAGGATCGACGCGCTTTCATCAGATGGACAGGATCTCCCAACCCGACCAACCCGACCAACCCGACCAATCCGGCTGTCATCCGGCTGTTGATCCCGCGGCCTTGATTGCGCGGCACGGAGGCGGCCGAGATGACTGAGCCCGTCATTCAGGTCACGGATGTCAGCTTTTCCTATGGCAACGCCCTGGTGCTCGAGCATGTGAGCCTCGTGATCGAGCCGGGTGAGTTCGTCGGCCTGGTGGGACCCAATGCGGGCGGCAAGAGCACGCTGCTTAAGCTCGTGCTGGGGTTGCTCGAACCGCAGGTCGGCCAGGTTCGGGTCTTGGGGCGCTTGCCGCGCCAGGTGGCGAGGCGCATTGGCTATGTCCCCCAGTTCCCGAGCTTCCCGCGCGACTTCCCCATCTCCGTCGAGGAGGTCGTCTTGATGGGCCGGCTGGGTCTCGGGCCGCTCTTCGGACGCTATCGCAAGGTCGATCGTCTTGCCGCGGCGCGGACGCTGGCGGAGGTCGAGGCGTCGGACCTGGCCCAGCGGCCGATCGGAACCCTCTCGGGCGGCCAGTTGCAGCGCGTGCTGCTGGCCAGGGCGCTCGTCGGCGAGCCCGAGATCCTCATCCTGGACGAGCCCACGGCCAATGTCGATCAGCGTGCCGAGAGCGACGTCTTCGATCTGCTCGCGGCGCTGAATCGGCGCCTGACCATCCTGCTGGTGTCGCACGACATCGCCTTCATCTCGGCCTATGTCACCCGCGTGGCATGCCTCAATCGCACCCTGGCCTGTCATGGCACCACGGAGATCGACGGTGACACCGTCCAACAGCTGTACGGGGCTCATGTCCGCCAGGTCGCGCATGCGCACTGAGCGACAGGCCGGCAGCGAGCGACAGGCCGGCAGCGAGCGACACCTTGAGATACAGCGACACCTTGAGATACAGCGACACCTTGAGATACAGCGACACTTGGAGGCGGCGCGATGAGCGGATTCTTCACGGCCCTCGGCGAGTACGGGTTTCTCCAGACCGCCCTGCTGGCCGGGCTCCTGGCGAGCATCGGCTGCGGGGTCATCGGCACCTTCGTGGTCGTCAAGCGCATCGCCTTCATGGCCGGCGGCATCGCGCACTCGGTGCTGGGCGGGATGGGGGCAGCGCTCTATTTCGGCATGGATCCCTTCGCCGGCGCACTGCTCGCGGCCATCGTCTCGGCCTTGCTGATCGGCACCGTGAGGCTGGCCTGGAAGACGCAGGAAGACACCCTGATCGGGGCGCTCTGGGCCATCGGCATGGCGGTCGGTGTCCTCTTCATCGCCAAGACCCCCGGTTATTCCTCGGATCTCATGAGTTTCCTGTTCGGCAACATCCTCCTGGTGCCGACCCGGGAGCTCTGGCTCATGGCCGGCCTGGACCTGGTGCTGGTGACCACGGTGTCGCTCTTCTACCGCCAGTTCCTGGCGATCAGCTTCGACGAGGAATGGGCGCGGCTGCGCGGCGTGCCGGTCGCCTTCTTCTATCTGCTGCTGCTCTGCCTGGTCGCGATCACCGTGGTGCTGCTGATCCAGGTGGTGGGCCTGATCCTGGTGATCGCCCTCCTGACGCTGCCGGCGGCCATTGCGGGTCACTATGTCCACTCGCTGAGCGCCATGATGCTGATCGCGACCCTGCTGGGGGCCTGCTTCACGGCCTTCGGCCTGGCCCTGTCGTTCGGCCCCGACCTCCCGGCCGGGCCGACCATGATCCTCCTGGCGGGCGGGGTCTATGTCTGCTCGGCGCTGGTGAGTCAAGTCTTCGCCCGGCGTCGGGCGGCGCGGCAGGCGACGGCCGGCTGAGAAGGCGTGTGGCGGAGATGGATGGCAACCCTCTGGATCTGGTGTTGCGCCGGGCGGATGCCCTGTGCCGCGAGCGTGGCGCGCGGCTGACCCCGCAGCGCCGGCAAGTGCTCAAGATCCTCTGCGCGGCCGGTCGGCCGCTCGGCGCCTACGAGATCCTGGAGGCCATGCGCGAGGGTGCCCGCGCGCTGGCGCCGCCGACGGTCTATCGGGCCTTGGATTTCCTGCTGGCGCAGGGGCTGGTGCACAAGCTCGAGAGCCTGCATGCCTTCGTCGGCTGTAACCATCCCGAGCGCCCTCATTGCAGCCAGTTCCTCATCTGCGCGGACTGCGGGCTGGTCACCGAGTTGGAGGACGCGGCCATCGCCCGCAGTCTCAAATCGGCCGCGAAGGAGAGCGGTTTTCGCCCCGAGCGACGGGTGGTCGAATTGATCGGAACCTGCGCCGACTGCGCGCACAAGCGTCACTGAATCAGCGTTCGCGAGCGCCATCGCTCGCGACTTGGGAGCACTCTCATGCGGATCGGACTCGTCGGCGGCGCCCTGGTCGTGGCCGCCTCGCTTTGGAGCCTCGGGCTGGCGGCCGAGGAGGGGCAGCCGGGCGCGGCCCGCAAACAACGGCCACATGTTCATGGTGTCGCGCACCTCAAGCTCGCGATCGATGGCCCCGAGGTGGAGGTGGAACTCTTTGCCCCCGGCGTCACACTGGTCGGCTTCGAGCATGCCCCGCAGACGGATATGGAGTCCGAGACATTGAGGCTGGCCCGCGAGAATCTCAGGGCCGGCGACGGCATGATCCGGTTCAACACCGATGCCGCCTGTCGTCTCGTCAAGGCCAGGGTGGAGACCGACCTGCCCGAGGCGTCCAGCGGTCAGGCCCATGCGGACATCTCCGCCTACTACCGTTTCGACTGTGCGCAACCGCGGGCGCTGGACTCCGCCGCCCTTGGGCTCTTCACGGGTTTTCCCGCGCTGCAACGGGTGCTCGTGCACTATGAGATGGCAGAGGGGCGGGGGGCTGCCGAGCTGACCCGTGGGAATCCGGTCGTCGGTTTCATTCCGTTCTGAGGGTTTTGGGGTGGCGCTATGGGGGGTAGGACTTCAAGGATTTCAGGGACGCCAAAGACATGCGATGAGCTGGGTGTGAGAACCCTGCTTTTTGTCGGGCTGATGCTCGGGCTGGTGCTGGCGGGTGCGGGCTGCGATTCGCGACCAGCGGGCGGCTCCGGCTCGATCGCGGACGGGGATCTCCTGAACTGGGACGCCCTCATGCCTGCCGACTGGCAGCCAGAGGACGCCCTCAAGACGCTGGAGGCCGCCGGGATCGATGAGATGGACGACGAAGACCCGCGTGCCATCGCCCTCATGGAAGCGCTCAAGGCCGAGTGGGCCAAGGCGCCGACCGTCCCCCAGCTCGATGGGCGCCGGCTGCGTCTGTCCGGTTTCGTGATGCCTCTGAGCGCGGGCGGCGAGGCGATGGAGCGCTTTCTGCTGGTCCCCTATCTGGGGGCCTGCGTTCATGTGCCGCCACCGCCAGCGAATCAGACGATTCTGGTCGTGATGCCGGTCGGCGAGCCCTATCGGGGCGGGCCTTACGATACCCTCTGGGTCACTGGTACCATCCGGGTCCAAACCTCCAGGACCGACACGGCCGTTGCGGGTTATCGCCTCGACGCGGAGCGTGTCGACGCCTATAAAGGTGACATCGAGGCCCAGTAGCCGGCGGCATCGCGGCGCGGGGCCGGAGCGAACCAGGAGCTGCCGACGCCATGCCCGACTGGATCCTTTCCCTTGGCCTTCTGCTGATCGGCTTCGCCGGACTCATCGGCGGGGGCGAATTCCTGGTGCGCTCGGCCTCGGGGCTCGCCGCCATCATGCGCATCAGCCCGCTGGTGATCGGCTTGACGGTCGTCGCCTTTGGCACCAGCGCGCCCGAGCTGGCCGTCACCCTGCAGTCTGCCTGGGCCGGTGCCGCTGACCTCGCCCTCGGCAACGTCGTCGGCAGCAACATCGCCAATGTCCTGCTGGTGCTCGGGATTTCGGCGGCCATCGCCCCGCTGGCGGTGCACAGCCGCATCGTGCGTATCGATGCTCCGCTGGTGGTCGGGGCATCCATCGGCCTCTGGCTGATGTCCCTGGACGGGCGCATCGGTCGCCTCGACGGCCTCGTGCTCTTCGCGCTTCTGATCGGCTATCTCGTCTGGTCGGTGCGACAAGGGAAGACGGAGGCCGGGGAGATCCAGCGGGAATTCGCCGCGACCCCGCCGCACGCGGGACAGGCTCGCGCGCCTGATCTCCTCAAGCAGATCGCGCTGCTCTTGACCGGCCTGCTGCTGCTCGCCCTGGGGGCGCGTCTCCTGGTCATGGCGGCGGTGGACATCGCGCGGGTCTTCGGCGTGAGCGAGCTGGTCATCGGCCTGACCGTGGTCGCCGTCGGGACATCCCTGCCCGAGGTCGTGACCTCCGTCATCGCCAGTCGGCGCGGCAAGGGCGATATCGCCGTCGGCAATGTCGTCGGCAGCAATCTCTTCAATATTCTCGCCGTCCTGGGGCTCGCAGCCCTGTTGGCGCCCGGGGGGATCAGCGTGTCCCGCGCCGCGCTGAGCATGGACATGCCGATCATGATCGCCACGGCGGTGGTCTGTCTGCCCGTCTTCTTCACGGGGATGCGGATCGACCGCCTGGAGGGCGCGATCTTTCTCGCCTACTTCCTGGTCTACATCACCTACGTGGTGATGCGTGCCAGCCAGGCCTCTTTCATCGCGCGTTTCGAGGTGGCAATGCTTGCCTTCGTGATCCCGCTGACGCTCATCGCGCTCGCTTTCAGCGTCCAACAGAGCCGAGCGCGACAGCGGGCCGAGCGCGCCCGCCAAGCCGACGCGGGCGATGCCTGATCGTCAGTCCGCGCGCGCCCTCTCGCCCAGCGGTCGGTGTGACCATCTGGTCCTGCCGCAATTCGGGGCCTCCCGGAGTGGCTCGGGGTTTGATCCGCCGCCCCGGCCCACATCTCCTCCCGCATGGCTCGACGAGCCTGCTCGTCCCGAGGAGGTGTACGGACCCTCGCTTCATTGGCAGCGGACATGAACGGAGACCCAGCTTGGCTGACCAGACCCTGACCCGCATCGAGATCAGCAAGGAGTACCTCAACTTCAGCGCCGGTCATTTCACGATCTTTTCGGCGACCGAGCGCGAGAATCTCCACGGCCACAACTTCCAGGTCCGTTGCGGCGTCACCGCGGCGGTCGGCCCCAACGGCATGGCGTTCGACTATGTCGACCTCAAGCGGATCCTGAAGGCGATCTGCGACGCGCTGGACGAGCGGGTTCTGTTGCCCGAGCGCTCGCCCTATCTGCGCCTGGAGCGGCAAGAGGGTCAAGTCACGGCGTTTTTCGCCGACGAGCGCCTCTCCTTCCTGGAGCGCGACGTCCTGCTGCTGCCGATCCGCAACGTCACCATCGAGGAATTGGCCCCGCTGCTGCTGGCGCGCTTGCGCGATCGCCCGGAACTCTCCGCTATGGAGATCCGCGCGATCGAGCTGGGCGTCGCCTCCGGATCCGGGCAATGGGCGTTCGCCCAGTGGGGTGACGCATGAGCCTCTTGATCGTCACGGGCGCGAGCTCCGGCATCGGTCGCGCGATCGCGAACCGCTTCCTGGTCGATGGCTGGCGCGTGTTGAGTATTGCGCGCCGACCCTGCCCGGAGGCTGGCGTCGAGAGCCTGCTCTGCGATCTCGCGCAGCCTGGGGCGGTTGCGGCGCTCGCCCCATCGCTCGCGCCGCGTCTCGCGGAGGCCGGTCGCGTCTGCCTGGTCCACAACGCCTCCGTGATGCGCTCCGACCGCGTCGATGCGCTGGCCACCGAGGCGTTGCGGGAGGTGCTGGAGCTGAACATCCTCTCGGCCAATGCCTTGAACCAGCTGATCATCCCCGCGATGGGGCCGGGCTCGAGCGTCGTCTACATCGGCTCGACCCTGGCCGAGAAGGCGGTGCCCGGCGTCGCCAGCTATGTCATCGCCAAGCACGCCCTGGTCGGCATGATGCGGGCGACCTGCCAGGATCTCGCCGGGCGCGGCATCCATACCTGCATGATCTGCCCCGGCTTCACGGACACCGAGCAGCTGCGCGGGCTGATCGGTGACAACGCGGAAACCCTGGCGGCCATCACGGGGATGAGCGCCTTCGATCGGCTGATCGAGCCCGAGGAGATCGCCGAGACGGTCGCCTTTCTCGCCCATTCCCCGGTGCTCAATGGGGCCGTCATCCACGCCAATCTGGGGCAGCGGGAACGATGACGCGGGGCGATTCAGAGGGCGGGCGTGTCGTCTGCATCAGTGGCGGCACCTCCGGGATCGGCGCCGCCCTGGCCGATGCCTTTCTGGCGTCGGGCGACCGGGTCTATACCTTCAGCCGCGATCCGCGGAAGCTGTCGGCCCGCTGGCCCGATGCCCTTGCGCGGGGTGCGCTGGTACTGCTGGAAGGCGACGTGACGAACGCGGCCTTTCTCGCGCGCCTCGCGGAGCGGCTCGATGCAGACGCCGGCCGAGTCGACATCCTCGTCAACAACGCGGGCGTGATCCTGGGCGCGGGGACAGTGGACGAGAGCCTGGAGCAATGGCGCGCGACGCTCGAGATCAATCTCATCGCCCCCTTCGCCCTGACTCAGGTCTGCGCGGATCTGCTCGAACGCAGTGCCGCACCCGTCGTCATCAACATCTCCTCCGCCTGCGCCCAGCACCCTTTCTCGACCTGCACCTCCACGAGCTACTCCGTGAGCAAGGCCGGACTGGACATGCTGACCCAGCGGCTCGCCCTGGCCCTTGGGCCGCGCGGCATCCGCGTCAACGGCGTTGCGCCCGGCGTCGTCGACTCCGAGATGTGGGGCGATGCGACCGATCTGATGCGGGAGATCGCCGCTCGGCGCCACGTGCTGCGTCAGGAGATCGTCAAGCCGGCGGACGTCGCCGAGGCCGTTCTCTTCCTGGCCTCCGCGCGTGCCCGTCTGATCACCGGCACGACGATCAAGGTCGACGCCGGCTACACCCTCGGCTGACGGACGCGCGGCGATGATCTCATCCCTGCCAACCGTCAACTGCCTGCCATGAAAAAAGCCCGCGCGATGGCGGGCTTTGCTCTGCAATGACGGCTGTTCAGCCGATCACTTCATTTCCCTTCACGTCATTTCACTTCGTCGGTATCGAGCTGTTGCATGAGGCCGAAGCTCTTGACGAAGGGGTTGGCCATGCGCGGGTCCTTGATGATGGCCTTGTAGTCGCCGACCTTGAACTTGAGCTTGCCGGTCGCGAAGGCGGTACCCATGCCCATCATGCCGATGCCGTTCTCGACCCACTTGAGCCAGTCTTTCTTGTCGGCGCGCATGTCCCAGTTGGGGGCCGGGTCGCTCTCGGACCAGTCGCCGGCGCGGATGCATTCGCCCTTCTCGACGACGAAAATGCCTCGGGGATTCTCTTCGTCCTTGAAGCCACAGGTGATGACCGAATAAAAGTCGATCTCGGCGAGCTTGTCCTTGACCTCGGGCTCGTTGTTCCAGGCGTTCATGAGTTGTTTCATCCACTCATCGGAAAAGAGTGCGGCCATTCTTCTAGATCCTCCGGAGTGAGCAGCCAAAGGCCGGCGCGACGGGCTCGCGGCGGCCGCTATGGGTTCTTCGTATCAACGTGGGCACTGGCCCACGTGACCCTGGATTCTATCAGGATAAAGAGAAGAGTTTCGGCCTCTCGGCGTTGTTCCGTGAACGACCCGCGGGCCTGTCGGGCGCTGCTTCAGCCGAAGCTGAGCTGGATCCCGGCGGCGGCGAGACGTTCCGCCTCCTGCTCTAGCTCGATCTGGGTCAGGGGGTGAGCGGCGAGCCAGTCGTCCGGGAAGCTGAGTGTCAGCTTGTCGCCATCGGCGGCGAGCTTGGGATTGGGTTTGTTGTCGGCGGAGCGCCCGCGGTGCATGAGGATGGCGAGGCGCAGGATGACGCAGAGGCGGCGCGCGCACACCTGCATGTCCGCGGACAGGGCGGCGAACTCCTGAGCGGGGAATTTGCGCCGGTGGCCGAGCACCAGGGCGGAGAGCAGCATCTGCTCCTGGCGCGTGAAGCCGGGCAGGTCCGCGTTGCGCAGCAGATAGGCGCCGTGCTTCTGGTACTGGCTATGGGCGACCATGACGCCGATCTCGTGGAGCCTGGCGGCCCAGGAGAGCATCCGTGGGTGCTCGGGATTGGTGAGCGTCCAAGGACCGATCAGCTGGCGATAGAGCACCTGCGCCGTCGACTGGACGCGTTGGCCGTGCGCCTGATCGATCTGGAACTGGCGGCAGAGCTTGGCGACGGTGCGCTCGCGCACGTCGCCGTGCTGGTCGCGGCCGAGCATTTCGTAGATGAGCCCCTCGCGGAGCGCGTAGTCCGAGACCTGCATGTGCTGGATGCCGAGCGACTCGAAGACGGCCCGCAGCACGGCCACTCCGCCCGCGAACACGGGTTGGCGCTCCTCGGTCAGGCCTTTCAGGTCCAACGCAGAGGTCTTTCCCGCGTCCACCAGTGCGTCCTTCAGCGTGGTCAGCGACTCGGCCGAGATGCCGTGTTCGCACCAGCCCTCGGCGTTGACGACGGCGGCGATGGCCCGGATGGTCCCCGAACTGCCGACGGCCTTCTGCCAGCGCGCGCGGCGAAAGAGCTCGCGCACCGGTCTGACTTCCAAGGCCCCGGTCAGCTCGGCGCGCTGCATGGCCTTGGCGGTGATGCGTCCGTCCGCGAAGTGGCGCTGGGACATGCTGACGCAGCCCATGTGCAGGCTCTCACGCAGACGCGGCGAGAAGCCCAACCCGACGATGATCTCCGTGCTGCCGCCGCCGATATCCACGACCAGCCGCCGCTCCGCGCCGGCCGCCAGGCCATAGGCGACGCCCAGGTAGATGAGACGCGCCTCTTCCCGGCCGGCGATGACGTCGATCGGGTGGCCCAGGGCGGCCTCGGCCTGCTCGATGAAGCCGGTCTCGGGCGGCACCTGGCGCAGGGTGTTGGTGCCGACGGCGCGCACCGTGCCCGGCTCGAAGCCACGCAGGCGCTGGCCGAAGCGCTCCAGGCAGGCCAGCGCGCGCTCGGCGACTTCGGGCGAGATGGACTTGTCGTCCCTCAGGCCCTCGCCCAGGCGCACCATCTCCTTGAGTCGGTCGATGATCTGGACATGTCCGTCATCGATCCGGGCGACGATCATATGGAAACTGTTGGAGCCGAGGTCGACGGCCGCAACGCTCTGTTGGGTCGGCGCATCGAGGGCCTGGTCTGCTGCTTCAGGCATGAGGGAGATCCAGCGCGTGAGCGGGGGTGCAATCTTAGCAGAAGACGCAGTCGGCCAGACGCCCCGGCGCGGCGCACGGCTGGCCTATGGCTCCTCGGGCAACTCGGGCAGCGCGAAGCCGGTGGCCATGGTGGTGCCATGCAGGAACATGAGCCCGCCGTGGGGGCGATTGATCTCGGCGGCCTCATAGATCAGCTCGAAGAAGCTGTCCGCCTCGCTCGCGGGCACCGCAACGGTCAGGATCTCGCGCTCCGAGGTCTCGCCGATCCCGCGATGGCGCAGCGGGGTGATGCGCCCCACGCCGCGCGCATAGTTGATTTCGACGGTATTGAGCCCGTGGTCCCTGGCCAGGATGCGGACCAGCGGCAAGGCCCTTCCCTTGGGCAGGATGCAGGTGATGATCTTCTGGGAATCCTTGATGTCCATCGCGGATCAGCCTTTCGGTGTGCGCCGGCTGCGCTCCCGTTTGGAGGCCAGCCGTTCGATGATCTCGGGCGGAACGAAGGTGGCCGCCTTTTCGAGCGGCGTGACCCACATGAACCCCATGCCAGGCGTATCCATCTTGCCGGCCACGTACATGGTTTCGAACACTCGATCGACCTGGTCGCTCGACACCACGATGTTGATGACCTCCTTCTCGGCCTCGACGGCCAGACCCCAGATACCGAGGCGCTCGCGCACCCCGCGTCCATGCGCGTAATGGATGCTGGCGCCCTGGGCGCCGGCCTCTTGGGCGGCCTTGACGATTGCGTCCGCCATGCCCCGCTGGACGCTGGCGGTGATCAGTGCGACGTCGGTGAGGACGACGATCTCTTGCTTGCTCACGCCAGAGTCTCCTTCGGTTGAGCCTGATGCTTCGGTTGAGCCTTATGCTGCGGTTGCGTCAGGTGCATGGATTCGTCATAGCGGCGCTGTTTGCGGCGCACCTTCCACTGGATCCAGAGCCCGGTCGAGAGAACCGACAGGATGGGGCCGATGGAGGCCATGGAGAGGATACCGAAGCCCTCGATGGCCTGCATGGCGTCGCCGAATCCGAGCCCCATCGCCAGGACCAGGGGGACGGTGACAGGGCCGGTCGTCACGCCAGCGCTGTCCCAGGCGATGTTGACGTACTCCTCGGTGGAGAAGATCGTCAGCAGGATCGCCAGCAGATAGCCCGGGATGAGCAGCCAGGCGATCGAGAAGCCGAAGACGATCTTGGCGACACCGAGCGTTAGCCCGAATCCGACACCCAGGGAGACCGCGTAGATCAGGACCTGCTTGTGGAAGGCGCCGTTGGTGAGGTTCTCCACGGTGAGGCCGAGGGCGTTGAGGGCCGGCTCTGCGAGCGTGGCCCCGAAGCCGAGGATCCAGGCGAAGGCGATGGCGATGGCGAGCCCGATCCCGAACGAGAAGAGCGGGTCGTTGTCCACCGCGGCGATATCGGTGAAGGAGGCCGGCACCAGTCCGCCCGACTGACCGCCGAGCTTGGCCAGCCCATAGGTCAGGCCGAGATTGAAGACGATCATCCCGAGCACGGTCAGGGTGATGCCGTAGGCGATGTTGCCGGGGTGTGCAAGCCGCTCCCTGAGGACGAAGCGCATCACCAGGAAGAGGAAGAGGATCAGCGGCAGGATGGCGCGCAGCCCGCCGATGATCTCGACCCATGGCGTTTGGGCGTACCAGCTCGACGGCGTTGCGACCGAGGCGGCCACCTTGGCGGCCGCGATGATCTCAGCCGGGCTGGTCACGAAGGACAGATAGATCGCGAGCAGCTCGACGCCGATGATGGGGAAGAGCGAGGCGAGGGTGACGATGCCGAAGCCGGACAGCGAGGTCTGGCCCTTGCCGGCGGCGGCGGCGATGCCGATCCCGAGCGAGAGTACCAGCGGCACCGTGACCGGGCCGGTGGTGACGGCGCCGCAGTCCCAGGCCAGGCCGAGCGTCTTGTGCAGCTGCGGATCGGTCGTGAGATAGAGCGTCAGACCGAGCGTCGGGATGAGTGTGAGATAGATCAGCGGCTTGAGGCTCCAGCCGTACAGGAATCTCAGGGTTCCGAGCACGGCGGCCACGCCGACGCCCAGGCCGACGCCGAGCACCAGGACCTCTGACCACTGGTTCAAGAGGGCGTAGAGATAGGGGGCCGACTCCACCTGAACGATCTGCCCCGCCGCCTTGAGCGCCCCGATCGCCGGTTCGGCGAAGGTGACGCCGATCCCCAGAAGGAAGGCGATGAGCAGCACCAGATTCAAGTGGGCCTTGGCGGGAAGGATGATGCCAAGGGTCTCTCCGAAGGGCATGAGGCCGACCTTCAGCCCCTCCATGAAGAGCATGAGCCCGAGGATGACGGCGACCAGTCCGCCGGTGATGATGCCGGCGTCCAGGATCTCCTGTTGGAGGATGAGCCACTGGAAGAGCATGAGATAGACGGCGAGCGGCACGACCGCGCGGACCTGCTCCAGGAAACGGATGCTGACGTAGGGTTTGATCAGCCGAAAGGCGTCGATCGGGCGCAGGCGGATCCTGGGCGCGCGGTAGGGGAGTTCGCTTCCGTCCGCGTCGCGCCAGATCTTGGGCGTGATGTTGTTGTAGGAAATGCGGTCTTGCTGGACCGTGATCTCTCGGACGAAGGCTCCGAAACGGATCTCTGTCGGCATGGTTCGTCATCCCTGCTGGCTTGGGCCGTCATCGGGCGCGTCGGGGCAGGACCCTGGTCGCGGCCCGAAGTCCTGGGATTGATGGTCGAATGATACAGGCTCGGGGTTGCCGATGGGGGGATGGCCGCCCATCGGCGCCAACATGGCCGGCCAGCCCCTGAACATCAGTGGAGCGCCGTGATGTGTCGCACGCGAGGACAGGGGCGTTGGTGCGTGGAAGTCGGAGCCATCCCTGCGAGCGATGACGCCCGGTCATGCGGGTCGAGCAAAGGGGTGCCGGCCCGAGATAACACGAGGGTGAAACACGGCCCTACACTGATCCAGGCCTAGTCAGGGCGATGCTCGCGCTTGACGACAGGCCAGAATCCGGCTTCGGCATGGTCCTCGCCGACTGTCTGAGCTTGAAAGCTTTCCAGAAAAGAGAAATTTTGAGCGGCGTCATCGATCAGCTCCAAGACGCCGTAGCTGCCTTTTCCCAGCCCAACGAGGATTTCGCTACGGGCATCGTTATCGATGTCGCCGACGGACGGGCGCGTCTCGCCGTTCATGCCGTTGTACTCGGGCATATCAACGCCGACGTAGCCTCGCGATAGCAGAGCGCTGTCCTCATAATCGAAGACCTCAACAAAACCACCGCCAGAGTGACCCAAGCCGATGACGATCTCGTCCTTCCCGTCGCCATCGACGTCGCCCAGTGCCGGACGTGTTTCGCCGACGGCATTGGCGTAGTCACCCCAGGTGAGGTCGCCGGTGAGAGATTCGGTTTCGGTTAACAAGCGACCTTTCACGCCGTTTTCGCCGGCTTCGATCTCAACGATGGGGTACTCTGGCTCGGACCATGGCGAATCCGTGTTGGTATTGGCCGTCGGCAGGATGAAATCTTTCTTGACCAAGAAGCTGCCGCCTGGCAGACCGTTACTGCCCGAAATCGCGGCCAGACCGACAACCAACTCGTCGCGCCCGTCTCCGTTCAGGTCACCCAGCGCGGGGAAGACCTTGCCGAGTGCCGCCGTGTACTCGGGCCAGTCCACGTGCGTCCAGCCGATCGAGGCGAGGGCGTTGTCGTTGTAGCTAAATACCTCTATCAAACCGTCACCGCCGGCTCCAAGGCCAATGACGATCTCGGCCCGTCCGTCGCCGTCTAGATCGCCGATCGCTGGGTAGGTTTCGCCGTTGGCTTGGTTGTAGTCCGGCCACGAGAGCTGGCCCCAACGCAGAAATGAGAAATCATCATCGAGGATCCGAAACAGCCCGCCCAACGAGCCTGTCGAGCCATCGCCATGTGTATAGCCGATGACGAGCTCGTCCCGACCGTCACCATCGATGTCTCCGGAGGCGATGTGGGATTCTCCTCGTGTCGCCTCGGACGGCAGCGTGCTCAATGCGGCTGATCCCACGGCCACGGTCTGCTCGAACTCACGGTTCATGTTCCCAACTTCGAGCCAGGTGTCCGTGAGTGCGATATCGCTCGCCGAAAACACATAACGGAAGTGACCCGTGGTGATCTCATTGGAGTAGCTCGACTCGTTGGCGCCGGCGCCGGCCGCCGTCACAGCGAAGTAGTAGATCTCGCCAGCATCCAGGTTGGTCACGGTGTAGCTGGGCTGCTTGCCGGCCTCGGGCAAGCTGCCGAGATCCACGTCGATCGTGAAGTCGTATTGCCTCGGGCTGGTTCCGTAGTGGAGGCGATAGCCCGTGAGCCGATCGTCGGTGACCGGATCCCATTCGAGTCTGTAAGATCCGGGCTCGCTCGCCGGAGTCGCGGTGGAGAGCCCGCAGGCGACCAAGACGAGCGCGAGACTGAGGGAGCGACGTTGACATGTCATAACGGCAACCTGATGCGGTCTTTACGAGCGCCTTCCCTGGTGCTCGAGGGTGAGTGTTTCAGTCTTTGCCGCTGCCCTTGATGCGCTTGGTCAAAGGTTCGGCGTTCGGGATGCTGCCGAGGATTGGTAGCCCGATATAGCGCGCGATCTGCCGGTCGGACTTGAAGGATTGGTCTAAGACCTCCGCCAAGCCAATCGCAATGAAGCCGAGAACCAGAGACACCAGCAGGATCATGGTCGCCGGCCCTAAGCGACTGTCATCCCATAACGCCCGCTGCACGGCAATACTCCGCGGGCCTACTGTCGCCAGGCTAGCACCTTCGGCAGCCGGGTTTCGCGAGCGTACAATTGCCGCCTCGGCGCGTTGTGTGAGTCGCGTCACGAAATAGTCGACAAGCAGGTTTCCAAGCCCTTCGTTTTTTCCTCGGTATGAAAACAGGATAGTCGAGTTCGTTGTCTCGGAGAGTGACAGAGTCGAATCTATCAGCCGTCGAAGCTCGACATCGGAAAGACTGGAGCTTTCGAGCAGCTGAAAGAGTCTGACATTCTTGCCGAGTTGGGACAGGGCGAAGTCTTCCTGAAGCAAAAGGTTTGGATCCTTGAGGATTTGCTCGAGTGGCAGGGACTCCACCGGATTCTTCGCGACCCGCACCTGGCCTGAATAGGAGACATCCTGGGAAACGATGAAAATCCTATCTAAGTAGATTTGACTGATGAGATAGAAGGCTGGGGGCAGCAACGCTAAAAGAAGCAGCCACCAGTAATGTTTGAAGGATTGCGCGTAGCGTTTGATCAAAAATCCCATTCCAATTACCCCTCGTGTTCCCTGCCTCAGAGAACGATTGATTGCGCTTGATGCCGGATCGGACTCTAAAAAAGCCAGAGAGACTGTTGCCGCGGGATCTTGTCGCGATGGCCTTCTTTGATCGCTACCGAGACCTCGACATGTCGGGTTGGTTCGTCAGTATGCCGATGATGTTCGCTCCAGCAATCTCCAACGTGGTTTGTGCTCGTCGAACGCTCGGCTTTCGCGAGAGTCCCTTTGCCACGACCAAGACGACGCCGTCGACGCCCCGGCTGAGCATGACCGGGTCCATCATGGTGCGGTTGGTTGGAAAGATCGCGCCGCTATCGACGATCACGAGGTCATAGCTGTCCTTTGCCTGTTTCAAGAGTCGCTCCACAACCCCAAAGTCCACTTGCTCGCGATTGCCATGAGTCGCGTGATCGACAGGCGCGAAGAGCACATCTAACTCCAGATTGCCCGGTCGGCTGACGAGTTCGGACAAGTCAGCCCGGAGGATCTTCTCCGCGTCATGCTGAAGGGGCTCCCCGAAACAATGGTGCATCGCTGGTCGATACCAGTTGAAGTCCATCGCGATGACTCGACAGGCCCCGCTGGAGGCTGCCGCGGCTGCGATGGCGGACGCGCAGAGGGTTTTTCCTTCGTCTGCGCTGGCGCTGGTGACAAGGACGGACGCTGGTTTCTTCTCCAGCAACGCATGCTCGACCGCGCCGAGCGCTCGTTTGACCTCGGCGGTTTGCTGCAGCGCTGTTCGGCTCGCTTGCTCGGACTTGATCATCAAATATCCCTCGAATCAAAGACAGAAACATCGGCGTCGATCATCCTTCGGACCAGTCTTCTTCGGTCGGGTGGACAAGCGCAGCGCAGTCCACCAACAACGGCGCGGGGTTCGGTGCACTTCGCTCTCGCTCGTCCACCCTACCGGTCCAACCGATAACCGAGGCCGAAACATCGACCAAGAAGGCGGCATCCCGCGGAACAAGCATCAACGGCAAGGTATAGGGATCGACACGCGATCTGCGCCTGTTGGTTGCCACCTGCATTATGGCTCGATGGGGCGCCGCCGCTTGCAAGGCCTTCCGGTTGGGCGATTGCCTTCGGCGGCATTCGAGAAGGCGTTCACAGTTCCGACGCGTGGTTTTGCTCGCCTGTGCCACGCTCAATCCCCTCCCCCTCGGTCTTGCCCAGGCGGTGGGCGGTCGGCTCGGCTCCCTTTCCGGGTCATTGATCTCGAAATTCGATCGTCAAGATCGAAAAAGATCGCTTTATCTCGGCCTTGCATTTGGATATACGACGGTCCTTTGACGATTCGTTGTCCTGTTCAACCCCGAGGTAAGAGGAGATGTTGGATCCCGATATGAGCTATGGCGAGGAAGGCATCGAGCGTGTTCCGCCCATGATGGCCCAGGAGTCGCGTGGCCAGGCCGCGAGCCTAGACATTCGCCGTCGCATCGAGCAAATCCGCGAGCTGAAACGGCTGCGCGAACTGCTCGATGATCCCGATTTCAATGAGCTGGGCTAGGCCCGGCTAGCACCACGCTCATCGGCGGAGCGCCCGCTCCGCCCCGCCTCTCGCAAGAGTCCGCCCCGTCCCGTCGCCGCAGAGGTCGTCTCTGCGAGTGCGAATTCCCGTCACTGAGACCTCGGCCACCTGCATCAGCCCTCCGTGATTGGGGCACCCGCGCCCATCGCGCTCGCATCCTTCTGGACGCGGTGCAGCCGCAGATCCAGCGGTTGGTTCGTGAAGAGCCGAACGTCACGCTGCGGGAAGGCAATCGCGATGCCGTGCTCCTTGTAAATGTCGTAGATAGCCTGGTGGAGATCCGTGATGACCCCGATCCGCCCGTCGAGCGAATCCAGATAACACCGCAGAACCAGGGTGAGGGCGTTGTCGCCGAAGGACTCGAAGCTCATGAGCGGGGCCGGATCTTTGAGGACGCGCGGGTGCCGCTCCGCCACCTGCGCGAGCAGTGCCAGGGCCTTCTTGGTGTCGCTCCCGTACTCGATGCCGACCGGGATGGTGAGGCGGTTCTGCTGGTCGGTCAGCGTCCAGTTGAGTAGCCGCCCGGTGATGAACTCCTTGTTCGGCACCAGCAGCTCCTGCTTGTCCCAGTTGCGGATGGTCGTGGCGCGAATGCTGATGTTGCTCACCACGCCCGTGGTGTCGCCGATGGTCACGATGTCGCCGACGCGCACCGGCCGCTCGAAAAGAATGATGATGCCGCTGATGAAGTTGGCGACGATCTCTTGCAGACCGAAACCGATGCCCACGCCCAGGGCGGCGACCAGCCACTGAACCTGCCCCCAGCTCAACCCCAGGGTGCTGAACGCCAGGAGCGCGGCCACCGCCGTGATGAGATAGCTCACGAGCGTCTTGATGGCGTAGCGTGCGCCGGCCGAGACGGAGGCGCTCTGCAGCAGCACGATCTCCAGCAAGGCTGGCAGGTTCTTCGCCACGATGGTCCCGACGAAGACGATGACGAGCACCAGACCCACGTCCGCGGCGGTGACAGGGATCATCTGCTCGGTGCCGTCGACGGTCCCCGTGTAGTGCCAGAGCGCGAAGCGCTCGAAGAAGGTGAAGGCCGGGAGTACGTCCGACCAGGTGAGCCAGAGGCCGACGATGCCGCCGATGAAGACGGAGGCGTTGATCAGACGTCGCGTCTGCTCGTCCAGGGTCGCGAGATCGGGCTCGGGCTCCTCCACCGCCAAGACCTCGGAGGTCGTGCCGGACTCCTTCTTCTCGGTCTCGCTCTGGGCGCGCCGCGCCGCCTGCCGCTCGAGTGCGGCCTGCAGCGCCAGACGGCGCCGGGTGACGATCAGCCAGCGGACGATGGTCTGATGCAGGACGACCAGTCCCAGGGCGAGCCACATCTGGTAGACGAGCGACTGAAAGAGGACCCCGGCCGTGTAGACGTAGCCGATGACGGAAAGCAGGGCGAGGGCCAATGGGGCGCCCACGATCACGGGAAACCAGATGTGGCGCAGCCGATAGAGCCAGCCGTCTTGGTGATCCTGCAGGAACTCCTGCAGCACGCCCGTCCTGGGCTGCAGCAGCAGGTAGAAGAAGACCGTGAAGCCCAGCATGTTGGCGATCAGCATCAACCGGGCCAGGCTGGCGATGTAGGCGGGATCGTCGCTCTGATAGAGGGCGATGGTAAGGATGGAGACGGGGATCACATAGAGCGTGAACCAGTCGAAGTCCTTGCGGATCCGCTTGAGTGTCTCTGTGCTCCAACGGAAGTGCCGGTCCGCGACCCCGCTGGTGAGACAGAGCATCCGGAAGGAGAGCAGGTAGTAGAGACCGAAGGCGACCTTGGAGAAGGCGGTCCCCAGCGCCTGGCTGAAGGCGCCCGCGACGGGCGAGGTCTGGAGCTCATGTCCGAGCATCCAGAACAGCAGGGGGAGGGGGAGGGCCGCCAGCAACGTCAGGCCGATCGCCTGCAGGGTGAAGCGAATGCGGTCGGAGCGCACCCGACGCAGGGGCTCGGCATTGGCGCGGATGGCGCGCCGCAAGGCCGAGAGCTTCCAGAAGAGGAGGCTGGCCGCCAGGAGCCCGAGCCAGAAGGTGACGGATGTTTGGGCGCGCTCCGCGAGTGTCTTGCCGACGTTCATCCAGCTGTCGATCGAGAGCATCCAGCCGATGGCCCCAGGCAGGGCGGTGAGGGTCTGCAGTCCGACCAGGGGCGCGCTGCGCACCCACAGCAGGCGCTCGGCGAGGAAGTCGTCGTAGCTCTGCGCGACCTGGATGACGCGCTCGGCCGCGTAGTTCAGCTCGCCGAGCTGGCGGATGTAGTCATCCTCGATGTCGAGCGCCTGTGCCAGCAGGTCCTTGCGCTGCTTGAGCACATCGATCAGCGCGCCGCGCATCTCGGGGTCCGCCGGTGTGTCCGTGCCCGCTCCATTCTGTTCGCCGGCGATCAGCTCGTCGGCGTAACGCTTGATGTCGCGTAGTTTGAACTCCTCCTCGCGGTCGCGGATCTGGCGCAGGGTCGCTTCGGCGCTGGCGTCCTCGCGGCTGCTGATCTTGCTGCGGTAGCGCGCCAGGTCCGGGAGCTGGTTGCGCCGATCGAGCAGGACCTGGCCCAGTGCCTTGCTGAGTCCCACGGCCTCGAGCCGTTGCTTGGCGCCGCGGAAGTCGTCCTCGATGCGCTTGCGCTCGGCGTCGATCTCGGCGAGCTCTTCACTGGAGCCCTGCAGCTGCTTGGCGATGCCCGCGAGCGACTCCGTCAAATCCGCGTTCTCAAGGATGAGCTTGCGCACCAGGGTCGGTTTGTCCGCGGCATCTCGCCTGGCTTGGTCCGACGCCTCCTGGGCGGCCACGACCTGCTGCTCGCGCAGGCCGCTCAGGCGTTCGTCCAAGGCCTGCTGCCGGGCCTTGAGCGTGCGCACCTGAAGCGCGGCCTCGTCACGCTTGGCCTTGTAGTAGTCCTCACGCACGCTCTGCGCGAGCAGATCCTGTTCGAGCATCCCCGACTCGGCCCAGCGCGCCTGACGCTGGGCCTCCAGCGCCCAGCGTTTGGCCTCGGTGAGTTCTGGGGGTTCGCCGGGCGGCGCTGACTTCTTGAGGTTCTCGTCGATCTCGTCCAGGGCCTGTTTGACCGCGATGAGGCGTGACCTGCTGTTCGCCGGTCGGTCGAGACTCTCGTCGAGCAGCTTTTCGAACTCGTTGACGCGGTTCTCTTGCGCCGCGACGTCAGCCATCACCTGGCTGATGCGTTGTGCGGCGTCCTCCGCCGAGAGTTCCGCCGGCAGCGGCGGTGAGACCTGGCCCGTGGTGTCCGATTGGCGTCGCTCCAACTCGCGCTGGATGGATTCCGTCTCCTTCGGCGCGCTCAGGATGAAGGCGGCGACCTCCTCTTTCTTGGCCCGGAAGCCGGCGGCCTCCTCAAGGCTGGACTGGGTACGTCGGTAGAGCTCGCTCAGTGACAGCTTGAGCGCCTCGTCCATGGCCTGCGCGGATGCCAGCGCCTTGAGCTTGTCTTCCAGCTGTGCGGTCGTCGGCAGGGGGAGCGCAGCGGCGGCGCTCGCGCCTGGGCTTGGCCCGGAGTCGGATGGGGTCGTCTCGGCGGCGACTGGCGCGCACAGCGGCAGGAGGGCGAGGGCGCCCGCCGTGAACAGCCTGAGCCCGACGCCGAGCCAGCCGCGCGCGGATGCGGTGGGCGCGGCATCGCCGGCGCCGGATCTTGGGTTCAGTGGAGATCGCCGGCCAATCCCGGCCGAATCGAGTGCTCGCAGCTGCGTCATGTCGTGTTGCATGTCTGACTTCGTGAAGGTGTTGAGGCTGTTCAAAGCGGTTTGATGAAGACCTTGGAGCTGCGCTGGAAGTTGTAGAGGACCTGCTTCTCCATGGGCAGGACCTCGAGCCGTGCCGGCTGGAAGCCGCGCTCCTGGAACCAATGCGCGGTCTGGGTGGTGAGGACGAAGAGGCGCTGGATGTGCTGGCGGCGTGCGAGTCCCTCGATATGCTCGAGCAGGCGGTCGCCGCGGCGATCGCCGCGGTAGTGGGGATGCACGGCCAGACAGGCCAGCTCGGCCATGCCCTCGTCGGCATAGGCGTAGAGCGCCGCGCAGGCCGTGACCATGCCGTCGCGCTCGGTGATGAAAAAGCGGTCGATCTCGGTCTCCAGCCGCTCGCGCGAGCGGCGCACCAGGACGCCGCCCTCCTCCAGGGGCCGCAGGAGCTCCAGGATGCCGGTGACGTCGTCGATCTTTGCCGGACGCAGGTTTTCGTAGGGCTCGGCGGAGATCAGGGTGCCGCTGCCGTCGCGGGTGAAGAGCTCGCGCAGCAGGGCGCCGTCGCGTCCGCGCCCGACCAGGTGGACGCGCCGGATGCCGTTGCGGCAGGCCGAGGCGCCCGCGCGCAAGGAGCTGGCGAGTTCGTCCGGGATCTCGGGCCGTGTCGCGAGCAGGTCGTCGACCTCGCGCGCCAGTAGGTTGGGGGCGATGAAACCCGACTCGGCCAATCGCGGGTCTTCGATCAGGAAGATGAGCTTGTCGGCACCGAGCGCGACCGCTGCGCTGCGGGCGACGTCCGCGGCGCTCAGGTTGAAGACCTCGCCGGTGGGGGAGTAGCCGAGCGGCGGCATCAGGGCGACCGCGCCCTGGTCGAGCAGCGTGCGTAAGGTCCGGTGCTCGACCCGACGGACGGCGCCGGTGTGGCGATAGTCGACGCCCTCGATCACGCCGAGCGGCCGTGCCGTGACGAAGTTGCCGGAGACGACGGGGATGCGCACGCCGGCCATGGGCGAGTTGGCCAGCCCGAGCGAGAGCAGCGCCTCGATCTCGACGCGGACCACGCCGGCGGCCTCCTTGACGCAGGCGAGCGCCTTGTCGTCGGTGACGCGCAGCCCATTGACGTAGCGCAGCTCGGCGCCCTGGCCCTCCAGGCGCGCCTCGATCTGCGGCCGTGCCCCGTGCACCAGCACCAGACGGATGCCGAGTCCGTGGAGCAGGGCGATGTCATGGACCAGATCGGGGAAGCGCGCATCCGCGACGGCCTCGCCCCCGAAGGCGACGACGAAGGTCCGGCCGCGGTGGGCGTGGATATAGGGCGTCGCCTGACGCACCCAGTCGACGAAGGGATCCCAGCCCTGACCTGCGGAGTCCGGGGCCATGCGCGTATCGGACACTCTCTAGCGACCTCGTTGGCTGAATCTGTGCGGCGGCGCCGTGGATCGCCCGACGGGGAGGGCGGGATCATCGCAGGGGCCGCGCGTTCAGGTGTGCAAAGATCCGGGATTCTGCAGGATCGCCGGGGGAACGGCTAGCGCGGCGGCGCGCCCGACCGAGTGGATGTCCGCGCCGGGCGTGGCAGGCGCAACCCCTCGCGCCAGCCTCTCTCGACGAGTGCCGCCCTGGTTGTCTCTGGCCTCACTCGATGCCGAGCTTGGCCAGGCGATAGCGCAGGGAGCGCAGCGTCATGCCCAGCTTCCTGGCCGCCGCGGTGCGGTTCCAATGCGTCTCTTCCAGCGTGCTCAGGATGGCCCGTTTCTCGATATCGCTCAGATAGTCTTCGAGCGGGACGCTGTCGTCCAGCGGCTCCTCGGCTTGGGGCGGCGCTGGGGTGTCGGACTTGGTGAGGTAGAGATCCTCGACATCGATAAGGTCGCCCTCGGCGAGCGCCGTGGCACGCTCCAGGACGTTCTCCAGTTCGCGGACGTTGCCCGGGAAGGGGTGGCGCTTGAGGGCATCGAGTGCTGACGGGGTCAGCTGCATCCGCCGCGCGCGCCCGCCATGGGTCTCATCCTGGGCGAGGCGTTTGAGCATCTGGTTGGCCAGCAGGGGGATATCCTGTGGCCGCTCGCGCAGCGCGGGCATGCGCAGCTCGATGACATTGATGCGATAGAAGAGATCCTGGCGAAAGTGCCCCTTCTCCACCTCGGCATTCAGATCGCGATGGCTGGCGCTGATGATGCGGACATTGACCGGGATCTCTTGTTGGGCGCCGACCGGGCGCACGCACTTCTCCTGGATGGCGCGCAGGAGCTTGACCTGGGCCTGGAGCGGGAGGTCGGCGACCTCGTCGAGAAAGAGCGTGCCGCCTTCGGCGGCCTGGAAGAGTCCTTCCTTGTCGCTGACCGCGCCGGTGAAGCTGCCCTTCTTGTGACCGAAGAGCTCGCTCTCCACCAGATCCTGCGGGATCGCGCCGCAGTTGACGGGAATGAAGGCGCCCTCGCTGCGCGGGCCTTGTGCGTGGATGAGCCGCGCGGCCAGCTCCTTGCCGGTGCCGCTCTCGCCGGTGACGAAGACGGGCGCCTGGTTGCGGGCGAGCTTGACGATGAGGTGGCGGATCTCGTCCATGACGGCGGAATCGCCCAGCAGGCGAGTGCCCGGCTGATCGGCGGAGTCCTCCGCCGCGGCGCGCCCGCGCAGCTTGAGCGCGGAGCCGACCAGGCTGCGCAGCAGCTGGAGATCCACGGGCTTGGAGACGAAATCGAAGGCGCCGGCCTTCATGGCTGCGACGGCGGATTCCATGTTTCCGTGGGCCGTGATCATGGCGACCGGGATGCCGGGGTAGCGGTCGCTGAGGTGGTGCAGCAGGTCGAAACCCGTACCATCCGGCAGATTCATGTCCGTCAGACAGAGATCGAAGCGGTTGCGCTCGAGATGGCGCTTGGCCTCTGCCACTGTCAGCGCCGTCGACGCCTGGATGTCCATTCGCCCCAAGGTGATCTTGATCAGATCCAGGATGTCCGCTTCGTCATCGACGACGAGTGCTTGAGCCTTGTGCATGGGCATCCGTTCAGCCTCAGTCTGTTGACCTTGAATCCTGCGCCCGAGGCGCGCTGAACCCGCCTCTCCCCGTCGTCGCGACTGGGGGCTAAGCCTTCGGATGGCTTGGGATTCATGCTCCGAGGAGGCGCCTCGCCCTGTCCGTTCGGCTGCGGATCGCCTGCAAGCATAACGCGCGTACACTCCAGGCCGAAAGTGACGCTCTTCACGCTTCGCGGGTGTTGTGCTCGTGTGCGCTCATTCAGCGCGACCGCCGGGCCGTAGCCGGCTAGAAGTGGGGTTCAGTCGAGCGGAAACAACAGCCTGAAACAGCTGCCCCGCGGCTGGAGTCGCTCGTAGACGAGCCTCAGACCATTAGACTCGGCCAGCTCACGGGCGATGTAGAGCCCCAGCCCGGTCCCCTGGCTCCGGGTGGTGAAGAAGGGGTTGAAGATCTCCCTTGCGGTTTTCGCGTCGATCCCTGGGCCGTCGTCACGGACTTCGAGTGCCAGCTCGCGGCGCTCGCCGACGCCTGCGATCCCGATCCGGACGCAGGCATCCCGGCCCTCCGTGCCGCCATGGAGCAGTGCGTTCTCGCAGAGGTTGGCGAGGATCTGGTGCAGGTGTCTGGGGTCGACTTCGACCTGGGTCGGGCCGATGTCGAGGTCGCAGAGGATGGCCGTCTCCGGCAATGCATGCGCTTCGCGCAGCTCCTGCGCGAATGCCTCGACCCAGCTCGCCAGGTCGATCTGGCTCGGTTGGATCTGGTTGCGGCGCGAGAGCTGGAGCACGCTCTCCACGGTCTCCTCGATCCGCGCGCTGTTGCGCCGGATGATGTCCAGCAGGTGGCGGTCGTCGTCGTCGAGGTGGCTGCCCTCCGAGAGCAGCTGGGCGGCGTGGCTGACGCTGCTCAGTGGATTGCGGATGTTGTGGGCGATGCTGGCGGTCAGGGTGCCGAGCGAGGCGAGCTTGATCTGCTGGGCCTCCTGGATGGCCTCCTGGTTATCGCGCAGGTAGATGACGACACCGCTGGCGCGGTAGTCCCCGAGCAGCCTGATGGAGGCCCAGATCTCGCGTCCGCAGATCTGCAGCAGCGCATCCCTGGGGTGCGGGGACTGGGCCTCCGAGGCGAGCCAGTCGCACAGCTCGGGAGAGAGTTCGCTGAGCGAGGTGCCGGGTTTGACCCGATTCGCCGACATCAGCGCAAGGGCCGCCTCGTTGACCAGGCGCAGTCGCCGGTCGCCATCCGCGACCAGAATGCCGGTACCGATGCTGCGGATGACGAAGTCGTTGAGCTTGGAGAGGTCGTCGATGTCGACCTTGCGTCTGGCCGCCAGGGCCTCGGCGGAGCGGATGCGGCGGTAGAGCACGTGGGAGAGCAGGGCGACGGCGAAGTAGAGCAGGCCCAGGAAGCCGGCCTGGGTGAAGGAGGTGTGGATGTCGCCGCCCGAGAGGTTGGTGTAGATCTGCTGGCTCATGACGGCGATGGAGGCGACGGCCGCGAAGAAGAGCGAGAGGCGCCCCTCCATCATGAGCGCGCCGGCCGCGACGGCCACGGCCAAGAGGATGCCGATGCCGCTCGCGATGCCACCGGCGGCGTGCATGAGTGCAGTGAAGGTGATGATGTCGATGAAGATCGCGAGCTGAACCTGGGTCGCTCGGCGGGGTCGGTTCAGAGGGAGCGCAAGCCCGCTCAAGAGAACCAGCAGGGCGTAGGCGACCAGGATGTTCCAGGCCAACTCGGTCTCGGCGCGCTCGACCGATGGGTCCAGCACTGTTGGCGAGAAGGCCAGAACCAGACCCACCACCATGAGCAGGCGGAAGAGGAAGAGCCAGCGCAGGGCACCGCGGGTCGGGTACCGCGTGCCGTCACTCTGCTGGCGAGGGGTGGGCGCTGGAGATGCGCACGCGGGCGACTCGGCGTCCGGGACGACGCGAATCGGCTTCTGGTTGGTGGTCAGCCTATCGATGTCCGTCCTCACGCGAACGCCCCGCGATCATTAGCCTTTGGCATACCCGGCCGAATTAGACCAGAATTGGCGGGGCCAGACCACGCGGTCGGATCCGCCGCTGGTCGGGGCGGCTCTACCGCCCCTCGCCTCGCCGCTCGGCGGGTGCCACGGACGCCGTGCTGGTCGATCAGCTTGATCTCGGGGACGCGCATGAATCTACATGAATTTCAATCCAAGCAACTGTTCCGGGACTATGGAATTCCCGTCCCCGATGGTCGCGTCGTGACCACGGCGGATGCCGCCGCGGCGGTCTGTGCGGAGCTTGGTGGCTCGCGCTGGGTCGTCAAGGCCCAGGTGCACGCTGGTGGGCGCGGCAAGGCCGGTGGGGTGGTGCTGGCCGAGGATGTCGCGCACGTGGTCGAGGAGGCCAGGCGTCTGCTCGGCGCGCGGCTTGTCACGCATCAGAGCGGGCCCGAGGGGCTCCCGGTGACCCAGGTCCTGATCGAGCAGCCAACCGCCATTGCCCGCGAACTCTATCTCAGCCTGCTCGTGGACCGGGCGGCCGAGCGGATCCTCTTCATGGCCTCCGCCTCGGGCGGCATGGATATCGAGGCCGTGGCGGCGCAGACGCCGGAGCGCATCATCCAGGTCAGGGTACATCCAGCCGCCGGGCTGCAGCCCTACCAGGTGCGTCGCGTAGCCTTTGGGTTGGGCTTGGAGGGCGCGCAGATCGCCTCGCTGGGGCGGATGATGGACGGCCTCTACCGGTTGTTCAGCGCGTGCGATGCCAGCCTGGTGGAGGTCAACCCCCTGGTCGTGACGGCGTCGGGCGAACTGCTGGCGCTCGATGCCAAGGTGAATCTGGACGACAACGCGCTCTATCGGCATGCGGCCTTGGAGTCCCTGCGGGATCCCGCTCAGGAGGACGCCAGGGAGGCCAAGGCCAAGGCACACGAGCTGAACTACATCAGTCTCGACGGCAACATCGGCTGTCTGGTCAACGGGGCTGGCTTGGCGATGGCGACCATGGACCTGGTCAAGCTGCACGGCGGTGCGCCGGCCAACTTCCTGGACGTCGGCGGCGGCGCCACCGCGGCTCGGGTTGCGGAGGCCTTCAAGCTGATCCTGTCCGACCCCAAGGTGCGCGCGGTGCTGGTGAACATCTTCGGTGGCATCGTGCGTTGCGATCTGATCGCGGAAGGCATCGTGCAGGCGGTCCGCGAGGTCCGGGTGGGCGTCCCCATCGTCGTGCGCCTGGAGGGCACCAATGCCGAGCAGGGTCTGGCGATGCTCGCCGCGAGCGATCTCGCCGTGGAGACGGCCGCGAGTCTCACGGAGGCGGCGGACAAGGTGGTGGCCGCGTCAGCCGCCCGTGACGCATCCATCGGGGGCGATCAATCCATCGGGGGCCATCAATGAGCATTCTGGTCGATTCCAATACCCGCCTCATCTGTCAGGGGTTCACCGGCAAGCAGGGGACCTTCCACAGCGAGCAGGCCATCGCCTACGGCACCAACCTGGTCGGCGGGGTCACGCCGGGCAAGGGTGGCCAACGTCACCTCGACCGGCCGGTTTTCGACACCGTCCACCAGGCCGTGGAGGCGACCGGGGCCGATGCCACCATGATCTATGTGCCGGCAGCCTATGCGGCGGATGCCATCCTCGAGGCGGCGGACGCCGGGATCCGGGTCATCGTCTGCATCACCGAGGGCATCCCGGTGTTGGATATGCTGAAGGTCAAGTCGGCGCTCGCAGGCGTGGAGGCCGTGTTGATCGGTCCCAATTGTCCGGGCGTGATCACGCCAGGCGCCTGCAAAATCGGTATCATGCCCGGCAGTATCCACCGCCCGGGCCGTGTCGGCATCGTGTCGCGCTCAGGCACCCTTACCTACGAGGCGGTCTTTCAGACGACCCGGGCGGGCCTGGGTCAGAGCACCTGCATCGGGATCGGCGGCGACCCCATCCAGGGTCTGGACTTCGTCGACTGTCTGGCGCTCTTCGAGGCGGATCCGGAGACGGATGCGGTCATCATGGTGGGCGAGATCGGCGGCAGTGCCGAAGAGGCTGCGGCGGATTTCATCCAGGCACGGATGACGAAGCCGGTTGTCGCCTACATCGCCGGCGTGACGGCGCCCGCGGGCAAGCGGATGGGGCACGCGGGCGCCATCGTCACGGGCGGCAAGGGAACGGCCGAGAGTAAGTTCGCCGCCCTGGAGCAGGCTGGTGTCACGACCGTGCGCTCTCCCGCCGAGATGGGCGTTCGGGTGGGCGAGCTGCTTGGTCGTTGAGACCGACCCCAGTTCAGGGTCGGACCGACCGGGGCTGCCGGCTCGTGATTCAGACGGGATTCACAGGCGGGTGTCGGATGGACGGAGGTTGGTGGGCAGCGGTTCGCCGATTCCGCCGTGTGCCAATCCTTCATCCCGTCAGTCCTGTCCATTTTCAGTCAGGCGTGTAGCATGCGTCTCGAGCGCGGCAGACCCAGGGCTTCGCCGCGCGAGCCTCAGGGGCCGCGCTCCATGGTTCTCGCGGGAGTGAGTTGACTTGGCTTGTCGCATCCAAATCGTTCAGATGAATCCCCTGGTCGGGGATGTCGCCGGCAACGCCGAGCGCGTGATCGCCGAGGCCGCGCGCGCGCGCGAGGCGGGCGCCGACATGGCGGTCTACCCCGAGCTCGTGCTGACCGGTTATCCGCCCGAGGATCTTCTCCTGCGACCGGAGCTTCTGGCGCGCGTGGAGACGGCGTTGGCGCGCATCCAGGCCGAGGTGCCTGGCATCACGCTGGTGCTCGGCTATCCCAGGCGCTCGGTCGGAGGGCTCTTCAACGTGGCCGGCGTCATCCGCGACGGCGAGGTCGTGGCGGAGTACGCCAAGCAGCATCTCCCGAACTACAGCGTCTTCGACGAGAAGCGTTACTTTCAGCCCGGTGCGACGGCGACGGTCTTCGAGCACCGCGGCCTGAAGATCGGGCTGAGCGTCTGCGAAGACATCTGGCAAGAGGGGCCGACGCAGCAGGCCGCCGCGGCCGGGGCGCAGATACTCGTGAACATCAATGCCTCACCCTTCCATGCGGGCAAGGTCGCCGAGCGAGAGGCGCTGGTCTCGCGGCTGGCCCGCGATCATCGGCTGTCGATCGTCTACGCCAATCTGGTCGGCGGGCAGGACGAATTGCTCTTCGATGGCGGGTCGTTCGTCGTCGATGGCCGCGGCAAGGTCGTCCAGCGCGCGCCTGGCTTCGTCGAGGCGAGCTTGACGCAGTCCTTCGACGATGCCGCCGAGCCAGCCGCGGCTGTTGCCTTGCCGGCGAGCAGCGAGGAGCAGGCCATTTACGAGGCGCTGGTGCTCGGCGTGCGCGACTATGTCCACAAGAATGGCTTCAGTGGGGCGGTGCTCGGCCTGTCCGGCGGTGTCGATTCGGCACTGACGTTGGCGATCGCGGCCGATGCCCTGGGGGCGGACGCCGTCGAGGCTGTCCTCATGCCCTCGCGCTACACGGCCGACATGAGCAACGAGGATGCGCTCGAGGAGGCCCGTCTACTCGGCGTCAAGGCTCAGGTGATCTCGATCGAACCCGCCTTTCGCACCTTTCTCGACATGCTCGAGCCCGCCTTTGCGGGGCGGGCGGTGGATGTGACCGAGGAAAACATCCAGGCGCGCTGCCGCGGGATCATCCTCATGGCGATCAGCAACAAGAGCGGTCGGATCTTGTTGACGACGGGCAACAAGAGCGAGATGGCCGTCGGCTATGCGACCCTCTACGGCGACATGGCCGGCGGCTTCGCCCCCATCAAGGATGTGCCCAAGACCCTAATCTATCGGCTCGCCGCCTATCGCAACGCACGCTCGGCAGTGATCCCGTCGCGCGTGCTGACACGCGCCCCCTCGGCTGAGCTGCGTCCCGACCAAACCGATCAGGATAGCCTTCCACCCTACGAGGTGTTAGACGCTATCCTGCGCCTCTATATCGAGGACGATGAGGGCGTCGAGGCCATCGTCGCCAAGGGCTATCCGGTCGATGTGGTGCGTCGCGTGGCGCGTCTGGTCGATCGCAACGAATACAAGCGCCGCCAGGCTCCGCCCGGCGTTCGCATCTCAAAACGTGCGTTCGGGCGCGACCGACGTTATCCACTCACCAGCGGCTTCTAAGTGGCGCTGCGCGGGCGCTGTTCATCACCTAGTCGCGCTCTTATACTCGAACGTTGATATAAGGCGAACGTTGAGATAAGCCGTGACCCAGTACGGAGAGATTCATGAAAAAGGTCGAAGCGATCATCAAGCCCTTCAAGCTGGACGACGTCCGTGAGGCGTTGTCGGCGGCCGGCATTACGGGAATGACCGCCATCGAGGTCAAGGGCTTCGGCCGTCAAAAGGGCCATACCGAGCTCTATCGCGGCGCCGAGTACGTCGTGGACTTCCTGCCGAAGGTGAAAATCGAGCTGGTGCTGGCCGACGACCAGGTCGAGGGCTGTATCAGCGCCATCACCGCGGCGGCGCGGACGGGCAAAATTGGCGACGGTAAGATTTTCGTCTCCGACGTGACCCGTGTGGTGCGAATCCGCACGGGTGAGGAGAACGAGTCGGCGATCTGAGCGCCTCGCGCGCAGACCCTGCCTAGGCCGGCGCCTTGCGCGTCGGCCTCATGCCGTGCGCGCGACGGCGGTGACGCCGTCTGCGCGTCGGGATCTCAGTTCTCGTCGAGCTTCAGATAGCCCCAGAGCTTGCGAGCGACATCGACCTTCTCGGGCTCTGGAGGCTCTTCTACGAAGCGGCCCGCCTGACGGTTGACGTCCAGTACCCGCTTCGCATCCGCCGCGAGATCATCCTTGCCGAGGGCGCGATAGGCGTCGATCAGCACCTCCAGCGCTTCATCCACGGCGCTGGTGCGTTGGTAGTGCTCTATGACGTAGTTGGCGCGGTTCGCTGCCGCCACGTAGGCCCCGCGCTTCATGTAGTAGCGGGCGACATTGACCTCGTTCTGGGCGAGGTTGCTGCGCAGATAGACCATGCGCTGGCGTGCGTCCTCGGCGTACTTGCTGTCGGGAAAACGCTCGACGAGGGCCGAGAAATCCGTGAAGGCATCGAGCGCCGAGCCGGGGTCGCGCTGCGAGGCGTCGGTCGGGATGAAGCGGTCGAGGAAGCCGACGCTGCGATTGTAGTTGACGATGCCCTTGAGGTAGTAGGCGTAGTCGACGAAGGGATTCTGGGGGTAGAGCTTGATGAACCTGTCCGCGGCGGCGATGGCGTCTTCGGGCTCGTCCGCCTTGTAGTGCGCATAGGCGACGTCGAGCTGGGCCTGCATGGCGTAACGCCCGAAGGGGTAGCGAGCCTCAAGCTTTTCGTAGAGTTCGACGGCGCGTTTGTAGTTGCTGGAATCGAGCTCCGAGGCCGCCTCCGAATAGAGCTTCGACGCGCTCCAGCCCTCCGTCGGGTCGATCTCTTTGCCGAAGAGGCCGCATCCGGCGAGCGTGACGACGAGCAAGAGCACGGGCAATCGTGTTAACGTTCGTGGCATGTCGAATGAATACCTGTATCGAATGACAAGCAGTATACCCGAAGGCGGTTGCTCGGGCCTAAAGGTCGACCAATCTTCAATCAGATGATCGCGCTGTTGGCAAGCCATGGATTGGACGTGTGCGCTCGCCGCTGGCGTTCGCTCGACGTTGTCCCGCTGCCGAGGTTCGTCTCTCTCCGACGCGTTTCCCACCCTTCGACCTGCCGTTCTCCGTGCCTCTGGGCGGGCGGTCAGTCCTTCCGTCGCGGCATGCGCGTCCCCCAGCGTCACGGGCGGGTGGCGCCAGGATGAGCGGGTCGCCGACCGAAACGCTGCGACGTGTCGTCACGGTCGATGCGTCCCTGGCGGGGAGTCGTCTCGATCAGGCACTGGCCACGCTGCTGCCGGAATTCTCGCGCAGCCGGCTGCAGCAGTGGATCGAAGCCGGTCAGGTTCTGGTGGACGAGACCCCGCGGCGCTGTCGCGACAAGGTGTGGGGTGGCGAGTCCGTTCGCGTCCAGGCCGAGCTTGCGGCGAGCGAGGACTGTCAGGCTCAGGCCATTGCCCTGGATCTGGTCTATGAGGATGCGCAGCTGCTGGTGATCAACAAGCCGGCGGGCTTGGTCGTCCATCCTGCGGCGGGAAATCGCGATGGCACCTTGCAGAACGCCTTGCTCCACCACGCGCCCAGCCTGGCAACGCTGCCGCGGGCGGGCATCGTGCATCGCCTCGACAAGGACACCAGCGGTCTGCTCGTGGTTGCCAAGACCCTGCAGGCCCACAAGTCGCTGGTCGAGCAGCTTCAGGCGCGTCAGGTGCATCGGGAGTATCGTGCCCTGGTCGTCGGAAACCTGGTGGCGGGCGGCCGCGTCGAGGCGCCAATTGGCCGTCACCCGACGCAGCGCACCAAGATGGCGGTGGTGCCGAGCGGGCGCGAGGCGGTGACGCATTTCAGGGTCTTGGCGGCTTTTCCGGGTCACGCGCTCCTGGCGGTGGAACTGGAGACCGGTCGTACGCATCAGATCCGTGTGCACATGGCCCATATCCGCCACCCCCTCGTTGGTGATCGCGCCTACGGTGCTCGACCCAGGCCGCCCGCTGCCTGTCATCCAGACCTCACGGCGGCCTTGCAAGGATTTCCGCGCCAGGCGCTCCATGCCATCCGGCTCGGTCTGGTCCACCCGGAGACGGGTGCGCAGATGCACTGGGAGGTGCCCATGGCCGAGGACTTGGAGGGGCTGCTGAAATTATTCCGTCAGGAGGTCGCTGGTGGAGCTGATTCGGCCTGACTGGCCTGCGCCGACGTCCGTCAAGGCCTGTTGCACGACGCGCTCCGGCGGCCTGAGCACTGGGCCTTTCGCCAGCATGAACCTGGGTGACCATGTCGGCGATGACCCCGGCGCCGTGGCTGCCAACCGCGAGCGCCTGCGTGCCTCCCTGGGGCTGCCGGCGATGCCGGTCTGGCTGCGGCAGGTCCATGGCTGCGACGTGGCGGTCTTGGGTGACGCCCCTGCGCCCTGCGAGGCAGATGCCGCGCTGGCCCGTGCGCCGGGTACTGTCTGCGCGGTGATGACGGCCGATTGCCTGCCGCTGCTGATGTGTGACGACCTCGGGATGCGGGTGGCGGCGGTGCATGCCGGTTGGCGGGGGTTGGCAGCGGGTGTGATCGATGCCGCGGTGGCGGCGATGGCGTCGGATCCAGCGCGCTTGCTCGTCTGGCTCGGCCCCGCGATTGGTCCAGACGCCTTCGAGGTCGGCGCTGAGGTACGCGCGCAGTTCGTGGCGAGAGATCCGGCGGCGGCCCAGTCCTTCCGCCCGAGCGGCGATCGCTGGTTGGCGGATCTTTTCGGGCTCGCACGGCAGAGGCTGTCGCGGCTCGGCGTCAGCCGCGTCTACGGGGGGGAAGACTGCACCTATGCTCAGCCCGAGCGCTTTTTCTCCTATCGGCGCGATGGCGTGACTGGGCGCATGGCTAGCCTGATCTGGCTCGAGCCGCGGACCTGAGGCCGGGGCCGAGCGATGAGAGCGAGCCTGGGTGATTGCTTTCAGCGGCGCGGGGGCGCTTTCAACCTCAACCATTTGATAAGATTCCGTGCTTTCGAGCCAATCAGGCTCGGAGTCTCTCTAGACCGAAGGAATCGAGACGACATCTATGTCCGACTGGAACCTCCTCACCCTCGTGGGCGCCGATCGCCCGGGAATCGTCGCGCGAGTGACGCGCGTCCTCTTCGCGCTGGGCTGTCATCTGGGCGAGGCGTCCATGATCAGGCTCGGCGGCAACTTCACCATCATGTTGATGGTGAGCGGCGCCCGCTCCGAGGCTGAGCTGCTGGCCGCGCTGGCGCCGGTCGCCGAGGAGATGGATCTGCGCATCCATCTGGACCCCTCGCACGGCGGCCTGCATCACCACCTGATGCCCAATTATCAGGTGCGCGTCATGGGTGCGGACCGTGCCGGCATCGTGGCGGACGTCACGGAGATTCTCGCCGAGCAAGGCTTCAATATCCTGGAGCTGGAGTCGGATGTGGCGGGCGATCGCGAGCACCCGCTCTACATCATGAACATCCAGGGCTACTCTGGGGTTACGCTCGAGGCGCTGAGGGATAGCTTCTCGGCCCTCAGCAAGCGCGGTGTCTCCGTGGATGTCTCTCCCGTCGATGTGTTGATCGGCTGACCGATGGCGATTCTCGAGATCCTCAAGCTCCCCGACGCCAGGCTGAAGCAGGCGTCCGAGACGGTCGAGGCGTTCGACCAGTCCCTGCGGGACTTCGTCGCCGATCTGGAAGAGACGCGTCTGGCGGGTCCGGCCGCCGTGGGTATTGCCGCGCCTCAAGTCGGCCGCTTTCAGCGGATCGTCATCCTGGACGTGTCGGGTCGGCCCAAGACCTCCAGTCATGGGCATCTCGTCCTGGTGAACCCGGAGATCGTCCATTGGGAAGGCTATGCGATGGGGCGCGAGGGTTGCCTCTCCGTTCCCGACTATACCGGCAATGTCATCCGCGCCACTCAGATACGGCTCAAGGCCCAAGATCCGGACGGGCAGGTGCATGAATACGAGATGGAAGGATTCGAGGCGCGCGCTGTCCAACACGAAATCGACCATCTGGATGGTCTGCTCTTCGTGGATCGTGTCGTTAGCCGACGCACCGACCTCTACCGTCGCAAGGTCTATCAGTCCTGAAAATCTTCGCGTTATTTGCAACAATCTCGGTCAGTCTTCCCGGCGACCGATCTTGGGACAGACTCGGATCTGGTGCCCCGCCGGGTCGGCACGCGCAATGCCCGGCGTGCGACGGGTGCGCGGGCCACTGCCGGCCGATCTCCCCTCTCCGCGGATGCGCACCCAACCATCTAGGGTAATGCCATGAGACAGCGCCTCTACCAGCTCCAGCTCGTCGTCTTCCTTACGCTGGTGACGATGGTTGCGGCCATCGCGAAACCGCAATCCACCTCCTTGTCCGAGCTCTTCCCGAGCCCCGGCCAGACGAAGGCGGCGATCGTGATCAACAAGGTGCTGGAGCGCTACCACTACCGCAAGGTGGTGCTCAACCAGACCTTCGCGAAGACCGTGCTGGCCAAGTATCTCAAGCAGCTCGATCCCAACAAATCCTTTTTCATCGCGCGCGATGTGGAGCGTTTCGAGACCGGCGCCCGCAATCTCGACGAGAGCATGCGGCGCGGTGAGCTGGACGTGGCCTTCGACGTCTTCCGTGTCTACCGGATGCGCGTGGACGAGCGGGTCGCCTATGCGCTCAAGCTGCTCGACCAGAAGCTGAGCTTCGACGTTGCCGAGACCTTCGCCTTCGATTCCTCCGAGGCCCAGTGGGCGCAGGATAGTGCGGAGCTCGACGACCGCTGGCGCAGGCGCGTGAAGAACGACTTCCTGACGCTGCGGCTTGCCGACAAGTCCGATGACGAGGTGCGCGATCGGCTGCGCAAACGCTACGAAGGGCTTGCGCGACGCATCCATCAGTTCAATGGCGACGACGTCTTCCAGACCTTCATAAACGCCTACACGGAGTCGATCGAGCCCCACACCAGCTATATGTCGCCCAGCACCTCGGAGAACTTCGATATCAGCATGAAGCTCTCCCTGGAAGGCATCGGCGCCGTGCTGCGCGGCGACAATGAATACACCGTCGTCCAGAGCACGGTCCCTGGCGGCCCGGCGCGGGAATCCGGTCAGATCCATGCGGGAGACCAGATCGTGGGTGTCGCGCAAGGCCTGGATGGCGCCATGGAGGACGTGGTCGGCTGGCGCCTGGAGGACGTGGTCGAGAAGATTCGCGGTCCCAAGGGATCGGTCGTGCGGCTGCAGATCCTGCCCAAGAGCAGCGGCTCGACGGGACACTCGCGCGAGATCTCCCTGGTCCGCAACGAGATCAAGCTGGAGGACCAGGCGGCCAAGAGCTACCTGGTCGATGATCTCCCCAACGGTCCGGGGATGAAGGTCGGCGTGATCGAGATCCCCGCCTTCTACCGCGACTTCGAGGCGGAAGGCGCGGGTGACGCCAACTTCCGCAGCACGACGCGCGACGTCCGCAAGCTCATCAACGACCTGGTCATGCGCGGCGTCGATGGCGTCCTCATCGACCTGCGCGGCAATGGTGGCGGCTCCCTGGCCGAGGCGACCTCGCTCACCGGCCTCTTCATCGACACAGGTCCAGTCGTCCAGGTGAAGGACGCCTTTGGCAAGGTCGAGGTCGAGGCCGATACCGACGCGGGGGTCGCCTACACGGGGCCGCTTGCCGTCCTGGTGGATCGCGAGAGCGCCTCCGCCTCCGAGATCTTCGCCGCCGCCATTCAGGACTACGGACGCGGCCTCATCATCGGTGAGCCCACCTTCGGCAAGGGCACGGTGCAGACGCTGATCGACCTCAATCGCTATGTCCCCGGAGATCACGACGATCTCGGTCGTCTCAGGCTGACCATGGCCGAGTTCTTCCGCATCAGCGGCGGTAGCACGCAGCTGCGCGGCGTCGAGCCGGACATTCGCTTTCCGACCGCCGAGTACATGACCGAGCACGGCGAGCGCTCGCTCGACAATGCCTTGCCCTGGACGCGGATCGACCCCGCCAATTTCAAGAAGGCCAGCGCCATGACCTTCGATATGCTGACGCTCAAGTCGAACGAGCGTGTCTCCAGGGATCTCGGTTTTCAGATGCTCACGGAGCGCAGCAAGCTGATGCGCGATGCCGAGGAGCAGAAGGAGATCTCGCTGCGCGAGCGCGACCGGCGCGCGCAGGAGGATCAGCGCGAACGCCGCTTCAAGGACGAGCAAGACCGCTTCCTGCGCTCCAAGGGCATCACCCCGGTCGACGAGGATGCCGACCAGGTCGATGAGGATGCGCTGGATGCGCAGCGTGAGGCGATCGCGCGGATCGAAGTCGAGGAGGCCGCTCGGATCATGGTCGACGGCATCTCGATGCAGCGCGGCCGTGATCCCCGCGCGGTCATGAGGAACTGAGCTTGACGTTTTCCCATGCGACCCTTGAGCAGCGGGTCTTGCTGCTTGGGGAGGCGGGTGCCTCTGAAGCGCTCACAGGCAGCCGGGTCGGGCTCGAAAAGGAGGGGTTGAGGGTCTCCTGCGCTGGCCAGCTGTCGGATACGCCGCATCCGGCGGCATTCGGCTCGGCGCTGACCCATCCCTACATCACCACGGACTTCTCCGAGGCGCTGATCGAGCTCGTCACGCCCGCCCTCACCGATGCCCGGGCGGTCCTGGACTTCCTGCGCGACATCCACCTCTACCTCTATCGCCACCTTGACGATGAGCTGCTCTGGGCGACGAGTATGCCCTGCGTGCTCAAGGGAGGCGCCGGCATCCCGCTCGCCCGCTATGGCAGTTCCAATGCGGCGACGATGAAGACGGTCTATCGGCGTGGCCTGGGCAACCGCTACGGCCGGACCATGCAGGTCATTGCCGGCATCCACTTCAACTTCTCCTTTTCAGAGGCGTTTTGGACCCTCTATCAGGACCAGCGCCCAGCCACTGAGGATCCGCTGGGCTTCAGGTCCGAGGCCCAGATGGGCATGATCCGCAATCTGCAGCGCCTTGGATGGCTGGTGCCCTATCTCTTCGGGGCGTCCCCGGCCGTGTGTGCGAGCTTCGTGCGTAGGCAGGACACGGATCTGGTGCCATTCGACGCCCAGACCCTGCACTATCCCTACGCGACCTCCCTGCGCATGGGCGATATCGGCTACCAGAACAAGCAGGAAGAAGGGACGGGGATGAAGGCCTGCTACGACAGCCTGGATGCCTATGTCCGCAGCCTGACGTGGGCGATCGAGACCCCTTGCCCGCAGTACGAGGCCATCGGCATCAAGGTCGGCGATCGCTACGAGCAGCTCAATGCCAACGTGCTGCAGATCGAGAACGAGTATTACAGCACGGTCAGGCCGAAGCAGATCACCGAGTGGCTGGAGAAGCCCACGCTCGCCTTGCGTCGACGTGGAATCCGCTATGTCGAGCTGCGCTCGCTCGATGTGAATCTCTTCGAGCCGCTCGGTCTGGGGCTGGAGCAGATGCATGTCCTGGAGAGCCTGATGCTCTACTGTTTTCTCCAGGAGAGTCCGGGCATTGGCAGTCGCGAGCGCCGAGGCATCGACGAAAACCTCGTCCTGACCGCCCATCGTGGCCGCGAGCCGGGTCTTGAACTGTCGCGCGAGCGTGAGCGGGTCACCCTGCGTCAATGGGCCTCTGAAGTCCTGACGGAGATGGTTCCCGTGGCGGAGTTGCTGGACGGCGGCTCGGAGGGTCCTCACGTCGATAGCCTGAGGCGCCAGCGGGAGAAGATCCTGCATCCGGATGCGACACCCTCGGCGCGGATGTTGGCGGAGATGCGCGCGCGCGGCGAGAGCTTCTTCGATTTTGCGCAACGGCTCTCCTGTGAGCATCGCCGTCACTTTCAGGCTCAGGCGCTCGCGGCAGAGCGTTCGGACGACTTCGGCCGTTGGGCCGCGGAATCCATCGTCAAGCAGCGCGAGATCGAAGACGCCGATGATCTGAGCTTCGATGACTTCCTGGAACGCTACTTCGCTCAGTCCGGGGCGCGTACGCCTGGGTGAGTCTGCGCGGGGCGGGGTTTTCGTCGGCGTAAAACAAGGATGGCCCGCGTCAAGAGACGGGGCCATCGCCGGTCACGCATGAGGCGAGTGCGCAGTCGCCTGCGCGCTCGCGCTCCTTCTTACTGCGTGGCGGTCGTCTGCTCGGCTGGGGCTGCAGCCTGCTGTTCGGGGGCCGGAGCTGCCATGCCGCAATCGGTGCGAGGACCCATGCCATAGGTCGGGCTGCCGAAGGGGTGATGGTAGCCAGAACGCATGGCGCGGCGCTGCTCGTTCATGCTCTTCATGGCCTCGCGGCGCTCGTCCATCCGCTTCTTGGCGTCGGCGCGGTAGGCGTCCATCTCCTTGATGCGATCCTGCATGGAGTTCGGGCTGCTCGGGAAGGCCGTCGCAGGCATCTCAGGCATTGCGGGGTACTGACCGAATTCCGGGAATGCGGGCATCTCGGGGACGCTGGGATACTCGCCAAGCGCAGGCATGGGTGGCATCGCCGGGAACTCGGGTGCCGCGGGGAACGCCTGGTCAGCGAATGCGGGCATGCCTGGATACGCCGGCTGGGCCTGCTGAAGGGCGGTCATCTGCTCCTCCGCAAACTTCTGCTGAGCGGCGAACGCCGCTTGCATGGCCTTGTTCTGCTGCTCCATGAAAGCCTGCTGCTGCTCGACCATGGCCTGCTGCTGCTCCTGGGTCAGGACAGGCTGCTGGCAGGGTGCTGCGTACCAGGCAAAGGCTGTGGTCGTTGCGGCTGCCAGGGCGACAGCTGAAACTGCTTTGATCGTTTTCGACATGTGACACACCTAAAGGCTGAAAGGGAAAGATCGATTGAGACCGAGCAATAAAGCCGTGCGACGCTCCCTGTCCCTTCTTGTTTTTCCTGTTCCCTGCGATCTGACGGCCATGAATCGGCCGATTGGCTTGGGTGCAGGGATGCGTTCGCGCCAGCGCTGAGGCGGGCTAGCCAATTGGCGAATGAGTATATAAGAAAATGATAAAATAGCAATGGGCTTGTCGATGCGATCACGATCGGCGCCCCGAGCGTCGGGTGACTTGCGTTGCGGCTTGCGCCTGGGTGTGCGGTCGATGCTCAGAACAAGCGGTTCAGACCGTTCAGCGCCGCCACCCGATAGGCCTCGGCCATCGTCGGATAATTGAAGGTGGTCTCGGTGAAGTAGCGCAGGTTGTTGGCCTCGCCCTGCTGAGACATGATGGCTTGACCGATATGGACGATCTCGGCAGCCTGCTCGCCAAAGCAGTGAATCCCCAGGATCTCCAGTGTCTCGCGATGGAACAGCAGCTTCAGCATGCCGACCGTATGGCCGGTGATCTGGGCCCGCGCGATGCTCTTGAAGTCTGCCTGAGCGACTTCGTAGGGGATGTGGTTGGCCGTGAGCTCGCGCTCTGTGCGCCCGATGGAGCTGATCTCCGGAACCGTGTAGATGCCGGTGGGGAATTCCTCGATGAGCGACCAGTCGCAGGCCCCTTCGGCGATGTGGGCGCCCACAAACCGGCCTTGATCGTAGCTTGCGCTGGCAAGCGCCGGCGGCCCGGCGACATCGCCGACGGCGTAGATGTGGGGCAGGGCGGTCTGGTAGCTCGGGTTGACATCGAGCTGTCCGCGCGAATTCGGCGCCAGGCCAATGGCCTCCAGGCCCATGTCGTGCGTGTTTCCGGTGCGGCCATTGGCCCAGAGCAGGATGTCGGTCTTGAATTTCTTGCCCGATTTGCAGTGCAGGACGACACCCTTTTCATCGGCCTCGACCCTGTCGTAGGTCTCGTTGTGACGGATGACGACCCCCTGCTGGCGCAGATGGTAGCTCAAGGCGTCCGTGATCTCGTCGTCCAGGAAGGACAGCAGGCGGTCGCGGGTATTGACCAGATTCACCTTGACGTCGAGTGATCCAAGGATAGAGGCATACTCGCAGCCGATGACGCCGGCGCCATAGATCGTCAGGGAGCGTGGCGTGTGCTCGAGGGCCAGCACGGAGTCGCTGTCGCGGATGCGCGGGTGAGTGAAGTCCAGGTCTGGCGGGTGATAGGGCCGCGAGCCGGTCGCGATGACAATGTGCTTGGCGCGCACCTCCTCGGATAGGCCGCCGGGACGCCGGATCTCCAGCAGGTTCGGTTCGAGGAAATGGGCGCGGCCGAAGATGACCTCCACCCGGTTGCGCCTGTAGTGGCGATAGCGCGTCCGCACCTGCTCGTTGATCACGCCGTCTGCCGCGCGGAGCAAGTCCGGGAGCTCGACCTCGACTTGCTGTTGCGTATGCTGAAACAGCGGGTTGCGGCGATAGTCCGCCAGCAGCTGGATCGAATGGCGCAAGGCCTTGCTGGGGATGGTGCCCCAATGGGTACAGCCGCCGCCAACGGCGTCGTGTGCCTCGACGATGGCGATCCGCTGGCCGGCCTTGGCGAGCTTCATGGCGGCCCCTTCGCCGCCTGGTCCAGTCCCGATCACGATGCTGTCGAATGCGCGTGCGGCCATGAGTCTCCCATCTCCTCAGAAATTAACCCGGCGGTGTCGTCAGCGCTCAGCTGACTGCGCCCGATTGGATGCTGGCACGAGCTGGCCCTTGGCGCGCGTGGCTCGTCACCCTCCAGGCTCAATGATTCGCAAGACTAGCATGAATATTTCGAGACTCTTGGGCCAACGTGCTGGGTCCCCGAGTGATTTCGATACCCAAGGTTCAAACCCACCGCCTTTCAGGCGGGCGGATTTCATCAACCCGATGGTTCTCGTAGCACCGCTCCGTGGCGCAGAGCGCCGCTGCATCCGTGACACCGCAGAGCGGTGTCGCGGGCACGCGGGATTCGGGTATTCGGTTTCACGCAAGCGAGCTGGCGGCGTCGGGCCGCCAGCGTGTGGGCAGGGTGCGTCGGGAGGTCAGAGAAAGTCGGGGAGGTGCTTGCGGATCGCCTCAGGAGGCTGGGTCGTCAGATTCTTGTCCAGCTCGCCGGCGACCATCTGTCGCAACGACGATGATTGGTGCTTGCGCAAGAGGCCGAGCAAGGCGGGCGCCGCCATGATGTAGAGCTTCCTGAAACGGCCTTGGTTACGCGCCGCCTCCAAGTCCTCGCAGAGGAGGCTGGCGAAGCGATCCGCGTTCTCTTGCTTGTGCGCATCCTCTCCGTTGACGCCGTGGACCCCGGCGCCTGGGGTCTGACTTCGACCGCCTTTGTCTGTGATGAGGTCTCCCTCGTGAAGCCGGCCTTCCGGGAAGGTCATGGAGCTGATTTCAGTGATTGGGCCCGTCGCCTTTTCGGCGCTGAAGATGCGGGCGCGGCTATTGTCTGCAACCAAGATCCAAGTTGGCATAGGCTTACCTTCCTCGTGGTTTGCGCCCAGCCTGATCGCGCTGGGCAAGGACGCTCGATCCCGGGTTCGCGCTGCCGCGCACGGCCGGCGGCCGTCGCTTGCCGCGAACGCCTCGGAACGAGTGTAACAGGCACTTCACGCATCTGCCGTGACCGCCGGGTGAGGCGCTCGCGGGAGTGCGCTCTCGGCACTGAGCATGGAGCGCCGCCCTCGCAGCGGGCGTCAGGCGCGCCCGGCGCCTTTGATGCAGTCCAGGTAGGCCTGCTCGTCGAAAGCGCCCGAGCCCTGCTGGGTCATCCAAAGCATCTGCGTCAGACACTCCATGATGCGGTGATCCAGGCTGTGTTGGTCGCCGACCTCGCGCAGCAGGCTCTGGTAGAGCGCGCGAATGCCGCGCGGCTGGTCGATGCTCAGCTGCTCGATGACGGCCAGGTGCAGCCCTAGGTGGAAAAAGGGGTTGGGCTGCCCGAGGTCCACGCTGAAGTCCTGGTCCAGGCCGGCGTCACCGGCCTCCAGCACGCGCTGATACTCGGGGTGTCGTCTCACGAGTTCGGCGATCTGGTGCTCGAGTGGCTCGAGTGGCTCGCCGTTGGATGCTTTGCGCCATGCCTCGATGAAGACGCGGCGATGGCTCTGTCGATTTCCGGAAAACATGGTAGGGGCGGTCTCTCTCGCGCTGGGCTTGGTTGAGGTTGCGTGCCAGTGGTCACGGCGATGGATGCGTTGGCCGGTGTGGTTCGTCGATCCTGCCGCGCTGCGCGGCATGGCGATGCACGCCGGCTGTCACTGGGTCGTCAGGACGCCCCTGTCAGGGGCTTCGCAGAGATCGGCAATGATGCAGCCGCCGCAGCGTGGATTGCGGGCTGTACAGGTGTAGCGTCCGTGCAGGATGAGCCAGTGGTGGGCGTCTTTCCGGAACGCCTTGGGAACCTGGCGCTCGAGTCGTTGCTCGACGGCGAGCGGGGTGTGGCCGCGCGCGAGCCGCGTGCGATTGCAGACGCGGAAGATATGGGTGTCGACGGCGATCGTCGGCTCTCCGAACGCGGTATTCAGGACCACGTTGGCCGTCTTGCGCCCGACCCCGGGCAACGCCTCAAGCGCCGCGCGCTCGCGCGGAACCTCGCCGTGGTGCTCCTCGACGAGGGCGGCGCAGGTCTTGATGATGTTCTTCGCCTTGGTGTTGAACAGGCCGATGGTGCGGATGTGCGTCTTGAGGCCGTCCTCGCCGAGCGCCAGGATCATCGCCGGCGTGTTGGCGCGCGCGAAGAGCCCCGCCGTGGCCTTGTTGACGCTCTTGTCGGTGGCTTGCGCGGAGAGGATGACCGCGATCAGAAGCTCGAACGCCGAGTCGTAGACCAGCTCGGTCGTGGGCGTGGGATTGGCGTCGCGCAGCCGCGAGAAGATCAGGTGGCGTTTTTCAGCGTTCATCTATTGCATTGTATTTGAGACTATCGTTTGATGGGGATTGGCTGATTCAATGCTTGCGCGGCGCGCGTCGCGACCATGCTGCGTGGCGCCTGGCGGCACATGGCGGTGGACACGAGGCGACCTCGGGATCTTCAAACGAACGACAGCGATAGCAATGCGAAGAACCTTTTTGCTGCTGACTCTCCTGCCGCTGCTGGCCTGGGGCGGAGCCGAGCCAACCGAGACCAAGCCTGCGGCTACGGCCGAGGCGGCTGGCGGGGACCGGGTCGAGAAGCCCGCGGCGCGCCCCGCGCGACCCAAACCGCCAACCCGGGCGCGCCCGAGCCGCGCGGAGGTCGCCGCCATGATCGATCGCGTGGCGCGCCAATACGGTGTCGAGGCGTCACTGGTGCGCGCCGTCGTCGCGGCCGAGTCGAATTACAATGCCCACGCGGTCTCCGGCGCGGGCGCGGTCGGGCTGATGCAGCTGATGCCGCCAACGGCGGCCGACTACGGCGTGTACTCGGTCGATGCCTTGTTCGATGCCGAAACCAACCTCAGGGCGGGGACGCGGCACCTGAAGCGTCTCCTCAAGAAGTACGGCAACGACTATGGTCGCGTCATCATGGCCTACAACGCCGGAGAGGGCGTCGTGGACCGAACCAACAGTCGCGTCACCTATCTGGAGACGCTCAACTACACCGAGGCGGTCATCAAGAACTACCGCCGCCATGGCGGCAAGGCCCCGACGCAAGCCGCTCTGAGCCAGGTCTACGCCCTCAGGGGCGTTCGCAACACTGGGCAAGCGCGCCGGCTCATGAAGAAATACCTGGATCCTTCGCTCTTGTCACTAAAGGTCAAGCCAACGCTCGACGTGCATTTCCTGAATCCGTCGCTGCACGAGGTCGGGCCGGAGAGCAAGCCAATGTTCGAGCTGGATTCCAGCGCCTTACGTTGACAGCTGTGACGTCTATCATGGTCGCGAGAGTCTGCCAGTGGCAAAGTCGGCAAAAGCGCTATAGTAACCGGGTGGCCCTTGGGGCGTTGATGTAAGGCCGCGGAGGCCCCCACGGCCAGCTGCCTCGGGGTGGGTGCGAGATGACCGGCTACGGTAACCAACGAGTATGAATCAGACGCTGCAGAAATTGCGGGAGCTCGCTCAGGAGAGCGTCCTCTCCGCCGAGGATTCGCTGGTCAGGAAGCAGGAGGTCTTTGCGTCCTGCGCCGAGCTTGCGGCGCCGTTGATTCACGCCTTCAACGATGTCGAGAAGGAATTCGTCCGTATCTCCGTCATGCGCCAGATCTGGCCCTATGACTACGACCGGCGCGATGACCGGGTCTCCGGTCTGCTGGTCAACCTGGTCGGCCCCAGCGAGGCGCCGATCGGGCTGAAGCTCGCCGTGCCCCATGGTTTCGTGCAGTTCGAGGTCTCCCTCAGACCCGGCTCCCCGCCTGTCTTCACCTGCGTCAGAGATACCCACGGCCAGCGGCCCCTGGCCATGGATTTTCCGAACGCCGAGGCCTGGCTGGAATTCTTCTACAAATCCATCGCGGACCTGATCGAGCTCTGAGCCGATCGGGCGCGGCCATGCTCGATTTCCCGCTTTCGCTCGCGCTCTTCAACGTCCTGCCCGTCCTGCTGACCGGGGTGGCCATGTGGTTCATCGCCGCTTTCGTCGGTCGAACCAATGCCCCCGCATACCCGATGGTCCTGCTCGGCGGCGGGCTCGTGCTGGCCGGCGGCTTGTGCAAAGCGAGCTGGAAGCTGATCGCCGCCGCAACTGGTCAGGACATTCAACTGCTCGCCGTTGCCCTTTTCCCGCTGATGGCGCCGGGATTCCTCTTGCTGGCGATTGCGGTGTGGGGCGCCGCGCGCCAGTTGCGCGGACGCGAGCCCCTTAGTGCTTGGCGGTTGGCGCTTGGTCTATTGAGCGTAGTGCTGGCGGCCGTCGCCGTGCGGGAATGGGTGCTGGACATCCCGCGCGGCTGGTTCCTGCCGCTGTTGGTGAGTGTGAGCCTCGGGAATCTGGTGACAAGCATCCAGCTGATCGCCGCCTCGCTCTATCTGCGGCGGCGGACCGTCGCGGCGCTCTTCGCGCTCAACCTCGTCATGGTCTTCGCGCTCCCGCCCATCGCCATGGTTGCCGAGAAGACCCTGTCGCTGCATTGGCTCGAGCAGTCGCTCACGGCACTCGGTAGCGGCTGCCTGGCGCTCGCCGCCGTCCTGCTCTGGCGGGTTGTGCGCCGAGGCGCGCGGCCCGGCGAGGGCATCGTTTGGACCGGTTCTTAATGGCGTGTTGTGCCCAGGTGCCTCATGCTCATTGATGGCGCCAAGAAAAAGGGGCTAGGCTTTTGGCCTAACCCCTTGTTCTAACGATGGTACCGAGGGCCGGACTCGAACCGGCACGGGGTTGCTGCAATCTGATGGTATGGATTGGACTCGATTGATCGGCGGAGAGCAGCCGATCTGCAACGTGAACGCGGGAAGGGAGCAGGAGCGAGATGGCGCAAGAGCATGAACCAGAAGGCGCGAATGTCGATATCGCCGATCGACTGTTGGAACTCGTCCCGGATGACGGCACCGCCATCGGAAATCAGGCGCTCAAGAAAACCTTCGAACGAACGGCTGCGACGCTGAACATCCCCATCGATGCGACCACCTTCGAGCAAGCCAGGCAGACGTTGATTGACCGTGGGCTGTTGGTCAAAGGGCGCGGACGTGGCGGGACACTGCGGAGGGCGGCGCCGCTCCAGGATCAGGATTTCGATCTCAGTCCAACGCAATCACCACCACCAACGGCGGCGAGGCCAGGCAAACCACCGAAAAGCACCAGGAAAGCATCGCCGCGTCAGTCACCGACCGGAGTCGTTGCACCCGAGGTCATCAGTTACCGCCATACGGATACGCGCAAGAACAACCCCGAGGTCGGGGTTGTCAGTTCGGCCAACGACCCGGATACGGGGCCGACGCGCTGGCGCTATGACCCGCACCTCGATCCGGTGCTGCAATTCGACGTTGGGCGCGCGCGGATCGAGACCCTGATCGACGCGGCCCTGGCGAGCGACGACCAGGACAGCATGCGCGCGGCGCTGGAGGAATTGCGCCGCCTCTCCGCCCCCTATCTGAACTGGACAGGCAAGGCCGAGCGGACCAGCTTCGATGTGGAGACCGTCTCGCTGCATGTGCATGAGCGCATCGACCCCATGAGCATCCTGTCCGCCGTGCGCAAGCGGATGAAGGACGCCAAGGATGCCCGCCCGTTTCAGTCGGACCTGTTCGCCGCCCCCTTCGAGAACTTGCCGCTGCGCGATGCCATCGACTTCTACCGCCACGAAAAAGGCTGGTCGAACCGGTTCATCGCCGGCGATTCGTTGCTGGTCATGAACTCACTGCTCCAGAAAGAGGGCATGGCCGGGCAGGTCCAGATGATCTACATCGACCCGCCCTATGGCATCAAGTACGGCTCCAACTTCCAGCCCTTCACCAATCGCCGCGACGTGAAAGACAGGCAGGACCAGGATCTGACCCAGGAACCCGAGATGATCAAGGCGTTCCGGGATACCTGGGAGCTGGGGATCCATTCCTACCTGACCTATCTGCGCGATCGCCTGCTGCTGGCGCGGGATCTGCTGGCGGACTCGGGGAGCGTGTTCGTGCAGATTTCGGATGAGAATCTGCATCATGTGCGGGAGTTGATGGATGAGGTGTTTGGCTCCGCCAACGCAATGCCGACGATCACTTTTCGAAAGACAACCGGCGCTGGCAGCCCGAGTGGTTACGTCGAATCGGTTCCCCAAACTTGCGATTTCCTTGTGTGGTATGCAAAGAGTCGCAGCAACGCCAAACTTAACCGTCTATTTCTTCCCAAGAGTTTTGAGGAAGATAACAACTACGCCGCTGTGCAGTTGGCAGACGGCCGAAGGCGCGCCGTGAGAGCTGAAGATTTCTCTCCCGACAGTTCAACGGGAGCACGGCTGTTCGCACCAAATCCAATGACATCTCAGTCGGGAGGAGCGACGACGCAGTTCACATTCCCTTATTGCGGTGCCGAATTTCAGCCCGGAAAGGGCGGCTGGAAAACAAATGAAACCGGCCTAACTCGCTTGGGTTTGGCAAACCGCCTCGTCGGAATTGGCGCGACGCTACGCTTTATAAGATTCTCCGACGACTTTCCCTGCAAGCCAATCATTGACATCTGGGACGATACGAGACAAAGCGGCTTTGGTGAACAAAAAGTATATGCCGTCCAAACGTCGCCGAAGGTCATTGAACGCTGCCTCTTGATGGCCACCGACCCCGGCGACCTGATCCTGGATCCCACCTGCGGCTCCGGAACTTCCGCCTTTGTCGCAGAGAAATGGGGCCGGCGCTGGATCACCTGCGACACCTCCCGCGTGGCGCTGACCCTGGCCAAGCAGCGCCTGCTGACCGCGAGCTTCGACTATTACGCCCTGCGCTATCCGCACGAGGGACTGAAGGCCGGCTTCATCTACAAGACCGTCCCGCATGTCACCCTGAAGTCGATCGCGAACAATCCCGAGATCGACGAGATCCACGAGGCCATGCACCCGTCGATCGATGCGGCACTGGCGGCGCTGAACGCATCGCTGCGAACCCTGAATCTTGTCCCGGATGAGATGAAGGAGTGGGAGGTACCCTTCGATTTTCCGCCGGACTGGCCCGAGTCGGTCCGAGTCCCTTTCGATGCCTTCCATGCCGCGCGGCAGGCCATGCAGCGTCGGATGGATGCGTCCATCGCCGCCCATGCCGATCAGGAAACGCTCTACGATCAGCCCGCGCCGGACAAGGGCAAATTGCGGATCACCGGCCCCTTCTCGGTGGAGGCCGTGCCCTTTCCCACGGTGCTTTCGCTCGACGAGGCGCGACCACCCGAGGAGGCAGACGCCGCCGTGGCCCGCTCCGGCGAGTCGGCACGGCAGCATGAGTGGCGCGATGAACTGCTCAAGACCGGGGTACGCGGCAAGGGCGGTCAGGTGTTGGCCTTCGCCGAGCTGGAGACCCTGCCGGGCACCCGGCATCTGCACGTCAGCGGCACCCTGGCCGAGACCGGCGAGCGCGCCGTCGTGAGCTTCGGACCCGCGCATGCCGCGCTGGAGCAGCGTCAGGTGGAGCTGGCGCTGCGCGAGGCCGGGTCGCTGTTTCCGCTGCCGACCATGATCGTCTTCTGTGCCTTCGAGTTCGATCCGGAAGCCGCCAAGGATATCGACGCCATCTCGGGCATCACGGCACTCAAGGCGAAGATGAACGCCGATCTGCTGACGGAGGATCTGAAGAAAGGGCGCGCCAGCAACCAGAGCTTCTGGCTCATGGGTCAGCCCGATGTCGAGGTCCGCCAACGCCAGGACGGCCAATTCGAGGTCGAGGTGCGCGGGTTCGACTATTTCGATACCAAGAAGGGCGAGCTGGTGTCGGGTGGCACGTCCAAGATTGCCCTGTGGCTGCTGGATACCGACTATGACGAGCGCTCGCTCTATCCGCGTCAGGTCTTCTTCCCCATGGCGGGGGCAAAGGATGGCTGGCACAAGCTCAAGAAAAACATCCGCGCGGAGCTGAACGAGTCACTGCTGGATCAGTATCACGGCACCGTCTCGCTGCCGTTTCCGGCGGGCGAAAACCGCAAGATCGCGGTCAAGATCGTGGATGATCGCGGGATCGAGTCCCTGAAGGTTGCCCCCTTGGATTGATTTCAGCAAGCGGGATAACCATAATGGTTACGAAGAGCGACCAGGATCCCACCACAGAACGACGAAGCGAGGCAGAATATTCACTGTCCCGCGTTTGCGAACTGGCGAAACAGGGTTACGTCCGTTACGGCGGCAGGAACGTGCAGCGGGACATTGAGAACTTGTCCTATGCCCCGGAAGACGTGCAAAAGTGTCTCCAGCTTCTCACGGATTGCCACTTTCACCATGCCGAACGCTACGCACCGGGCGGGCCATGGCTTGACGTGTATCACGTTGCTTATCCTGGCCCAATGGGTGTCGTCGATGAGCTTTATGTCAAGCTGAAACTCGACCGAGACTGCATCCTCGTGGTCCTGGCGTCGTTCCACCGAGAGCGCTACCAATGAACGACAAGCAACCGATTTGCCCTTTGTGTGAGACGGGTGAGCTTTCCCCAATCACCTATGAGGATACCTTTCAGCATCATGGCGCCGATCTGGTCGTCAGCGAGCTGGAGGGCTATGAATGCCCTCTATGTGGCGCTGATCCAATTTTTGAGGATCAGATCCGGCGCAATCATCGCCGGATCATGGATGCCAAGCGTCGCGCCGATGGGTTGCTGACGAGCGATGAGATCCGGGCGCTGCGTGAGCGGCTCAAGTTAACTCAAAAGGACGCCGCCGAGTTCTTCGGTGGCGGCGCCAATGCCTTCTCGAAATATGAACGCGGCGACGTAGCGCAGAGTGTCGCCATGGATCGGCTACTGCGTCTTGTGGGCCGTTATCCTTCATTGCTCGCTGAATTAAAGCCTGGCGAAAGCACGACTGAATTAGCAGCGGTGAATGATCGGAGCGGATATAGCAACGGCGATCCTGTCCGGTTGCGTGGTACCGCGCACCAAGCGGCCGTTTGCCGAGAAGATGCGACTGTCGTTGAGAACGAATCGTGGCAATGGAAGCGCGCCGCGTGAAGCCTGAAACTGAAAACCTCATTCGCGAAGCAGCCGACGGCTTGCGACTACGGGATGTCATCCTTTACGAGTCCCGTTTGTTCCGCGAATGCGTTCTACCAGACGTAGAAGCTTTTGACGCCCTACAGCAGCACAAGCGAGGGGTCAGGTTTTCAATCGGCGAGCGCGAAAATGGCCAGACCCTGACCCATGAGCTTCATGTCCTAATTTCTCTCGGTGAGCGTGTGGTCGATAACGCCCCGGAGGATGATCCGCAAATTTATTTCGGGGTCGAGGCGGACTATCTGGTCGTTTATGACATGCTTCGAGAGGTGTCGGAAGAGGCGCTCAAGGCATTTGCGGATTTCAACGCGGTGCATAATGTCTGGCCATTCTGGCGCCAGCATGTCTTCGATCTCATCGGGCAAGCCCGTCTCACACCGCTTCAGATTCCCCTGTTCTCCGGAAACGGGCAGTGAGTAGCCCCAAATCGCTCATCCTCAATTCCCCCTTCGACCCGCCGACCCGGCATTGGGAACAGTCCGCTGACCGGACGCTGAAGCTCATCCCAGAGCGCCGCTCGGCGGGCTATGAACTCTATGACGTGCGCAATAACACCCGCCGCGTCGAGCGGCTGGATCTGGTCAACACCATCCGCAACCGGGTGGACACCTGGCGAACCGACGGTTATCCAGGAGTGACCAGTGTCACCCGTCGCCTGCTGGAGCATTGGCACGACCCTTCAGCCCGCGGGATCGAGTCCCTGAAGGTTGTCCCCTTGGATTGAGCTATGTTGGCGTTACGCTTTACCAAACAAGCTCAGAAAACCCTGCGCAAGATGCCGTCGGGGATTGCCACCCGGATGCGTGCGGAGTTAGGAACCATCGCCGTTGATCCGAGCGCCTATCGTGGCGACTGGAAGCCGCTCAAAGGTTCGGGCCTGTGGCGTCTGAGGGTGGGCGACTGGCGGGCCATTTGCGACCTGAGCAGCGGCGAACTGGTCTTACTGGTCGTCAAAATTGGCCCGAGAGGGGACGTGTATCAATGAACGTGCAAATCATCGAACTCGATGGCGCGCCGGCCCTGGCCGTGCTGCCGATTGCCGAATGGAATGCCCTGCTGGAACAACTGGAGGAGCTTCAGGATATCGCCGACGCCAAGGCGGCAATGACCGAGGAAACCTTCCCGGCGGAGTTTGTCGATCAACTGCTTGCCGGCGAGGTGCCGCTCAAGGTTTGGCGGGACTATCGCGGCTTGTCCTTGCAAGCCTTGGCTAAAGCGTGCGGCGTCACTGAGCAGATGTTGTCCATGATGGAAGACGGCAACGCCAATCCTTCCTCCGATCTGCTGGCACGACTGGCGCGGGCGCTCGACTGCGATATGGATGACCTGCACGACTGAGGCTCCGCAAGCCCCCTTGGGACGATGAGCACTCCCCCATCAGCAGAGGAACCGATGATGAACACGGCGGACCTGATTTATCAGGAAGCGAAAACATTGCCCGAGCACCTTGGCGCTGAAGTCCTCGACTTCATCGGGTATCTCCGAACTCGCCATCCAACCCCACCCGAACCAGTCGATCAGGCGGCGAAGCTCGCTGAACTGGAAGACTTCTTTTCACATTATCCGCGGATCCCGAAGAGTTTTAAATTTCAGCGGGAGGGGGCGAATGAGCGCTGAGTTCGTCGACACCAATTCGGAAGATTTGCAGCATAGCCAAGTGATTGACCATCGTTTGAGGGTGGTGAATCCATTCAAATGACCAACCCCAAATCGCTCATCATCAACTCCCCTTTCGACCCGCCGACCCGGCATTGGGAGCAGTCCGCCGACCGGACGCTGAAGCTCATCCCAGAGCGCCGCTCGGCGGGCTATGAACTCTACGACGTGCGCAATAACACCCGCCGCGTCGAGCGGCTGGATCTGGTCAACACCATCCGCAATCGGGTGGATACCTGGCGGAGCGACGGTTATCCGGGAGTGACCAGCGTCACCCGCCGCTTGCTGGAGCATTGGCACGACCCTTCAGCCCGCGACCATCCTTTCTACTACTGCCAGTTGGAGGCGATCGAGACCCTGATCTGGCTGATCGAGGCCACAGCGTCCTATCGGCAGGGCATCTACATCCCTGGCGATGGCGGACCCTGGCAGCGGCTGTGCTGCAAGATGGCCACGGGTTCCGGCAAGACCACTGTCATGGCCATGATCATCGCCTGGCAGGTGCTCAATGCGCTGACCTATCCCAAACGCAACAAGGACTTCGCGCGCTCCATCTTCCTGGTCGCGCCGGGCTTGACGGTCAAGAACCGGCTGCGGGTCTTGTATCCAGGCGAGCCGGACAACGATTACGACGCCTTCCGGATCTGCCCCTCGGAGGCGCTGCGCCAGCGACTCAACCAGGCGACGATCCTGGTCGAAAACTGGCATACCCTGATGCCGCTCAAGGGGGCGCAACGCTCTGTGGTGAAGAAGGGCCAGGAGAGTGACGAGGCATTCACCCGCCGCGTGCTGGGGAAGCTGGCGAGCGACAAGGATCTGCTGATCATCAACGATGAGGCGCACCATGCCTATCGGGTGCCCGCCGAGGCGAAGATCAGCAAGAAGCAGGCGGCGGAGCAAGGGATCGACCTGGATGAGGCGACCCGCTGGATCGAAGGGTTGGACCGCATCCACAAGACTCGCCGCATCCTGCGCTGTTTCGATCTCTCGGCCACTCCCTTTGCCCCCACCGGAAAGGCGAGCACCGAGGCCGGGCTGTTCGGCTGGATCGTCTCCGATTTCGGGCTCAACGACGCCATCGAGGCGGGTTTGGTGAAGACACCGCGCGTGGTGATTCGCGACGATGCCCTGCCCGACGCCAAGACCTATCGCTCCAAGCTCTATCACATTTACCGCGACCCGTCGGTTGCGGAGGACTTCAATCGCAAGGCGGAGCCGCACGAGGCACTGCCCAAGTTGGTGCAGGATGCCTATACCCTGCTGGGGGCCGACTGGCGAGAGGCGCGCCAGGACTGGCTTGACGCGGGGCATATCTCCCCGCCTGTCATGCTGACGGTCTGCAATCGCACCGAGACCGCCGCGCGGATCGAACAGTATTTCCGCCAGGGCGATGCCCATTGGCCAGAAATGCACGACCCCAATCGCCTGCTTCGGGTGGACTCCAGGGTGATGGAGAAGGCCGAGATCGGCGAGAACGCAGTCGCGGACAAGGATTATGAGGCGACCCTGAACAGTATCGTTAATGCCGCAGCCATTCCCGAGACGCGCAAGGAGCGCATGCGGACGCTGAAAAAGGAAGATCTGTTGCGCGAGATCGTCGACACCGTGGGCAAGCGCGGGGGTGCGGGTCAGGATCTTCAGAAGGTCATTTCTGTGGCCATGCTGTCGGAGGGCTGGGACGCCAAGAATGTCACCCACATTATGGGATTGCGCGCCTTTACCAGCCAATTGCTGTGCGAGCAGGTCATCGGGCGCGGATTGCGGCGCGTCGCCTACGACATGGAAGACATCGAGGGCGAGGATGGCGTGACCCGCCGGCTGTTCCAGCCGGAGTATGTCAACGTCTTCGGTGTGCCGCTCTCGATTTTTCAGGATGTCGGGGAAGGCGGGAAGCCACCGCCGCCACCGAAGAGCAGCACGCAAATCGAGTCCTTGCCGGAGCGCAACGACTTGGAGATCCGCTGGCCCAACCTGTTGCGGGTGGATACGGTCGTCAAGCCGGAGCTGGTCATCGACTGGGCGGCGGTCGAGCCACTGGTGCTGAATCCCGCCGAGACGATTATCAGCGCCGACATTGCGCCTGCTGTTGGCGGTGCCACGGACATGAGCAAGGTCCATGTCATCGATCTGGAAAAATTGCCCGAGGGGTTCCGATTACAGCGACTGACCTTTCTGGCGGCGCGCAAGGCGTTCGCTGAGATGGCGAGATCGTTTCACGGAACCAGGGACTATCTGACGTTGCAATTGATTCGACTGGTCGAGCAGTTCTTCGAATCTGACCGGTTGGAGATTCCCTCGCTGTTCCATCAAGAGCCGCTGCGCAGGCGGATCCTGTTCGCCTTGAACATTGATGTGATCGTCCAGCATTTGCTGCGGTATGTGAACGAGCAGAACGCGGAACGACTGGAGCCGGTGTTTGATGAAGAGTCGCCGATCGGGTCGACCCGCGAGATGCGGACCTGGTACACCACCAAACCCGTGACACCGACCACCAAATCGCAGATCAGCCACGCGATTTCCGATAGTACCTGGGAGCACTATACGGCCAACGTTTTGGAAACGAGCGAGTCGGTCAGTGCCTATGCCAAGAACGATCATCTCGGGTTCCAGGTGTTCTATCTCTGGAATGGCAGCCGCCGCCGCTTCGTGCCCGATTATCTGATTCGCTTACGCAACGGCATGATTTTGGTGCTGGAGATCAAAGGTCGGGACAGCGAACAGAACAGGGCAAAGCGGGCGGCGCTGGATGCCTGGGTGCGCACTGTCAATGCCAAGGGCGGTTTTGGTCGCTGGTGTTGGGATGTGGCGTTCGAGGCGGCAGCGGTTCATGACATTTTGATCCAGCGTGCTGGGGATTCTTGAGAACGGGCCGGATGCTTAGGCGATTTCCGGGAAACAACAGACCTGCAGCTCCGATCCCGTAGTAATCCCGTAGGATGGGCAAAGCCCTGGCGATGCGCTTCTTTCGGAGTGCCGAGGCTCGCGGGGCGTGCCCATCATCCCAGCTCGGCGTCTTGCAAGATGGGCACGTCCGTCTGGCGTCGAGGCAGGGCTCGAGTTCGGAGCGCGGACGTTGCCCATCCTACCGATCCGGATCTATGTGGGTAAGATCATTTCCGGAAATCGCCTTAACATCCGCGTTTTGCGAAACAGATTCACCACTCAACACTGTATGGGCCTCGTTCTGCTGCGCCCACTGCTTGGCGTCGGTCTTGCGGGGAAGTGAGCCACAGAGCATCGCGGGAAAGAAAAAGGGGCTAGGCTTTTAGCCTAACCCCTTGTTCTAACGATGGTACCGAGGGCCGGACTCGAACCGGCACGGGGTTGCCCCCGTCAGATTTTGAGTCTGATGCGTCTACCAATTTCGCCACCCCGGCAGCGTGGCCGTGCAGTATATCCAAGTCAGTACCCTGGTGGGTAGTAGATCTTTTTCCCGCTTACGATTGTCTGCCCGTGCCGCTTCCGTGCGCCTTGCGTCAGCGCTCGTCGAAGCCGGCGAGCCGATAGAGTCGGCGAGCCTCGTCCGGGTCCTTTTCGACACCATGACCCTCCTCGTACATCATCGCCAGGGTCGTGAGCGAACCCACCAGGCCTTGCTCCGCAGCCTTCTTGAACCATGCGATGGCCTTCTGCGGGTTCTTGTCGATGCACTCGCCCTCCATGTACATGAATGCCAGTCCATGCTGCGCCAGGCCGAGGCCGGCCTCTGCCGCATTCTTCATATAGGTGTAGGCCAGGAGCGGGTTCGGCAGCATGCCGAGGCCGTTCTGGGCCATGATGGCCATGCGGTACTGTGCCTCGACGTCGCCTCGCTCGGCGAGCGGCGACAGCAGCCCGGTGGCGCGCGAGAACTGTTTGGACTCAAACGCGGCGATGCCGCTGGCTAAATCCATGTCGAGACCGGCCTGGTCATCGCTCATTCGACTGCTCCTCAGGATGGCTGTTGGGGTATGTCGGTCGTTGGGTCCGCGCGGCACGTCCGCCATCGCCCGTAAGCGTTGGCGCAGTACCCCGTTCCTACGAGCCTGCTGGGGCTCCTGTCAGGTGGTTGGCTGACAGGGCTGTGACGACGGGCTGGATGGCTCGCCTTGCCCCTCAGTGGTATATGGCAGCCCCACGAAGTCAATCCAAGCGTCCAGGAGTCCCTGGTGCGCCGCCGCGATGGCGAGCCGAGGCTCCAGACTCAACGCGGCCGCGACCTCAACGCCGCCAGGCCCCAGGAGTCTGGAGGCGACGCCGGCCTCCGTTGCGATCAAGCGTCCGGCGGCGTAGTCCCAGAGCTTTTGACTGCCGTGAAGATAGAGCTGGAAGCGCCCGGACGCGATCCAACACCAGTCCAAGGCGACGGCTCCGAGGTTGCGCTGGGAGCCGAAGCCGCCGCCCCGGAAAAGCGCCGGCAGCGCGCTTGGCGGGAGGCGCTTCAAGTCGATCATGGCGAGGCAATCCGCGAGTCGCTCGGCGTCGGCGCTGGGGCGAATCGCGACCTCGTCGAGGAAGGCGCCTTGGCCTCTGGCGGCGACGAAGCATTCGTCCCGCACCGGGTCCAGCACCAGGCCAAGCACCGGCTCGCCACCCTCGATCAAGGCCAGGGAGATGGCGAAAAAGGGGAAGCCGCCGGCGTAATTGCTGGTTCCGTCCACGGGGTCGAGCGCCCAGATGGCGCGCTCGGAGGCGCGGAGGATGTCCGCCTGCTCCTCCTTGCTCATTTCCTCGCCCAGCACGGGAATGCCGGGGAAGTCGCGCGCCAGCGCGGCGGCGATCCGCCGCTGAGTGGCGAGGTCCGTTTCCGTGACCAGGCTGCCATCGGCCTTGCGGGTGGCGCGCGTCTCTTGCCAGCGCGGCATGATCTCGGCCGCCGCCGTTTCGCGCAGGAGTGTCGATAGGTGTCTGAGGTCGGTGTTCACGGCTGGCTCTTTGCGGGATTTGACCCTGGTCTGATGGGTTGGTCTAATTCGGCGCTTCGCACGCTCACTTTGGGATCGGGAATCTGCGATGTCATTGCAACCTGTCATTCTATCCGGTGGTTCTGGAACGCGGCTCTGGCCGCTGTCTCGCCAAGCCTACCCTAAGCAGTTTCTCCCGCTGACGAGCGAGCACACCATGCTCCAGGAGACCGTTCGGCGCATCGACGGCTTGTCGGAGGAACATCCGCGTCAGGCCATCGGGCAGCTCGACCCGCTGGTGGTCTGTAACGATGCCCATCGGTTTCTGGTTGCCGAGCAGTTCCGCCTGATCGAGCGTCGACCTGCGCGCATCCTGCTCGAGCCAAAGGGCCGCAACACCGCCCCCGCACTGAGCCTTGCGGCGCTGGCGGCCACGCAATCCGATGAGGACGCCGTGCTGCTCGTGATGCCGGCGGATCACACCATCCGCGATGAGCCGGCGTTTCGCTCAGCCGTCGCCGACGCCTACATGATCGCGCAAGAAGGCGCCGTCGTGACCTTCGGCATCGTGCCGAGCAAGCCGGAAACCGGCTATGGCTACATCCGCCAGGGCGCGCCCTATCCGATGGACGAGCTGACAGGCTCCGCCTACGGGCTGGCGGAGTTCGTCGAGAAGCCGGACGCCGAGACCGCTCAAGCCTATCTGGCGAGCGGCGAGTATCTCTGGAACAGCGGTATCTTCGTGCTCAAGGCGTCCTGTTGGCTCGCGCTCATCGAGCGCTTCCGTCCCGACATCGCGCGCGCCGTGGCCGCCGCCTTCGCGAGCGCCACGCTCGACGGGGATTTCATGCGCCTCGATGCCGAGCTCTTCTCCGCCTGTCCGAGCGATTCGATCGACTATGCCGTGATGGAGCGGCTCTCGTCTGCCAGTCAGGACCGGGCGGAGGATCTGCCGGCGGCCGTGGTGGTTCCGCTCGACGTTGGCTGGTCCGATGTCGGCGCCTGGTCGGCGCTCTGGGAGGTGCGTGAGCGCGACGCCACAGGCAACGTGCTGGACGGCGATGCCTTCGTGCATAATGCGACCGACAATCTGGTGGTCGCTCAGCATCGCATGGTGGCCGCGATCGGTGTGAGCAATCTCATCGTCGTCGAGACGCCGGATGCCGTGCTGGTCGCGAGCAAGGAGAGCGCGCAGGACGTCAAGGCAGTCACCCAGTTCCTGCAAAGCGAGCAGCGGAACGAGTACCTGCATCATCAGCGCGTTCATCGCCCTTGGGGCTCCTACGAGGCGATCGGCGCGGGTTCTCGCTACCAGGTCAAGCGGCTCGTCGTGCAGCCTGGTGAATCGCTCTCCTCGCAGATGCATCATCACCGCGCCGAGCATTGGGTCGTCGTCTCGGGCACCGCCCGGGTGACCTGCGAGGATCAGGCCTTTCTCCTCACCGAAAACCAGTCGACCTACATCCCCGTGGGTGCGACGCATCGGTTGGAGAACCCCGGCAGCATTCCGCTTGAGCTCATCGAGGTCCAGTCGGGAAGCTACTTGGGTGAAGACGACATCGTCCGCTTCGACGACCGCTACAACCGGGATACGACGGACCGGCACTGACCCTGCGCGCATCACCTGCGCTTGGAAGGGCTGAGTTGTCGATTTGACTCAGCTCCTCGGCGCTTCGTCGGCATGGCATCTCCGGGCAAGCGTCCTGTAGAATCCTAGGATTTTTCGAGCGGAACAACCCCATGGGATTCAAATGCGGTATCGTCGGCCTGCCAAACGTTGGCAAGTCGACACTCTTCAATGCCCTCACCAAGGCGGCCATCTCGGCAGAGAATTACCCCTTCTGCACCATCGATCCCAACGTCGGGGTGGTTCCGCTGCCTGACCCGCGCCTGGACGTCATTGCCGCTATCGCCAAGCCGCAGAAGGTTCTGCCGACGTCCATGCAGTTCGTCGACATCGCCGGGCTGGTGGCCGGAGCCTCCAAGGGCGAGGGCTTGGGAAACAAGTTCTTGGCGAACATCCGCGAGACCGATGCCATTGCCCATGTGGTGCGGTGTTTCGAAGATGACGACGTGATTCATGTCGCCGGCAAGATCGATCCCTTGGGCGATATCGAGGTCATCAATACCGAGCTGGCCCTGGCCGACCTGGAGTCGGTAACCAAGGCGCTCGACCGCGTGCAGCGCATGGTGAAGACCGGCGATAAGCAGGTTCTGGCGCGCAAGAACCTCCTCGAGCGCGTTCAAGAGCATCTGGATACTGGCAAGCCCGTGCGCGCCATGGGGCTCGGCGAGGATGCGTTGATGGAACTGCGCGATCTCTTCCTGCTCACGGCGAAACCGGCCATGTACATCGCCAACGTCGCGGAAGATGGCTTCAGCAAGAATCCGTACCTCGAGCGTGTCACGGCCCTCGCGGAAGAGGAGGGGGCGGCCGTGGTCGCTGTCTGTGCGGCGATCGAGGCGGAGATCGTGGAATTGGCCGATGAGGAGCGCAACGAGTTCCTGCTCGACCTGGGGCTGGAAGAGCCGGGACTGAACCGCGTCGTGCGCGCGGGGTATCGTCTGCTCGGGCTGGAAACCTACTTCACGGCAGGCCCGAAGGAAGTGCGGGCCTGGACGATTCCCGGCGGGGTCAAGGCACCCCAGGCCGCGAGCGTCATCCACACGGATTTCGAACGAGGCTTCATCAGGGCCGAGGTCATCGGCTACGAGGATTTCGTTGCCTGCAAGGGCGAGCAAGGCGCGAAAGAGGCCGGTAAGCTCAGATCCGAGGGCAAGGAATACGTCGTCAAGGACGGCGACATCATCCACTTCCGCTTCAACGTTTAGCGCCTATTGACGATCTTTAGCTCGAAAGCTAAAATCCTCGATCTTTCTGGCTACGTAGCTCAGTTGGTTAGAGCATCGCACTCATAATGCGAGGGTCCCCTGTTCGAGTCAGGGCGTAGCCACCACTTTTCGCACAGTGTTTTCAGTCGCTGCGCAACTCTGATCGAGTGACCGCCCAGGTCACTCGCTCGACGTCCTCCAGCAGTCTCGACAGGCAGCGCGTTGCGCTGAGTAGTGCGCTGCGATGTCGTGATGAGCATGCCCAAGGCTGGTCTTCCTCGCATCGAATGGCACCCCTACCGTCGCCAAACGCCCACCAGACGTATGTCCCAAATCGCGAAATCGGCTGTTGAGCTCGACTGAGCGACACGCGTATCTCCAGCTCTCGTCGTTTATGCGGTCAAACGGTCGAGGCCCTCCGTCTCGAACCCTTGTTCTGTTGCTCGATTACAGATCGCGCCATCGTGTTGCACAGAAAGTGTCGGCCCTGTTGCGGACTTGCAGCGCGTCGTGCATTGCCCTTACCGAGCTCTGGCTGCTTCTGTCGCTGCGTCAGGCTGCTCAGGGTGCCGGCGCTGCTCACCTGGAGGAGGCTGCAGGCGGAGAGGAACTCGGCGGCGTCGGTCTGTTGGCGCTCGCGCCCGGAGCGCGCGGCGCCTTCCTGTGCGGACTCGCCTTTGACTCTGGGGCCGAGCGTATTGATTGCTGATCTTCGTGCTCTCGGCTTGCATCTGTCGCGATGCCAGAGCAAGAGGGCGAAGATCCCAAGACCGGCCCGGCGCCGAAGGGAGTCGGGCGCGTTGGAAGTTGAAATGAGGAAAGGAGCAGGAACTGGCCGCGATTCCTTCGTGGCAACGCGACAGGGGCTCGCGGGCCAAGTCTCGATCCGGGTGCTCGAGCCGGGCTGAAGCCAGCCGCGACCCGAGCCGTTTCTTCCTAGCCTTGCTTCAGATCGAAGCGGTCGGCTGTCATTACCTTGGTCCATGCGGCGATGAAGTCTCGGATGAAGGCGTCGCCCCCATCCGCGGACGCATAAGCCTCGGCGACGGCACGCAGCTCCGCGTTCGATCCGAAGATTAGGTCCACCGGGGTCGCCGTCCACTTCAGCTCACCCGAGGCGCGGTCGCGCCCCTCGTAGATCCCCTCGGCGTCCGCCGATTTCGACCACTGGGTCGACATGGTGAGCAGATTGACGAAGAAGTCGTTGCTCAGCGTCCCGGGACGGTCCGTGAGCAAGCCATGCGTGGCACCGCCGGCATTGGCACCCAAGGCGCGCATGCCGCCGACCAGCGCGGTCATCTCGGGGACCGTCAGTCCCAGCAGGTCAGCGCGGTCGACCAGCATCTCAGCCGGCGACTGGCGGTTGCCGCTCTCGAAGTAGTTGCGAAAACCATCCGCCGTCGGTTCGAGGACGGCGAAGGATGCGACGTCGGTCTGCTCCTGGGTCGCATCCGCGCGACCGGGCTTGAATGGCACCTCCACCTGGTAGCCGCCGGCTTGCGCTGCCTGCTCGATGGCGACCGCGCCGCCGAGGACGATGAGGTCGGCGAGGGAGACCTGCTTGCCGCCGGTCGCCGAGCCGTTGAAGTCCTTCTGAATGCCTTCCAGTGTCTGCAGTACCCGCGCGAGTTCTGGCGGGTCGTTCACCGGCCAATCCTTCTGGGGGGCCAGGCGAATGCGCGCGCCGTTGGCACCTCCGCGCATGTCCGAGTCGCGATAGGTCGCGGCCGATGCCCAAGCGTTCCGCACCAGCTCAGCCGGCGACAGGCCGGAGTCGAGGATCTTCTGCTTGAGCCCAGCGATATCCGTCGCGTCGACCAGTTGGTAGTCGACCTGCGGGATCGGGTCCTGCCAGATCAGCATTTCATCGGGGACTTCGGAGCCGAGGTAGCGTGCGCGCGGTCCCATGTCGCGGTGCGTCAGCTTGAACCAGGCCTTGGCGAAGGCGAGCTCGAACTCCTCGGGATTCTCCAGGAAGCGCTTGGAGATCTCGCGGTAGCTCGGATCGAACTTCAGCGCCAGGTCCGTCGTGAACATCATTGGGGCGTGTCGCTTGCCCTGCACATGGGCGTCCGGGACCGTGTCGGCGCCCGCTCCGCCCTTGGGCGTCCACTGGATGGCACCGGCGGGGCTGCGGGTCTGCTCCCAGTCGAAGTTGAAGAGGTTCGTCAGGTAGAGCATCGTGAACTGCGTCGGCGCCTGGGTCCAGGCACCTTCCAGGCCGCTGCCGATGGTGTCCTCGGCATTGCCCTTACCGCACCTGTTGGCCCAACCGAAGCCCTGCTGCTCGATGGGTGCCGCCGCCGGCTCCGCAGCCACGCACTCGGACGGCTTGCCCGCGCCGTGGGTCTTGCCGAAGGTGTGTCCACCGGCGATCAGGGCAACGGTCTCTTCATCGTCCATGGCCATGCGGCCGAAGGCCACGCGGATCTGCTCGGCGGCCGCGAGCGGGTCCGGGTTGCCGCCAGGACCTTCCGGATTCACGTAGATGAGACCCATCTGCGTGGCGGCGAGGGGGTTCTCCAACTGCCCTTTTTCGTCGTAGCGCGCACGCCCCAACATGTCGGCTTCCGGGCCCCAATTGACGATCTCCGGCTCCCAGTCGTCCGCGCGGCCGCCGGCGAAGCCAAAGGTCTTGAAGCCCATGTCCTCCATGGCGACGGTGCCGGCTAGGACCATCAAGTCGCCCCAGGAGATGCTCCGGCCGTACTTCTGCTTGATCGGCCAGAGCAGGCGTCGCGCCTTGTCGAGGTTGACGTTGTCGGGCCAGCTATTGAGCGGGTCGAAACGCTGCTGGCCGCCGCCGGCGCCGCCGCGCCCGTCAGCCACCCGGTAGGTGCCGGCACTGTGCCAGGCCATGCGGATGAAGAGGGGGCCGTAGTGGCCGAAGTCGGCCGGCCACCAATCCTGGGAGGTGGTCATCATCGCCTTGAGGTCCTTCTTCACGGCCTCGAGATCCAGGCTGGCGAATGCCTTGGCGTAATCGAAGTGCTCGCCGTACGGATTGGACGCCGGGTCGTGGTCGCGCAACGGCTGGAGGTTGAGCTGATCGGGCCACCAGAACTGGTTGGACCTCGCCTGGCCGGACGCCATGGCGGCGGCCTGGGTCTCGGCCATGGCGGTCTCTTGACTCACCGCGGTCACAGCCGCGCCTTCCGCGCCGCCGACATCGGTGTGGCCGTGCTTGCGCGCCCAGTCGAAGGAGGGGAGCGAGAGACCAGGGGCCAGGGGTGGCGTGCTGGGTGGCTGGCTAGACTCGGTCTCGGCTTGGGCGACAAGGGTCGCGGGTGCGGTCAGAAGTGCGGCCATGATGGCGGCGGGGATGGCTGCTCGGCGCATTGATTGGTCTCCTCGTCATTGGTGAATCCACATGTCTCGCGTAAAGGCCGCGTTTTGCCCGCCTCTCCGGTGCTCCAGGGCCAATTCGCGGTCGGCACATGGAGAACACAGGGCGGGCTTGCATTCCCTTGAGTGAAGGATAGACCGCGTAAGAAGAAGGGTTCCAATGGGAAAGGCGAATCGTCGCGACAGGGACATGCAATCGATCGACGGACATCGCAGCAAGCCTGCGCCCTGGCGAGCGCTCAAGACATGGCGTCGAGGAGCCCGTCCGACGTGGAGGGCGAATCGAGGCAACTGAGAGCGAGGCCATGTCGTTCCGGTTTCGCGGCGCATCGCGGTTCTATGTCACGAAAACCGGGGCGCAAGGGATGTCTCTCCCTCATCGAACATGGGCATTCCGTGCGGTCACGCCTTGCGCAAGATCCAGCCGATCGCGGTCAGCGCAGCGCCGTCGAAGAGCAGGTTGACATCATCTTGTGCGCCAGATCGCCGGTCGCGCCGCAGACCACCAGGGCATCCGCTTGCATTGCACGGTTATCGCGCCTGTCCATTCAAACCTTCCGGTGGGGTGTTTCAATCCGCATGGAGCCGGAATAGGCCGGTGCCATGCGCCTTGACGGCCGCTTGGCCTCGACCAGCGGCCCAGTCCGTGGGAGCGCCGCCCCGGCGCGACGACCCCGGCCGCCCCCGTCGCGGCGGGGCGCCGCTCCCACCGACTCGGCGGCCGGCCCAAGGACGGAGCGCCACGCCGATGATCGCCGCCACTAGCAGCATCAGATCATTGACGATTCACAGCACGGCGCGCTGAACGTGTCTCTGACGCTCTGTGTCTCGCTCGCCACTGGGGCGCTCGGGTCGAGGTAGGTGTGCGCCCCGGCCGCTTACAGCCGGGCGCCGATTGCGATCTCCTGGCTTCCCTGATGGGCGGAAGGCGCGCCTTCATTCGACGTCGTCCGTCGGCTCACTCTGTCTCGCGCTGTCCGGGGTGCGCGCGCTCGCGCAAGTCCGTTTCGACGCCGTCAAGGGCCTCGCGGATGGCCGCCAGGATGAGGGTGTCCGAGCGATCCTGATCCATGTCGGGCACATCCCAGGCGAAGATCGAACGGTACTTCTCCACCAGGTGCTTCACGTCCGAGATGAGCTGATTGCGATGCGCGTCCAGCTCCAGTTGCTCCATCGTCGTCATGGGTGATTCCTCTTGGGATTGGGGGCCGACCATGTCGTCGGCGCCACTTGGGTTGCGGGCGCGTGTCAGCTCTCGCGCCCTCATGGTTCGGGTCTCCTGACATCAGAAGAGTATTCGCCAAACGGTCTCAACGGATACTGGCCGGCGCATGACATCGCCGTCATCCGTCCCGATCGCTGGCGGCGCGCACCGGCGATCCAGGCTCACAGGCGCCCGATCTGCTACCTTGGCGGAGCCGTCAGTCCAACCCTGCGCGGAGGTGCCGAGATGCGCTTTTTCACGACCGAGGGGCCAGTCCGGGCCGAGGACCATTATTGTCTGCCGCCCCTGCAGCGCTGGGATCTAGCCGAGGTCCAGACGCTCATCGACCAGGAAAAATATTTCCTGCTCCACGCCCCGCGCCAGACCGGCAAGACGACCTGCCTGCTGGCGTTGATGGCGCATTTGAACCGGGAAGGCCGTTATCGGGCCTTGTACGTCAATATCGAAGGTGCGCAGAGCGCGCGCGAGCAGGTGGAGGTGGGGATGGCCACCATCTGCAGCGCCATCGGTCGCTCGGCGCGTCTCTATATCCAGGACGGGCGGCTCGACGATTGGTATCGGAACGGCGGGGCCGATTGGCCCGCCGGGGATCGCCTGATGCGCCTGCTGGAATTCTGGGCCGCGTCCGACCCGCGCCCCGCGGTGTTGCTGCTCGACGAGGTCGACGCCCTCATCGGCGATACCCTGATCTCGCTGCTGCGTCAGCTGCGGGCGGGCTATCCCCAGCGCCCGCGGCATTTCCCCCAGACCCTGGTCCTGTGCGGGGTGCGCGATCTGCGCGACTATCGCATCCATGCCAGCGCCGAGGCCGCCGTCATCACCGGCGGCAGCGCCTTCAACATCAAGGCGAAATCGCTGCGTCTCGGCGATTTCAGCGCGACCGAGGTGACGGCCCTGCTCGGCGAGCATACCGCCGAAACCGGACAGCTCTTTACCCCCGGGGCGCTCGCCAGCGTGTGGGATCTGACTCTGGGCCAGCCGTGGCTGGTCAATGCCCTGGCCTATGAAACCTGTTTCGAGATGCCCGAGGGCCGCGACCGCACCCGCCCGATCGGGGCCGACCTGATCGATCGGGCCAAGGAAAACCTGATCCTGCGCCGGGTCACCCATCTCGACCAGTTGGCCGATAAATTGCGCGAGCCCCGGGTGCGCCGCGTGATCGAGCCGATGTTGGCCGGTACCCTGCCAGGTGTGGTGCCCGAGGATGACCGGCAGTATCTGGTGGACCTGGGTCTGCTGCGCCGCGACGGCAGTGGTGGGCTGGTGATCGCCAACCCTATCTACCGTGAGGTGTTGCCGCGCGCCCTGGCCAGCGGGCCGCAGGATTCCCTGCCCCAGATCGCGCCGAGCTGGCTCACGCCCGCCGGCGAGCTGGACGCGGACGCCCTGCTGACGGCCTTTCTCGCCTTCTGGCGTCAGCACGGCGAGCCCCTGCTGGGCAGCGCCCCCTATCACGAGATCGCCCCGCATCTGGTGCTGATGGCCTTTCTGCAACGGGTGGTCAATGGCGAGGGGACGCTGGAGTGCGAATACGCCATCGGACGCGGCCGCATGGATCTCTGTCTGCGCTATCGGGCGGTGACGCTCGGCATCGAGCTCAAGGTTTGGCGCGACGGTGCCCCCGATCCGCTGACCGAGGGCCTGGCGCAGTTGGACGGCTATCTGGCCGGACTCGGACTGGATGGCGGCTGGCTGGTGATCTTCGATCGGCGCGCGGGACAGGCGCCGGTTGGCGAGCGGCTGGCCAGTCGCGAGGAAACCAGCCCGCGGGGTCGGCGGATTCGGGTGGTGCGGGCCTGAGGACCAGGCCAGCCCATGAGACGGCCCTGCGCAATCTGCTCCAACGTCGCGGTTATGCCAGTCTGGAGGCCGTTCGCGAGGAGGGCGAGTCGCGTTTGTCCTGCGATTGGTCGATCGTTCGCTCGCCGCGCTATCCGAGGCGAATCGGCAGCGGGTGCGCCAGCTGCATCGCGATGTGCTGACCGCATTGGCGCAAGCATCGCAAGATTTTCGCGAGTGCGCCGATCTGACCCTCTGGCTGGATCGCGAGGGTTAGGCGGGGACGCCGCGTCCTCGCCGCACGCGGCTTGTGCCGCGTTTCCGTGCCATTCGGATCAGAGCGTCTTCCCGCCGCGCTCACCACAGGAACCGCACCAGCCCGATGCAGACCAGGGCATGGGTGCGTAGCTTGAGCCTGTCGCCGTAGATCCCTTCCAGGGTCTTGCGATAGCCGGCGAGCTGGGTTTCCGCCTCGGCCAACAGGGTCGCCACCTCGGGTCTTTGCCGCAGCTCCTCCCGCGGCATGGTGGCCAGGGCCTCGCTGTCGAGGCCCGGCAGGTCGCCGAGCTTCAGGTGCTTGAATTCGACCACATGGTCGAGCAGGGCGTACTGACGCCGGTCCGGGCGCACGATCAGCGACAGGTCGCAATAGCCGCGCGCGATCGCGGTCTCCGAATCCATGATGTAGGCGATGTCGTTGAACAGCGTGATCAGGAAGGCGGTCTTGACCACCAGCTCGTTGGACCAGCGCAGGTCCCGGTTGTCGAACACCGGCAGATAGCGCTGCTCGATGAAGTCGCACAGTGGCTCGAGATCGCCCGCCGCGTAGAAGCGCTCGCTGACGGCGCGCCGTTCCCGGTCCAGATCGTAGCCCGGCAGCAGCGCCTCCTGGATGCGCTCGACGTAGAGCTTGCGCACCACCAGGTTCGGAATGCGCAGCTGTAGATTGCCCAGTGGGTCGCGACCGCTGTAGGTGAGCACGCCGAAGAAGTAGAGCAGTGAGGCGAGGAAGCCGTGGGTCTGGGGGGCATGGAGCATGCGCTCCACGCCGAAGCGCTGCTCCAGACGATCGACGCTGAGCGGATGGGCGGTATCGAGCGCGGCGCTGACCAGTGCCTCGCCGTGGGGCAGACGGGCGATGTATTCGATGCGGTTGCGGTCCATGGCCAGGTTGTTGTCGAGCATCTCCTCGGGGTAGCGGCATTGCTTGCTCAGGTGCTCGAAGAAATAGAGGGCCAGGGTCGGGTTGTAGATCTGTCCACCCTCGGGTTCCAGCGAGAAGTTGTAGCCGTTGTAGAAGGTGCGCATCAGATCGAGGGCCTCGCCGGCCCGCTCGGGGGGGAGATCACAATCGACAATGACCTGGTCGAGCACGGCGCGGATCTCCGCCTCGTGAAAACCGCACAGATCGGCGTACTCGGGCTCCCTGGAGATGTCCTTGACCACGTTGTAGCCGCTGGTGATGTCCGCCAGCACCACCGGCGAGACCCCGGTGATGAACACCCGATCCAGGCCGCGTCCCTCGGCGGCGTCCTTGACGGCCTTGAACAGGGTCTTGATGGCCCCTTCGCCACCGATCAGCTCCCGATAGCGACCTTCGCCCTTCTGATGGCTGACCAGCACCTCGTTGGCGAAGTTGTCGTATTCGTCGATCAGCAGGTAGAGCCGGTGGGGGGTGCGGGAGATGGCGGCCAACAGCGACCCGAGGGAGGCGATGGCGTCTGCCTGCACCTCGACATCCCCTGGAATTCGATCCCGGTATTTGTCGACGGCGGCCTGGATCTCGACATTGATATGCCGATGCAGCGCCGCGCGGATAGCCTCGGCATCGCCCATGGGATCCACCAGCGAGAAGTTCCATTTCATGATGAAGTAGCTGTTGCGCCGCGCGGTGGGCGCCTGACCGATCTTCAGGTGCCCGAACAAGGGCGCGAAGTGCTCGGCCTTGGCCAGGTCGTAGTAGTTCTCCAGCGTGGACAGCCACAGCGACTTGCCGAAGCGGCGCGGGCGCAGCAGCAGGAGCTGCTTGCCGGCCTCCTCGATGGTACCGATGCGATCGGTGCGGTCGATGTAGAGATAGTCTTCCTCGACGACGGCCTGGAAGTTGGCGAGACCGTAGGGAAAGCGCATGGTGTCGACTCGTTCGGGTGGAGAAGCCGATGCAGAAGCCGGCGTCATTGTCCGCTCGCCGGTACGCGGATCGCAAATCTGGTTCGCGTTTTCGACTCCCGAGCTAATTGACTGCCAGGAGGGCATTGAGTCAGCGTCTCCCAGGGGCACACCCAGTGGATCACCGCGGAGCTTGCGGCACAGGATTCGCTTCGCGCCGTCGGCGCTTCTGGCTCGCTGCGTCCTCCTGCGCTCAATCGCTCGTCTTGAGGCCGTACTTCCGCACCCGATAGCGCAGTTTCTCGCGCGTGGTGCTCAAGACCCGGGCGGTCAGACAGACGTTGTCGGCGTTCCGCTTCAGGAAGGCGGCGAGAACATGGCGCTCCATGGCTTCCAGACTCAAGCTGCCGTCCAGCGGCAGACAGATCCGCTCGCCATCAGCCACGGCGCCCGGTGGGTCCGTGCCGGGCGGCGCGGCCGCCTCGCCCAGATTCAGCCAGCGTTCGGGAAAGACCGGGCCGTCCGCCAGCAGCACGCAGCGCTCCACCAGATTGCGCAGCTCGCGCACGTTGCCCGGCCAGTCGTAGGCGCCGAGCCGGCTCCAGACGGACGGCGGGATGGTCTCCACCCGGTGGCCGGAGCGCAGATTGAATTCGTGGATGAGCACCGGCAGCAGTTCCTCCAGATCCTCCTTGCGTCGGCGCAGCGGCGGCAGCTCCAGGCGAAACATCGCGAGGCGGTGATAGAGGTCAGCGCGCCTTGGCGCCGCTGAAGGCGCCCGCCTCGTGACCGAAGAGCTCGGCCTCCATCAGCTCGCGCGGCAGCGCGGCGCAGTTGACCTCGATCAGTGGACCCGAGGCGCGCGGGCCGCTGTTGTGCAGGATGCGCGCGGCGAGCCCCTTGCCGGTGCCGGTTTCGCCCGTGATCAGGAGGGCGGAGAAGGGCACGCTGGCAAGACGGCTCAGCATCTCGCGCACCTCGCTCGCCGCGCGGTGCGTCGATCATCGCCGTCATGCTGGTTGATGACAATCAGGCTGGCGCAGATCGACCAAGGACTTTCCCACTGGTGTTCGAGCAGGGAGCATTGCGGTGATTCTCCGCGCCGAGTGAATCCCGCGGTCGGTGGATTCATGGAGGAGTCCGCTCGGAGGCCGCTGAAATAGGCGGTCCGGATTCTGCCGGACCAGGATCCCAGGTCCGGCCCGCAGGGGAACCGCGGGCGCAGTGCCGGCGGATGCAAAGGGCTCTGAGTCGGCTCCTGCGTCCCGAATCGCCAGCCAGAGCCGAATCCGTCCGATTCGGCTTCCCAGCGCGACAGACCCAAACCCGCCGTCACGCGATCGACGTCGGGGTGTCTTCCTCCGTGGCGTTCGGCCAGGCGTTGAGGATGGCCTCGACCAGCGTCGCGAGCGGGATCGCGAAGAAGACCCCCCAGAAGCCCCAGATCCCGCCGAAGATGAGGATGGCGACGATGATGGCGACTGGATGCAGGTCGACCACCTCCGAGTAGAGCAGCGGGACCAGTACATTGCCGTCCAGGGCGTGCAGGAGAAAATAGACGGCCGCCAGCCAGCCGAGCTGGGCGGACCAGCCCCATTGGAAGGCGGCGACCAGCATCACCGGCACGGTCACGACCGCGGCGCCGACGTAGGGGATGATGACCGACAGCCCGACCAGCAGGGACAGCAGCATGGCGTATTTGAGCCCGAAGACCGCAAAGACCGCAAAGTTCGCGACCCAGGCGATCAGAACCTCCCAAGCCTTGCCGCGCACATAGTTCGAGATCTGCCGGTCTACGTCGATCCAGATCGCGCCGACGAAGCCGCGATGCTTGGACGGGAAGCGCCGGCGAAACCAATTCAGGATGAGTTCCTTGTCCTTCAGAAAGAAGAACACCAGCATCGGCATGAGGACCAGATAGACCAGGAGGGTGATGAGGTCGACCACGCCCGTCAGCGACCAGGAGAGCAGGTGCTGCGCCGATGACATGGCGCCGGAGCGCATGGAGTCGGTCATGGAATCGAGCCCCTCGGTGGTGACCAGGCCAGGGTAGCGGTGGGGCAGGGCCATGAGCGACTGCATGCCCTGCGTCAGCATGTTCGGCAACTGCTTCGCCAACTGGGCGATCTCGACCGAGACCAGCGGCAGGACCCCGAGCAGCAGGACGGCGAGGAAGAGGACGAAAAGCACGTAGATCACCACGACGCTCCCCCGTCGGGGTAGGCCACGCCGCTCGACGCGCTCGACCAATCCCTCCAGCAGGTAGGCGATGACGATGCTGGCCAGCACGGGTGCGAGCATCTGCCCGAAGGTCGCCAGGATGGCGATGACGCTCAGCAGAATCAGCGCGAGGGCGACCAGTTGCGGGTCGGAGATGAAGCGCTGGAACCAGTCTTTGACGATGTTCATGAGAGAAGGGCGGTCCTCTTGGATTGAGGTTTCATGGGGCGTCTGTGCCCGACGGCGTCGCGGCGGCAGAGTTGGCGATGGTCGGACGGCGATCGCTCAGCCGATTCGCACGCGGTAATCCTTGCCGAGCCATTGTCCATCCTCGCACCAGCGCCAAGTGAGCGTCAGCGCACACTGTCCGGCAAGTCCGGCCGCGCCGAGGCGAGCGCCCTGAAAACCGGGACCGAGGTCGCGGGTCTCAAGATCCCGAGTCTGGCGCCAGTCGCCCAGACCGATACGCAGCTGGGCGGGTCGCGGAAGGATGAGGCGCAGGTCGGTTTCACTGGGTAGCGACGGGGTGGGCGACTGGGCCGACCAGACCCAGGTCGGAGTTCGTCCAAAGGCCCCTCGCATCACTCCGTGAGTGTCCACGCGTGCACGGGCTGCCCGCTGGCTTGATGCGCGAGATAGGCCCCGGTCAGTCCCGCCATGTCCGGCCCGTGCCGCGCCACCCAGGCGCGCTGCCAGCGCGCTCCCGTGCGCTTGCTGCTCAGGCGGGCGGCGATGATGCCGAGCCAGTGCTCGACCTCGGCCGGATCGACGCCGAGGTCCAGCAGACCCTGGCGGGCGCGCGGCAGCAAATCCTCCGCGAGGACGCGGGCAACCGGCAGGATCCTGCCGTCCAGCCAGGGGATCTCGGCGTCCAGACCGTCGCGCGCGCAGGTGTAGAAGCCCTTCTGCGCATGCAGAAACATCAGTTGGGTCTCGGGTGGTGTCTCGGCGCGGGCAAGATTGCGCATCATGCCGAAGTAGAAGGCGGCGTTGGCGATGGCGTCGGGCACCGAGGGGCCGGCGGGGACGACGCGGTGCTCGATGCGCAGGTGCGGGCGTCCGTCCGGCTCGAAGCCGATCAGCGGGCGGTTCCAGCGCCAGATGGTGCCATTGTGCAGCCGCAAGTGCGGGAGTTGCTCCGGGGGATCGTCCATGAGGTGCGGGAGCAGCACCGGGTAGCGGTCGAGGTTGGACTGAAAGGTCTCCAGGATCGAGCGTTGGGCGTAGCGAAATCCGAAGTTGACCCGTTCCTGCAGCACGGCGCCGCCGACGGAGACGGCCTGCTCGAACAGCGGGATGCGCGTTTCGTCCCAGAGATCGCGGCCGAAGAGGTAGGGCGAGTTGGCGCTGATGGCGACCATGGGACCGCTGACGATCTTGGCGGCGTTGTAGACGCGCGCGGCCTCGGCGGGGCCGACCTTGAGGTGGATCTGGAAGGAGGTGGCGCCCGCCTCGAGCATGACGTCGTGCCAGGTCAGCTCCAGGCGGTCGCGCCCTTCGATCAGCAGCGTCAGCGGGCGCTCGTGCCTCAGGGCGAAGACCTGCTCGTTCAAGGCGCGGTAGCGCTCGCGCGGCGTCATGAATTCGAGGGTCAGGTGCTCGGGGCGCACCGTGGGCAGGATCCCGATCATGGCCAGGCGGCTGCCGAGCCCGGCCGCCGCCGCGTTGGCGTGAGCCAGTGTCGCCTCAAGCTCTTGCGCCAGCTTGGAGAAGACCGCGCCCTTCAGCGGCCTCGGCGTGCCGTTGAATTCGACATTGAAGGTGGCGAGCTCGGGAACGATCAGCGGGTCATCCAGCCGGGCCAGCAGATCCTCGACCTTGGGGGCCGGCGTCGCGTCCGGCGCGACCAGCCACGCCTCCAGCTCGAAGCCGGCGGTGGGCTCGCCCGTGTCGAACAATCCCTCTGACAACCAGGCCTCAAGCAGTCGGGTCTCCTCGCGCAGGCGTGTCGAGAAGCGACTGAAGTCCCGTTCGGTGAAATGCGATGCGGCGATATCCTGGCCCATGCACGTTCCCCAGCGGTGGTTGGCGTGGCCAGATTATGAGGGCGCCGGGGCTGGATGGCGTGGGTTTTTGGTTGTTTGGAGCCTGAGGCGGCTTGCTGCTTGGCGGCGGGACGCCCGCATCGCGCGGGCTGAGGCCCCGCTACGCCTGCGTGAGCATGCGATCCAGCTCGGCCAGCCGCTGCGGCGTGCCGATGTCCAGCCACTGTCCGCGATGATGTTGACCTCCGACCTTGCCCTCGCGCATGGCGTTGCGCAGCAGCGGGGCCAGTGGAAAAGCGCCGGGCCGGCAGCCGTCGAAGAGCCCTGGGTGGTAGAGCCCGATACCGCTGAAGGTGAGGCGGGGTTCACCGTCCGGGTGGACGCGATCGCCACGCAAGGCGAAGTCCCCGGAGGGGTTGTGCTCTGGGTTGTCGACCAGGACCAGGTGGGCGAGATCGCCGGCGCTCAGCCGCAGGCTGGCCGGGTCGATATCGGTCCAGACGTCGCCGTTGACCACCAGAAACGGCGCCTGCCCGAGCAGCGGCAGGGCGTTGAAGATGCCGCCGCCGGTTTCAAGCGCCTCGGCCTCGGGCGAATAGCGAATCCGCACCCCGAGCGCCGCCCCGTCACCCAGCGCCTGCTCGATCTGGGCGCCGAGATGGGCGTGATTGATCACCAGGTCGCGGATGCCCGCCGCCGCCAGTCGCTCGATATGGTAGCCGATCAAGGGCTTGCCGCCGGCCTGCAGCAGGGGTTTGGGCGTGTGGTCCGTCAGCGGCCGCATGCGGTTGCCGCGGCCCGCGGCGAGAATCATGGCCTTCACGCCTCAGCTCCGGCATTCGCGGAAGATCCGCTTGTCGCAGGTCGCGCAGACCGACTTGTCCAGCTTCTGGTAGATGCCGCGCACAGCCGCCGTCTTGGCTTGAAAGACGTTACGCACGCCGGTGTCGTCGAGACAGCCGCAGCGCTCCAGCGCATCCCAGAGGCCCTGCTTGACGTTGATCAGGTACATGCCTCCGCCGTCGGCGCGTCGCCTCAGCATCTCGCGCGTCAGCGTCTGTCCGCCCTGCAGGTCGACGAAATTGATGCCATTGGCGATGAGCGCCAGGTGCTTCTGCTGGGGATGCTCGGCGCGCAGACGATCGAAGAACTGCTCCACATGCGCCGCGGAGCCGAAGAAAAGGGAGCCGTCGATGCGCAGGAAACGCAGCTGCGGACACTGTGGCACATCCGGATCACTGGAGAAGGCCTGGTTCGGCGACCGGGAGTCCGGGGCCATGGTGACGATCTTAGGCTTGGAGGTGCGCTCCAGATAGAGCACCAGGGACAGCAGCACGCCGGCGAAGATGGCGAACTCGAGCTCCAGGAAGATGGCCGAGAAGAAGGTGACGGCGAGGATCGAGGTCTCGCGCTTGGATGAATGCAGGATATGGCTGATCTCCTTGAAGTCGATCAGCCCCCAGGCGACCAGGAAGAGCACGCCCGCCATGGCCGCCTTGGGCAGATAGCTCGCGTAGGGCGCAACCAAGAGCACGATCGCCATCAGCATGACGGCGGCGAAGATCGAGGCCAGCGGCGTGCGCGCGCCGGCCTCGTAGTTGACGCCGCTGCGGTTGAAGGAGCCGGTCGCGACATAGCCGGAGAAGAAGGAGCCCGCGATGTTGGACAGCCCCTGGCCGATGAACTCCTGGTTGCCGTCGATCCGGTAGCCGCCGCGGGCGCCGAGCGCGCGGCCGATGGACACGGCCTCCGTCAGCGCGAAGAGCGTGACCGCCAGGGCGGAGGGCGCGAGTTGACGGATGTTGTCCAGCGTCAGCACGGGGGCCGAGAGTGGCGGCAGCGTCGCGGGGAGCGCGCCAACGGTGGCGATACCCGTCACCTCGGCACCGAGCAGGAGGTCGAGGACGACGGCCAGCAGGCTCCCGCCGAGCATGGCGACGATCATGTAGGGCACCTTCGGCAGCCAACGTTTGCAGGCGATGCCGAGCGCGAGCGTGACCGCCGCGACCAGGGTCGCGATCGGATTGATCTCCACGAGGTGCTGTCCGAAATTGAAGAGGATGTCATGGAGATGGCCGCCGCTATCCATCTCGACACCGAAGAAGTACTTGATCTGCTTCGCCGCGATCAGCACGGCCGCGCCCGCCGTGAAGCCGACGACGACCGAGTGCGAGATGAAGTTCACCAGCGCACCCATGCGCGCGAAGCCGAGCGTCAATTCCAGCACGCCCACCATGAAGGTGAGCGTCAACGCCAGGGTGACATAGTCCGGCGTGCCCGGCACCGCCATGATGGAGAGCGCCGAGAAGAGCACGACGGAAGCCGCGGTGGTCGGGCCGGAGACCAGGTGTCTCGACGAGCCGAAGAGCGCGGCGATGATCGCCGGCACCATGCCGGCGTAGAGCCCGTATTCCGGCGGCATGCCGGCAATGGTGGCAAAGGCGACGCCTTGCGGCAGCACCACGATGGCCCCGGTCAGCGCCGCGATGAGATCGGCCCTGAGGTCGTCGCGTCTGACCTGCGGGAGCCAGAGCATGAAGGGAACCATCCAGGCGAAATGATTGGAGCGAAGCGTCTTCATGGGGCGATGAAGTCCTGGTCGAGTCGTCATGACGGGCTGCGGGATTCAGGCGCTGGGGACGTCGATCCGGGCGGGGTCCGGCCTGAGGTGGCCGGCGGCGGATAGAGCGCGCCGGCAGCATGCAGTAGGGGCGGATATATTAGTGAGTTCTAAGGAAGAAGAACATAGCGGGTCCGCGCAGGGACATGCGGCTGCGCGTCCTCGCGCGGCGTCGGCGTCGGCGTCGGCGTCGGCTGATTTGGATGGCTCGTGGCGTCATGCTAGCCTTCCGGCAGACCTCGACCTATTGGAGATACCCCGCCGTGCTCAAGATCGCGTCCTTCAACATCAATGGCATACGTGCCAGGCCGCACCAGATCGAGGCATTGAAAGCCATGCACGATCCGGACATCGTCGGCCTGCAGGAGTGCAAGGTGGCGGACGAGCAATTCCCGCTCGACTGGGCGCGCGGCCTTGGCTACGCCACGCACATCCACGGCCAGAAGGGTCACTACGGCGTCGCCCTTCTCAGCAAGCTCGAGCCGCTCTCGGTTTTCAAGGGCTTTCCCGGAGACGAGGCGGATGCCCAGCGCCGCGCCATCACGGGTCGCTACGCCCTGCCGGGGGGCGAAGAGGTCGTGGTCATCAATGGCTACTTCCCCCAGGGCGAGAGCCGGGATCATCCGGTCAAGTTCCCCAACAAGCGCCAGTTCTACGCGAACCTGCTGGCCTATCTGCGCGAGGCCTTTGCGCCGGACCAGAACCTCGTGGTCATGGGCGACATGAACGTGGCGCCCATGGACCTCGACATCGGCATCGGCGCCGACAACGCCAAGCGCTGGCTGCGGACCGGCAAGTGCAGCTTCCTGCCGGAGGAGCGCGAGTGGCTCAAGGCCGTCACGGACTGGGGGCTGAGCGATGCCTATCGCGCGCTCCACCCCGAGGCCGACGACCGATTCAGCTGGTTCGACTACCGCTCGCGGGGCTTCGAGCGCGAGCCGAAGCACGGCCTGCGCATCGACCACCTGCTCATCTCGGCGCCCCTGCGCGAGCGCCTGCTCGACGCCGGCATCGACTACGCGATCCGCGGCATGGAGAAGCCCTCGGACCATTGCCCGGTGTGGATCAGGCTCGATCTCTGACGCGGCGCCGCCCCTTGCCGCCGAGGCCTGGCTCGACGGTCGAAATCCGCTGCAAATTCGGGTTTGGCGGGCATTCGCCCCCCCGCGCGCGACAGCAGCAGCGACAGCAGCATTTCGTGGTTTTAAGTGCCCGCTACCCAGGACTCGAACCTTCAGCATGCGCGACAAACGAGACTCAGAGTAGGTCTTAATCCCCTTTAGAACGGGTGGGTCGATCATCCTTCGGACCCGTCGTCTTCGGTAGGGTGGACAAGCGCAGCGCAGTCCACCAACAACGGCGCGGGATTCGGTGGACTTCGCTCTCGCTCGTCCACCCTACCGGTACCGGGTGGCCGCGGGTGCTTACGCACCCGCGGCTCCCACAGATCCGGACGTGCGGGACTACCGCATCCGGCTCCTCGATTGAGCGCTCGCTGCACAACACATGTCGCACACCCGTTGGACCCTGAA
>NZ_NRRF01000002.1 GCF_016583565.1 Thiocystis violacea | reverse complement strand
ACCGCTGGTGAGACTTGGCAGCGCCGTCTGGGATGTGGGCGTCTTCATCGTGGCCTCTTGAGTGGTTGTCATGATTCAAGCACATGACATTTTACCATTTTTGAGGACATTATTCCTTAATAAACAACCTATTGGATCCTTTTTAGGGCCGATTTTGAACTCCGAAACGTGAGCAGATAAGATACATCGCCTCACGGCGCAACATGACGACCCGCATCCTATGACTAGTCCCACAACAGCCCTGATTCTCATCGTCGAAGACGAAGAGCGCCTCGCCACCCTGGTTTCAGACTACCTTCGCGCCGCCGATTTCCGCGTCAAGCACCTCAGAGATGGGGCGACAGCCGTCCAGTGGGTGCGCGACGAGCAGCCCGACCTCATCCTTCTGGACCTCATGCTCCCCGGCAAGGACGGATTGACCATCTGCAAAGAAGTCCGCACCGAAAGCCAGGTGCCGATCATCATGACCACCGCGCGCATCGAGGAGATCGACCGGCTGCTTGGCCTCGAACTGGGAGCAGACGACTACGTCTGCAAACCCTATAGCCCGCGCGAGCTGGTCGCCCGCGTCAAAGCCGTCTTGCGGCGCACGCTGCGCGGACCGGAGGGCCAGGACCCTGGCCCCCTGACCCTTCTGGCGGACCGACTGCGCGTGCGCTCCGGCAGCCGGGAGATCGAACTCACCGCCGTCGAGTTCGCCCTCCTGGAAACCCTGCACGAATCCCCCGGACGTATCTTCTCCCGCGACCGCCTGATGGACCGTATCTACCGGGACCATCGTGTGGTCTCGGACCGCACCATCGACAGCCACGTCAAGAAGCTCCGGCGCAAGCTCTCGGAGCTTCTGCCAGACCAGGAGCTGATCCACTCGGTCTACGGGGTTGGTTATCGATACGACGCCAGCAGCAGCGAGGACGAAGCAGACTGAGCGCCGCGAGTCCTGCGCACGCAAGCCGCGCTTCACGAGCTAGCGTCCCAATCCCACCAAGCCACCAACGGGAATCCGCGTGGAATGCGGAGGGCAGCCCTGGCGCCCTGAGCTAACGAAGGGCTCTCGACACTCCCCCTCTCCCAAGGCTAGAGCACACAAATGTGACGCTCTTGAGACGTACTCATCGAGACTGTCGCACCGCCGTTGCATATTTCACCTCTCCGACGAACAGCCGCCGACTGCATGTACCCGCCATCATCAGGGAAATAGAGGGCGCAACCCATTCCGCTCGAAGTTCCAACATACGGCACATAAAGTGCTTAAACCAGGCTCAAAAACACCTTCCGCACGCTGCTCGCGATGCCGCCTTCGTCGTTAACAGGCGAAGCCCCGCCGTCGGTGGTGAACCATACCGATGCATCGATCCGTGCTCGACCTCAATGGCGCGGGCGCGAGTTCAGATGGATTCGCAACCGATCGATTCTTGTTTGCTCGATCCACGGCACACGCATGCCTTCACCATCTTTCGCTCATAAGGAGTTTTTAATCATGAAGAAGTTGCTCATCCCTGGTTTCTTGATGACGGCACTGTTGCTCGGAGCGGTTAGCACCGCGCAAGCTTGCGCGCTGGGTTGCGACACCTCCTATACCTGGTCCTATAACGACATGATCAGCGACGGCAAGTACAAGGAGATCGCCTGGGATTGGAAGCCAGCGGGCGACAAGAGCAAGATCACGGAAATCCTCCTGACGCTGAACTATTCAGGGGCTCCCACCAGCGCCTGGGACGTCTATTTCAAGAGCAAGGATGGCGGAAGCTGGGTCTCTGGCAACAGCGCGACCCTTGAGGCTGACGGCTCGACAACGATCGCCTGGCAGACAGGAGACACCTTTTTCGGTCAGCTATTGAACAATGAGAACTTGAAGTTTACGTTCGACAAAATCGGGAGCGATTCGAAATTCACGCTGAAATCGGCCATCTTGGAGGCCAAATGCGCGCCAGTCCCGCTCCCGGCGGCGGGTTGGCTGTTCGGCTCCGCCCTGGTTGGCATCGCGGGCGTCGCGCGCCGCAAGGGCAATGGCCGAGCGCAGCCAGTCTGAGCCAAGACCGTCGGCGTCGCATCGCGGATGGACGCGCCTTGGCGTACCGCGGCGCGACGACCGAGCCGGTTTGAGGAATCCTGATCCCTGGCCCGGCGCGGCGGCGCGCCGACACCAGGATCCGAGCGCCTTCGGGACAACCGAGGCGCTTTTTTCGTCCGCGGCGCCCCTGATGCGCGCTGATCAGAGAGAACCAGGCCCCGAAGCCAATCGCCCCGACCGCCGACCGAGAGACCTGCCAAGCATCGTCTCAGCACCTTGAGTCTCGGACCTGCCACGCAAGGCTGAGAGCCTCATCGCAGCGGACGCCTGCCTGCCCCTCCAACCTCACACACCCAGACCCGAATCGAGCTATCATTCCCGCGCCGCGGTCCGGGACCCTGCCTCGTCGTTCCCGATCGCCCGGCGACCGCGATCCGACGAGCCCACTTCAGGATACACAGTATTGCCTCCCCCGCTCGCCTCGGCGGCCACCGCTCGCCATCCCACCCCCCTGATGTCCAGGGGGCGGCTCATCGCGCTCCTGCTCGTCATTGCCGCAGTCGCAGCCTTGCGGCTCCTCGCGCTCGACCATCTCCTGGTCTGGCACGATGAAGTCTTCAGCCTGATTCGCGTCTTTGGTTACGACCAGGCGGACGTCCAGGCGCGCCTCTTCAGCGGACAGCTGCTCAACCCCGACGATCTCTTGCGCTTTCAGCACCCGGATCCGCGGCATGGATGGCGCGATACCCTCGCGGCACTCAGCGAGCACCCCGAGCACGCGCCCCTCTACTATCTGATCGCCCGCCTAGCGGTGGAGCTTCCGATCGCGCCGGTCGCGGCGCTACGCGGGGTCTCCGCCGTCTTCGGCCTGCTCCTGATACCGGCGGTCTACTGGCTGATGCGTGAACTCTTCGGCCGCAGCCTCGCGCCCTGGGTCGCGGCCGTCATGGTGGCCAGCTCGCCGCTCCAGTTCCTCTATGCGCAGGAAGCACGCCAATACGCCCTCTGGACGCTACTCGTCGTCGCCTCCAGCGCCGCCCTGTCGCGCGCCATGCGACGCAATTCCGCGGGCGGCTGGTGGACCTATGCCCTCCTCATGACCTTGGGGGTCTATAGCCATCTGCTCTTCCTGCTGATGCTCCCGGTCCACGCCGGCTATGGTCTCTACCGACTCCTGGCGCAGCCCGACGCGGCCATCAGCCCCGCCAGGACGGCGCGCCGCTGGGCCATGGCAACGGGCGGTGCCCTGCTGGCCTTCACCCCATGGCTGTGGGTCATGGCCAGGCGCCACGATCGCGTCGATCACTACACCGCCTGGATGCAACGCCCCGTCGGGCTCGAGGACATCCTCACCGCCTGGGGACACCACCTGACCGAACTCTTCGTCGACCTCGGCCCGAGCCCGGAACCAGGGTGGCTGCTCCTGCTGTTGCCCATCGCGTGGCTGACCCTGCGCGCCCTGAGACGCGCCCCAGGCGCGGGCGTCGCGATGATGCTCCTGATCCTGCTCGCCTACGTCGGCCTGGTCTTGGGACCCGATCTCCTCCTCGGCGGCAGCCGCTCGCTGCACGCGCGCTATGCGCTGCCGGCGCTGCTGGCCGTGCAGCTGATGGTTGCCTGGTCGATCGGAGACGCCATGCGCCTCGGACCGAGATCGCTTCAAGGCCGCCTTGCCCTGGCCTCCCTGGTGGTTCTCGTGGCGCTCGGGGTGCTCTCTCAGGCTGCTATCATCAGGGCCGACACCTGGTCGACCAAGAATTTCAGCGCGCATAACATCGAGATCGCCCGTCGCGCCAACGCCGGCCACGCGACGCTCATCCTTGCCAGCGAGAGCGGTGTCAGCACTGGCGAGCTGATGTCCCTCGCCTATCATCTGAGACCCGGTGTCCGGATCTGGGCCGAGCCCCCAGGTCAAGACGTCCGGCCGCCACTCGACGGCGACCTCATCATCGCCTTGACCCCCTCGGGGCGGCTGCGCAAGGCGCTGGAGAAGCGCGGCACGCTCACCGCGATCCCCGACACCTGGCAGTGGTTCGAGGCAAGCCAACCGAGGGCATCTACAACAACCGACAGCGCCGCGCCTGAGACCCTGAAGACGCCTCAGCCGCACACCTCTGCCACCTCCGCCACACCACTGCATGCAGCATCGACAGCGTTCGCAATAGAACCATGAACCGTTCCATCAACATCATCATCCCCATCCTCATCGCGCTCCTCACCGTGGCGGCCTGGTGGCTCCTGAACCAGCCCGACGACGAGCCGCCATGGCCGACCCGTATTCAGGGTTTTTCATTCTCGCCCATGCGCGCGGACGACGACCCGAGTCAGAAACGCTTTCCGTCCGTCGAGGACATCGACCGCGATCTCGCCCTGCTGCAAGGCAAGGTCCACGCGGTCCGAACCTACACCGTCGAGGACAGCCTGGCGGCCATTCCGCGCCTGGCGGCTGCCTATGATCTCAACGTGACACTGGGCGCCTGGATCGGCCCGAACGCCGAGGAGAACGACCGGGAGATCAAGCGGCTCAAGGAGGTGCTGGACGAGAGCAATCGCAACGTCGTGCGCGTCATGGTCGGCAACGAGGCCATCCTGCGCGACGACGTGGAAGTCCCGGAGCTCATCGCCGACCTGGACCGCGTGCGCAAGCTCACCTGGCTGCCGGTCAGCACTGCGGAGCCCTGGCACGTCTGGCTCAAGTATCCCAAGCTGGCGGAGCATGTGGATTTCATCACCATCCACCTGCTGCCCTACTGGGAAGGCGTTCCGCTGGACCAGGCCGTCGACTACTCGATCAACCGCTACAACCAAGTGAAGGAGGCCTATCCGAACAAGCCGATCATCATCGGCGAGGTCGGCTGGCCGAGTAACGGACGTCGCAATCGGGGTGCCGAGGCGTCACCCGCCAACCAAACGCGCTTCCTGCGCCGCTTCTTGGCCAAGGCGGAGGCCGAGCACTACGTCTACTACGTCATGGAGGCCTTCGACCAGCTGTGGAAGCTCAAGGTGGAAGGCGCGACCGGAACCTATTGGGGCGTCTACAACTCCGACCGCAAGCCCAAGTTCAACTTCACCGAGCCGGTGGTCCGCATCCCGCATTGGCGCGAACTCGCGGGCATTTCCGTGGTCATGGGCGTCTTGCTACTCGCCTTCCTCTACCGCGACAGCGCCACGCTCTCCAAACGGGGCAAGAGCTTCCTGGCGCTGATCACCTATGCGATCTCGACCGCGGCGGTCTGGATCGTCTACGACTACACACGCCAATACATGACGCCGGCGACCGCCATCGTCGGGCTCCTGCTGCTCGTCGGCGGCCTGGGCGTCATCGTGCTGCTCATGGCGGAGGCCCACGAGTGGGCGGAATCCCTCTGGCTGCGCAAATGGCGTCGCCCCTTTCCACTGCGCTCGGTACCGGACGCAGAGCTGCCCTTCGTCTCGGTGCATGTGCCGGCCTACAACGAGCCACCCGAGCTGCTGATCGAGACCCTGGATGGGCTCGCGGCACTGGACTATCCCCACTTCGAGGTCCTGGTGATCGACAACAACACCAAGGATCCCGCGGTCTGGCAGCCCGTCGAGGCCTACTGCGCCAAGCTCGGCCCGCGCTTCCGCTTCTTCCACGTCGATCCGCTCGCCGGATACAAGGCCGGCGCACTCAACTTCGCCCTGCGCCAGACGGATCCAGCCGCCGAGGTCGTCGCGGTCATCGACGCCGACTACATCGTCAAGCCCCTGTGGCTACGTCATCTGGTCCCCGCCTTCGCGGACCCCGAGGTGGCCATCGCCCAGGCACCGCAGGACTATCGCGACGCCCATCAGAACGCCTTCAAGGCGATGTGCATGGCCGAGTATCGCGGCTTCTTCCACCTCGGCATGGTCACCCGCAACGAGCGCAATGCCATCATCCAGCACGGCACCATGACAATGATCCGCCGGCGCATCCTCGACGAGGTCGGCGGCTGGGCCGAGTGGTGCATCACCGAGGATGCCGAGCTTGGCCTGCGCCTCTTCGAGGCCGGTCACAAGGCGCTCTACATCCCCTGCACCTATGGTCGCGGTCTCATGCCGGACACCTTCGCGGACTTCCGCAAGCAGCGCTACCGCTGGGCCTATGGCGCCGTGCGCATCCTGCTCCGTCACTGGCGCGAGCTGCTGGGTATCCGCAAGACGGCGCTGTCCGCCGGCCAGCGCTACCACTTCGTGGCGGGTTGGCTGCCCTGGTTCGCGGACGGCTTCAACCTCTTGTTCAATTTCGCGGCGCTCGCCTGGTCCGTGGCCATGGTCATGTTCCCCCTACAGATCACGCCGCCCTACATGACCATCGCGCTGGTTCCGCTGGTCCTGTTCGTGTTCAAGATGTCGAAGAGCTTCCTGCTCTACCGGCGCCGCGTCACGGCCACGCTGCGCCAGAGCTTCGCCGCCGGCCTGGCCGGGCTGGCGCTCTCGCACACCATCGCGCGCGCCATGTTCGGTGGGCTGGTGACCGGCAAGCTCGGATTCTTCCGCACACCCAAGATGGCAGAGGCGCCCGCCGTCATCCGCGCCATGGCGGATGCGCGCGAGGAGGCGCTGTTCGCCTTCGCCTTCCTGCTCGCGGCCGCGCTCGTCATGCTGCGTGACGACGCCTTCATGCTCGACGTGCGGATCTGGTGTGCCGTCCTGGTCGTGCAGGCCATCCCCTACCTGGCATCCGTGCTCGTCTCGCTCACCAGCGCCTGGCAGCACCTCTCGGCCGAACTGGTCGGCCCCATGTCAGACATGCCCTGTCAAGACGTGAACGGCATGGACAAACCGGCCAGCCGGGAGGTTTGATTGGAGCGCGCCTCGCCCCCTCGGCCGGACGGCGGCGAGGCGCAAACACCGGCTTCCAGCACGACTCGGCGGCATCGCAGCGGCCGAGAAAACACCTTATCGTGTTCACCCTCTCCCCGCGCAAGATCGCGTTTTTAAGGATTCACAACTTCAGCGCATGATCTTTCGCACACGATTGTGAGCAAGATCACAGATTGAGGGTTTACCCCACATAGGGTTTTCCCTAGACTGCGGCCTCATGATTCACCGACAGGGCTCCCGTACTCATTTCGACGGGGATGCGCCTTAAAGAATGAGGTTGGCTCCATGAGAAAGACGCTTATTGCGACCACGCTGCTGGCATCGCTCCTACCCTTCGCCAGCAACGTGGTGGCCGGAAGCGCCGCAGGTCACGTCCAAAAAGGCATGGCTTCCTACTATCACGACAGTCTGCACGGGCGGAAAACCGCAAGCGGGAAGCGATATAACAGAAACGGCCTCACCGCGGCCCACAAGACCCTGCCGCTGGGCAGCAAGGTCAAGGTCACCGACACCAAGACTGGCCGCAGCATCGTCGTCAAGGTCAATGATCGCGGCCCCTTCGTCAAAGGCCGCATCATCGATCTCTCACGTCAGGCCGCACGTGAGCTGGGAATCGTCAAGCGGGGCGTTGCCAAGGTGGAAGTCAAGGTGCTCAGCAGACCCGGGCGCGAAGGCTGATTGGCCGAGCCTCGACCTGATCGAGCACGCAAAGCGCCCTGCCTTGGCCGAGCCTCGACCTGATCGAGCACGCAAAGCGCCCTGCCTTGGCCGGGCGCTTTGCGTTGCGCTCAGCCTGACGCCAGCACCAACCGGAGACGCAGCGGTTCAGACGCCGCCGCGCGCGCCTACTCCCAGCGGAACATCCAGGTTGCGACACTGAGGAAGAGCACGCCCAAGGCCAGCAGCAGCCCGACCTGAGGCAAGATCTCCAACACCCCCGCCCCATCGATCATCACCTTGCGCGCCGCTTCGACCAGGTGGGTCAGCGGGAGTAGCCGCGAGAAGGTCTGCGCCAAGGCGTTGGTGCCTTCCATCGAAAACCAGACCCCTGACAACAGCAGCATCGGCCAGGACATGAGGTTGAGCAGACCATCGGCCACCTCCTCCGTGCGCAGCCGCGCCGCGATGATCAGCCCGAGGCTGATGAGGCAGAGCGCCCCGGCGACATAGACGAGCCCCAGCGCCAGGTAGGAGCCCCGCATCGGAAAGTCCAGCAGCAGCTCGGCGCCGAGATAGACGATGAGGCTCGCGCCCAGGACCACGATCAGGCGCGACACCACTTGCGCGGTGAGAAACTCCCAAGGTCGCAGCGGCGTCGCCTTCAGCCGCCTCAGCACCCCGTTCTTGCGGTAGCGCACGATCACCCAGCCCACACCCCAGAGGCTCGAGAACATGATGTTCATCGCCAGCACGCCTGGAAGCACCCAGTCGACGTAGCGCAGCGCCTCCCCCGTGACCGTCTTGCGCTCCGGCGCGCCTTGAGCCGGCGCCGCATAGGCGCCCAGCAGCAGGCGCTCGGCCAGATAGCCGTTGGCGGAGTTGACGTTGACCCAGTAGGCGGGTGCCGCACGCAGGTCGAGCAGCAGGTCCAGCTGGTGGCGCTCGACCTTCCTGATCGCCTCGTCCGGTCCGCTGAAGGGCACGAAGGTCAGATGCTGTACCTCCAGCAAGGGCGACGTGACCGTCGACAGATCGCCTTGCTGGGCAACCACGCCCACCTTGAGCAGATCCTTCTGATCGCCCTGGAAGATGAAGGCGAAGGCCAGCACCATCATCATGGGCATGAGGATGTTCCAGCCCAGTCCCGCGCGGTCGCGGTAGAACTCGCGGTTGCGTGCGATCAGGATGGCGATGACGCGTTTGAACATGAATCAGGTCCGGAGTGCGTGGCCGGTGAGTTTCAAGAAGAGATCCTCCAAATTGGGCGTGGCGATGCGCAGCGCGGTCAGGTCTGCTCCGATGCGCTCCAGCTCGGCCAGCATCTCAGGCACATCCTCCGCGTAGAGCTCGATCTCGCCATTGCCCTTCAAGGCGCCATCCGGCAACGGGGTGCCCTCGGGCCAACCCGAATCGGCAAGCCGGATCACGCGGGCCGGGAAATGCGCCCTGACGAGTTCCGCCGGACTGCCCTCGGCGATCATGCGGCCATGATCCACGATGGCGATGCGGTCACAGAGACGCTCGGCCTCTTCCATATAGTGGGTGGTGAGGAGCACGGTCGTTCCACGCCGGCGCACCATCTCGATCAGCCCCCAGAAATTCCGCCGCGCCTGCGGATCCAGGCCCGTGGTGGGCTCGTCGAGAAAGACCAGCTCGGGATCATTGACCAGGGCGACGGCAAGCAAGAGGCGCTGGCGCTGACCACCCGAGAGCTTGCGGGTATCCCGATCCAGAATGTCGCCGAGGTTGCACAGCCGGATCAGCTCATCGCGATCCGCCATGTGTCGATAGAAACTGGCGAACATGCCGAGCGACTCGCCGACGGTCTGAAACTCCTGCAGGGCGGTCGCCTGGAACTGGATGCCGATCGCCTCGGCGTAGGTCCGATCCAGGGGCCGGCCCTTGAAGCGCACGGCCCCCGAGGTCGGCGTCTGAATCCCCTCGAGCAGTTCGAGCGTCGTCGTCTTTCCGGCCCCATTGGGTCCGAGCAACCCATAGCACTGGCCCATCTCGACGCCGAAGCTGATGCCGTCGACCGCGCGCACGCCCGGGTAGAGCCGTACCAGGTCCTGTGCCTCGATGAGGTAAGCCATTGCGATCCCTCAGCCTGTGTTGCGCATCCCGGCCGCGATCGCATTGATGGATCTCAGCAGCGGATCCAGCCAACCCTCGCGCTTCTCGTCGTCCGCTTCGCCACGATAGCGTTCGAGTACCGCCACCTGGATATGGTTCAAGGGGTCCAGATAGAGATTGCGGCGAGCGAGCGAGCGTTGCAGATCCGGTGTTTCCTGCATGAGCACCCGCAGCCCAGCCACGTTGAGCACCTGGGTGAGGGTGCGGCGATACTCCTCTTCGATGATCCCGAAGATGGTAGCGGCCTGCGCTTGATCCTCCGCCAGGCGCACGTACTCGCGCGCAATGCGCATCTCCGCCTTGAAGAGAGACATCTGGGTATTGGAGAGCAATGCCCGGAAGTAGGGCCATTCCTGATACATCTTCTGGAGCTTGGCGAGGCGCTCGAGGTCGTTGCCGCGATAGCGCTCGATGGCATGGCCGATACTGAACCAGGCCGGCAGGGTGTGGCGCGACTGGCCCCAGCCGAACACCCAGGGAATCGCCCGAATCGATCCCATGGAGCGATCGGCCTTCTTGCGGTGCGAAGGCCGCGAGCCGATGTTCAACAGGGCGATACCGTCCAAGGGCGTGCATTCGTAGAGGTAGTCCAGAAAGCCCTCGGTCTCGCGCACCAGCTTGCGATAGGCCTCCTCGCCATGGCGCGCCAGCTCGTCCATGATGCCGAGATAGTCGTTGCGCTCCTCCTCCGGGGACTCGATCAGGCAGCGGCTCGCCTTGATCAGGCCGCTGATGCCCATGGTCAGCTCGTAGCGGGCCGTCTCCGGATTGGCGTAGCGGTAGGACAGCACCTCGCCCTGCTCGGTGAACTTGATCTGGCCGTGAACGGTATCCACGGGCTGCGCCAGGATGGCCTCATGCGTCGGACCGCCGCCCCGCCCAACCGTGCCGCCGCGACCGTGGAAGAGCCGGCAGGCCACGCCACGGTCGTCAGCGAGTGCGATCACCTTCTTCTGCGCCTCGAAGAGACTCCAGCTCGAGGACAGAATGCCGCCGTCCTTGCAGGAGTCGGAATAGCCGAGCATGACCTCCTGCTGATTGCCGGAGGCCTTCAAGAGGGCCTGATAGGTCGGATTGTCGAACAGGGTCGCCATCACCTGCTCGATGCGGCCGAGGTCGTCGATCGTCTCGAACAGGGGCGACACCTGGAGGCTGCAAAACCAGCCTTGGGTGTCCTTACCAACCAGACCCGCCAGGCGGGCGAGCAGCATCACCTCCATCACGTGGCTGGCAACGTGTGTCATGGAGATGACGTACTGGCCAAAGACCTTGTCGCCGATCTCCGCGCGCATGCGCGCAATCACCTCGAAGACCTCGAGCGTCTCGCGGGTCTCGGGCGTGAGGGTCGCCTTGTCGATGACGAAGGGATGCGGATGGGCGATGGCCTCGGCCAGCGCCATCAGCCGCTGCTCCTCGGTGAAGGCCTGATAGTAGGGCGCGCCGGCCTGGCGGGCGAAGAGTTCGGTGACCGCCTGGGTATGGCGCGTGGACTCCTGGCGGATGTCCAGATACACGAGGTGGAAGCCAAAGGTCTCGGCGAGCCGGATCAGGTCCTGCAGCGGACCGGCCGCCGCGCTGGCATCCCCATGGTGCATCAGCGAATCGCGGATCAGATAGAGGTCACTGAGGAAATCGCGCGCATCCGCATAGCCCTCGGGCATCCCATCGTAATCACGACCCTCGATGCGCGTGCGCACGCGCTCGAGGTTCGCTTGCAGCCGATGCCCCATCACGGCGAGCTTGCGTCGGTAGGGCTCGTAGAGGAAGCGACGCTGGCGCTGGCCCATGGTGCCGACCCAGTACACCTCGTCCGTATCCAGGCTGTCGAGCAGCTCAGGCGACGGCTGACAGAGGGCGCTCGAATGGCTGAGCATCCGCCTCAGGCCTTCGATGCGCTCGACATAGAGTTCCAAGACCAGCTCGGCATGCATCCGCACCGCCATCTCCGTGGTCTCGGGCTTGACGAAGGGATTGCCATCGCGGTCGCCCCCGACCCAGGAGCCGAAGCGGATGAAGCTGGGCACCCGAATGCCGCTGGCGGCCCCATAGTTGCGCCGCACCGCCTTTTCGAGGAAGCGGTAGACCAGAGGGACGGCCTCGAAGAGCGACTCGCGGAAGAAGTAGAGTCCGCGGCGCACCTCGTCGGTCACCTGAGGTTTGTGCACACGCACCTCGTCCGTCTTCCAGAGGATCTGGATGTGAGTCAGGATCTCCTGCAGCTTCTCCTCCAGCTCCTCCTCGTTGAGCTTGCGTCGGTGCAGATCCTGGCCGACGAGAAAGATGCGGCGGAAGGTCTCCGAGATCGTGCGGCGCCTGGCCTCGGTGGGATGGGCCGTGAACACCGGCAGGTACAGCAGGTGCTCCAGCAGGCTCTGAAAGTTCTCGGGGGCCACGCCGTCCTCGGCGAAACCGCGCACCGTGTCGTCGAAGGAACCGAGCCAGAGGCGCTCGCCGGCCGAGATGAGGTCCATGCGCGCGAGGTGCGCATTGAGCTCCTCGGCCACGTTGACCAAGCCGAAATAGATGGTGAAGGCGCGAATGACCTCCGAAAGGGTCTGAGGGTCCAGGGTCTCGATGCGCTTCATCAGCTTGTCGCGCAGCTCCGCGTCTTCCTCCTGGCGCAGCTGCATGAAGCCGTCGCGCAGACGCTCCACGACCACCAGCACGCGCTTGCGGCTGTGCTCGCGCAGGACCTCGCCGAGGAGCGCGGTGAAGAGCTGGACGTCGCGCTCCAGCGTCTGATCTTGAGACAAATCGTTCATGGGGACAGTACTCGATACCAAAGGCCCGCGGGACTGGGGCGAAGATGGCCCGGATACTACCCTGCGCGGACGCCGCGAACAAAAATCATCGCGTCCGCAGCTCAATCGCGTCCGCACCTGAAGGGAATGATCAGGGAGACCAGGAGTGGACTGGGCGCGGGCAGCGCGCTGCCCCCCAAGCCCAAGTCCCAGCGACGGTCCGGGGCGAGGTCAGGCGTTCACCCGCAGACAGTGCACGCTGAAGAGTTCTCCGGGGTCGGTCCAGACCTGCTCTGAGGTGTAACCCGCGTCCCGCGCCAGCCCCTGGAAGTCCGCAATCGCGTATTTGTAGGAACTCTCGGTGTGGATGGTCTCGCCGCGTCCAAACCGAATGGTCTGCCCGGCGACCCGCACGACCTGATCCGCCAGGCTGACGAGGTGCATCTCGATCCGGCCCTTGCGATCGTCGAAGAAGGCCTTGTGCGCATAGGCGTCCAGGTCGAAATCCGCGCCGAGCTCGCGATTGATGCGGGTCAGGAGGTTCAGATTGAAGTCCGCGGTCACCCCCTGGGCATCGTTGTAGGCCGCGTTCAGGATCTGCGTATCCTTGCGCAAGTCCACACCGATGAGGAGCTTGCCGCCCGGCCCGAGCACAGCGGCCACGCGCTCCAGCAGCCTTCTGGCATCGGGCGGATCGAAGTTGCCGATGCTCGACCCCGGGAAGAAGGCCGCCAGACGGCTCCAGCCCGGCTCCAGCGGCAGCCTGAACGGCCCGGAGTAATCCGCGCAGGCCGCGCGGATCGAGAGCTTGGGAAAGCGGGCGGCCAGCGCATGGGCGGACTCCAGAAGGTGCTCCTTGGAGATATCCACGGGGACATAGACCGCCGGCTCGAGCACGGCGAGCAAGGTCTGGATCTTGAGGCTGCTCCCGCTACCCAGCTCGATGAGCACGTTCTCGCGCCCGAGACGGTCGGCCATCTCCGGCCCATGCTCACGCAGGATCGCGATCTCGGTGCGCGTGGGGTAGTACTCCGGCAGCTCGGTGATGGCGTCGAACAGCCGAGAGCCGTGCTGGTCGTAGAAGAGCTTGGGCGGAAGCCGCTTGGGACACTGCTCGAGCCCTTGCAGAACCTCCTCGCGGACGTCGGCCTGAGTCGGGTGATAGTCGAAGAAGCGGACGCGGCGCGCGGCATCGTCCTCGAGCGCCACTGGTGGCTCCTGAAACGCGGAGCGACGTGCGACCGAAGACTGGCTCATGACAGCGTCTCCGCCAGCCGGAAGCCCTTGACCTGCCAGCGCTCCAGCGGATAGAAGAAGTTGCGGTAGGTCGCGCGGACGTGGTCCCGAGAGGTCGCGCAAGACCCGCCACGCAGCACCATCTGGTTGCACATGAACTTCCCGTTGTATTCGCCCAGCGCCCCGGCGGGTGCGCGATAGCCCGGATAGGGTAGATAGGCCGAGCCGGTCCACTCCCAGACATCCCCGAACAGCTGCTTGAGACCGGGTTCGTCGCCAGCCGGACGCGGATGCAGCCAGCCGTCATCGACGAAATTGCCGGCGACCGTCACCTCGGCCGCCGCATGCTCCCATTCCGCCTCCGTCGGCAGTCGCTTGCCGGCCCAGGTCGCGAAGGCCTCGGCCTCGTAGTAGCTGACATGGCACACGGGCTCGGCCGGATTCAGGGGCCGCATCCCGGCCAGGGTCATGAGCTGCCATGCGTCGTCCACCTGCTCCCAGTAGAGCGGGCAGCGCCAGCCGCGCTGCCGCACCTCCGCCCAGCCATCGGAGAGCCAGAGGGCCGTGTTCTCATAGCCGCCATCCTGGATGAAGGCGAGGAATTCCCCATTGGTGACGGGACGATCGGCGAGCGCGAAGGGCTCAAGGAAGACGCGATGACGCGGACGCTCGTTGTCGTAGCCAAAGCCAGCCGCGACACCCGCGTCCAGACCGAGCGGGCTTACGCCACCCTCGAACGTCTGCCAGGCCAAGGGCCGTGGCTCGGCGAGGCGCGCTTGCGGCAGATCCGCGCGATAGACCGGCCGCAGGGGGTTGTGCGCGAAGTGTCGCTTGATGTCCGTGATCAGCAACTCCTGATGCTGCTGCTCGTGGTTGAGCCCGATCTGCAGCCGCAGCTCCACCTGTGGCCAGTCGTCCGCTGCGCAGCCATCGATCAGCCTGAGCATGGCGGCGTCCACGTGATGACGGTAGTCGTAGATCTCGGCCACCGTCGGGCGCGACAGCAGGCCACGTTCGGGGCGCGGCCAGAAACCGCTCCCGGTCTGCTCGTAGTAGCTGTTGAAGAGGTACTCGAAGCGCGGATGGAAGACCTGATACCCGGCCAGGAAAGGTCTGAGCAGGAAGGTCTCATAGAACCATGAGACGTGCGCCAAGTGCCATTTCGGCGGGCTCGCCTCGACCACGGTCTGCAAGCCGTAGTCTTCGATCGCGAGCGGCTCGCAGAGCTGCTCGGAGAAGTGCCGGATACGGCTGAAGTGCTCGGACAGGGCGGAGCGCGGCGCGTCCGTTCGGTCCCTTACGGAATGTAGTTCCTGCATGACGTCCCCTCGGTCATCTATGACGCTGCGCGCCCGATCAAGGCTGTTGCGGGTCGACCGCTCGACGAGGCCCGGCCGACTCGCGTGAAAGATAGCGATCGCGTATTGCGAATTCATGGCTTCATACGCGAATCGGATCGACAGGGACACTATAGGGCGTCCCACGATCCCGACCGCGCTCGGTTGGTGACTGTGCGGCCAGGTTCGGCGATTTCCAGCCACGCCCGAAGGCTGTCACAGGTATGTGAGCGGTCGGCGCAAAGCCGTCATCGAAAATCACGCACCACCGGGAGAGCGGACTGTAGAACGGCGATTCCTACCCCATCTAAGGCTGGGATCGGCGCCAAGCTCGAGTCAGCGCACCTCGGCGAAGCCGGATCGCCTCATTGGAGCCCCTGGAGCACATGATGACCCGCAATCCCTTCTTTCCCAAGTTTTCCGATCTTCCACGCGAGATCCCGATCTTTCCACTCGCCGGAGCCGTCGTCATGCCTGGCGTACAGCTGCCGCTCAACATCTTCGAGCCGCGCTATATCAACATGGTCTTCGATGCCTGCGCGTCGACTCACCTGCTCGGGATGATCCAACCGACCAGCGAGACCATGACGCAGGATCGCCCGGAGATCCATCGCGTTGGCTGCGCGGGACGCATCACGTCCTATAGCGAGACGAACGACGGACGCATCATCCTGGTTCTGACCGGGGTCTGCCGATTCCAGGTGTCGCGCGAGCTGGAGGAACGCAAGGGCTACCGTTGCGCCAGTATCGACTGGGAGCGGTTCGCGGCGGATTACCACATGGAAGGCGAAGGGATGGCCGACCGAGAGGGCTTTCTCGGCTCGCTCAAGACCTACTGCAACCTGCGCGGCGTCGAGATTCCCTGGGATGACATCGAGAAGATGGGCGACAACGAGCTGACCAACCTGCTCTGCGCCCACTTGCCGCTCAGCCCAGAGGACAAGCAGGCGCTGATCGAGACACTCCAGACCGTCGAGCGGGCCGCACTCATGCGTGGTCTATTGGACATGGCATCCGCCTCCAGCATGCGTGTCGCCGAGCATCGGCACTAGCCGACCAGGCCGGAGCACCGCGACTCAGGCGCCGCCAGGCGCGCGTTCAGGACAACCGCCTCAAGAGCGACAGCAGGGTCTTCTGCTCCAGCGGCTTGACCAAGTGCTCGTCGAATCCGGCGGCGAGCGACTGCTCGCGCGCCTGCTCGTGACCGAGCCCCGTCAGGGCGACGAGCATCAGCGACTCCGAATCCGGATGTCGCTGCCGCAGACGGCGCGCCAGCTCCAGCCCATCCATGCCCGGAATGCCAATATCCAGGAAGGCGACGCGCGGCTGGAAGTGCCGGACACGTTCGATGGCCTCGGGGCCGGAGGATGCCGTCTCGACCTGATAGCCGTGAATCTCGAGCAGCATCGCAAGCGCGCCAGCCACATCCGGATTGTCATCCACGATGAGAATTCGCAGGGGCTCAAGGGAATCGACCGCGAGACTCTCCGCGTCAGGCTTGAGCGCGACGGATTGCGGCGCCTGGACAAGCAAGGGCAGCCGCAGCCGAAGCTCGGCCCCTCGCCCGACCCCCTCGCTCGCAGCCTCCAGGATCCCACCGTGCAGCTCGGCCAGACGCCGGGCGATGGTCAAGCCAAGCCCCAGTCCCGCGTTCGGTGCGACGCCTTGGGACAGGATGTCTTGGCTCGCCCTGCCTTGCGGGCGGAGCCCTAAGATCGATTCGATCTGCGCGGCGGACATCCCCTGACCATTGTCGCGCACCCGGATGAGAACCTCGCCCGCACCGACCTCGGAGTCGACGCGAATTTCACCGTGATCCGGGGTGTATTTGGCGGCGTTCACCAGGAGGTTGAGCAGGATCTGGGACAGGCGCACGGGGTCGCCCTGCACTCTCACCTCAGGCGACGGCAGCTCGAAGACGAAGTGGTGGTGACGCTCGCGCATCATGGCGAAGACGCCGTCCACCGACTGCCGCACCACGTCACGCAGCTCAACCTCGTGCGAGTCGAGCTCGATGCGGTCACGCACGATGCGTGAGACATCGAGCAAGTCGTCCAGCAAACGCCCCATGTGAGCCGTCTGTCGATCCAGCACATCGACCGCCCAGGCGATGCGCCGATCCTCGCCGATGCCGATGGAGCGGATGATCTCGACCGCATTGCGGATCGGCGCCATGGGATTGCGCAGCTCATGACCGAGCATGGCCAGGAATTCGTCCTTGCGACGATCGGCCTCCAGCAGCGCCTCCTCGGCGGCCTTTTCCTTGCGGATGTCGCGGGTCACGGTGGCGTATTGCAATGGACGGCCAGTCTCCGGGTCGTCGATGCGCAGGGCATCGTAGAAGACGTCGATCGGCTCCTGCGTCTGGAAGTGGCGAAAGCGGAATTCTCCAGTCCAGCGCCCGCTTCGGTCGAGCGCGGGCATGATGGTCTCGGCGAGGAAGGGACGGTCCTCGGGCAAGAAGAAGTCCTCGATCCTGATACCGGGCAACGCATCATCGGGGGCGAGCCCAACCAGCTTCCTGCCGGCCCTGTTGAGATAGAGGCATCGACGATCCAGGCCGGCGATTCCGATGAAATCAGAGGAGCACTCGACCACGGTCGCCAGCTCGCGCGCGCGCGCCTCCGCCCTGCGCCTACCCGTGATGTCGATGATGGCGGCCAAGGCACGCAAAGGCTGCCCCTCTGGATCGCGGATGAAGGTCGCGTTGACCAGGGTCCAGACCACCTGACCGTCCTTGCGCAGGTAACGCTTCTCGACGAAGTAGTCGGCATCCTCCTGCCGCACCGCCCGTTGGTAGCGAATACCGTCGTAGTCGCGGTCATCCGGATGAGTCAGCTCGTTGAAGTCCATCTGCAGCAGCTCGGCCTCGTCATAGCCCAGGATGCGACAGAGGCTCTCGTTGACCCGCAACGGTCGACGGCTCGCCGGCTCGATGACCACCATGCCGACGGTGGCGAGTTCGAACATGAGCCGAAACTGGTTCTCGCTCTCACGCAGCGCCTGCTCGATCTGCATCGTCTCCGTGACATCGCGATTCGCGGAGCGGCGGCCAGCGAAGACGCCGTCAGGCCAGTAGAGCGCCTTGCAGACGTGCTCGATCCAACGGACTTCCCCGCTCGGACGCAGCAGGCGCACCCTCATCTGCGTCGCCGGCGACGTGCAGGGGGCGCCGTGCAGATGCGCCGAGAAGCGCTCGCGATCGTCCGGATGAATCACCGACTCGAGCAGCCGAGGATCCGCCAAGAAGGCCGCGACGCTGTAGCCGGAGACCTGCTGACAGGCGGGCGACATCCAGCGCAGCTGTCCGTCCGGCCCGATCCAGTATTCCCAGTCGAGGCTATAATCCGCCAGCATCTGACAGGTCTCGGCCGCATCGGCCAGCGCCGCGACGGCCCGCTCATGCTGGCTGAGATCCAGGGCACAGAGCATGATGCCGGTCAGATGCCCATCGGAATCACGAACGGGCGCCAGCGTAAGATCGAGCTCACGCCCACCATCCGGTCCCGGCAGGACGAACATGCCCTCGTAGCTCGAACCGGATGCGCGCACCTGCTCGGCGAGCCGCCGCAGCTCGCGGCTTTGCGTCAAAGCCTCGCGCCAATCATCGCCGGGCACCTCGGCACACCCCACCTGTGAAGGCCGCGGAGGCCGGATCCATTGGGGGCAGAGCTGAGGGTCGAGGAAACAGAGACTGACGTCGAGCCGCGCCACCAGCTCGGGAGCGCTGTGCTCGTGGTGAAGGGGAGAGGGCGAATGGGTGGGCAAGGGCGAGTCGGCATGGCGTCAGCGGATTCTACGGATGACGATACTCGCCGGTTTTGGTGCGTTCAAGCTTGAAATCAGGGGCTTTCAGTTCTAATTCCTGACAGACATCACGTTTTCAACCAAGAGGTAAGAGAGATGGCAGTCACACTGACAGAGGCCGCCGCGCGGCACGTCGCGCGCATGCTCGAGAAGCGGGGACAGGGCCTCGGCCTCAGGGTCGGCACCAAGAAGAGCGGCTGCAGCGGATTCGCCTATGAGGTGGATTACGCCGATGCGCTCGACGGCGGAGACCAGGTCTTCGAGAGCCATGGCGTCAAAGTGGTCGTCGACGCGCAGAGCATGGAGCGCATCGACGGCATGGAGATCGACTTCGTGACATCGAACCTCCTGAACCAGGGCTTCGAGTTCAACAACCCGCGCGCCAAGGACCAATGCGGCTGCGGCGAATCCTTCAGCGTCTGACCCACCCGGAACCCGAGCGACGAGCGCGCCCTATGTTAGACGACGAGATGCTAGACGACGAGATCGGCGAAATCATCGAGAACTTCGAGCTGCTGGGGGACTGGGACCAGCGTTACCAATACCTGGTCGAGATCGGCGAGCGACTGCCGGCCATGCCCGCCGAGCAGAAGACGGATGCGAATCGCGTCATGGAGTGCATGAGCCTGGTCCATGTCGCCGCGGAGCCGGACCCCGAGCGAGATGGGCGGCTGCGCTTTCGTGGCGACTGCGACACGGCCATCATCAAGGGCGTGGTCGGCTTACTCGTCGGGCTCTTCTCCGGGAAGACCCCGGCGGACATCGAGGCGCTCGACGTCGATGCACTCTTCAGCGGCCTGCAACTGGAGGAGCATCTGAGCCCCAATCGGCATGTCGGCGTCTATGCCATCGTGAACAAGATGAAGCGGCTGGCCGAAGCCGCGGCCTGATGGGTGATTCAGGGAGCCGATCACGTCAAGCTGCGCGGGTCCACGCGGCGGACGCAACGGCGACGGAGAGGTTGGGCAGGATCGCGCTGCAGCGGACCCGAGCGGCGTCGCCGGCGCTGAGGCCCGGAGACGACGCCGCTCATGAGGCAAGCCGGATCGGCAACGAACGCACGCGCTCCCCGGTGAGGGCGAAGACGGCGTTGGCGACGGCTGGAGCGATCGGCGGGACACCCAGGCCGCTGACGCCGCCCGGATCCGCATCGCTCGGCAGGATATCGATCACCACCTCTGGCATCTCGCCGAAACGCAGGAGCGGATACTGCTCGAAATCGAGCTGATCGACCTGCCCGTCCGTGAAGCTGATCTCACCCTTGAGCGCCGCCGTCAGCCCGTAGGCGACGCCGCCCTGGATCTGCCCGCGCACCAGATCCGGATTGACGACACGCCCGCAATCCACGACGCAGAAGACGCGATGGACACGCACACGCCCGCCCTCCAGGGCGACCTCCGCGACCATGGCAATCAGACTCTCGAAGGCCGCGACCAGCGCGAGACCACGCCCCAGCCCCTGCGTGGCGGCCGCGCCCCAGCCAGCACGCTCGCCGATGCGATCGAGCAGACGCAGATGGCGCGGACTGCCGGCCAACAAGTGGCGGCGCATCATGAGCGGATCTTGACCGGCGGCAGCCGCAAGCTCGTCGAGGAAGCACTCGGCGGCAAAACTCGTGTGGGCATAACCGCCGCCGCGCCAAAGACCGACAGCGGCCGGCGTATCGGCGCGCCGGTACTCGATGCGCAGATCGGGGATCTCGTAGGCAATGTCTGCGGCACCCTCGACCATGAAGGGATCGATGCCATCGCGGATACTGTCCGGCCGCAGCCTGGCGAGGACGGAGGGACCCACGACGCGATGGAACCAGGCGGTCACCCGGCCCTCGGCATCCAGTCCCCCGCGTAAACGATGTAGGGTCATGGGCCGGAAGAAATCGTGCCGGAAGTCGTCTTCCCGCGTCCAGACCACTTGAACGGGTCGGTGGACACGCAGCGAGAGCTCGAGCGCATCCACGACGAAGTCCTGCTCCAACCGCCGGCCGTCGCCTCCGCCGAGCAAGCTGGTGTGGACCGAGATCCGTCCCGGCGCCAAGCCCGTGATCGCACTCGCGATCGCCCTCGCCCCTTCCTGGGCCTGAGTGGGGACATAGAGGGCGCAGCGGTCGGGTTGCACGTCGGCGGTGCAGTTCATCGGCTCCATGCAGGCGTGCGGTTGGAAGCCGACCTCATAGACCGCCTCGATCTCATGCGCGGCGGCCGCCAGTGCAAGACTCACGTCACCCGACTTGCGCGCGACGGCCGAGCGCCCCTTGAGCCCGATGCGCAGCCGCGACCGGATGCGCTGGGAATCCAGATTGGCATTGACCGTGGGCCTGCAGCTCACATCCAGTCGCGCGCGCCCCTGGAGGGCGGCCCAGGTCGACTCAGCAACCACGCCGATGCCGTTGCGCACCGCCAGGACGTCGACCACGCCCGCAACCTTCAGGGTCTCCGCCGCTCGCCAGCTCAGCACCCGACTGCCAGGCACGGGGCAGCGGTAGAGCGTCGCAAAGAGGAGACCCGGCAAGCGAATGTCCAGTCCGAAGTGGGCGCCGCCAGAGACCTTCTCCGGCGTATCCAGGCGCTGCTGCGAGGTACCGATCAAGGTCCAGGCAGCGGGGGACTTGAGCGCCACCCGATCCGGAGGCGCCAGCCCCGAGGCGGTCGCGACCAGCTCGCCATAGGACAGACTGCGCACGCCGTCGCTGTGGTGAACCCGGCCGCGACGCGCCTGACAGTCAGACGGCAGGGCCTCCCAGACGGATGCCGCCGCCGCGATCATCAGCGCGCGCGCCGCGGCACCGGCCTCGCGCAAGGGCGTCCAGGCATCGCGCACCGAGGTGCTCTCCCCAGTCGCCTGAACACCGAGCAGACGATTCGCGTAGACCCGTGCGACGGGCGCGATCACCAGCTGCACCTGATCGAGCCCGACCTCCAGCTCTTCGGCCAGCAGCATCGGCAGGGCCGTCATCACGCCCTGGCCCATCTCGGAGCGCGCCAGCACCAGCTCGATTCGCCCGTCACCATGGATCCGAACCCAGGCGTTGGGAGCGAGTTCGACGGGGGCTTCCGGCGCCGTCTTGGCGTCGGCAGAGCGAGGCTCGGGGTCAAGCTCGGCACGGACCGGAAGATGAATGCCAAGCGCGAGGCCACCGCCAGCGAGGGCACCGATCTTGAGCAGGGAACGTCTGGACAGTCGCCGCCCGACCCCGGCATCAGCCATTCTGGACCTCTGGGCTCGCCGCGCGATGCACCGCGCGACGGATGCGTTCGTAGGTGCCGCAGCGGCACAGCACGCGAGACATCGCCTCTTCGATCTGGGCGTCGGTGGGACGCGGATGCTTGTTTAGGAGCGCCGCCGCCATCATGATCTGACCGGGCTGGCAGTAGCCGCACTGCGGCACCTGCTCGATGATCCAAGCCAATTGCAGCGGATGCCGTCCGTCCGACGACAATCCCTCGATCGTCGTCACCGATCGGCCTTCGACCTGAGAGAGGGGCGTCATGCAGGCATTAACCGGCTCACCGTCCAAATGAACGATGCAGGCGCCACACTCCGCCTTGCCGCAGCCGTATTTGGTGCCCATCAGCCCCAGGTGGTCGCGGAGCACCCAGAGCAACGGCATTTCCGGATCCAGATCGAGCGCGCGGGGCTCGCCATTCAACGTCAAGGAGATCATCGCATCTCGAGTCAGGGTCAAGCAGACGGCAGGCCCGCTAGCATTGCAGATTTTAGGCAATGGTGAAAGTGAGCCCGTTAAAAGATCAATAACTCCTGGCCGGAACCGCGAAGCATCGAGGCCCGCCGCGACCCCAACGGTGGCCGCTGGCCCGGCGGAAACCGGCGGCAAAGACACCGCCTTCGACGCTCGCGCGGGCACGAGAGTCCGCGCCCCGCAGTCGCCGACCGCATCCAAGGCCCCATGCCGTTCGCGAATTCTAAGCCCCTTCCGGAACAAAGTGGCACCCTCGCCCCTCCATGTCAAAAGTCAGCCGCAGCCCCCAACGAGTCCTGGAACAGATGCCGCACATCAGCTTGCCCGACCTGCCCTGTCCGCGCCGCCGCGCCTGTCTGCTCGGCCTTTCTTGCCTGCTCCTACTCGGGGTCGAAGCCAGGGCGCAGCCGGGCGGACCCTCCGCATCCAAGCCTGCAGCCGTCATCGTTGCGCAGACGCGCGCCCAAGCCATCACCGACGATGTCGAGGCCCTGGGCACGCTCAAGGCCAACGAGTCGGTCTCCATCACCTCCAATGTCACCGAAACCATCTCGGTCGTTCACTTCGACGACGGCCAACGGGTGAAGGCCGGCGCCCTCCTGGTCGAGATGACCAGCGCGGAGGAGCATGCCTTGCTGGAAGAGGCGCGGGTGCGGGTGGACGAAGCCGAGCGCCAATACCAGCGCGTCAAATCATTGGTCGCTCAGCGCTCGGCCTCCGAGTCCTTGCTCGACGAGCGCAAGCGGGATCTGGACACGACACGCGCTGTCCTGGTAGCGCTGGAGTCGCGCCTCGCGGATCGCATCATCAAGGCCCCCTTCGGTGGCGTCCTTGGTCTGCGCAACATCAGCCGCGGGGCGCTGGTGGAGCCCGGCGACCTCATCACGACGCTGGACGAAGACCGTGTCATGAAGCTCGACTTCTCGGTGCCGAGCATCTATCTGGCCGACGTCGCGCCTGGTCTGAAGATCCTGGCGACGACGGCGGCCTTCGGCGATGAGGTGTTCGCTGGCGTGGTGCGCGGCGTCGACAGCCGGATCGATCCGGTAACGCGCTCCGTGCTCGTGCGCGCACTCATCCCCAACCCGGACGCCAAGCTGAGACCCGGCCTGCTGATGCAGGTCGAGCTGCTGACGAAGCCACGTAACGGCATCGTGATCCCGGAGGCGGCACTGCTCCACGAGGGCATGGGCCATTTCGTCATGGTCCTCGCCGAGGGCAATGCCGGTCTCACCGCGGAGCGTCGAGAGATCGAGATCGGCACCCGTCTTCCCGGACTGGTCGAGGTGCGCAAGGGCCTGGAGTTGGGGGATCGCGTGGTCACGGACGGCAACGACAAGCTCAGACCGGGGCAGCCGCTGGAGATCCTGGCCGTGGATGACGGCTCGCGCGATCTGCGCGCCATGACGGAGCGCGGCCAATGATCCTCTCCGATCTCTCCATCACCCGGCCGGTGCTCGCGAGCGTCCTCTCGCTGCTCTTGGTCGCCTTCGGCCTGGTCTCCTTCGACCGCCTGCCGCTGCGCCAATACCCGGACACGGACCCGCCGGTGGTCTCCATCGAGACGCTCTATCCCGGCGCGGCGGCCATCGTGGTGGAGAACCGTATCACCCAGCTGGTCGAGGACCGCATCGCCGGCATCGAGGGTATTCGCACCATCGAGTCGACCAGCGAGGACGGCCGCTCCCAGGTGACGGTCGAATTCAACATCGACCGCGACATCGACGGCGCGGCCAACGACATCCGCGACCGCGTCTCCGCGATCCTGGACCAGCTGCCGTCGGAGGCCGAGCCGCCGGAGATCCAGAAGGTCGACAGCAACGAAGACGTCATCATGTGGCTCAATCTGGCGAGCGACCGCATGAGCGTGCCCGAGCTGACCGACTATGCCCGCCGCTATCTGGTGGACCGCTTCTCGGTGCTCGACGGCGTCGCGCGCGTGCGCGTCGGCGGCAACCAGGTCTTCGCGATGCGCATCTGGCTCGACCGCAGCGCCCTCGCGGCCCGTGGCATCACGGTCGCCGACGTGGAGGACGCCCTGCGCGCGGAAAATCTGGAGCTGCCGGCCGGCGATGTGGAGTCCATCGATCGGCAGTTCAGCGTCCGCGTCACCCGCACCTTCAACACGGCCCAGGACTTCTCCCAACTGGTCCTGGCGCGCGGCGAGGACGGCTATCTGGTGCGTCTGGGCGACGTCGCCCGCGTCGAGCGCGGCACCGAGGAGGATCGCACCTTCTTTCGCGGCAATGGCGTGCCCATGGTCGGCATCGGCATCATCAAGCAGTCGACGGCCAACACCATCGCCGTGGCCGATGCCGCCAAGGCCGAGATGGAGCGCATCAACCCCAGCCTGCCCAAGGGCATGGCCATCAAGCAGAGCTACGACACCTCGGTCTTCATCAAGGACGCCATCCGCGAGGTCTACAAGACCTTGGGCATCGCCATCGTCCTGGTCATCCTGGTCATCTTTCTCTTTCTCGGCAGCCTGCGCACCACACTGGTGCCGGCCGTTACCGTGCCCGTGTCCATCGTCGCCAGCTTCACAGTGCTCCTGGCACTCGGCTTCTCCATCAACATCCTGACCCTGCTCGCCCTGGTGCTCGCCATCGGGCTGGTGGTCGACGACGCCATCGTGGTGCTGGAGAACATTCACCGCCGGATGGAGGAGTATGGCGAGTCCCGTCTGGTGGCGGCCTATCGCGGCACGCGCCAGGTCGGTTTCGCCGTGGTGGCAACCACCATCGTGCTGGTCGCCGTCTTCGTGCCCATCGCCTTCCTGCAGGGCGATCTCGGACGCCTCTTCGCCGAGTTCGCCCTGACCATGGTGGCTGCGGTGGTCTTCTCCTCTATCGTGGCGCTCTCGCTGTCCGCGATGCTGGCCTCCAAGGTGCTGCCGGAAGCTCATCCGGAGCGCTCCGACGCCTTCAGCCTGCTCCATCTGGTGGACCGAGGCTTCAACTGGGTTCGACGTGCCTATGCGCGCCTGCTCGGCCTGCTGCTGCGCCAACCCTGGATCGTGGTCGTCTGCCTGGTCGCAACCCTGGGTGCCGCCGTCTGGCTGTTCCAGCAGATCCCACAGGAATACACGCCCAAGGAGGATCGCGGGGCCTTCTTCATCATGGTGAACGGGCCGGAGGGCGCCTCCCATGCCTACATGAAGGAGTACATGGACGAGATCGAGCGGCGCCTGCTGCCGTACTCGGACAACGGCGAGGCCATGCGGGTCCTGGTGCGAACACCGAGGTCGTTCTCGAATACGGCGACCTTCAACACGGGCATCGTCATTCTGGTGCTCGACGACTATGCCAAGCGGCGCTCCGCCTGGGTCATCATGGACGAGATCCGCGCAAAGCTCGCCGACCTGCCAGGCGTCAAGGCCTTTCCGGTCATGCGTCAGGGGTTCGGTGGACGGACGCAGAAACCCGTCCAGTTCGTGCTCGGCGGGGGCACCTATGCGGAGCTGGCGCAGTGGCGCGACATCCTGCTCGCCGAGATCGAGAAGGACAATCCAGGTCTCACGGGCATCGACTGGGACTACAAAGAGACCAAGCCGCAGCTGCAGGTGGAGATCGACTACGATCGCGCGGCGGATCTCGGCGTGACCGTCGGGACCATCGGTCGCACCCTTGAGACCATGCTCGGCTCACGCAAGGTCACCACCTATCTCGAGGGCGGCGAGGAGTACGACGTCATCCTGGAAGGCGAGCGCGACGCGCAGCGGACCCCGGCAAGCCTCGACAACCTCTTCGTCAGCTCATCCCGCAGCAACGCGCTCATCCCGCTCGCCAACCTGGTCAAGGTGGTCGAGTCCGCGGACTCGCAGAGTCTGAACCGCTTCAATCGCATCCGAGCCATCACCATCGAGGCGAGCCTGGCCGATGGGCTCGCGCTCGGCGACGCTCTCACCGACTTGGAGAGCAAGGTCAGGAAGCACCTCCCGGAGCGCGCCCAGATCGACTATAAGGGTGAGAGTCGCGACTTCCGATCGAGCAGCCAGGGCGTGCTTTTCGTCTTCGTGCTCGGCGTCCTGGTCGTCTATCTGGTGCTCGCCGCCCAGTTCGAGAGCTGGATCCACCCCTTCATCATCATGCTGACCGTCCCGCTCGCCATGGCGGGCGCGCTGGCCGGACTCTGGGCGACGGGTCAAACGCTCAACATCTACAGCCAGATCGGACTCATCATGCTGGTGGGGCTTGCGGCCAAGAACGGCATCCTCATCGTGGAGTTCGCCAACCAACTGCGCGACCAGGGACAGGAATTTCGCGCCGCGCTGCTGGAGGCGTCGAGTGTGCGGCTACGCCCCATCCTCATGACGGGGATCACGACGGCGGCGGGCTCGGTGCCGCTCTTGCTGTCGAGCGGCGCCGGCGCGGAGACGCGCACGGTCATCGGCACCGTGATCCTGGCAGGCGTCCTGGCCGCGACCTTCTTCACGCTCTTCGTGGTGCCAGTCGCCTATGATCTGCTAGCGCGCCGAACCGGCTCGCCTGGAGACGTCAAGCGGCGTCTGGAGCAGGAGCTGGCGGGCGACTGAGGCGGCGGATTCAAACCGGAACCCTGTGGCGGGACGGAGGCGGCAGCCATGCAGGCGCAGATTCCCATCTACCTCGCCGGGGCCTTGAGCATCTCGATGCTGGTGCTGCTCTGGGTGCTCATCCGTCACATGCAGCGGAGAAACCGCGCCATCCCCTTCGCGCCCACTCTTCTCGAGGGGCGCGCCTACAGGTGTCCCGCCTGCGGCCGCGACATGCAGAGCGGCTGGGTCATGTTGGGGAAAGGTGCGATTTGGTCGCCGCTGCGAGCCGGACCACCGGGCGCTCTAGCGCACATCGGATCGGCACTGCCGAATACCATCAGTCTCTCGCTGAGGCCAGCGAGCAACCTGAGCTGGCACTGCCCGGACTGCCAGATGCTGCTGGTGGATCATTCGACGCTGGTCACACCAGCCAAGTGATACAGGCTACGAAGCCCGTCGAATCTTCAAGCGGATGCCGCCTTCGAACGCTTGCGGGGACGCAGCTCAGCACGTCCCCGTGCTGTGGAGGGGGCCATCGGCACCGGTCTTCCGACCGGGCAACTGGCCCCCAGCGCTTCCCTGATCGAGCCGAAGCTGTTGACCGCCGAACATGGCTCCGCGCGGCGATCGGCCGCGCGACGGAGCCCCTACTCATCAGTTGTTCTTTGCCCCTTGTGCGATCCAAGTCTCGATGGTCGCGATTTCCTGCTTGCTGATGGGATCCTTCCCATGCGGCATGCGGATGGATGGATCGACCTCGCCGGCAACCAAGCGGTAGAGGCTGCTGGAGATGGAGTCGCCCGGAACGATCACGGGGCCAAACTTGGTGCCTTTCATCAGGCTGTCGTAAGACTCGATCAGGAATCCGCTCGCCTCGAAGCCCGCGCCGCCATTCAGATGGCACTCGACGCAGTGTTTCTGCAGGATTGGCTTTACGTCCTGGGAAAAACTCACACTCGATTGCTGACCGCAGCCGGCAAGCAAGATGACGGCCGGCAGACCCAGGACGCTGGACCACTTCATGATTCGTGTCATCGATTGTTCTCCTTCTTCTGATGGAACAGGCTGCTCTCACAGCCAGCTATGCGACCGCTTGACCGACCACCGATCCGCTTTCAGCCGCCAGTGACTGGGCTGGTTGAAAACAGATCGTCTGACGGTTTGAACATAGCCCGTCTTTTCCACGAAAAACTATGAACCAGGCATCAATTTCAAGAAGGGAGCAATAGACTTTTTTTATCGACCTCGATCAAGGCCGAGTCGAGACATCAAGTATTCGGCGCACCGGACCGAAACTCCGACGATGATGCGGCGTCACGCCCAGCCTAGTCAGCGCATCGAGATGCAGACGCGTGGGGTAGCCTTTGTGTCGCGCGAAACCATAGCCAGGGTATTCCCGATCCAATTCCTCCATCCGACGATCGCGCGCAACCTTCGCCAGGATCGAGGCAGCACCGATCTCGGGAACGCTCGCATCGCCGCCGACGATCGCCTCGACGCTGAAGGCGAGTATCGGACACTGGTTGCCATCCACCAGGACATGCCCCGGAATCAGATCCAGACCGGCGACGGCGCGCTGCATGGCCAGCAGTGAGGCCTGGAGGATATTGATGCGGTCGATCTCCTCGACACTGGCCCAGCCAATCGACCAGGCGAGCGCCTGAGCCCTGATCGCCAGGTCCAGTGACGATCGCCGCTCCGGCGAGAGCTTCTTGGAATCTGTGATGCCCGGAATCGGGCGCGCGACATCGAGGATGACGGCCGCCGCGCAAACCGGTCCGGCCAATGGGCCACGACCAGCTTCATCGACCCCCGCGATCAGCATCGCGCAACACCTTCCAGGAGTCTCTGGCCAAGGAGTTCGAGTACCGCGCGTGCGGCGGTCTCAGCCGCATCGCGCCTCAGCGCTCGGTGGATTCGGCCATATTCCTGCTGAATACGCAGGACGCGATCGGCGTCGGCGAGCAAACCCAGCAGCGCGGGAGCCAGCAGATTCGCGCGACACTTGTCTTGAATCAGCTCCGGGGCCAGTTCACGCCCGACCAGCAGGTTCGCCATGGCGACATGAGGCACCTTGACCAATCTCAGCCCCTTGACCAGATGATAGGAAATGGGGTGGACACGGTATCCAACCACCATGGGCCGCTTGAGCAGCAGGGTCTCCAGGGTCGCGGTACCCGAGGCCGTCAGGACAGCGTCCGCGGCGGCGATGACCTCACGGCTGCGTCCAGCCACCAGACTGATCGGCAGATCCGGCGCCAGGGCTTGCAACTCGGCGTCGAAGAGGTCGCGCAACTTCGCATTGACCATGGGGGCGACGAATGTCAACTCTGGTCTCGCGGCAAGGCACTGGACGGCCGTCTCGATGAAGGGCCGGGCCAGACGTGCCACCTCCCCGACCCGACTGCCGGGCAGGATGGCGATGAGCCTCCCCTTCAGCGGCAGACCCAAGGCACGGCGGGCAGCACCGCGGTCGACCTCCAGGGGGATTTCATCGGCCAAGGGATGACCGACATAGGTCGCCGGCACTCCATGCTGACGCAAGAAGGCCTCTTCAAAGGGAAAGATGCTCAACATCAGGTCGACGGCGCGGCGGATTCCTTTCACCCGTCCCGGACGCCAGGCCCACACGGTTGGGCTGACCAGGTGGACCGTCTTGATGCCATGCGCTCGCAGACGCCGCTCGAGCCCAAGATTGAAGTCCGGCGCATCCACGCCGATGAAGACATCCGGTCGATTGGACAGAAAATACCGCTCCAACTGCGCACGCAGACCCAGCAGCTCGCGCAGGTGCGCGAGCACCTCCATCAGCCCCATCACCGAAAGCCGCTCAAGATCGAAGAGCGTCTCGCATCCTGCTTCGAGCATTCTGGGGCCGGCGACACCGACGAAACGCGCATCGGGCACGCATCGACGGATCGCCTGCACGAGCGAGGCACCCAGCAGATCGCCCGATGCCTCGTTGGCCACGATACCCACGGTGAGCACTGGTTGCTGACCGCTCATGCGCCGCTCACCCAGATGACGATCGGATGCCGCTGTAATAGAGGGTCAGGAGACACCCAAGGCGCCAGACGCGGGCCGAAGGATTCACAGGGCATGCGGCTCAACTGAACCCGATCAGCGAACGATGCTACGGTTGGTGTCGGCGAGGAATTCGAGCAAGATCTGGAGTTCCGGCGTCGCATCGGCCATCTCGCGGATGCGCGCAAGCGCTTCGTCACGCTTGAGATTCGCCATGTACAGGGACCGGTAGGCCCGTTTGATGCTCTGGATCGATTCAGTGGAGAAGCCACGGCGGCGCAAGCCCTCGGTGTTGATACCATGCGGCTCCGCGGGGTGCCCGCCGACCATGACGTAAGGCGGGACGTTCTTGTTCAACACCGAGCCCATGGCGCAAAAGCTATGTGCCCCGATGCGGCAGAACTGGTGCACGATGGTAAAACCGCCCAGGATCGCCCAGTCCTGAACCTCGACATGACCGCCGAGCGAAGCGGCATTCGCCATGATGACCTGATTCCCGATCCGGCAGTCGTGCGCCACATGGGTATAGGCCATGAAGAGGTTATCGCTGCCGATGCGGGTCACGCCCTGGTCCTGCAGCGTCCCTCGGTGCAGTGTCGCAAACTCGCGGACCTGGTTGCGATCGCCCAGCTCGAGCCAGGTTGGCTCGCCACCATACTTCTTGTCTTGAGGGTCTTCGCCGACCGAAGCGAACTGAAAGATGCGGTTGTCGCGCCCGATCCGCATAGGCCCCTTGAGCACGGCGTGCGGTCCGACGCGCGTTCCTGAATCGATCTGAACACCGGCGCCAATGACCGAGAAGGGACCGACCTCGACGCTGGAGTCGAGCTCCGCGCCGGCATCGACGACCGCTGTGGGATGGATCAAGCGGTGAAGTCCCGCGCCGTGCACATGATCTCAGCCGTCGCGACCACGCGGTCGTCCACGCGCGCCTCGCCATCGAACTTCCAGATCCCCCGGCGCACGGGGCCGAGCTTGACTTCCATGATCAATTGATCGCCTGGCTCGACAGGACGTTTGAACCTCGCCTTGTCGATCCCGACGAAGTAGTAGAGCGACCTCTCCCCCACCTCTTCCGGGCGCGATGCCATGGCCAGCAAACCCGTCGCCTGCGCCATGGCCTCCACGATGAGGACACCCGGCATGACCGGACGCACCGGAAAGTGCCCGGTGAAGAAAGGCTCATTGAAGCTCACGTTCTTGAGCGCGACCAGATAGTCGTTGACCTTGTAGTCGATGACTTTATCGACCAACAAGAATGGATAGCGGTGCGGCAAGAGGCTCATCACCTTGTGAATATCCATGGTGCTCACGGCTGTCTCCGCGCCACTCGCTTGCTGTTCGGAATCCGCTGGCACCGGATGTGACCCATCCATCAGGATTCCCCCTGCCCTTTTGCTTCGTTCATTGTTTCAACAGCTACTTCAAGTTGTTTCACTCGGCGCGTCAGCTCGTCGAGATGCCTGAAACGCGCCACGTTTCGCCTCCACTCCGCAGTCGGCATCGCTGGGATGCCGCTGCTATAGGAGCCAGGCTCCGTAAACGACCGCGTTACCATCGCCATGCCGGTAAAATGCACGTCGTCACCGATTTCGAGGTGTCCGGCCATGCCGACGGCACCCGAGATGGTGCAGTTGCGTCCGATCCGCGTCGAGCCGGAGATCCCCGTGTTGGCGGCCATTGCCGTGTTGTCACCGACCACGACGTTGTGGCCGATCTGAATATGGTTGTCCAGCTTCACCCCGTTTCCGATCAGCGTATCCTCGACCGCACCACGATCGACGCAGGTGTTGGCACCGATCTCCACATCGTCACCGAGCACGGCCCGCCCCACCTGAGGGATGCGCACCCAGCGCTCACCATCCCGCGCAAAACCGAAGCCTTCGCGACCGATCACCGCCCCCGGGTGCAGGAGCGCCCGCCGACCGACCTGGGTTCCCGCGCAGAGCGTCACCCGCGCGACCAGGCGGCTATCCTCACCGACAGTGACCCCCTCCCCGAGAATGCAGCCTGGCCCGACGAAGACCCGCGCCGCGACCACGGTCTGCGCCTCCAACACCGACGTCGGTCCGATCCAAGCCGACGGATGAACCTGGGCGGTCGAATCGACGACCGCGCTGGGATGAATCCCGCTCGGCCTCGCCGGCTGCGGATACAGAATACCCGCCGCCCGCGCAAAGGTCAGATAGGGGTTGTCACTGACAAGGACAGGCACCCTGGACGCATCGGCATCCGCCTGCGTGAGAATGACGGCCGCCGCGCGGGTATCGGCGAGTTGGCTTCGGTATTTGGAGTCGCCGAGAAACGTCAGGCTGCAGGCGTCCGCCTTGCTCAGCTGCGCCACGCGCGAGACCATCACCCGCCCGTCACCCAGCAATGGCACGGCAAGCCGTTGGGCGAGTTCTTCGAGACAGATCTCCAACAGACGGGTCTCCTGGTCAGCCCCTAGGGTTCGGCGTGGTCAGCGCGGCAAGATCAGGTGGTCCTGGAGCGCGGCGCTCGCTGCTTCGCGAAACGCTCACTTCTTGAAGCGCTCACTTCTTGTTGAATTCGTCCTTCAGACGCTCGATCACGAGGTCCGAGATATCGATACGAGGGTTCGAGTAGACCAAACCGTCGCTGATGATGAGATCGATCTTCTGCTCCTTGGCCAACTCGACCACTACCTCCTGCACCTGCCGCCCCAGCTTTGTCCTGAGCTCGTTCTGACGCAGGGCGAAATCCTCCTGGAACTCGTCCCTGGCATACTTCAGCTTGCGCGTGCGGCTACGAATGTCGTTCTGCAGACGCTGGATCTCGCTCTCGCTCATGAGCGCACCATCCTTCTCCAGCTTATGCTGCAGCGAGGCAATCTGATCCTGCTGCTCGCGCAGATTACGCTCGCGCTCCTCGACCTCGCCCTGCAGGGCATCGCGCGCCGCCTCATATTGCGGCGACTGCTCGACGACCCGGTTGGGATCCACGACAGCGATCCGGTAATCCGCCGCATGCAGCGGATTGACCACGAGCGCCGTCACGAGCGTGGCGAGGGAGAGGACTGGAGTCTTCAAGAACACCCCCGGAATCAAAACGTCTGCCCGAACCCAAACTGGAACACCTGAGTGTCATCCCCTTCTTTTTCATTGAGGGGAAAGGCCAGGCTGATCGAGAGCGCGCCGACCGGCGAGAGCCAGGTCACGGACATGCCGGTCGAGTACCTCAGATCGCCCATATCGAACCCGGTCGATGTCAGCAGATCCGAATCATAGGTCGACCAGACGTTGCCGAAATCGAGAAAGGCGCCGAGCCGCAATGTCTTCTCGAACTGACCGCCGATCGGCGCGGGGGCGAAGAGCTCCAGGCTGCCGACGAGCTTCAGGTTGCCGCCGACCGGATCATCGCTGGCGATTTCGCGCGGCCCCAAGGAGTTCGCGACCCAGCCACGCACGGAGCGGGGACCGCCGGCATAGTAGTTCTCGAAAAAGGGCAGATAGCTGATATCGCCATAGCCGTCGCCATAGGCCACGTCTCCCGTGAGCGAGAAGACGAAGCGCGACGTCAGCGGGACATACCGCTGCTCCTGGTAGCTGACCTTGTAATACTGCAGGTCGCTTCCAGGCACGGACAGCTCTGCGGCGGTCGTCCGCAAACCACCGCGGGTGGGGAAGACGGCGGTATCCCGTGTGTCGTTGGTATAGCTCGCGGACAGGATGAAGTCGTTAAAGGTATTCCCATTCTCGTAGACGAACTCTTGGGCGATACCCGACTCACCCGCGGTGAAATCCGTGTATTGATACCTGAATCCCAGTCCGGCCCGGCTGGTATCGGTAATCGGCAACCCGAAATTCACCCCGGCGATCCCCACATCCGTGGAGTAGTCGGCGCCGATCAGCTCATCGAAATCCGTCTCCCGGTAGGAGAGGTTGAAGCCTCGGCTGATCCCATCGACGGTGTAGTAGGGATTGTTGTAGCCGAGCTGATAGAGCCTGGTCGCGGTGCTCGTATTGAAGGCGAGCGCAATCCGCTTGCCTGTTCCGAGAAAATTGTTCTGGGTCACACTGGCGTTCAGCAGGATGCCCTGGGATTGGGAGAAACCAATACCCGCGGCAATGTTGCCGGCCGGCTTCTCCTTCACGGTGACGTCCACGTCCACCTGGTCAGCCGATCCCGGCACCGCGGGCGTCTCGATGGAGACATCGTCGAAGTAGCCCAGACGCTGCAGACGCTCGCGCGACTTGCGCACCAGATCGGCGGAGAACCAGGCGGTCTCGAGCTGACGCATCTCTCGCCGCAGGACCTCGTCGCGCGTGCGCGTGTTGCCCTTCATGTTCACCCGGCGCACGTAGACGCGCTTGCCCGCGTCGACGAAGAAGGTCACGGCGACCTCTTTCGCCTCTTCGTTGATCTCGGGGACGGTGTTGACGTTGGCGAAGGCATAGCCCTCGTCACCCAGAAGGCTGGAGATGCGCTCCGCGCTTTCCGTAGTCGCCTTGCGCGAGAAATACTCCCCACGCTTTAGCTGAATCAGCGGGAAGAGCCGCTCGGCCGGCACGGAAGGATCGCCAGCCAGCTTGATGTCGCTGACCCGGAAAGGCTCGCCCTCTTCGATGGCAACCGTGACGTAGATTTCCTTCTTGTCGGCGCTGATCGAGACCTGCGTCGATTTGATGTCGAACTTGATGTAGCCGCGATCGAGGTAGAAGGAGCGCAACGACTCCAGATCCCCCGCCAGCTTCTGCTTGGAGTACTGATCGTTCTTAGAATAGAAGGAATTCCAACGGGTCGGGCCCAGCTCGAACTGCTTGCGCAGCTCTTCCTCGGCGAAAGCCTGATTCCCGATGATGTTGATCTGCTTGATCCGAGCCGTCAGCCCCTCGATCACCTCGATATTGACCGCGACGCGGTTGCGCTCCAGGGGCGAGACCGTGGACTGGATGATGACGCCGTACTTGCCGCGCGCGAAGTATTGCCGTTCGAGCTCTTGCTCGATTCGGTCTAGCACGGAGCGGTTGAAGACCCGTCCTTCTTTCAAACCGATATCTGCAAGCGCCGCATTGAGCGCCTCGGTGTCGATATCCTTATTGCCCGAGATCTTGATCTCAGCGATCGCCGGTCGCTCGCGCACCCAAATGACCAGGACGCTCCCGTCGCGCTCGACGCGCACGTCGTCGAAGAAGCCGGTCTGATAGAGGGAGCGGATGATGCCGCCCGTGACGTCCTCGCTGACCGTGTCGCCAACCTGCACGGGCAGATAGTTGAAGACGGTCCCTGGCGCAATGCGCTGCAGCCCTTCGACACGGATATCGGAGACCTGGAAGACCTCGCCGAAGGCTGGGAGATGAACGAAGGCCAGCAGGAGGCACAGCAAGACGGATTGCCGGACATTCGAGCCGAGAGTCTGAGTTATCGCGCGCAAGACGAGGTCCCCTACATCAAGCCGAGATCTGCGACGCAGCCGGCATCCAAAGGAGACGCTGATACGTCGCGCCTCCCATGCGGGGCAGAACCGCCCCGTGCTGACCGAAGGCCAGCACGGCGTTCGACCAGCGTCACCCCAAGGCGCGCTAGTATAAGGGAACAGTCGTAATTAACCCAAGAGGCGTGAAAGATCCACGTAGAAGGCGAGCGTCATGAGCGCCGCGAGCAGGATGAATCCAACCTTCTGGCCCTGGAGCTGGACCTGATCGGAGAGCGGACTACCCTTGATCCATTCGACGAGGAAAAAGAGGAGGTGGCCGCCATCGAGCACGGGAATGGGCAGGAGGTTGAGGACACCCAGACTGATACTCACGATCGCCAGGAACTTGACGAAGGAATCGAGCCCGTAGCTCGCGGTCCGCCCAGCGGCCTCGGCGATGGTGATGGGCCCGCTCAGGTTGCGCACCGAGGCTTCGCCGATCAGCATCCGCCCCATGACACGCAGCATCACGGTACTCATCTCGACCGTCTTTCCGACGGCCTGACTCATGGCCTCGACGGGGCCATAGCGAACGTCGACGAGGTAGCCATCCATCAGCCCATCAGGCACCTCGGGACCGGCCCCGATCCGCCCAGCTTCCTTGCCGTCGATCTCGATCGCGCTCGGCGTGATGTCGATCCGGCGAACCTCGCTGCCTTGGCGCTCGACCTCGAGCACGATCTCCCGACCGGGCCGATCACGCACCAAAGCGACCCAGTCTTGCCAAGAGGCGAGCGCTTGCCCGTCAGCCTTCAAGACGCGGTCTCCGACCGCGAGTCCGGCGCGCTCGGCCGGCTCACCTGGGACGATCTCGCCGATGACGGGCGGAAGTGCTGGCCTGTCGGGCTCGATTCCGATGCGACTGACGAGATCCGGCGCCTCGGAGAGTTTCGCCAACGCCTCGCCCGGGATGATGCGTGAACGCTCCAGCCCACCGGAATCGCGCACCTGGACCTCAAGGTCCTTGCCGTCCAATGCCTCGACAGTGAAGGCAAAGACGGCGGTCTCCCAGCTGCGCGCGGGCCGACCATCGATACTGAGCAGCTCGTCGCCCGCCTGGAAACCGGCCTCCGCCGCGATGGACGCCGGCTCGACGGCCCCCACGACGGGCCTGAGACCGGTGTCGCCGGCCATGAAGATGATCCAATAGGCCAGGATCGCAAAGATCAGATTGAAGAGCGGACCGGCGAAGACGACCGCGGAGCGTTTCCAGATGGGCTGGCGATTGAACGCCTGATCGAGCAGCGCCTCCGGAACCTCCTCCTCGCGTTCGTCGAGCATCTTGACGTAGCCGCCCAGCGGGATCATCGCGACCACGTACTCGGTCGCCTCGGGGCGGCGTTGCCAGCGCAGCAGGGGCCTGCCGAAACCGATCGAGAACTTCAACACCCTGATCCCGAGACGACGAGCCACCCAGAAGTGTCCGAATTCGTGAACGGCAATGAGAATCGCCAGAGCGACGATGAAGGAGCCGAGCGTGAAGAGGATGTCCATCGTGGCTAAATGGCCCGCTCGCGCGCCAAGCGTTCAGCGCAGTCGCGCGCGCGCTGGTCGACGTCGAGGAGAAACTCCAGCCCCTGACCCTGCACGGACTCGTTCGGAAGCGTCTGCAAGGTTTCACTGACGACGGCCGCAATGCCGGGCAGATCGATCTGGCGCTCCAGGAAGGCGGCGACCGCGATCTCATTGGCGGCGTTGAGGACGGCCGGCGCGGTCCCGCCGAGGCGCGCCGCTTCGAACGCCAGCGCGAGACAGGGGAAGCGCATCAGGTCAGGCTCCTGGAAATCCAGGCGCGCCACGGCGAAGAGGTCGAGCGGAGCGACCCCGGAATCGAGCCGCTCGGGCCAGGCCATCGCATGTGTGATCGGCGTACGCATATCTGGGTTTCCAAGCTGGGCGAGCACGGATCCATCCTCGTATTGGACGAGAGAATGGATGACGCTCTGCGGGTGTACCACGACTTGAATATGGTCGGTGTCCGTCCCGAACAACCAGCAGGCCTCGATGACTTCGAGCCCCTTGTTCATCATGGTCGCGGAATCGACCGAGATCTTGCGCCCCATCGCCCAGGTCGGGTGCGCACAGGCCTGCTCGGGCGTCACGGCGGACAGGCGCTCGATGGGCCAGTCGCGCAGCGGACCGCCGGAGGCCGTGAGCAGGATCCGCTTGACGCCCACCTTGGGCAGTCCATCGGTGAAGTTCGGAGGCAGACACTGGAAGATCGCGTTGTGCTCGCTGTCGATCGGCAGGAGTTCGGCGCCGCTTTCGGCAACCGCCTCCATGAGCAGGGCGCCAGCCACGACCAAGGACTCCTTGTTGGCGAGCAGCACGCGCTTACCGGCGCGCGCCGCGGCCAGCGTCGGGCGCAGCCCAGCCGCGCCCACGATGGCCGCCATCACGTAGTCCACCTCGGGCAAGGCCGCGACCTGCTCCAGCCCCTCGACGCCCGAGAGGATCTCCGGGCGCTGCGGCATGTCCGCAAGGAGGTCGCGCAGCCGCATGGCGGCATCCGCATCGGCCATCACCGCGAACTTTGGGCGATGCTGACGGCATTGCTCGGCAAGGCGCTCCGCATCTCGATTGGCGGTCAAGGCGACCGCCTGAAAACGATCCGCATGCCGAGCCAGCACGTCCAGGGTGCTGACGCCGATAGAGCCGGTGGCTCCGAGTAGGGTCACGCCTATCACTGTCGAACTCCGCTCAAGTTAGGGCCCAGGCCATGCCAAGGGCGAATACGGGGGCGGCCGCAGTCAGGCTGTCGATGCGATCGAGCAGGCCACCATGACCGGGCAAGAGCTGACTCGAGTCCTTGAGGTTGCGCTGACGCTTCAGCAGGCTCTCATAGAGATCGCCGACGACCGAGATCAGCGCGGCGACACCGCAGACCATCAACGCCAAGAGGGTGTGGGGCAGATCCAGCGACAGCACCCAGGAAAAGAGCAAGCCGCACAGACCGGCGCCAGCCAGGGCGCCATAGACGCCGACGCGCGTCTTACCTGGACTCACGGCGGGCGCAAGCTTCGCCCTGCCCCAGCGCTTGCCGACGAAATAGGCCAGCGAGTCCGCCGTCCAGATCAGCACGAGCAGGAATAGCACCAGTCCTGGACCGATGGCGGGCATGCGATGCAGGCTCATGAGCGCAGCCCAGGGCGCCAGCAACACCAGCAATCCGACCAGAAGCTGCCAGGGCCTGGGCTCGACGACCACGCTGACTTCACGCGTGCGCATGAGCCTGACCGCCTGCGCAAACCACCAGATCGCGCTGACGGCCATGAGCGCTAGCTGCCAATCGGGCGCCAGCCAGAGTATCGCCAAACAGACGGCGACGACCCCAGAGTAGGCGATGCGATGCACGACGCGCGTGATACCTGAGAGTCCGCACCATTCCCAGGCCGCGATCAGGAGCACCACCGAGAGGAAGAGCGCGAACCCAGGCGTGGGCAGCAGCAGCACGGCCGCGATGACCAGCGGGCCGAGCGAGAACGCCGTGATCGCCCGGCGTCGCAGACTGCTCGACGCCAGCACCAGGCTAGCCTCGCGCATAGGCACTCACCGCCGCCAGGGTCTCGACCTGTTCACCGGTGCGTCCGAAACGGCGCTGGCGACGGGCATAGTCATCCAAGGCGAGGCCATAGGCCGACTCGTTGAACGCCGGCCAGAGGGTGTCGGTGAAATAGAGTTCGGCATAGGCGGACTGCCAGAGCACGAAGTTGCTCAGGCGTTGCTCGCCACCCGTCCTGATGAAGAGATCCGGCTCGGGGAGGTCGGGAAAGGACAGATGCTCGGCGAAAACCTGCTCGTCAATGGCCTCGGGCTGAAGGCGCCCGGCTTGGACGTCGGCGAGCATGCGTCGCGCCGCCTGGACGATGTCCCAGCGCCCGCCATAATTGGCCGCGACCTGGAGATTCAAACGGTTGTTGTCGGCCGTGAGCGCCTCTGCCTCCGCGATGCGGTGCTGCAGCTTTTCGGGAAAGGCGCTCCGCTCCCCGATGATGCGCAGACGCACCTGATTCTCATGCAGGCGCTTCACCTCATTGCGCAGGGCGCTCACAAAAAGCTCCATGAGGATGTTCACCTCGGTCCTTGGACGCTGCCAATTCTCGCTACTGAAGGCGAACAGGGTCAGCGTCTCCACACCCCGCCGCACGCTCTCCTCGACAACGGCACGAACGCTCTTGACGCCCTCGCGATGGCCAGCCGTGCGCGGTAGCCCGCGCTGCTTGGCCCAGCGACCGTTCCCATCCATGATGATGGCGACATGACTCGGCATCCGGCGCTCGGCGGCCGAAGCCATGACTGCGGGTGATGTGGTTTCCACGGTGACGTTGGATCAGGCGAGACCATCAGGCCTCAAATCGACATCAAGTCTTGTTCTTTGTCTGCCAGCACGGCGTCCAGGTCCTTGATGTACTGATCCGTGAGTTTCTGGACGATCTCCTGGCCGCGGCGCTCATCATCCTCGGAGATCATCTTCTCCTTCACGAGATCCTTGAGTTCCTGGTTGGCATCACGACGGATGTTGCGGACAGCCACGCGCGCTTGCTCGGCCTCGTGCCGCGCGACCTTGATGAGGTCACGGCGACGCTCCTCGGTCAGGGGGGGCATGGGCACCCGGATGACCGTGCCCGCGGTGTTTGGATTCAGACCGAGATCCGATTGCATGATCGCCTTTTCGATCGCCTGGACCATATTCTTTTCCCAGGGCGTCACCGCCAGCGTGCGCGCATCTTCGGCGTTGATATTGGCGATCTGTCGGATCGGCACGTCCGAACCGTAATAGGACACCATGATGTGGTCGAGTAGCGCTGGATGCGCGCGGCCCGTGCGAATCTTGGCAAGCTCATGGGACAGCGCCTCGACGCTCTTGGCCATGCGGTCTGCTGCATCTTTCTTGATATCGTCGATCATCTTAGTTCCCGCTTACGACCAGCGACCCGATGTCTTCGCCGCGGACCAATCGCAGCAGAGCCCCGGCCTCGTTGATGTTCATGACACGCAATGGCATACCGTGGTCACGACACAGCACGATCGCCGTCGTGTCCATGACCTGGAGCGACTCGCGAAGCGCCTGATCATAGCTGATGCGTGGGTAAAAGGTTGCGTTCGGGTTGACCATGGGGTCGGCCGAATAGATCCCATCGACCTTGGTCGCCTTGATCAGAAGGTCCGCGCCGACCTCGATCGCTCTCAGACTGGCAGCCGAATCCGTGGTGAAAAAGGGGTTACCGGTGCCCGCGGCGAAGATGACCACGCGCCCTTTATCGAGATGGCGCATGGCACGGCGGCGGATGTAGTCCTCGCAGATCTGATTGATCTTGATCGCGGACATCACCCGCACCGAGACACCGAGGCGCTCCAACGCATCCTGCATCGCGAGCGCATTCATCACGGTCGCCAGCATCCCCATCTGATCGCCGGTCACCCTGTCCATGCCCCGCAACGAGAGAGCGGCCCCGCGGAAGATATTCCCGCCGCCGATGACGAGCGCCACCTGAACGCCTGCCTCGATCAATGCCCGAACGTCCTGCGCCGAGCGCTCGAGCACGTCCGGATCGATCCCGTGCGAGCCGGCGCCCATCAGCGCCTCGCCACTGAGCTTGAGCAGGATGCGTCTAAACACGGGGGCCGTCATGCCCACTACCTCATTGCGTCTGGATCGGATAACCCGACAGGATACAGCAAGGACTCAGCTACCGCGAACCTGAGCCATGACCTCTTCGGCGAAGTTCTCGACTTTCTTCTCGATACCTTCGCCGACTTCGACGCGCGCGAAACGCTTCACCTGCGCCCCGGCCTGTTTGAGCAGTTTCTCGACGCTTTGATCCGGATCCTTGACGAAGGCCTGACCAAGTAACGTGACCTCCTCCAGGTACTTGCGCACCCGCCCCTCCACGATCTTGTCCATGATCGCCTCGGGCTTGCCGCTCTCGAGCGCCTGGGCCTTGAAGATCTCGCGCTCCTTGACGAGGGTGTCGGCCGGCACCTGATCCGCGCTCACGCAGATCGGATTGCTGGCGGCAACGTGCATGGCGATGTCGCGACCCAGTGCCTCGTCACCCCCAGCCAGTTCGACGACGACGCCGATCTTGACACCGTGACGATAGCTGTAGAGGTTGCCTTCGGCCCCGTCGAAGCGCATCAGGCGACGCACCTGGACATTCTCGCCGATCTTGGCGACCAATGCCTCGCGTGCAGTCTCGACGGTCATGGACGGATCGCTTGCGAGCGCCGACGAGGACAGCGCCTCGACGTCCTGCACACCAGCCGACAAGGCCGTGTCGGCCACGGACTCCGCGAACGCCTCGAAATTGGCATCCTTGGCGACGAAGTCGGTTTCACAGTTGATCTCCACCATGACGCCGTGCTTGGCGTCATCCGAGATCTTGATCATGACCACGCCCTCGGCCGCCGTCCGCCCGGACTTCTTGGCAGCCTTCGCTTGACCAGACTTGCGCATGGCCTCGATCGCGGCTTCGATGTCCCCGTTGGCCTCGACGAGCGCCTTCTTGCACTCCATCATGCCGGCGCCGGTGCGCTCGCGCAGATCCTTCACCAATGCGGCTGAAATCGCCATTGTTCGCTCACCTCTGGCCCGCTTGCGGGCTTGCTGGAATTCATCATACAGAACCGCCGCTGAACGCGGCGGTAGGACAGCAGGATTGCCGGAAGGACCCGAGCGCCCCATCGGCACCCGGGTCCGCACACCTTAGTCGGCGGCGGTGTCGACAGCAGCGACCTCTTCGACAGGCTCGCGGCGGCCAACCATGGCAGCCGCGGTGCTGCGCCCGTCCAGGACGGAGTCCGCCGCGCCGGAGATGTAGAGACGGACCGCGCGGATGGCGTCGTCGTTGCCAGGAATGACGTAGTCGACGTTGCTGGGGTCGTTATTGGTGTCGACCACACCGATCACCGGGATACCCAGCTTGTTCGCCTCGGTCACGGCGATCTTCTCGTGACCGACATCGATGACGAACATGGCGTCGGGCAGCCCATCCATGTTCTTGATACCGCCCATGCTCTGCTCGAGCTTGTCGCGCTCGCGCGAGAGACCCAGGGCCTCCTTCTTATTGAACCGCTCGATCGTGCCGCTCTCGAACATAGCCTCGAGTTCCTTGAGGCGCTTGACGGACTGGCGGATCGTCTTGAAGTTGGTCAACATGCCACCAAGCCAACGGTGATTGACGTAGGGCATGCCACAGCGGATTGCCTCCTCCTTGATGGCATCGCGCGCGGCGCGCTTGGTGCCGACGAACAGCACCTTGCCACCGTTGGACGTCAACTTACCCATGAAATTGACTGCGTCCTGGTAGAGCGGCAGGGTTTTCTCGAGGTTGACGATGTGGATCTTGTTACGGTGCCCGAAGATGAAGGCCCCCATCTTGGGGTTCCAGTAACGGGTCTGGTGGCCGAAGTGAACTCCAGCCTCCAGCATCTGACGCATTGTGACTTCGCTCAAGGTATGCTTCCTAGAATTGAATCGGGTTGGACCTCCACGCGCCCCAAGCGACAACCCGCTCTCACGGGCACCCAGCCACCTGTGCCGACGCGTGTGTGGACATTCGCAACCCTTCGCCGGCCGCCAATAGCCCGCTGGTCGCCGCGATGAGCGCGACGCTCGGCAGTCCGAGACGAGGCTTCAAATTAGCGCGACATGCGCACGTCGACGACGAGCACAGGGATGGCGAAGGGTGCGAGCGACGCCGCTCTCGATCGGACGGAGCACGCAGGCCCCGCTTGGCGCAACGGCAGGCCGCTTAATGAGACCCGAGAGCAGACGTCGTTTGCCGCAGCGCGCCGCGTTTTATACCATAGATGGTCTTTCGCGGGCAATTGACCCGAATCTCGGCCAACGAGCGAACCGACAACATATGGATGCCTCGAGAAGCAAGATGAGTGTGCAGATCAAAACCCCCGAGGCAATCGAGAGAATGCGCATCGCCGGCCGACTCGCGGCCGACGTGCTCGATATGATCGAGCCGCACATCCAGCCCGGCGTCACCACCGAGGAGCTGAATCGGCTGTGCCACGAGTACATGACCGAGGTCCAGGACGCCATCCCGGCCCCGCTCGACTATCGCGGCTTCCCCAAATCCATCTGCACCTCCGTGAACCATCAGGTGTGTCACGGGATCCCGAGCAACAAGCGGCTCAAGCGGGGCGACATCGTCAATGTCGACATCACCGTCATCAAAGACGGCTATCACGGCGACACCAGCAAGATGTTCTTCGTCGGCGAGCCCTCGGTGCTCGCCCGGCGGTTGGTGACCGTGACTCGACAAGCGATGCTGCTGGGCATTGCGACGGTGCGTCCGGGCGCGACGCTTGGAGACATCGGCTACGCCATCCAGAAGTTCGTCGAGGCGCAGGGCTACTCGGTCGTCCGCGAATACTGCGGCCATGGGATCGGTCGGGAATTCCATGAAGAGCCGCAGATCCTGCACTATGGCAAGCCGGGCGAGGGGCTCAGCCTGCAGGCCGGCATGTGCTTCACCATCGAGCCCATGGTCAATGCCGGCAAACGCTTCATCAAGATGCTTCCGGACGGCTGGACCGTGGTCACCAAGGACCGCAGCCTCTCTGCGCAATGGGAGCACACGGTGCTGGTCACGCCGGACGGCCATGAGATCCTGACATTGCGCGCCGAGGAGCGAGACGAGCCCCCCTTGCCATGAGCAGCCTGCTCCAACAAGCCGACCGCGCCGCGGGCATGGCTGCGCCGGAGGCGGCGAGCGGGAACGCCCTCCACGACCCGCTCAGCGCGATCCCGCATTTCAAGGAACGCCTGCGCAGCGGCAAGGAGCAGCTCTACCGCGAATTCACTCAAGGCGTCCCGATCGCAACCCTGGTGCAGGCGCGCAGCCGGCTCGTCGATGCCGTCCTGCGGGACGTCTGGACGCACCACCTCGGCGCCAATCGCGATGCCGCACTCATCGCCGTCGGCGGCTACGGACGCGAAGAGCTTCAGCCGGCCTCGGACGTCGACATCCTCATCCTTATCGCACCGCACGCGGAGAGCCACCTCGCAGAGCCGCTGGAGCATCTGATCGTCTTCCTCTGGGACATCGGCCTGGAAGTCGGCCATAGCGTGCGCACGGTCGAGGACTGCGTGCGCGAGGCAAGCGGCGACGTCACCGTCATGACCAACCTCATGGAGGCGCGCCTACTCTGCGGGAGCGAACCGCTCTTCCAGCAGATGCGGGAGGCGACCGGACCCGAGCACATCTGGAGCAGCGAGAATTTCTTCGCCGCCAAGACCCAGGAGCAGCGGGCACGCTGGCAGAAATACGGCGATACCGCCTACAACCTCGAACCGAATATCAAGGAGAATCCGGGCGGGCTCAGGGACATCCAGATGATCGGATGGGTCGCCAAGCGACACTTCGCGGCGGAGACCCTCCACGAACTGGTGGACCATGGCTTCCTCACGGAGTCCGAGCATGAGGCATTGATCGCCGGGCAAACGCTGCTCTGGCGCATCCGCTTCGCGCTCCACCGCCTGAGCGGACGGCGCGAGGACCGCCTGCTGTTCGACTACCAGCGCACCCTGGCGACGGAATTCGGCTTCTGCGACGGCGCGAACAACCTCGCGGTCGAGCAGCTCATGCAGCAGTACTACCGGACCGTGCAGGAGCTGAACCGCCTCAACGAGATGCTCCTCCAGCTCTTTCGCGAGGCCATCCTGCTGCACGACGAGATCGGCCCACCGATCCCGATCAACAAACGCTTCCAGTCCCGCAGCGGCTACCTGGAAGTCACCTCGCCAAGCGTCTTTCGCCGCTATCCGATCGCACTCCTGGAAGTCTTCCACATCCTCCAGACCCATCCGCAGCTCGATGGCGTGCGCGCCAGCACCATTCGCCTGATCCGCGAGAACCGCCACCGCATCGACGACAGCTTCCGCGCCGATCTGCGCGCACGCAGCCTCTTCATGGAGATCCTGCGCGAGTCCACCGGCATCACCCACGCGATTCGCCGCATGAACCGCTACGGCGTGCTGGCCGCCTATATCCCGGCCTTCGCCAACATCGTCGGCCGGATGCAGTACGACCTGCTGCACGTCTACACGGTCGACGAGCACACCCTGATGCTGGTGCGCAATCTCCGCCGCTTCACCGTTCCCAAGCACGACGAGGAGTTTCCGCTCTGCAGCGCCGTGGGCCGGCGCATCCCCAAGTTAGAGCTGCTCTATCTCGCCGGGCTCTTCCACGATATCGCCAAGGGCCGCGGCGGCGACCACTCCACGCTGGGCGCGCACGACGCCTGGGACTTCTGCCGCCTGCATGGCCTGGGTGAGTTCGATAGTCGCCTGGTGGCCTGGCTGGTCGAGCAGCACCTGGTGATGTCGATGACGGCGCAGCGCAAGGACATCAGCGACCCGGAGGTGATCCAGGCGTTCGCCGAGCTCATCGGCGACCCGACCCGGCTCGACTACCTCTACCTCCTGACCGTCGCGGACGCACGCGCGACCAACCCGGCGCGCTGGAACAGCTGGCTGGACGCCCTCATGCGTGAACTCTACTACGGCACGCGGCGAGCCCTGCTGCGCGGCCTGGACAATCCGCAAGCGCAGGACGAGCTCATCGCCCAAAAGCAGGCCGAGAGCACCCGGCTCCTGGCACGTTACGGCGTCGAGCCCGACGCCTGCGAAGCGCTTTGGCTCAAGCTCAGCCTGGATTTCTTCCTGCACAACTCACCCGACGAGATCGCCTGGCAGACGCGTCAGATCCTACAGGCCGACCCGAGCCAGCACCCCCTGATCGTCATTCGCCCTCTGACGGCGCGCGGCGGTACCGAGGTGTTCATCTACTCCCGCGAGCGCCCCAACCTCTTCGCACGAACCACGGCTACCCTGGACCAGATGGGCCTCAACGTCATGGACGCGCGCGTCATGACCACCAACGACGGCATGGTGGTCAACAGCTATCAGGTTCTGGACCAAGACGGCTTGCCGATCGACGACCCCTTGAACATGGACGAGATCCGTTCGATGCTGCAAGCGAACATCAGTGAACCGGCCCACGCCTCCATCAAGGTCGCACGCTCGGTTCCCCGCCGACACCGTCATTTCCCGACCGAGACGCGCATCAGCTTCGCTGCCGACGAGTCCAATCACCGCACCATCATGCGCCTCACCACCCTGGACCGGCCCGGGCTGCTCGCCGAGGTCGGCGCCGTCTTCCAGGGTTGCGGTATTCGGCTCCAGAACGCCAAGATCGCCACCGTCGGTGCCGAGGTGGACGACGTCTTCTTCATCACCAGCGAAGAAGCGACCCCGATCACCTGCGAGAAGGCATTGGCCTGCTTGAGACGAGAGATCTATGAACGACTCGAAGGACAAGGAGCCCCGAGCTGACACTCAGGCAGCAAGACCGAGGCAGCGCCCCGTCTGGGCGCCGCCGATCTTCACACGACCACGCACAGCCCTGATTCTTTTGCTCAGTCTCGCAACCACGCCAACCCTGGCGCAACAGGCCGCGGAGACGCCGTACGCGATGCCACCCGAGACCTGGATGCCCGCACCGGAGATCCCCTCGCCCTGGCTGGACGAGGTCCGCGCGCAACGTCACGCCTGGGAGGCAAGGCGCAAGGCTGCACGCGAGGAGTACACAGCACGCCGCCGCCTCAACAATCCACGCGGTTCCGCTCACCAGGAGATATGGGAAGAGGACCTGCGGCGCAGACGCGCCGAGCGTCAGGAGCGCATCGACCAGCAACGCGAGCACTTTCTGAGTCTCCCGCCCGGTCAGCCAGCAGCCGATCGGCCAGACGACGGCGGCGCCACCAGTGCCGACCCGCAGAGCACGGAGTATCCAGGGGCCAGCGACCCCATGTTCACTCCGCCCGGCTGGAACAATCTCTGGTACTTCCGGGGCTTTTGATCCGCGAGGCTCAGACGTCGCTCCCGCGCGCGCATCTCGGGCTTCAGCCCGCCTCCATGAATTCCAGTCCGTTCCCGTCTGGATCGCGGCAAAAGAGCGCGCGCCGACCGGAGCGACTGAGCGTGAAGGGCAGCCCGGCGGCATCGAGCCGTTCGGCCAGCGCGTCCAATGACGCGACCAGCATCGCAAGGTGCCGATCCCGTCCGCCGTGAATGGGGCGGCCATCGACCGGGTCCGGATTCGGCAACTCCAACAGATGGATCTGCCGATCACCAACGGCGAGCCACGCGCCCGGAAAGGGCAGATCCGGCCGGTCGTCGCGCACCTCAAGACCCAGAATCCCCTCGTAGAAGCGCAAGGATTCGATCGTGTCTGCGACGATCAGGCTGGCGTGATGTAGATCCTGGACAAGGCGCATCGCGACCCTCCGCAACGTGGAGCCAAGTAACCCCTTGCCCTATACTAGCCGACTTTGTTCGAGTGACCGGCCCAGCAGGCTCGCGACACCCCCAGACAGGCCCACCACGCAATGAATTCCGACCTCGGTCGCCTTCAACCCTACCCGTTCGAGAAGCTGACTCTCCTCAAGCAAGGCGTCGACCCACCACGCCACCTCGACCACATCGCCCTCTACATCGGCGAACCCAAGCACCCGACGCCGCGGCTGATCTCGGACGCACTCATCGCACACCTGCATCAGCTCGCGGTCTACCCGACCACGCGCGGAACGGTGGAGCTGCGCGAGGCCATCGCGAGCTGGCTGAGTCAGCGCTTCGGTCTCGGCGCAGCAGGGACCGCCCGTCTCGGCATCGACCCCGCACGGCAGATCCTGCCGGTCAATGGGACCCGCGAGGCGCTCTTCGCCTTTGCCCAAGCCGTGGTCGACCGAGCGGCCAGCCCGCTGGTGATGATGCCGAACCCCTGCTATCAGATCTACGAGGGCGCCGCCCTGCTCGCGGGCGCCGAACCCCGCTATCTGGCCTGCGAGAAGCACAACGGCTTCCTGCCGGATTTCGACGCGGTCGCTCCGCGCGATTGGGACCGCTGCCAACTGCTCTACATCTGCTCGCCGGGGAATCCGACCGGCGCCGTCTTCGACCAGGCGGCCTACGCCCGCCTCATCGAGCTTGCGCACAGGCACGACTTCGTCATTGCCTCGGATGAATGCTATTCCGAGATCTACCAGGACGAATCCGACCTGCCGGCTGGCCTCCTGCAAGCGGCGGCCGCCACGGGCAACCTGGATTTCAGCCGCTGCATCGTCTTCCACAGCCTCTCGAAGCGCTCCAATGCACCGGGATTGCGCTCCGGCTTCGTCGCCGGTGACGCCGCCTTGATCGAGGGATTCCTGAGCTACAGGACCTACCACGGCTGCGCCATGTCGCTCGCCGTCCAGAGCGCAAGCGCCGCAGCCTGGCGCGACGAGGAGCATGTGCGCGCGAATCGGCAGCTCTACCGCGAGAAGCGCCTGGCCGTACAGGAGATCCTGGGCGATGTCATGGATCTCGGCCCACAGCAGGCGGGTTTCTATCTCTGGCCGGAGACGCCGATCCCGGACCAGGATTTCGCGCGTCGCCTCTTCGCCGAGGAGCATGTCACCGTGCTGCCGGGCAGCTTTCTCTCCCGCCCGTTGAATAGCGGCGATCCGGGCGCCAACCGAATCCGGATCGCCCTGGTGCCGCCGCTGGACGAATGCGTGGCCGCCGCCCAGCGGATACGCCGTCTGATCGGGGGCTTGTGACCCCGCCGAGCGGCATCGGCGCGGCTCGCTCACCATTCGCTCGCTCACCATCAGCTAGGTCACCATGAGAACCCACGCGACCGCGACAGGACAGGGTCCGAAAGGCCCACGGAGCGGTCGGACACGTCCACCCCGAACCACGGCCGGTTGACGCCATTACGCAACAGGTACAGGAAACCATGACCGATCACGAGAGCATCATCACTGAAGCCTTCGAGCGCCGCGCCGAGATCACGCCGCGCTCCGTCGAAACCCATGTGCGCGACGCCGTTCAGGACACCATCGAGCAGCTCGACAAGGGACAGCTGCGGGTCGCCGAGAAGCGCGACGGCGACTGGGTGGTGAACGAATGGATCAAGAAGGCGGTGCTGCTGTCCTTCCGCATCGAGGACAACGCCTTCATCAAGGGCGGCTTCACCAACTACTACGACAAGGTGCAATCCAAGTACGCCGACGCCAGCTCGCGCGATCTGCGGGAGGGCGGCGTGCGCGTCGTGCCCCCGGCGACCGCCCGCAAGGGATCCTACATCGCACCCAGCTGCGTGCTCATGCCGTCCTACGTCAACATCGGCGCCTATGTCGACTCGGGCACCATGGTCGACACCTGGGCCACGGTCGGCTCTTGCGCCCAGATCGGCAAGAACGTCCATCTCTCGGGCGGTGTAGGCATCGGCGGCGTGCTGGAGCCCGTGCAGGCGGCACCGACGATCATCGAAGACAACTGCTTCATCGGCGCACGCTCCGAGATCGTCGAAGGCGTCATCGTCGGCGAGGGGGCGGTCATCTCCATGGGCGTCTACATCGGCCAGAGCACCAAGATCTACAACCGCGAGACCGGCGAAATCCTCTACGGGCGCGTCCCACCCGGCGCCGTGGTCGTCCCGGGCAATCTACCGGCGAAGGACGGCACTCACAGCCTCTACTGCGCCGTCATCATCAAGCAGGTCGACGAGCGCACGCGTGGCAAGGTCGGCATCAACGAGCTGCTGCGGGACATCTGATGCTCGCCCTCTATGGCATCCCGAACTGCGGCACGGTCAAGAAGGCGCGGCTCTGGCTCGACGGGCGGGGCATCCAGTACGTCTTTCACGACTTCAAGAAAGAGGGCCTGGATGAGCAGCAGCTGCGCGCCTGGATCGACGAGCTAGGCTGGGAGAACCTGCTCAACCGTCGCGGCACGACTTGGCGCAAGCTGCCCGAATCGGTGCGGGAGACCATGGACGAGGCAGCGGCGGTCCATGTCATGCTGGAGTCACCGTCCATCATCCGGCGCCCCCTGCTCGACACTGGGAGCGCGCGTCATCTCGGCTTCTCCGAGGATGCCTATCGGGAGGTCTTCGCGTGATGTCGCCAACCCTGCAACTCGCTTGCGATCTGGTCGCCCGGCGCTCGGTGACACCCGAGGATGCCGGCTGCCAGGCGCTCATGGCCGAGCGTTTGGCGGCAGTGGGCTTCCGCATCGAGCCCATGCCGTTCGGCGAGGTCACCAACCTCTGGGCGAGACGCGGCGACAGCGGTCCCGTCTTCTGCTTCGCCGGCCATACCGACGTGGTGCCGACCGGACCGCTCGACCAATGGACCTCCGACCCCTTCGCCGCGACGATCCGCGATGGCAAGCTCTTCGGCCGCGGCGCTGCCGACATGAAGGGCTCGCTCGCCGCCATGGTGACGGCGGTCGAAGCCTTTCTGGCCGAGCACAGCAATCATCAAGGCTCCATCGCCTTTCTGATCACGAGCGACGAGGAAGGCCCCTCGGTCGAGGGCACCGTCAAAGTCGTGGAGCGGCTACAGCAGCGCGGCGAGCGCATCGACTATGCCTTGGTCGGCGAGCCGTCCAGCCGGGAGCGGCTCGGAGACTCCATCAAGAACGGCCGACGCGGCAGCCTCTCTGGGTTTCTGAGCGTCTACGGGAAACAGGGGCATGTCGCCTATCCGCAACTAGCGAAGAACCCCTTTCATGCCAGCGCCCAGTCCCTGGCCGCACTTTGCGCCGAGGTCTGGGATCAGGGGAACGAGCACTTCCCGCCGACCAGCTTCCAGATCGCCAACCTCAACATGGGCACGGGCGCGGAAAACGTCATTCCTGGACGGCTGGAGGCACAGTTCAATCTGCGTTTCTCGACCGAACTCGACCCGGAGCGGATCAAGGCTCGGGTCGGAGAGATCCTGGACGCCGGCGGGTTCGACTACGACATCCGCTGGCGTCTGTCCGGCAACCCCTTCCTCACGCCCGCGGGCGAGCTCGTCGAAACCGCACGCGCCGCGATCCTCGAGGTCACAGGCGTCGAGACCCAGCTATCGACGGCGGGCGGCACCTCGGACGGTCGCTTTATCGCCCCCATGGGCGCCCAAGTCGTCGAGCTAGGACCGCTCAACGCCACCATTCATCAGGTCGACGAATGTGTCGGCATCGAGGAGCTCGAACAGCTCTCTCGGATCTACCACCTCATGCTCGAACGGCTGTTGCTCGCCTGAACAATTGGCTGATTCCATGACCGGTTGACGTGCGGCGCAGACAACAGGCGTAAAGACACCTGCCCGAGCGCCCCGTCAGCCGGCCGCAAGAGACGCGGGGGCAACCCGGACGGAAGCAGTGGGTCAGGCCTGATTCTGAAGCGTATCGGGCAGGATGATGTTCAGCTCGAGGACCTCGTGCGAGTCCTCCTGTTCGTAGTTCACCGACACAGAGCTTAGATCCACATCCACATATTTGCGGATGACCGCGAGGATCTCCTCCTGGAGTTGCGGAAGATACGAAGGACGATCGCGCGCGGCGCGGTCGTGAGCGACCAGGATCTGTAGCCGCTCCTTCGCCACATTGGCCGTCCCCTTCGAGCGCGAGGAGATGAAGTAATCGAGCAGGCCCATAGGTCAACCTCTGAATAAGCGGCTCAGAAAGCCTTTCTTCTCAGGGTTGAGGAAGCGGTGCGGCACATCCTCACCCAGATAGCGGGACACCATGTCATTGTAGGCCCGTCCGGCATCGCTCTCACGATCGAGAATGACTGGCACACCCGCGTTGGAGGCACTGAGGACCGCCTTGGACTCAGGGATCACGCCCAGTAGATTCAGAGACAGGATCTCCTGGACGTCGTCGACGCTCAACATCTCCCCAGAGAGGACGCGGTAGGGGTCGTAACGGGTGAGGAGCAGATATTCGCGGATGGGCTCTTCGCTGTTCTCGGCGCGCCTCGACCGGCTCGAGAGGATGCCCAGCATCCGGTCGGAGTCACGCACCGATGACACCTCAGGGTTGGTCACCACGATAGCATCGTCGGCAAAGTACATGGCCATGGTCGCGCCATGCTCGATACCGGCCGGGGAGTCGCAGATGATGAAGTCGTGGTTTTGCGTCAGCTCGTTGAGAACACGCTCGACACCCTCCTTGGTCAGCGCGTCCTTGTCCCGTGTCTGCGACGCAGGCAGCACATAGAGGTGATCGCAGCGCTTGTCGCGAATCAGTGCCTGGTTGAGATTGGCTTCCTTGTTGATCACGTTGACGAAATCGTAAACGACACGGCGCTCACAGCCCATGATCAAATCCAGGTTGCGCAGCCCCACGTCGAAGTCGATGACCACCGTGCGCTTGCCCCGCTGAGCCAACCCCATGGACAGAGCGGCCGACGTCGTCGTCTTGCCGACGCCACCCTTGCCTGAGGTGATTACGATAATTCTCGCCAAAGTCACACCCTCCTTAAAGGGATCTATTCCGTTGCTCGGCTCAGGAGACCGTCAAAGTTTTTCGATGCGAAGAATCTTCTGATCCAAGAAAATCTGGACAGGCACGCCACGCAGCTCAACGGGGATGTTCTCGCTGACGCGGTAGTGACCGGCGATCGAGACCAACTCCGCCTGCAGATCCTGGCAAAAGATCCGCGCCTCGAGGTTGCCGCTCATTCCCGCCAGCGCCCGTCCGCGCAGCGGACCATAGACGTGGATATTGCCGTCGGCCATCAGCTCGGCGCCCGAGCTGACGGCGGCCGTGATGGAGAGGTCGCCACCCGAGGCGTAGACACGCTGGCCAGAGCGCACTGGCTTGGTGATCAGCATGAAACCGGGATTGGACCGACGCGGGCTCGCCGCCTGTTTGGAGGCGCGCGCCTGCGGCGCGGGTGCCTCATCGACGGCAACCTCAGACTCGGGCGGCGGCTCTTCGGCCTTGCTCGCGCCCTTGCCACGCCGCACGTAGGAGTCGCGGAGCACCGCAAGCTCGAGCGCCTCGGCGGCGGCATTCTGCTCCTTACCGCCACCACGGACCCCAAAGGGAATCATGCCGTAACCGCGCAGGAGACCGACGAGCAGCGGTAGCTCCCCCGCGCCAACCCCTTCAGGCAACGAGCTGAGATCGATGACGACGGGCGTATTGCGAAAGAAGTCGGGCGCCTTCTCGACCTTCGCCCCGAGGCGGGCCGCGACGGCTTCGATATTGTTGTCGATCAGCCGAATGATGGGCAATGTGAAGCTCGCGGCCTTGAGCTCGAAAGACCGTGGTCCGTCCGTGTCGTTGTTTCGAGGGTTCGGGTTCACTGCCATGTTGCCTTGACGTGGGCGTCAACCGCCCCTCCACTCCTGTCGTATTCGTTTCGCATCCGCCCCTCGATGTGTCGAGCGGCGGTCGTAAAGGCCAATTCTGCAATGCTAACGGCTGTTTGCGCCTCATCATAGCCTGCGACTCGCACAGCCAGATCCGCGGCAGGATCACCGCATGCCGGATGCCTCATCCCGGGGGCCACTGCAAGGGGCGCCCGCCCAGCACGTGCAGATGAAGGTGAAAGACGGTCTGCCCGGCGCCGGCGTTGCAGTTGATGACGGTTCGGTAACCGCTTTCGGCAATTCCAGCGGCCGCCGCCACCTTGGCCGCGGCAAGAAGGAGCTTACCGAGCAGCTCGGCATCGTCCGGCGTGGCGTCATTCAGCGTCGGAATAGGCTTGCGCGGAATCAAGAGGAGATGCGTCGGCGCCTGGGGACTGATATCCCGAAAAGCGACGAGATCCTCGTCCTCGTAGACGATGTCCGCAGACATCTCACCCGCAGCGATCTTACCGAATATGGTGTCTGACATCCTGGCCCCGCTCCAATCTGTGAAGACAGCGTTTCTGTAAAGACAGCGTTCAGTCAAAAGGCGATCCAAGCGACATCCCAACCTGAGCGCGCAAGCAGCGCACAGGATCGGGCGGACTCAGATGTCACGCCGGCCCGCGAAGGCCAGCGCGAGGGTTCCACCGTCCACGTACTCGAGCTCCCCGCCCAGAGGCACACCGTGAGCGATACGGGAGATCTTCACCTGGTGCCGCGCCGCGCAATCAGCGATGAACTGAGCCGTCGCGCTCCCCTCGACCGTCGGACTGATGGCGAGGATCACCTCGGCGATCGCTTCCTCGCCAAGGCGTGCCTCCAAATCGCCGAGACCCAGCTCGTCCGGACCGATGCCATCCAGCGGCGAGAGACGCCCGCCGAGCACGAAGTAGAGCCCCCGGTAGTCCGTCGCTTGCTCGATCGCAAGCACCTCCGACGGCTGCTCGACGATGCAGAGCAACGCCGGATCCCGATTGGCGCTCGCGCAGATGGCGCAGAGTGCATGCTCGGTCAGGGTTCGGCAGCGCCCGCAGCGGTTGATCCGGGTCATGGCCTCGGCCATGACCCGAGCCAGCCTGACACCGCCTTCGCGGTTGCGCTCCAGCAAGTGGAAGGCGATGCGCTGCGCCGACTTCGGCCCGACGCCCGGCAGACAACGCAGGGCATCGATCAGCTGGTTCAGCAGCGGGCGCTCAGTCACGGCTGGCCCTTGGCCTGCGTCAGAAAGGCAGCTTCATTCCCGGCGGCAGGGGGATCCCGGAGGTCAGCTCGGACATATTCTCCTTGACCTTCTCGGCGATTCGCTGGGTCGCCGCATTCACAGCCGCCGTCACCAGATCCTCGAGCATCTCCTTGTCGTCGCCCATCAGCGAGGGGTCGATCTCGACGCGCTTGACCTGATGCTGACCGGTCATGGTCACTTTGACCATGCCGCCGCCAGCCTCGCCGACCACCTCTTCCTGGGCGAGGCGCGCCTGCGCCTGCTGCATCTCTTCCTGCATCTTCTGAGCCTGCTTCAACAGGCCGCCGAGTCCAGCTTTCATATCACACTACCTCTTGATGTCACAGATGAGTGCCCCGAATCCCAGGGCACTCGCGTCATTCAGGCTGGAGCAGCTCCAGCTCGCCCCCATCCGTCTGTCGTGAGACGGGCGCTCGTGGGGTCGCGGAACAAGCAATGTCGACAACAGCGTACCGACACCTCTCATCCGTTCTCATGGCCCCAGCAGGTCAGTAGCGCCTCTCTCTAGCCGCGCGCCGGCCCCCTCGCCGAGCCGGCATGGAAAGGCTCCGTTCAATCGGCCGGGCGAATGCTCCCCGGGACCCACTCCGCATCGAGCTCGTCGCGCAACGCCTGCGCGACAGGGTCGGATGCCATGGTGTCGACCGCGGCCTGCTGCCGCTCGCCCGCCTCGCGCGCACGCCGTTGCGCCAGGGTCTCCTGCTCCGGCCGGGCGACGCGAATCTCCAGCTGAATCGGCTCGCCGAGCGCCTCCCGGAGCACCGCATGCAGCCTGGACTCCGCGCTCGGCACGCGCAGATGCTCCGCCGCGGGGTCCAGCGTGAGGATCAGTTTACCGCCCGCCTTGTCGACGAATCCGCAATTGTGCGCAAGCTGACTTGCGATGCCCCCGAGCGACAGACGCCCCACCAGTCGCTGCCAATCGCCCGCGGAGGCGAGGACGGCAGGCGGCGACGAAGCCGCCTTGAGAGGGATCGGGGCGGACTTCGCCTGCTCGGATGCGCCATCCGCATCGCGGCCCAGCGAGCCACCAGGCGTAATCGGCATGGACGATCCCGCCGAGGCCGCCGTTGACGCACGGCCTCCAGCGCGCTGTGCGCCAGTGGGCGTCCCGGCAGGCGGGGCGTCACCCCTGACCGCAGACACCGATGAGCCGGCACCGAGATGACTCGGCCGGAAGGCGAGCGCGCGCAGCATCACCATCTCGAACCCGGCGCGCGGATCCGGAGCCAGTGGCACGTCGCGCTGCCCTGTGAGCGCGATCTGATAGTAGAGCTGCAGATCCTCCGGGGCGATCTTGGCCGCGAGCGCCACCAGTCGCGACTGGTCAGGATCGTCGGGCGCCAGCATGGACGGCACCTGCTGAATCAGGGCGAGGCGATGCATCAGCGCGATCAGCTCGCGCAACAGCTCGGCGAAGTCCGGCGTCAGGGATGCGATTCGCTCGACCTGCGCCAGCACCTGCGCGCCATCGGCGGCGGCCAATGCGTCGAGCAGATCGAGGGCCAGATCGCCGCTGACGCTCCCGAGCATCACCCGGACCTCCTCCTCGACGACACGCCCCCCGCCGAAGGCAATCGACTGATCCAGCAGACTCAGCGCATCGCGCATGCTGCCATCGGCCGCGCGCGCGAGCAGCGGAAGCGCCGCTGACTCGTGCTCGAGCCCTTCGCTCTCAAGCACATACTGAAGCCGATCACGGATCTCCCCCGGCAACAGGCGGCGCAGATTGAGCTGAAGGCAGCGCGACAAGACGGTCACCGGGATCTTCTGCGGATCCGTCGTCGCAAGCAGGAACTTCACATGCGGCGGTGGCTCCTCCAAGGTCTTCAAGAGGGCGTTGAAACTATGCGAGGAGAACATGTGCACCTCGTCGATGAGGTACACCTTGAAGCGCGCGCGAGCCGGCGCGTAGGGGACGTTATCCAGCAGTTCGCGCGTCTGGTCGACCTTGGTGCGGGAAGCGGCATCGACCTCCATGAGGTCGACGAAACGGCCACTGTCGATCTCCTGGCAGGCCGAACAGACCCCGCAAGGTTTCGAGCTGACGCCCTCCTCGCAGTTGAGCGCCTTGGAGAGGATCCGCGCCAGCGTGGTCTTGCCGACCCCACGGGTTCCGGTAAACAGGTAGGCGTGGTGGAGCTGATCGCGGTCGAGCGCATTCGACAGGGCGCGCACGACGTGCTGCTGCCCCACGATGTCATCGAAGGCTTTGGGGCGCCATTTGCGGGCAAGCACCTGATAAGACATGCGCGACTGGATTCGACCCAAGGATCTGGAAGTCAATGAGAGACTTGAAGGTTCAAGAGACCTGGAGTCTCAAAGGCGTTGATTGCGCGCGAGTGTATCAGATGACGACAGGCAACTCACCGACAACAAGTGCGCGCCGCACCCTGGCAGATGATGAATACGGATGAAGCAGAACTAGCTGCACCCCGAATGGAGCGAAGGGGGCGGCGGCCTACGCCAGCCACACCCCGGCACACGATTCCACCGCTGCGGCTGCTCCCTTCCGGGCCTGACCGGGTTCACGGCTTCACGTTGCGAGGGGACCGGCGCGAGCCACCATCGTGCATGCCCCCAGGCGACGCCCGAGGACAGCGCGAGAGAATAACAAAGAGGCCCGAGGAAGACAAACCGGATTCGACCCGGACTCGGGCGATGCAGCGCGGAGCCAACGCCGCCCAGCGAATCGCGCCCGGATTGACACCTGGCCCGGGGGCGTCAAGCTATGCGCATTGATGATCTCAGCAGATCGACGCTCGAGCCGAACCCACGAACACCATGCCTTCCTCGACCTACCGCACCCACGTCCTCTGTGCCTCACTCCTGCTGCTCATGCCGGCATCACTCAGCGTCAAGGCGGAGGACACCGCCGGGAACAGCCCCGATATCTGGGGCCAGACCCGCGACACAGCGGCCGATTGGTGGCGTGAATCGCGTGATTTCGCGGGACAGGCGCTCCAGGATGCCAAGACGCTCTTCACCGAGCAGGAGGACTTCAACCGTGTCTGGAAGTCCGTCGTCCCCACGCTGGATGAGGCGCTCATCCTTGAGGAGCGCCAGGCCGATCTGCCCGAGAAGAGCTGGTTCGGCGCCGACCAGCGCTCCAATCGCGGTGAGATCGATGCGCTGCTGGACGAGGCCGTGGACATCCTCACCATCTCGCCAGCGCTCAACAATCGGGACCGTATTCAAGCCCTTCAGGACGAGATCCTCACCGCCCGCACCGACATCGCCGATTATCGGCAGAAACGCGTCTCGGCACCCACGGAGTCGACGATCAAGAAGACGGTTGCGGACTACGACGATCTGATCGCGGCCCGTGAAGCCGACATCGCGCGCGCCGCCGAGCAGATCACACAGCTCAAGCACGAATTCGGCCAGGAACTGCGGGGCATGGGCCTGGAGCTGAGCGACGAGCAGCTCGAATTCCTGCTCTCCACGGTGGTGGGCGACACCATGGTGGATCTCGGCATCCTGTTCGACAACGTCAAGTCCATCACTCTGCAGCTCGAAGAACTGGTCGAGCAGAGCGGCGAAGACCTCCAGAACGCTCGCCGCTACTACGGCCTCTATGTCGTCCTGCTGAAATCCCTGAACCGCATGCACCTAAAGATCGAGGAGGCGATCGGAGAACGCTACCTACCACAGATCGACGGCATTATCGCGCAGGCGCAGTCGCTCGCCGGCGAGACCCAGCGCCTGCTGCGAGAGTCCCCCGACAAGCAGGATCTCCTGAACGCCAACCTCGAGGCCCAGCAGCTCACCATCCAGGCAGCCGGCGTCTACCGCCAGTACCTGCAGGATCAGGCGAAACAGGTCGAGAAGGCGCGCCTGGAACTCGACAAGGACATCGCGGCCGCCTGGAACACCTATGAGACCGTGCGCGTGTCCGGGGAGCTCGTCGGCTTGGTGCGATCCAGCCAACAGCTGCTGGAAGGACTCATGAACCGCCAGATCCCCACGCTACGGCCCTTCGAGAATCTCGAAATGCAGCGGGAGATCCAGCAGCTCACGCAGCGACTGAGGAGCGGCGAGCAGCGCTGAGAGACAGTCGAGACGCGCGGCTGGCTGGCACAGGCACCATGAGGACAGCCCCCTGCCGCCAGTCACGCGCCTTAGGGGCGGTAGGGATAGGGCTCGGCCTGTCCGAGCGGCAGGTAGCCAAAGACGACGTCACCCTGCGAGCCATCGTCGAGCGCCAGCCGACCGATGCCATTGCGCCCGTCCATCGCCAGAATGAGATCGGCCCAGCCGCTGCGGCCGTCATTGCAATAGACGTCGAACAAGGCATCTTGCGAACCCGCCCCCGCGTTATAGCTCGCGCTGCAGGAATTCACCCCGTTGGAGACCCGAAAGCTTGCCGAGAAGGGAGGCATGGAGTCGTAGTGGCCGCGATAGACCTCGTCCTCTAGCATCACGGCAATCGGGCCAGACGTGGAGTGACCGGGCGGGATCCGATCCGGATGCGGTGTTTCGAAATACTCGAGGACTTCGCTCAGACAGCCGGCATAGTCATCCAAGTCCAGATGCCTGCAGAGCCGCTGGCCGTATTCCTCGGGGGAGACCGTGGTCGCGATGCCGCCTTGATGGTTTGGAGGCAGCAAGACGCAGCCACCGAGCAGCGAGGACAGGCCGGCAACAATGGCGACGAATCGAAACATGGGCGCTCTAAACATCAGCTCTCTAAACATAGGCTCTCTCCGCTTAGCCATAGAGATCGAACGGATAAGAAGTTTACCCTGATCCAGACGCCTGGTGTGGCCGTTGGTCATTAAAGGTGCACAGTACGCCTATTTCCGGCTAAAGTTCAGGGCCATGCGTCAAGGAGACGCATCCTGCATTCGCTGACCGATCTGGAGTGACCGAGATGAAGCCCAAGACCTGCTTCCCTTCCTTCCGCACCCTGCGCGTCGATCGCACTGCCGTTGGCGTCGGGATCGCTCTGCTTTCGCTTCTCTGGCTCGCCGGGTGTGCGAAACCCCTGGTGCTGGATGCGACACTGCCCCAGCAGTTCGCCGAGATCAGCTGCGTCGAGCAGTGCCGAACCGCCAAGGAGAGCTGCAACGCGGACGCCCGATATGACTATCGTCAGTGCCAAGCCGGCTATGACCAGTCGTTCCGCGACTACCGCTGGTGTCTCGCCTCGGCGTGGAATTCAAGCGACTGCGGCTACCCCTGGTGGCCATGCGCCGAGAACCTCTATGGCTATTGCGCCAATCGCTACAACGATTGCAAGCACGCCTGCGAGGGCCAAGGTCACCGATAGCGCGCCCGGATATCGGCGTCATACGAGTCTCCGCGCGAAGCCGGGACTCAACCCCATCCTGCAGACGCTGAACGCAGGCAGCACGCCATCAATGCACCGTGCAGACCATGCAGGGGTCGAACGAGCGAACGATGTGCTGAACGGCAACCGGTGTGCGCTCGCCGGGACGCACCGGCGCCCCGACGAGGGCCTGCTCGAGAGGTCCAGGCAAACCCTGGTGGTCGCGCGGAGAGAAGTTCCAGGTCGTGGGCGCGATGATCTGATAGTTCAGGATCCGGCCGTTGCGAATCCGCAGCCAATGACCGAGGCTACCGCGCGCAGCCTCCACCAGCCCCACCCCCTGAGCCTCATCCGGAATCACGGCGTGGTCGCAGAAGGGCTCACCGGGCCGCAGCGCGCGGACCCAGGACTCCATCTCGACCAGGATGCGCGCCGCCTCGATGAGACGCGCGATCACCCGGTTGGCGACATTACCACCTGACGCCGCCACCAGCGCACGCATCAGCGGCTGCCCATCCACGAGCTGTCGTGCCAACGCACCCACTTCGACCGCCTCACCCCGCAACCGCGGCGCCTTGCACCAGGTATAGGCACCGGGCTTTTCCGCGACCGGCACGGTGTTTCCCGCACTCGGATGCTGGGGCTCCACGCCCCCGAACATCCAACTGTGCGAGAGATCCTCGGTGATGCCCGCCAAATCGAGCGGCTGGAGTCCGTTCCACCAGAGCCCCCGCGCGAAGCAGCGACGCCCATCGAGCGGGTAGCTGCCGACGCTCATGAAGCGATCCACACCCCGACCGAGGGTCGTCAGATCCAATGCGTCGGCAAGGTGCAGAAAGCGGCGAAAATCACTCGAATCCGGCGGCGCCGCGTCACGCCAGACCGCGAGTGCCGCGGCCGAATCGAGCCCCGCGATGGTCTCCAGCCTGTCACCGAAGGTCGTCCGCTCGAGCAGCTGCCGAACGCCGGCCAGAATCATGCCCAGGCGGATCCGCTCCTGCGGCTGCACGGCACGGGTCGATCCACCGGGCTGGAGACTCAGGCTATGCGGCCACTTGCCCGCCATCAGCCCCATCAGATGCAGGAGCTGCGCCCGTCCCGGCAAGACCTCTCGCAACGCGCTGCCAGTCCCGGCACGGAAGCGCTCGACGACCCCGGCATACCAAGATTGATCCGCATAGACCGGCCGCGCGAAATCGGGCATGAAGAAGAGGTAGAAATGGGTCAAGTGGTCAGCCAAGTTCTCGCAAGCGAGAATGAGGTTGGTGGCCCGTTGCCCGTTGCGCGGCATCTGCAGCCCCTGAGCCTGCGCCAAGGCGTATGCGGCCGCCATGGACTGGGAGACGGAGCAGATCCCGCAGATTCGCGGCGCGATGACCAAGGCGTCCAAGGGCGCCTTACCGAGCAGCATCTGCTCGAAGCCGCGATAGAGCGGCGAGACGACCCAGGCCTCGCGCACGCGATCGCCATCGACGTCGAGGCGCACCTCGAGGTCGCCCTCGACGCGATTGAAGGGGCCGACAACGATGCGGGTCACTGCCGGAACGACGCCTGAGTTGGCATTGAGCAGAAGAGTCCGAGGCACATGGACGCGCGTCTCCGCAGGCTATCGACGGTGGGGATTGCGCACCCCGGGCGGCACGACGAGGTGGTCCGCGACCGCATTGCGCCTCAGACGTTCGGGCGTCGCGGCCTTGGAGAGCGAGGCCAGGGCAACGAACCAGGCCTTGGGCATGTCCGTCGGCAAACCGATGGGGATGCCGGCGATGTTCGGGGTCTGCTGAAAGGCGTGACCCGGATCCTCGAACTCGGGGGCCGTGCAGTTGATACAGGCATAACCGCCCCGGGTACAAGAACCCTCGCCGTTCCAGAGGCGCGTGTTGCAGTCCGCATGCGCCTGAGTGCCCAGGCAACCCAGGTGCTCCATCAAACACCCCAGATCAGAGGGTTTGACCGCACTGGCCTTGTACTCATAGAACTCGTTGCGCGGGCAACCGTGATGAACGAGATGGTCGTAGAACATGCGCGGGCGTTGGCAAGGATCCAGGTCCGCCGCCGTGAGCGCCCTGGCCGCCAAGGCTGCCAACGTCTCGATCACCCAGTTGGGATGGGTCGGACAGCCGGCGATATTCACCACCGGCAGCCCAGCGGTTGCACGGAAGTGCGCACCGAGCAATCCACCGGCGTGGACACCGTCGAACTGGAGTCCGCAGGCATCGGCGGGATTCTGACCGCCCGCACTGATGCCCCCAAAGGCGGCGCAACTGCCCACCGCAACGACGCAGCCGGCCCTGGCCGCCAGCGCCTTGACCCAGTCGGTCATCGGTCGATCAGTCCCCGCGAAGAGATGGAAACGCCCGGTGCCATTGGGTCCGCGCAGCAAGGCGCCCTCGACACAGAGGATATCCAGGGCGACATCCCCCCGCTCCATGGCGCCCAGGAGATCCACCACTTCATCCCCGCTCGCCTCGCTCAACGCCGGGTGCCAGACCAGCTCGACGCTGGCGGCCTCGAGCGCGTCCGGGAGGGACGGCGACTGCGCACAGAGCAGCGACATGGTGCAGCCGCCGCAACCGCCCGATTGCAGCCAGAGGACGCGCGCGCGCCCTGTCATGCAGGAAGCTCCATGATCAGTCTGGCGCCCCCATCGGCGCGATTCTCGGCACGCAAGCGCCCGCCATGGTCGGTCACGATGCCGTAGCTGATGGACAGGCCCAACCCAGTTCCCTGCCCGACAGGCTTGGTGGTGAAGAAGGGATCGAAGACACGCAGCAGATCAGCCTCCGCGATGCCCGGGCCATTATCGTCCACCGTCAGCCGCACGACGGGCGGGCCGGATCGCGCCGCCTGCAGCACATCGAGGCGGATACGGATCTCAGGCTGCGCCACCTCTTCGAGGGCATCCAGCGCGTTCTGCACCAGATTCATCACCACCTGGTGGATCTGTCCGGCATGACCGAGGATTTCGAGCCGCTCGGGCAGCTCAAGCTCCACGCGCACCGCCGGATGCTTGCCCTTGGTCACCCAGTGAATCGCCGTCTCGACCACATGGACGAGATCGAAGCGTGAGCGCTCACCTTGCTGACCGCTGGAGAAACGGCGCAAGTCCTGAACCACGTCGCGGACGCGCTCGGCCCCTTCGAGGGTGCCGCGGATCAGGGGGTCGAGATCGTCGAGCAAGCGCTCGATACGCAGCTCCGCCTTCAGCGCCTTGAGCGACTCTGGAGGATCGGACGCATCCACTGCGTCGCAATAGGTGCGCAGCCGTTTGCGGTAGCGCCCCATGGCGTGCACGTTGCCATAGACGAAGCTGATGGGGTTGTTGAGTTCATGCGCGACGCCGGCGACCAGACGTCCGAGCGAAGCCATCTTCTCGGCGCTGATCAGCTGGCGCTGCGCCTGCTTCAACTCGTAATGCGCCTGATTCAACGCCTCGTAGGCACGTCGCAGCTCACCCACCGGCCGGCCGATCAGGACCATACCGACCAGGCGCCCACGCGCGTCGTAACGGGAGGTGCAATTGACCGCAAGCGGCACCTCCTCCCGCGCCGCGCGCAGCGTCAGCTCGCAGTCATGCACCGCATCGTTGCGGATCTTCTCGGCGAAGCCGCTGGCCAGTTCCAGACACTCCCTGGTCAGGAGCGCCTGAAAGGGTCGGCCGATCAGGGATTCCTCGGGCAGCCCAGTCAGGGTCTCTAGTGCCGGATTGACCTCCTCGATACGACCCTTGATATCACAGACGATGAGCACGTCCGTCATGGAGGCGAGGACGCTCGAGATGAACTGATGCGCGGCCTCCAAGGCGCTATTCTTCTCCTCCAACTCGACCTGATAGCGCACCAGATCCGCGTAGGTCTCATCCATCTTGCGGATGACCTCGATCCAGAGCGCATCCTGCCGACCGTCCGCGTCGATTCCAGGCCGCGCGCGATCTCGCCCGGCGCTAGGCGCAATCGGGCTTGGATGCGAGTCGAGCTCAGGCTTGTCCATCGATTCCGTCAGAAAGGGACCTCGTGCTTCAGGCCTGGTTGCAGGCCGTTATGACAGCGAACAATAGCACTTCGCAAAGCCGGCCACTCAGCGACGTCAGGTCCAATGCACTACGCGTCCGACCCCCTGAAGCGAACAGCACGCGGGCCAAGAAGGAGACCTAGCGCACAAGATAGGGCTTGATAAATTAGAACATGCTTATATAATAACAAACCATAGAGTCAACACAGCAGTACGGAGAAGTCACATGGGAGTCCTTGGAATCCTCGCAGCAGTCGCCGTCCTCGTCGGCGGTGTACAAACGACCATGGTCATGTCCCAAGAGGATCGCCTGGCCGCAGAGGCAAGCAAAGAGCCAATCGTTGAAGTTCAGGCCATTCAGCAGGATAGCGGCAAGGCGCACGATGCCTCCGTACGCTGAGCAGGATCTCAGGCCTTTCTAGAAAGCCTCGCCGCCCATTGCGTCGAGGCTTTCCTTGTTTGAGGATCGCGCCCACGCGAGCGTTCATCTCCTGGTGAGATCCCCTCATGCCAAGCTCAGACGAAACCATCCGCTTCAGCGTCTCCTTACCCAAGCCACTGCTGGACGAACTCGATGACCGGGTCGTCAACAAAGGCTACGCCTCGCGCTCAGAACTGGTCCGTGATCTGATCCGCGAGCGCATCGTCGAAGACATCTGGGAGCGTGGCGACGAGGAAGTCGCTGGCGTGCTCACCATCGTCTACGACCACCACCAGCGTGAGCTGACGCAGCACATCCTCGACATCCAGCACCGTCAGTACGTCCACGTCGTCGCGACCACCCACGTGCACATGGACCACCACAACTGTCTCGAGACCATCATCATCCGCGGCATGCCAGCGGAAATCGAACGCCTCAGCCTGGAAATCGGCGGACTGCGTGGCGTCCGCTTCGCCGAACTGACGCGGGCATCCAAAGTCCAAAACTAACCCGCTAACGCCACAGCCCGCGGGAAGTGTTCATGGACCCTGCCCTCCTCGCAGCCTCACGAGCCCACTGGCAGAGACGAGCCAGCGAGCGGCGCATCCACGGCAACGCCGGATGACCTAGGCCGAGATGCGCGAGACGCTCAACGTCTCGTCGAACTCGATGTCCGCCGCCTGGCCCTTGCAGTTCTGTCTGAGCGCTTGGATATCCTTGCCGTCCCGGCCGACGGCAACGCGCATGTAGGTGGCATCGGCCAAGAGGTCGAGCGCCGGATCGAAGCCGACCCAGCCTCCGCCGGGAATCAGAACCTCGGCCCAGTGATGAATGGACTGCGGACACGGCGGATGCTCACCGGTCGGCTCGCCATCGACGTCGAAATAGGCGGCATCGATGTAACCGGAAACGAAACGCGCTGGCACCTGCCACTTACGAACCAGGGCGATCAGTAGGTGGGCCAGATCGCCAGCCGTGCCTTTGCGTGCCTCGAAGAGCGCCGGCAGGGCCGTCACCGAGGTATCGCAGCTGGCGTCGTAATCGGCGATGGTGCGCGTCCAGTGCATGGCGTCCTGCACCTGCCGGAGCAGCGGCGTTCCCTCGTGGAAGACGGGGAGTGAATGGCCGTGGATTTCGGCCGGCAGTGTGGGCGTCAGGTCGCCATGGTGCAGGATGAAGTCCCACAGCCTGGGCGTCTGACGCAGGCGATGCGCGATCCACTCCATCTCACGCGCGGGCTCGACCGGCTCGAACTCGAAGGGGTTGTCACGGCGCGTCTGGACCTCCGCCCGCATCGAGAAGCTCAGCTCCTCATGCGCGCCAAGAACCGCGAAGTGATGAGACAGGTTCCCAAAGCAGTCGAAGGCGGCAACAGGCGTGGTATCGGGCTCGACCCTCAAGGCGACGCGGATGAGTGACTGGCTATCGTCGTGCCAGGGTACCAAGCGAATCTGGAGATGATGCTCACGCGCCGGGACACTGAAACGCATGCGGCAATCACGCTCGATGTGATACTTCACGAAGCATCCCCCAGATAGGCATCGAAGTAGTCGGTCTGCAGCGCGGCGCCGAAATCGGCCAGCCGCTCCAGCAGGTCGTCGAGGTATTCATGCAAGCCACGCTCGATGATCTCGCCCGCCTGGATGTCGCGCAGCTGCTCGCGCAACGCCTGCATGGCGCCCTCTGTTTCTCCGTTCGGGCGATACCCGATGCGCGCGAGCGCCCGCTCCAGGCCGTTTACACAATAGATAAGCGACCGCGGGAAATCTGGGTTGAGCATCACAAACTCAACCACGTCGATCGGACGGATACCATTCTGATAGCGGCGCCGATAGGCATCGAAACCAGAGAGCGACTTGAGCAAGGCTCCCCACTGATAGTAGTCCAGGGGGGAGCCGACGAGGCTCAGATCCGGCAACAGAAGGTGATAGCGCACGTCGAGGATGCGCGCCGTCATGTCCGCGCGCTCGTGCAGACTCCCCAGCACCGCGAAGCCGTGCTCCTGGCCGCGCATCATGGTGCTCTGGGTCAGGCCCTGGAAGGTCGCGACCTCGCGGTGAACGAAGGCATAGAGTTCGGCGGCCTGCCAAGGCGGGAGCTTGACCCGCAGGCTGCGATCCGCGGCCAACCAGAACTCGTTGAGGGTCTCCCACATGGCGTTGGAGATGCGGTCCCGCGCCGCCCGCGCGTTCTCCCGCGCCAGCCGGAGGCTAGTGTGGATGCAGCCTGGATTGTTGGGATCCTGCGTCAGGAGGTGGATGACCCGCTGGACGGTGACGCGGCCATCGGGGTAGATGTCCTCGAAGCCCTCGTCCGCGCCGACGATAGTCAGCAGCGGGCGCCACTGCGCCTCTTCCGTGACGCCCTCGTCGGATTCCAGCATATGGACGACGTTGATATCCAGCACGCGCGCGGTATTGTCCGCGCGCTCCAGGTGGCGCGTCATCCAGTAGAGCGACTCGGCGATTCGACTCAGCATCAGTCGGCCAGGACCCAGGTGTCCTTGCTGCCCCCACCCTGAGAGGAGTTCACCACCAAGGAACCCTTGGTCATGGCGACACGCGTCAGGCCACCGGGCACCACGTCGATCTCGCTCCCATGGATACAGAAGGGCCTGAAATCGAGGTGGCGCGATTCCAGCTCGCCGTCCAGATAGCAGATATGCCGGGAGATCTGGATGACGGGCTGCGCGATGTAGTTGCGGGGATCGGCGTTGATTCGTTGCGCAAAATCGGCGCGCTGGGCCGGGGTCGAAGCCGGCCCCATCAACATGCCATAACCGCCGGACTCGGCAACGGACTTGATGACCATCCGTTCCATGTTGTCGAGCACATAGGCGCGGTCCTGGTGATCCGTCATCTGATAGGTAGGCACGCTCGGCAGGATGGGCGTTTCACCCAGATAGTAACGGATGATCTCGGGGACATAGGCATAGACCGCCTTGTCGTCCGCGATCCCGGTCCCCGGGGCGTTGACCAGGGCGACATTCCCCGCCCGCCAGGCATTGATGAGACCCGCGACGCCCAAGACCGAGTCGGCCCGGAACACCAGCGGATCAAGGTACTCATCATCGACCCGGCGATAGACGACATCGACCTGGCGCAGGCCGAGCGTCGTCTTGAGGTAGACCTTATCGTTCCTGCAGACCAGATCCCGACCCTCGGCCAGCTCGACCCCCATCTCCCTGGCCAGAAAGCTGTGCTCGAAATAGGCGGAGTTGAAGACACCCGGGGTCAGCACCACCACGACCGCATCCGCGGGACCGCGTGGCGAGAGATAGCGCAGGGCCTGCAGGAGGAGGTCCGGATAGTGCTCGACGCGCCTGACCCGATAGCTCGAGAAGAACTCCGGCAGAATCCGACGCTCGATGATGCGATTCTCGATCATATAGGAGACGCCGGACGGGGTCCGCAGGTTGTCCTCCAGGACCAGATAGCGCCCCTCTTCGTCGCGAATCAGATCCACCCCGCTGATGTGGATATAGATGTCGTGCGGCGGGTCGATGTCCATGATCTCGCGACAGAGATCCTTGCCCCGGTAGATGAGCTCCGGCGGCACCACGCCATCCTTGAGGATGCGCTGACCGTGATAGATGTCTTTCAGAAACAGGTTCAGGGCGCGAATGCGCTGCTTGAGTCCGGCCTCGATCTGAGCCCATTCATGGGCCGTGATGATGCGGGGCAGGATATCGAAGGGCCAGACCCGCTCGACGCCCGCCTCTTCGTCCGCGTAGAGGGTAAAGGTCACGCCCTCGTTGTGCAGCGCCAGCTGTGCGTCCCGCGCCTTGGACGCCAGGCTCTGCTGACCGGCGCGCTGGATATGCTCCCACATCGGCAGGTAATGCTCGCGCGGGCGAAAGTCGTCTCGGTAGAACTCATGGAAGGCCATGACTGGGCCCTCTGAACGGTCCAGCAACTGACCGCCGCCACCGGATTGAAACTGTTTCAGCATGGCAAAGCGGCTCCTAAAACCAGGCCAGTCTCTATGGAGAAGCAAGAAACAAACCGCCTTCCTCGACTGACGCAAGACACCTATGCATCTGTTTAATCAGCATTCTCGAAGATGTCAGGATCGACACTGACGCCTGCGCCGCACCATAAGAGTGCGCACGCGACTCAGACCGGGCGCAGCGGACCAATAACCGCACAAAGACGGAGCATGGCGTTTGCGCCTTGAGTCACCCGAAACCCTCGCGACGCCTTCGTTGACGCCTTAGTCTGGAATCGATATTCTTAATACGAATCGTTCTCACTAATGAAAACGTACCCGACCGAAACCAGCGCCGAGGGTCACCATGATTGCAAACACCGCACCTACAAACCGCCAACTCAAGATCCAATCCTCCGACCAGAGCGGCCAGGCACAGCCGCGTCGCATCGACAGCCATAGCCTCATGGCTGGACAGCCCCTGCTCATGATCGAGCACGCCGGCAGCCACTACTATCTGCGAATGACCCGAAACAATAAGCTCATATTGACGAAGTAGCCGCCAGACCTCCCCGGCCACCGTCCGGGTAAACCTCGCCAGCCGGTCCGACACCTGCTTCGGTTCGCCAGCCAGGTACTTGCAAGGCCTCAGATTCCGACTGCCCACAATTGGAGCGCCCGAGCATGCAAGAACTCATCAACCAACTCACGATCGATGACCTGATCCGCCTGGAGCTCGACACGCTGAAGGCCAGACTGCGGGAGCTGATCAACCGTGGCGAGGACCGAGAACCAAGAGCCGCGGCGCGAACGGCTCGCGCAGAGTCCATACGGCTGCACAGCCTCGCGCTCGGGCTGCATCCCGACCATCGCCCAGAGCAGGCATGCGCCTACCGCCATTTCGCCCTGCACCTGCGCTACCGCCGCGATGCGACCCCGTCTTGACGAGCGCATCGACAGACCGACCAACCGTGCCGTCAGATCACCGGTGAGGCCAAGGATGGCCACAGGCCAGACGCCGTGCCCACACCCTTGACATCTGGTAACCTCCGAGCAGCCGCGTCTCGACCTGACTGCGGCCTGCCGTTCGGCGATGCGTCGGTTCGAACTCGACCAGGACACGGCAAGGCTCTTGCGCGACGACCCTTTCGAAGCCTCGACCCAGCCGTTGCGCCTTGCCTGATTCAAGTGATTCAAGAGCCGTTCGCCCCGCCCGCGTTGGTTGCCGGATCAAGCGGCTGCATCGAGGTCGCGCAACCGAGTCAAGTCGACACCATGCCTCGCGTCATTCTCCACATCGGCCTCGAAAAGACCGGGACCACCAGCATCCAACGATTCCTGAGCGCGAACCACCGGCGCTTGATCGAACGGCACCGGGTGCTCTATCCCCTGCATCCATCGCTCTGCCGCGACGACGCACACACCCCGCTCACTGCGGGGCTCCTCCCCGCCTCGGCCTGTGACTTCATCTCGCCCGAGGCAAGACCCGGCGTGACGGACATGATCGATGCCTTGGAAGCATCCCTGGACAAGGCTCCAGAGACCCTGATCTTCAGCGCAGAGCATCTGTCGTCCCGACTGGATCGTGCGTCGATCGCCCAGCTCGCTCAGCTGCTGTGCCTTTTCGCAGTCGAGATCCTGGTCTATGTCAGGACCCAGGCGGAGATGGGCGTCTCCGCCTTCTCCACCCACCTCAAATGCGGCCGGCGCGACTGGTTCCTGCCGCGGGAAATCTCGCCCAAGAATCCCTACTACGACGTCGTCGGCATGCTCGCACCCTGGGTCGAAATCTTTGGCCAGGACGCCATTCGGCTCCGAGTCTTCGACCCGCAACAGCTTCACCGTGGCGACATCATCGACGACGTCCTCGCCATGATCGGCATCCAAGATACAACGGGGCTGGAGCGCGAGGCACCGCTCAACACCTCCTTGAATCTCGCCGAGGCCGCACTGCTCCATCGATTCAACCAATGCGTGCCAACCTGGGAAGAGGCGGTGGAGCAAGGACGTCCGCAGGACTATCACCACGTACACCAACTGAGACTCAAGATCCTGGAAGAGGCCGCGAGTATCCCAGACCTACGCAACGCGCCGCCGCTGTCATCCTTGTTGACGGCCTGGGACCGGCTTCGCATCGGCCAACGTTTTGCGCGAACGAACGCTCGAATCGCACGAGACTACCTCGGCGGCGACCAGCTCTTTCGGGAGAGCGCCCGCCCAGGCATTGCCTCCCAACAGCTCATCATGCGGCCGAAGCCGCCGCTCGACGCGCAACAGCTCGCCGAGATCCTGCTTGCCCTGATGGATCGGCTCGACGGGCACGTTGAGATCCCGATCAAGACGCGACTCGCAGACCGCCTGACCGCGTTGCTCCGCAAGGGCGCGCAATGGTCACTCGCGCAACCGGTCGATAGATCGCGCGACAGAGGCGCGGCCACCCTGGACGCATAGGGGACGAACTCGTCCATCGGCCAGCGGAATACCGCCCGAGACAGCCGCCCGCTCAATCACCACTGTCGCCATAGTAGTTGCCGATGTAGTTCTCGAACTTGGTGTACTTTCCGAGGAAGGTCAGTCGCACGGTTCCAATGGGGCCATTTCGCTGTTTGCCGATGATGATCTCGGCAATACCCTTGTCATTGCTGTCCTCGTGATAGACCTCGTCGCGATAGATGAAGACGATGAGGTCGGCGTCCTGCTCGATGGCGCCGGACTCGCGCAGATCGGACATCACCGGGCGCTTATTCGGCCGCTGCTCAAGACTGCGATTGAGCTGAGACAAGGCGATGACAGGGACACTGAGCTCCTTCGCCAGACTCTTGAGCGATCGGGAGATCGCCGAGATCTCCGTCGCGCGGTTTTCGTTGGATCCAGGCGCCTGCATGAGCTGCAGATAGTCCAGCACGATCAGCCCCAGATCGCCCTGCTCGCGCTTCAAGCGCCGCGCACGCGCGCGCACCTCCGTCGGCGAGAGCGCGGGCGTATCGTCGATGAACATGGACGCATTGGCCAGGATATTGACCGCCGAGGTCAGCCGCGGCCACTCGTCATCCTCGAGCTTGCCGGTGCGCACCCGGTGCTGGTCGATCCGCCCCAGGGACGACATCATGCGCATGGCGAGCGAGTCGCCCGGCATCTCCATACTGAAGACCGCGACCGGGCGCTTGGATTGGATGGCGACGGTCTCGGCGACGTTCATCGCAAAGCTGGTCTTCCCCATCGACGGGCGACCGGCGACGATGATGAGATCGGCGGCCTGCAGACCGGAGGTCATCATGTCGAAATCCGCGAAGCCGGTCGCCAGCCCCGTGATCGGCTCGTCGCGCTGGTAGAGCGCGTCGATGCGCTCGACGGCCATGGTCAGGAGGGTCTTGATGGGCTGGAACCCGCCGCCCCCGCGCGCCTCCTGCTCGGCGATCGCGAAGACGCGCTGCTCGGCTTCGTCGAGCAGCTCCGCCGCATCGCGCCCTTGCGGGTTGAAGCCGCTATCGGCGATCGCCGTGCCGGCGGAGATCATCTGGCGCAGCACCGAGTTGTGCCGCACGATCTTCGCGTAGGCCTTGATGTTGGCCGCGGTGGGCGTCTCGTTCGCGAGGGTGCCGAGATACGGCAGCCCCCCGGCATCCGCCAGCCGATCCGTCCGCTCGAGCGTCTCGGCCAGGGTCACCACATCGAAGGGCTGATCCTCCGCCGCCAGCCGGGCAATGGCGCCGAAGATCAGGCGATGCTCGCGGCGGTAGAGATCACCCTCGGTGACCATGTCGGCGATCCGGTCCCAGGCGCTGTTGTCCAGCATCAAGCCACCGAGCAGCGCCTGCTCCGCATGGATGTTGTGCGGCGGAACACGCAGCTCATCCATGGGATCAGCCCCGCTGGACATCATCATTTCGTCAGCATTGGATTCGAACATGCTTCCCCGTCAGGACACCGCTGCCGGCGCCAAGAGTGGTCGAAGTGGAACATCTGGATCCGCGCGATGACGCTCGGAACAGGGAAGGATCCGATCCCTGTGAGAGGGATTTTCGGCGGGCGGCGCCAGCGCGACAAGGCATCAGAAATCAGGCCAAGTCCCGGCGAGAAAGACAAACCGACGCGAGAGATCAGAAGCACGCCAGCGCGAGATCGGCGCCAGCTGGAGATAGCCGTAAGTTCGGGGAGACAGCCTGCCCCGGTGTCACACCGGGGCGGCTGGACGATCAGTCGCCGGGGACGACGTCCACCTTGATCTGCGTGTCGACATCCGCGTGCAGGTGCAGCAGGACTTCATACTCGCCAACGGCACGGAAGGGGCCCTGGGGGAGGCGAACCTCGGCCTTGTCCAGCTCATAGCCGGCGTCGACTGCCGCCTGCGCGATGTCCGCAGTACCCACGGAGCCGAACAACCGACCCTCGTCGCCCGCTTTACGGGCGATGGTGAGCGTCATGCCGTCGAGTTTCGCCTTACGGGCCTCTGCTGCGGCCAATACCTCAGCGGCGGCCTGCTCGAGCTCTGCGCGACGCGCCTCGAATGCCTCGAGATTCTCAGCGGTTGCGGACACGGCAAAGCCGCCGGGAAGCAGATAGTTGCGCCCGTAGCCCGAGCGGACCTTCACTTTATCGCCGAGCACACCCAGGTTGCTCACATTCTTCAGCAGGATCACTTCCACGTTCGTATTCCTCTCAAAATAATCTGGTTACCTTGGCGCGCTCAGCGCTGCCCGGAAACACGTTGCGCAACCCGCGCGCGAATGTTCGCCCAGAGATCGACCAATCCGACGCTGGCCAGTAACAGGCCGACCTGCGGCATGAACAGAACCAACAAGACATAGAGGCCAATCAGCCAACCCCGCTGCGCGCCCAAGAGCGCGCGCAGACCATGGGCCACGGACAGACCCTGGAGTATCAACAGAACGCCAAGCACGGGGATGAGGTCCAGCGCCAGCCCAGCACCGTGCGAGAAGGTTGCCCAAGCCAGGAGCGTCAAAAAGACGGCTCCGACCGACCAACCCAGGTTCAGACCGCGGAACTCCTGCCCAAACCCGCCCGGGTTGTACAGCTGCGCCTGCCAAGCACGCGCAACGAACAGGCTTATCAGGTACTGAAAGACCAAGGCCGCCGCGAAGGTCCCCGTCATCCACTTGGACAACTGCTCGAAGAGCGTCTTGCTGGCATCCGCCTGGATCAACCCATCGGTGACCAAGGACTGCCGCACCGGCTCCAGAAGCTGCTGCCAGTAGGCTGCCGGATCCCCCAGGGTCAGATGGATGATCAGCACCATTACCAAACCGCCCAGACCCGCGAGTTGCGCCACGAACCCCAAGGCGCGAGTCGAGCGCAGGATGGCCGCCAATCCCCAGATCGGCACCCAGAGCACCACCAGCACTCCGACCGCGACCCAGGGAGACCCCAGAGCGATCAGTGAGATGAATGCTGTCGCCACTGCGGACAACCCCAGCAGCACGAGCCCCTCGCGCGGCCCCCTGCGCAGCGTGACCAAGCCGACGACGCCCGAGCTGATCAACCCGAAGAAGGGCATCAACAGGGAGAGTACAGCACTCGCGGTCGCGACCAGCGTCGCCTGCGAGTATCCCCGCATCACGAAGTTTGCGAGCGCTTTCATGGTCGCGAATCAGTGCCGGAGGGCAAGGCGCCGGACATCCCGAGCAGGCTGGGCAAACACGCAGCTACCCAGCCCGGCGCCATGCTGTCAGTGCCCGTCGGTGTAGGGCAGCAAGGCCAGGTAGCGTGCGCGCTTGACGGCCTGCGCAAGCTGGCGTTGGTACTTCGCCGAGGTGCCGGTAATCCGGCTCGGCACGATCTTGCCGGACTCGCTGACGTAAGCCTTCAAGAGGTTGAGATCCTTGTAGTCGATCTCGGTAATGCCTTCAGCGGTGAAGCGGCAATAACGCTTGCGGCGAAAAAAGCGGGACATGGTTCTCTCCGTTGCGTGAGCGTGATGGTTCGAGCGTCGCTGAGCGCGGCTCAGTCGTTGCTGTTATCGGCGTCGTTGTCGCGATCGTCATCGGAGTCGCGGTCCGAGGTCTCGGAACGTTCGCGCTCGTCGCTGCCCTTGGCGAGCGGAGACGCCTCGGTCACGGCCGATTGACGATGGATGATGAGATTGCGCAGGACGGCGTCGTTGAACCGAAACGTGTTTTCAAGCTCGTCGATTGCCTCTTGATCGCATTCGACGTTCATGAGCACGTAGTGCGCCTTGTGGACCTTATTGATCGGGTAGGCCAATGGGCGCCGACCCCAGTCCTCCATGCGATGGACCACACCGCCACGCTTCTCCAGATTGCCCTGATAACGCTCGACCATGCCGGGCACTTGCTCGCTCTGGCTCGGATGCACCAGAAAGACTACTTCGTAGTGTCGCATTGAAGCTCCCTTCGGATTGACAGCCTCCCGCATCGCGATGCGGTGAGGCAAGGAGTAACCCCAGGATTTGGGGAATCGCCCATCATAGAGCCAAGCGAGCTCGATGGGAAATCTTTTTACACTTGCTGACGCACGACACTTGCCCTTCAATCTCGGCTGCATCACACTCAGGATTGAATCATTAATTTAGAATATTGGAGGACTCCGATGAGTATCGAGCAAGACTTCGCTTCGCTGCGGCGCTCCAGCTTGAGCGCCAGCTTGAGCGACGAAGAGGTCACGGCGCTCGCCGGCATCGCCTGCTGCCGGCGCCTGGCGGACCAAGAGGTGCTGATCTCGGAAGGCAACATCGACAACAGCCTGCACATCATCACCGAGGGCGCGATCGCGGTCACGCGCGAGCTGGGCAAAGGCGACTACACCACCATCCATGTACTGCGCACCGGGGACTTGGCGGGCGAAATGGGGTTCATCAGCGGGCAACCCCACACCGCGACCCTGCGCTCGCTGGGCCGGACCCAGGTCTGCAGCTTCGAGCGCGAGGCCTTCGAGCAGCTGCTGCCCGAGCATCCCTGGCTCGTGTATCGCGTCATGCAGAACATCGTCAAGGTCGGGCAGGACATTCTGCGCCGGATGAACGCGCAGCACGTGGAGCTGACCAAATACGTCAACCGCTCGCACGCACTCTACTGAGGCGCCCGCCCGCCGCGCACAGCCGCGCCAAGCCCCTGGACGTCGATCTCAAGACGGGCCACTCAGCGGCGACCCCGCAAAGCGCCCCGTCCAGCACAGCCAGGTCGCCCCGCGAATCAGCGCTGCGGCGCCCCGCCGAGATGATCCTGTACGCCTTGCGCGGCCTTCTGCAGGCCGCGCTGCACACTGTCCAGGAGCTCGCCACCCTGCTTGAGCATCGCCTGCTTGATCGCCTGGGCGAGGCGTGGATTGGTGATCACCTGATCGTTGAGCGTCAGGCTGTAGGGGGATGTCGAATAGGCCGACGTTGGATCAGCCATGGTCAGCGCCGTTTCGTCCACGGCGTCGTAGCGGTAATAACAGGCCGCCCGCATGGGTTCGACCCGCCCGCTTGCCGGATCGGCGACCTCGAATCCGAGGTCGACGATCAAGTGCTCGGATCGCCGCATCTCGATGCGGGCATCCCGCCAAACCAGAGACACCGGATCATCGAGCAGGCCGCGCGCGAGATCCTTGCAGAGTCTGACCCGCACGTTCTCACCAGGATTCGAGCAGCCGGCAACGAGCCAGCCAAGGAGCAGACAGAGGCCCAGGCGGCCCATCCTTCGCAGAAGCAAGTACGTCACCGAGCTTGGTCTCCTCTGGAATCGATCGTCTTCATCAGGTGTCAGGTGTCAGGTGTCAGGTGTCAGGTGTCAGGTGTCAGTGTCGCGCAAGCTGCCGATCGAGGCCACATCGCCGGTCATCCGAGCAACCACAACGGTAACCGCGGACCACGATATCGCAATCCCCTCCGACAGGGCCGTGCGTATAATGCGCGCGTCCCTGCATCGACGGTCGCAGGGAACCACCAGGCGCACCGTCGCACCCACGCGAGAGCGCATGCACGCGCCTCTCGTACCGACTCCCCACCGAGGAACTGAAGCTATGGCCCTAACCAAAAACGTTGGCCCGATGGACAAGAACATCCGCCTCGCCGCCGCTGGCGTGCTCATTCTTGCCGGCCTCATGGTGTCTTCCGTGACCATGAAGATCGTCTTGACCGTTGCCGGCCTCATCGTGCTGGCCACTGCCGTCCTTGGCGTGTGCCTCGCTTACATCCCGCTCAACATCAATACCAACAAAGACAACTAAACCAGCACAGACAACGACAGCCAATCCGCCGAACGACCCGCGCCGCCCTCTCCGGGCGGCCCGGTTATTCAGGACGACCGACCTCCGCCCCCAGCACCCTGACCGCAGCGCGACCGCCACTCCCGCTCAGTGACGCCTTTGGCCAAGCAGCGCTTCATAGCGCGCCTTGAAAGCCTGCTGACGCAGACGCGCCGCCTCCTCCTGCGTCGCGGCAAGCGGAGCATCTTGCCAGCTGCCGGCCGCATGATCGAACACCGAGAAACGATAGCCGCGCCCCACCTTGAAGACGTTGGTCACGTCCTTGCCTGCCTGCTCCATGGCGTCGAGCTTGCTCATGCCACCCGCGCTGGCCTGCGGAGCCTCTGGCGCAGGCGTCAGCGCCTCGGCGATGGTGAAGTTGTTGTTCTGAATCTCGCCCTGAACGTCCAGCTCGACCGACTCAACGCCTGGCAGACGGGCGAGGATATAGCCCGCCATGAGCAGCCCAAGCTTCTCATTCTCGGACTCCAACGCCGTCAGCAGCTTATCGGCGACGATCTGGCAGCGTTGCAGACGATCCGGCTTGCTCACCCACTCACGACTCATCTGCCAGCCTGCATCCATGTCCAGATCCAGTCGATCGAAGTAGTCGCGCGCCTGAGAGAGCAAGGCATCTGGGACATTGAGCTGGTAGACGTGATCATCGATCATAGCTTTCAGAATCATGGTGCGCCTCTCTTCATCAGGGTGTTGCGGGTCATGAGGATGTACGCCCGGTCTTCATGGGTCTCGGCCCGCGCGGGTCGATCCCGATTCTCCAATGCTGGGGCTCGCCCTGCCAAGCTCGGAATCGACTCAGCGCGTGATCACAACGGATGTCCAAAGGTTGGGCCAAGGCACGAGCCCCAACGAAACGGCGAATCTTGGCCATAAGACCCACTGACTGCCACTCCAGCCAACATGAGGCCCGCGATGCTCTTGACCATCCCCGAGCTCCTCAACGCCGCCCAGCTGCAAAAGATCCACGAAACGCTCGCCAACGCCACCTTCGTCGACGGCACGCTCTCCGCGGGCTTCGCCGCCGCCCGCGTCAAGCACAACCAAGAGCTGCAGCCCGACCCCGAACGCATGCAGCGCCTGATCCGCATTCTGATGGCAAGTTTGGGGCACCATCCGACCTTCCGCTTCGGCGCCCTTCCCCATCGGGTCGCGGATCCCATCTTCGCGCGCTACACCAAGGGCATGGCCTATGGCGACCACGTGGATGACCCGATCATGGGCTCGACGGGGCCACGCTTTCGGACCGATGTGTCCATGACCATCTTCCTGAATCCACCCGAGGCCTATGCGGGCGGCGAGCTCGTCGTGCGGACCCCTTTCGGCGAGCAACGCGTCAAGCTCCCGGCCGGTCACGCGGTCATCTACCCCTCCGCGAGCCTCCACCAGGTCGCCGAAGTCCAATCCGGAGAGCGCCTGGTCGCGCTCACCTGGATCCAGAGCTATGTGCGCGATCCGGCCAAGCGGGAGCTGCTCTATGAGTTGAACCTGGCGCGCGAGCACCTGCTCAAGGAGGCGCCAGGCAGCGAGACGACGGGCCATGTCGACCGCTCCTACGCGAATCTGCTCAGGATGTGGAGCGATCTCTGAAGGCCCGGAAGCGCTCCGCAGCCCTGACACCTGACACCTCAAAAGAGACGATAGAATTTCGCCCGCATCCAAGTCGAGGTTATCCAGATGCCCGTCTACGAGTTCTACTGCCGGGATTGCCACACCATCTACAGCTTCTTCTCACGCCGGGTCGACACCCTGACCCATCCCGCATGCCCGCGCTGCGGACGCGCCGAGCTCGACCGTCAGGCAAGCCTTTTCGCCATCAGCTCCGGCCGGGCGGAGGGGGGCGAGAGCGCAGACGATTCGCTGCCAGCCGGCATGGATGAGGAGCAACTGATGAACGCCCTCGCCTCCATGAGCGGCGAGTTGGAAAACCTCGACGAAGACGACCCGAAGCAGGCCGCGCTGGCCATGCGCAAGCTCTTCCAGGCCAGTGGACTCAAACCGGGGGACGCCATGTCCGAGGCGATCCGACGCATGGAAGCCGGCGAAGAACCCGATCAGATCGACGCCGAGCTGGGCGACGCCATCGAGCAGGAGGATCCTTTCGCGACATCCGGCGGCAACCGCACCCTCGAGACGCTCAAGCAGCTGCGCCGGGACCTGCTCGCGCCGACCCGGGATGAAACCTGGTACCCATTGCACGCCCCGCGCGGCGACAGCAAGACCACTGAAACCTGACGACCGCGAGCTCCCGACCGCGCTAGCGCCCCGTATGGTTGCAGCCCCCCCCATGCTACACTCGGGCGCCAATTACACAGACACTCACACCTCCGACCATCGGCAAGGACATGACCAGGCAGAAGACCTATCTCGTGATCTCGGCCCTGGGTGAAGACCATCCAGGCATCGTCAATCAGCTCTCCAAGGCCGTGCTGGAGCACGACTGCAATATCGAGGACAGCCGCATGACGGTCCTGGGTGGAGAGTTCGCGGCGATGCTCCTTGTCGAGGGCAAGTGGAACACCCTCGCGAAGATCGAAAACGGGCTTCCGGAGCTCGAACGCCAACTCGGCATGACGATCATCTCCAAGCGCACCGGCGAACGCGCCAGCGGCCGTAACCTGCTGCCCTATGCCATCGACGTCGTCTCCATGGACCATCCAGGCATCGTCAACAACCTGGCGGGCTTCTTTGCCGAGCGCAGCATCAATATCGAGGACATGGCTACCAGCACCTATGCCGCGGCCCATACCGGCACGCCCATGTTCGCCGTGCACATGACGGTCGGCATCCCGGCGGATGTGCATATTGCCGGACTGCGCGAGGAGTTCATGGACTACTGCGACGGCCTCAATCTCGATGCCGTACTGGAGCCGCTGAAAGGCTGAGCCAACTCGCCGGTCTTTTTTGGACAGACCCTGGTCATCCCCACCTTGGAGCAGGCAACAGCGCAGCCTGCCTGAGCGCACAACTCTCGACATTCGGAGTCAATGACCATGACACTCAAGACCGGCGAGACCATTCCCGACATCGCACTAGCCGCCACCGGAGACAAGCACATTCAGCTCTCGGACTATCGAGGCAAGAACCTGGTGCTCTACTTCTATCCCAAGGCCAGCACGCCAGGATGCACGCAAGAAGGCCAGGACTTCCGCGACGCGACCGATGCCTTCACCGCGGCCAACACGGTCGTGCTGGGCGCCTCGCGCGACGGGATCAAGGCCCAGGAAAACTTCAAGACCAAGCAGGACTTCCCCTTCGACCTACTGTCAGACAAGGACGAAGCCCTGTGCAAGGCCTTCGACGTCATCAAGCTCAAGAAGATGTATGGCAAGGAAAGCCTGGGCGTCGAGCGCAGCACCTTCCTGATCGATGCCCAGGGCGTCCTGCGCCAGGAGTGGCGCGGCGTCAAGGTGAAGGGCCATGTCGATGAGGTGCTGGCGGCCGCGCAGGCGCTGAGCGCCGACTAGCCGCGGCGGCAGCCCGCCGATCAGCCGGCGCAACGCCGGCTCACCGACCCCCGGACACTCCACCTCAGCCAGCCCGCGCGGCACGGACACCTCGGTCCCCAAACCCATGATCAAACGCGAAAACGACAAGCCCTGCCTCTTCGTCCTCGACACCAACGTGCTGATGCACGACCCGACCGCCCTGTTCCGCTTCCAGGAGCATGACATCTTCCTCCCGATGGTCGTGCTCGAGGAGCTGGATCGAGCCAAGAAAGGCATGTCCGAGGTCGCGCGCAACGTCCGCCAGGTCAGCCGCTTCCTCGATCAATTGATGAGCAACGCCAACAAGGAGGAAATCGACGCGGGCCTGCCGCTCGGTCCGACCTCAGCGAACGGCGGCGGTATCGTGCTGCCGGCGGCCGGGCGCCTCTTTTTCCAGACCGAGCTGCTTGCGCTCAAGCTGCCGGCATCGCTCCCCGGCACCATCCCGGACAACAACATCCTCGGCACCGTCCAGGCACTGCGTGAAACCCACACAGACCGCCAGGTCATCATCGTCTCCAAGGACATCAACCTGCGCATCAAGGCGGCCGTGCTCGGGATCCCGGCCGAGGACTACTCCAACGACCAGGTCCTGGATGACGCCGCACTGCTCTACACGGGCCTGGAGGTGCTGCCGGAGGACTTCTGGGAGCACCACGAAAAGACCATCGACGCCTGGAAAGAAGAAGGCCGGACCTTCTATCGCGTCGCGGGACCCGACATCGCCGACTGGTATCCAGCCCAATGCGTTGCCCTGGGCGAGGATGGCGCCTTCGAGGCCATGGTGCGCGAGAAGCGCTCGGAGACCGAGGCCGTCATCGAGCTGGTGGACGACTATCGCCAATCCCGCCACAACGTCTGGGGCATCAGCGCACGCAACCGCGAGCAGAACTTCGCGCTCAACATGCTCATGAATCCGGAGCTGGACTTCGTCACCCTGCTCGGCTCCGCCGGCACGGGCAAGACCCTGCTCGCCCTGGCCGCCGGCCTGGCGCAGGTGCTCGACCGCACTCTCTATCGCGAGATCATCATGACGCGGGTCACCGTCCCGGTCGGCGAGGACATCGGCTTCCTGCCAGGAACCGAGGAAGAGAAGATGACCCCCTGGATGGGCGCGCTCATGGACAACCTCGAAGTCCTGACCCAGCCCGAAGGCGGCGAATGGGGCCGCGCCGCGACCAACGACCTCATCCGCAGCCGCATCCGCATCTCCTCGCTCAACTTCATGCGCGGCCGGACCTTCCTCAACAAGTACATCATCCTGGACGAGGCCCAGAACCTGACCGCCAAGCAGATGAAGACCCTCATCACCCGCGCCGGCCCAGGCACCAAGTTCGTCTGCCTGGGCAACATCAGCCAGATCGACACGCCCTATCTGACGGAGACGACCTCCGGCCTGACCTATGTCGTGGATCGCTTCAAGCACTGGCCACACAGCGGTCACATCACCCTGATGCGCGGCGAGCGCTCGCGGCTGGCGGACTTCGCCTCCCAGGAGCTTTAAGGTCGCATGTCAGTCCGACCGGCCACGCCCGAACTCGAGCGCTTCGTGCGGGATCGCCTCGGCTGCACCTGCCCAGCCGAGGTCTTCGAGCAGGTCGACGATGCGCCTTCCGAGACTTCGCGCGCGGCCGGCATCGCGCAACGCCTTGCGATCGGCGGGCGACTGCTGGTCTATCTGGCCGAGGCGGACGATGCGCATGACGCGCTTGCGAAGCTGCCGCAGTGGGTCTCGGCCGGGCTGACGGAGCGCGATCGGATGCACATGAACCGCCTGCGGTTAGCCATCGTCTTGAGGCAAGCCGACGAAGACGCAAGCGCCGCGCTCCAGAGCGCCTTCCAGGCACTCAGGGCTCGGACCGATGAGCGTGTGCACCTGCACGTCATGGATCCGGCATCTGCCGCGGTCTTGCGTCAGACGTAAGCCGAAGAGGCAAACCGCCCCAGTCGCGCCGGCTAGGCTGTCAGAGGGATCGCAGTGAGCACGCGGGAACGCAAGACCGTCGCTTCCCAGGCTTGAGGCGCGGCACGGGCTCTATCTGCCGCGCCACGCTTCATCGCGATCTGCGTGACAGGAACTGCTCGATATGATCGCAGGCAACGACCGCCCCATCCTCCTGCGCGACCTCAGTCGACGCCTTGCGCAAGCGCGCAGCCATTGCGTCATCACCCAGCACGGTTTCCAAGGCGCTGGCAACCGCCGAAGCACGATAGCCTCGCCGTGGTAATACCTGAGCCAGGCCGCCGCGCATTGCGCGGAAGCTGTTGTCGAACTGGTCATCCGCGCCGGGAACCAACAAGGATGGCCGGTTGCATCTGATTGACCAACCAATGGTGCCGATCCCACCCGAATGAACCACGGCAAGGACATGCGGAAAAAGGAGCGAGTAAGGCAGGTAGGACGTCACACAGACATCGGCGGACGCGGGAATCGCCGCGTGAAATCGGCTCGAAGCCACGATCAAGGTCCGCATCCCAAGCCTGCGACTCGCCTTCAGGCTTTCTTGAAAGAAGCTGCCCGGTCTAGAGCGGGCGTTCCCCCCCAGCGCATAGAGCAACGGAGGACTGCCGCCTTGCATGAAGGCTAGCGCGCGTTTCTCTTTCTCCGAATCGCGAAGGAACCAGGGTTCCAACCAGGTCCAGCCCGTAACCACGGCATGCGGTGGAGAGACTGGAAGCCGACCGAATAGGCGGGGAGACGTGAGAATCAGGTTCAGCTCTCGCGAGAACAATCCCGCGAACCGCGGATGCCCAAGATGCCTGAGCCCCAACCGGACTTGAGCCCGCGCCACGAAGGAGCTGAAAAGCGAGCTGTAACCGCGAACCAAGGCCAGACTGCAAGCGTCAACCAATGCGTTTCCAATGAACGGTCGTTGCAGTCGATGAATCAGGGGAAAAAGGCAGGGATTGTCTTGAGAGGCCAGACCAAGAGGAGAGACGGCACAGTAAATCCATGGACACCCCCGAGATCCCGCGACCAGTGGCCCCGAAATCGCGAGTTGATTCCCGATGACGACATCCGAAGTGCGCGCCAGGGGCATCAGCACCTCCAGCTCGGCCTGGAAGGAGCGCCGCGTCCCCCCAAGGGCATCGTTCGAAATCCATGGAAGGAAACGTGACGAACGCGCCTTTGAGCTCGACGACAGATCGTCGCATCGATCAATCCGCGCCACGTCCAGACCAAGGCTGTGTGCGGCATGAAGATGGCGAGCCTGGGTGGCGAAGAGCACCCGATGCCCTCGGCCCCTGAGCTCTTTGGCGATGGCATACATCGGGATGATGTCGCCGAACGAGCCTTTCGCAATGATCAGAGCGCGCCCCAACCGCCCCTCCCGTGCTCGGACGAGCGATCACGCGACCTGGAAGAGCCTTGATTGCAAGGGTCGCCGATCGGCCGCAAGGACGCGGCACAGCGAAACAGCGGCCGCGCGCAATTGACAGGGCGCGCCTTCAAGACAGTTTACTCACCCTGTCTTCCAATTGACCAAGACGTCGGTCGAAATGCACCAAGAATCCCGTGATGATAGACACTAGATCATTGGCGTCGAACGATAGATGCCTCAAATCCACATAACCCGCCTCTTCGTACGCTGGAAACGCCTCACCGTTCGCATAGCAAGTCGCGAATAAGGCATTCTGCTCAGAGAAATACGCCAAGATCTCTTTCACCAGCTCCGGCGCCAATATATCGTGCGTTGCATATTCCTCAGAACGCCCCGTCAACGCACTATTATTCAGCAAGATGTCCGAGAACCTCATCCTTGGAGTATATTGGTTCGCAAGCAACAGAAGCTTGAGCTCCGCGGGTGACGGGCTCGTATTCACCGATGGCTGCGGCCTAAGCCATTGCGGACAAACGCCAAACATCCGTTCTAGGAAATCACCCGCAAGACCTCGTGGGTGCTTCCTTGTCGACTCGTAAACACCGGCGATGACATTCCCTTCGCCAAAGACGCCCTCAAAACGCCGCGCCATATCGTAGTAGTTCAACAGCCTATTGTTCCGATAGGCGCCCTTGACGAAATCTTCCGGATAACCTTTAAAGCGATGACGCTTGACTCTCTGCATATAACCGGAAATCAATGCTTGATCCTGCCTTCTGACGTAATAGATGAACTTACATCGACACTCTATGTTCGCCAGATCATCAAGCAGTTCGCGATAGGCATCTTCACCGACGAAAGAAAAGAACTCGGATGAAACAAGACACTTCGCCGAACCTGATGCCTGAATACGCTCGATCAACAGACCATAAGACGCTCCGTTATCTTGAAGATAGCCCTCGTCCGACTCGCGCAACATCGACCTCGACAAAGACCCCGCATTGCCGGATGTGATGCCGCCCTTCTCAGCCCGACTCAAATCGCTCAACTCAAGATAATCGACCCCTTCAGACAGAAGAAGCGTCCTGTTTCTCGCAAAAAACACCTGCAAAGCGGATGAACCACTTTTCGGCATACCCGCATGAATCCACAATTCTTTCATATCGCGTCCAAACGTCTCAGCGCACCAAGAAGCAGTGCCAAGATCGACCGTAATCTCAATGTGAAGCTCGCCATCCAGTCACTGAAGATCGAGCACTGAAGATCGAGCAGACTCTCGCGAACGCAGAAGGCCCCAAAGCGGGGCGCCAGGAGCTCAAGGATAGGGGCGATGCGCAAACCTCAACCGATTCTCGCGGCCAGAACCATCATCGGGACGAAGCCAGCCATCAGTCCCTGCGTCGCCGGAGTCTGATGATCATCGCAGCCCGTCTCCGGGATGACCTCGTCGGCGACGACCACGATCCTGGCGCCAGCGGCAACCCCCAGCCCAAGGGGCCAATCCGCCACCGAGCCCCACCCCGAGCAAAGATACGCAGAGGGCCATGCCCCCAGCATCCGCCGGGTTCTGCCAACCACTATCGCGAGGATCGATACAAGCGCGAGTCCCAAACCCAGCACGGTCCCTAGATGGCGGTGTGCCTGCCCTACCCAAGCGGCCGCCGCCTTGCTCGACGCCGTCCATGGGCACGAGACCTTCGAGAGCACGACCTCGGTGGCAGGACGATACCGCATCTTACCGAGATGAAGGAGTGGCGTGTCGGGAGGCGGGGCGAATGGGACAAAAGCAACGTTGGAGAGCGCCGCGCCCCGGAATCCGCGATCGCCCAAGAGAAAGGACTACCCGGATGTCCTTGGTAGACTCTGGCGATTTGTGCTACTCCTTTCGCCTCGATCAGATTCCGGTCTCAACCAGGCGCCAGTCTCGATCGGACTCAAGACAACGGAGGATCGCCTATGTCACGCGGCAGGCTCCGCCCAACCAGGGTTTCATCGCAAGATCTCGACGTCGGCTATCCCCGCGGCGCCATCCTGCTCGGCGGGGCCGCCTCGCAATGACGAGCGCCAAACCGGACTATCAGGGCGGCGGGATCGTCAACCTCATGAGCAGCATCATCGGGGGCCGCGGCGGCCAACCGGACAGCCCGCCCTTGGATCTGCTGCCGATCCACGACCTGGCGCATGCGACCAACATCGTCCTGCTTGTCATTGACGGCTTGGGGGCGGATTGGCTCGCGCGGCGTGGATCCGACACCTTGCTGGGGCAATCCGTGCGCGGTGCCATCACCTCGGTCTTTCCCTCGACGACGGCTGCAGCGATCCCAACCTATCTCACCGGCGATGCCCCGCTCCAACACGGCCTGACCGGCTGGTTCACCTACCTGCGCGAGTTGGGGTGCGTCATGACCGTCCTGCCGGGCGTGCCACGCTATGGCGGTGTGCCCTACCGGCGAGCCGGAATCGATGCCCGGGCTCTGTTCGGCAATACCTCGGTCTTCGAGCGCATCCGCACGCGCGGTATTGCGGTTTCACCTGCCTTCATCGCCCATTCAGACTTCAACCTGGCCCACACAGGAGGAGCTGAAATCCTGACCTTCGAAACGCTGGAGCAGATGTTTCGGCAGTGTCTGCGTGTGATTCGACCCGCTCCGCGCTGGGGACGTGCTCGCCCCTCGCCCGCCCCCAGCTTCCTCTATCTCTACTGGCCCAAGCTGGACAGCATCGGGCACGCGATGGGCATGGAGAGCGACGCGGCTCAGGCACACCTGATCGAGCTGGATCAGGCGCTCGGAGACTTTCTCGTCGCCGCCAAGGGGACGGACACCCTGATGCTCGTCTGCGCCGATCATGGCCAGCTGGATACCCAGGCATCGGACGTCATCGACCTGGCCGAGCATCCGGATCTCGCCGAGTGCCTGCTCCTGCCGCTGTGCGGAGAGCCGCGAGCGGCCTACTGCTATGTGCGACCGGACGCGGTGCGACGGTTCGAATCCTACTGCCGGGAGGAACTCGCGGGGCTAATCGACCTGATTCCGAGCCGGCAGCTGGTCGAGGAAGGCTACTTTGGGCAGGGCCGGATGCATTCCAGATTCATGGACCGCGTCGGAGACTACTGCCTGCTCCCCACGGGAAATCACATCATTCAGGAGCGCCTGCCGAACGAGCAGCCGCATCGACAGGTGGGCGTTCACGGCGGCCTCAGCGAGGCCGAACTCATGGTGCCGCTCTGCGTGCTGGAGACCTGAGCCGGCACCCGTCGATTACATCAGCCCAAGCTGCAATCTCGCCTCGTCGCTCATGTTCGACTGGTTCCAGGGCGGATCCCAGACGAGGCTCACATCGACCTCGCCGACCCCCTCGACCCGTGCCACGGCACTCTTGACCATCAGCGGCATCATTCCGGCGACGGGGCACCCTGGCGCGGTGAGGGTCATGTCGACATGCACGTCGGCGTTCTCCGCGATATCGATCCGATAGATGAGGCCCAGATCGTAGATGTTGACCGGGATCTCAGGGTCGTGGACCGTCCGCAGTGAGGCAATGATGGGCTCCCGCAGCTCCTCCGGGTCCATCTGTTCGACGGCTACGTCCTCTTCCAGGACGGCCGCCTCTCCCTGTTCTTCGCTCTTCCTACCAAAACCGGCGAAGCGAGCGAGTCTGTTCATGATCGACCTCTCGACAACAGGCTATAGCCACAATGACAACAGGATCGCGTGCGACCCCGACACTTCGATGCGCGCGACATCGCCCCGCGCGAATCAACTCAGCGGAGCAGACTCCAGGCGTTGACCCACCAGCTCCGAGACCTGATCGCGCAGCGCCTCGGCGCTCAAACGCTCGATGATCTCACCGGCGAAACCGAGGCAGAGCATGCGTCGCGCAAGCGGGGCCGAGATCCCGCGAGACCTTAGATAGAAGAGCATCTCGGGCTCGATCTGGCCGACCGTGGTGCCATGGCTGCACTTGACGTCGTCGGCATTGATCTCGAGCTGCGGCTTGGTATCCACCTCAGCGCTCTCGGAGAGCATGAGGTTGCGGTTGGACATGGCCGCATCCGTCTTCTGCGCGTCCTGAGCGACGAAGACGCGCCCATCGAAGACCGCGCGCCCCTTGCCATAGAGGATGCCCTTGAAGTTCTCACGGCTCGCGCAGTTGGGGACGGAGTGATCCACGTCCAGGTGGTAATCCATGAGCTGACCGTCTCCGGCCAGATAGAGCCCCTGAAGGTCGCACTCGGCATGCTCGCCGCCGAAGGTGGCGTTGAGATCGGTTCGCGCCCAGCGGGCACCCAGCCCCAGGTTCACACCGAGATAACGGCTGTTGGCGTCCTGCCGAAGATAGAGCCCCGAGATATGGAAGGCGCTGGGGCTTTCGGTCTGAATGCGGTCGTGCTTCAGCACGGCATCCCGCCCGAGCGAGACCTCGGTGACACAGTTGGTGCAATAGAGCGAATCGCCCAGACTCAGATAGCGTTCGATCACGATCGCCTGAGCACCAGCGCCGAGCACGATGACATTGCGCGGCTGCGCCACGCGCGGCTCGTCCAGGCCGACGGAGACGTGAATCAGCTCGATCGGCCGCTCCAGGAGCACGCCCCGATCGACGAGTGCGACCACGCCATCGTCCAGACCCGCGGTGTTGAGGGCGGCGAACAGCGCCAGGTCGTCCCCCGCGACGGCGTTCAGCCTGTCTTTCAAGACGTCGGGATCGCTCGCCAAGAGGCTGGCGAGCCCGCTCACCCGCACGCCGGGCGGCAGATCCTCCAGCAGCGAGAGTTCAGGCACGAAACGCCCGTTGACGAGGATGACCCGGTGGCTCGCGAGACCAGGCACCAAGACTTCCTCGAGATCATCCGGCTGCAGTGCCGTGATGGGCTCGTCGGGTTGCAGAAAGCCCTGCTCCAGCAGACCCTTTAGATTGGTGTAACGCCAGCCCTCGTCCCTGCTGCTCGGCACGCCTTGCTCACGGACACGTTCGGCCGCGTTGCGCCGCCGCGCGTCGAGCCAGTCGATGCCCGCGTCGCAGGAGCGCTCGTGCGCGAGCCAGCTCGCGAAGCCCGTCGGCATGTCGCCGTTCATGCCGCCTGGCCCTCCGCGTCGATCCAGCCATAGCCCTTCTCTTCCAGCTCCAACGCCAGCTCCTTGCCACCGGAGCGGATGATGCGGCCCTTGGAGAGGACGTGGACGTGATCGGGCTGGATGTAGTCGAGCAGGCGCTGGTAGTGGGTCACGACGATCATGGAGCGCTCCGCGCTGCGCAGGGCATTGACCCCATCGGCCACGACGCGCAACGCGTCGATGTCCAGACCCGAATCCGTCTCGTCGAGAATGGCGAGCTTCGGCTCCAGCAAGGCCATCTGGAAGATCTCGTTGCGTTTCTTCTCGCCGCCGGAGAAACCGGCGTTCACGGCGCGCTTCAGCAGCGAATCGTCGAGGTGCAGGATCTTCAGCCGCTCCTTGATGAGACGCAGGAAGGACACGGCGTCCAGCTCCTCCTCGCCGCGCGCCTTGCGGATGCTGTTGAGCGCGGCCTTGAGGAAGTAGGTGTTGTTCACGCCGGGCAGCTCGACCGGGTACTGAAAGGCGAGGAAGAGCCCCAACTGGGCGCGCTCCTCGGGCTCCAGCGCGAGCAGATCCTTGCCTTCGAAGGTCACGGAGCCCGCGGTCACCTCATAGCCCTCGCGGCCCGAGAGGACATGCGCGAAGGTGCTCTTGCCAGAGCCGTTCGGCCCCATGATGGCGTGCACTTCACCGGGGCCGACCTCGAAGTCCAGGCCGCGGAGGATCTCTTTATCGCCGACGTTGGCCCTCAGGCCTTTGACAGAAAGCATCATTCAGACTCCGAATATTCGTTCAACCGACCGCGCCTTCCAGGCTGATGCTCAAGAGCTTCTGCGCCTCGACGGCGAACTCCATGGGGAGTTCGTTGAAGACCTCCTTGCAGAAGCCGTTGACGATCATGGACACCGCGTCTTCCTCGGTCAGGCCGCGGGAGCGACAGTAGAAGAGCTGGTCGTCACTGATCTTGGAGGTCGTCGCCTCATGCTCCATCTTCGCGGACGGATGCTTGACCTCGATGTAAGGAAAGGTATTGGCCGTGCAGCGGTCACCGATGAGCAGTGAATCGCACTGGGTGTGATTGCGCGCGCCCGCGGCGCGCTGCCCGATCCGAACCAGCCCCCGATACGTCTGCCGGCCCTCGCCGGCGGAGATGCCCTTGGAGACAATGGTCGAACTGGTGTTCTTGCCGATGTGGATCATCTTGGTGCCGGTATCCGCCTGCTGACGGCCCTTGGTCACGGCGACCGAATAGAACTCGCCCACCGAGTCGTCGCCGCGCAGCAGGCAGCTGGGGTATTTCCAGGTGATGGCCGAGCCGGTTTCGACCTGGGTCCAGGAGATCTTCGAGCGTGCCCCCCGGCAGTCGCCCCGCTTGGTCACGAAGTTATAGATGCCGCCCTTGCCCTGGGCGTCGCCGGGATACCAGTTCTGCACCGTCGAATACTTGATCTCCGCGTCTTCCATGGCGATCAGCTCGACGACCGCGGCGTGCAGCTGATTCTCGTCCCTCTGGGGCGCGGTGCAGCCTTCCAGGTAGCTCACGTAGCTGCCCGCTTCCGCGACGATGAGCGTGCGCTCGAACTGCCCGGTATTCCGCGCGTTGATGCGGAAATAGGTACTGAGCTCCATGGGGCAGCGCACGCCCTTGGGGATGTAGACGAAGGTGCCGTCACTGAAGACGGCTGCATTGAGCGCCGCATAGTAGTTGTCGGTGTGCGGGACGACCGAGCCGATATGCTGCTTCACCAGCTCAGGGTAGTCGTGGAGCGCCTCCGAGATGGAGCAGAAGATGACGCCCGCCTCGGCCAGGGTCGCGCGGAACGTGGTCGCAACGGAGACGCTGTCGAAGACGGCGTCCACCGCGATCCCCGCCAGGGCCTTCTGCTCTTCGATCGGGATGCCGAGTTTGTTGTAGGTCTCGATCAGCAGCGGGTCGATCTCGTCGAGGCTCTTCGGCGCGTCTTCCGGTCGCTTCGGCGCCGAGAAATAGGAGATCGCCTGGAAGTCGATCTTCGGGTAGTGCACCGCCGGCCACTGCGGCTCGGTCATCGTCAGCCAGTGGCGGTAGGCCTTGAGGCGCGCCTCGGTCATGAACTCCGGCTCACCCTTGCGCGCGGAGATCGCGCGAACCACGTCCTCGTCGAGACCTGGAGGCAAGGTATCGGACGCAATCTCGGTGGCGAAACCGTGCTCGTACTCCGATCTGACGATGTCATCGACGGCTTGGGTTGAGGTCATCGCTCCTGGCTCCGTGTTTCTGAGTGTTTTGCTAGGTTATTAATATACGTCCGCTCGGGATCGAATCAAATCCCCCCAGGCGAGATGTTTGACGCGAACCCCGCGGGCTGCGGGGCAGATTCCGTCTGAAAACCAGGATTTCAAGCTGAACGGCGATGGTGCGGCGCTCACCCGTCGAGGCGCGATCGAAGGCACGGCAGAACGTGCTGGAAGAAGGATGCCTGAGCTGAGATTCCTGAATCACTGTCCGATTATATTCTGACTCTTTCACTTTGCTCAAAGGCCGACATGCTCAACGGGGTCCGAGCACCATCGGATTCGGCTCAGAGGCATCCGTTCCCCCATTGCACGGAGCCGCTCGCCCGCCCCCCAAGAGTCCGGAGTCGTCCTGTGGTAGAGTGCCCGCCAGGATTTACGGAGAGCCCGTCCATGTTGAAAACGCCTGCCAAGACGCACCTCGTCACCCTGACCGCTGCCGCCCTGATCGCCGTGCTCATGGCCGGCTGCGAAGGCATCATGCCGCGGACGACGGCACCTCCGCCGACGGGGGAGGTGGACAGCGCCTGCATCTCGCAGTGCGACCTGAAGAAGAGCCAGTGCGAGGAACGCCAACTGCTACGTGAGCAGGATTGTCAGCAGTATCAGAGCCAATTCAAGGCATCGGGAAGGGCCTGCGAGACGCGCTACGGTTCCTATTGCGTTCAGCCGGTCGGCTGCCTCGGCGCGGATGTCAGCATCTGCGAAACCGAACTCCGAGAGTGCGCTCTGGACTGTCGGCCCATCGCCACCCCACAACCGACGCCGACCAGCGAGCAGGAAGACCCCATGACCGACCCCGGCGCGGATGCGCGCCCGCGCGAGCCGAGTTGATGGCACATGCCGGATGCCGAACGCGGGGATGATAAGGGCCTGCAGCGCGCCATTTTCGGAACCGCCTGACGCCATCCGCCGCGAACAGCCGACGCACCGCGCGAGCCGCAATGATGGCGTGGACTCGCGGCTCTCGAATGAGCACTGATTCCGACCTCAGACATCCTCGATCTCTTCATCCTTACGCCGCGGCAAATTGCGCTTTGCCGGCGCGGCATCGATCACCTGAAGCGCGCGCTCCTCGGCCGCCAGGCGTCTTGAACTGATGAGCTTCTCTTGACGGGCGCGAACCGTATAGCCCAAGGCCGCGCCGCCCGCCGCCGTCAGCGTCACCAGCCCCAGCGTCATGAACTGGGCGAGCATCATGGCGACACCGACCCCCACGGCCCCACCGACCACGACGCCGGTCTTCAGGCTCATTCCCGCGGAGGCACGCCGACCCGCTTTCGCCGCCATCCGCTCGCTGTCACGGGTCGCCTTGACGCGCTGCTGCTCGGCCCGCACGCGGATCTTCTCGCGCTCCTTGGAATACCGCTCGCTGACCTTGGAGACGACGCGGTGCCGATCCGCATAGACGATGGTGTTGAACCAGAGCGCAACGACGACGCCGAATGAGGCACCCAGCAAGACGAAGAGCGGCCATGTCGTCGTCCAATCAGTGCTCACCGCCGTATAGGCAAGGAGCAGGGTCAAGCCTTGCAGGAGGAAGATGCCGATGACAAAACGGACCAGGCTTCCCAGACCAAAAGGAATGATGTTCATGACTGAATCAGATCGCCTCCTTGGGCGTTGACAGCATGCGCTCATTGAGCGCGGCGGATGATCGGCTCAGGAAAGCCCTTGCCCACTCGGACCAATCACTGACGAGGCCCCACCCCAGAGCACTGAGTGGTCATTGCCAAGCCCCATTGAGCAGTGGTCGCTTGCCGAAAAATCGACGGATTGACAGCATGCTGGAGGACTGGCCAGACGCTCAAGAGCGGCATCATCGCATCGAGACAACCGACCAAGCCTGATCGGCGGCGCACGCGAGAGAGCCGCCCCCAGTCGACCAGGCGCTAGGCGAAGTCACCGAGCATGAAGACCCAGGTGCTCGCATCCACCTTGACGCCTTGATTGCCGGCAGCCCTGACGGGCAACCCGAGCAGACGTTCGCGGATCAAGGACAGACTCTCCGGCCGGCCGCTCATCTCGGCCGGAATGGGCCGATCGAAGGCATCGACGACACCATAGACATTCTCGGGCCCCAGATCCGAAAGATCCGTGATCAGCCAGGGCACGGTCGAATCGGACGGCAACAGGCTGGGCTCCAAGGTCGCAACCAGAAAAGGCCCGGCGCCCTTGTCCAGGCGGGCGGCCAAGGCGCGGTGACCCTCGTGACGCAAGGTCTGGATGAGGTGGCGGCGCATGACGTCGGCAAGGTCCGCGGCCGACTGATCGACGAGCGGCGTGCCGATCCGCTCCGGGTTGATCGGAACCAGGAAGACGTGCGCCTCGGCGCTCGGCCCACCGTCCTCGCCGTCGGCCGCCGAAACATAGGTTTCGAGCATCCGGAAGAACTCGCTGTAGCGCGCCACGTCCTCCCCGCGCGGATGCGTGAAACCGCGCCCGGAGAGCACGAAGGTGTAGATCCCATAACCGGGGATCGCCTCCTCGTAGAGCCGGTTGAGCGCCACGGCCGTGACCAGCTTGCTGCCCTCCGCCACGGAGGGGAAGTAGAGCATGCCATAGGAGGGCGGATCCTCCTGGGCGAGACCCTGCTCGACCTCGGCCAGTCCAGTGCGACGGGCCAATCCGGCCGCCGCGGCCGACTCGATCTGACGACTGGCCCGCTCGCCCTCGATCATGCGGGCACGTTCGACCACGGCATCCAGCGCCTCTCGTCCGCCCTGGGCGACCATTTCCTCCACCACGTCGCTGACGCCCCCGCAATTGCCCTTCAAAAGGGCTTGCGTCGCAGCGGCCGGATGGACGGCGGAGAAGTCGAGATCGGCGACCAATGCGCGCAGGATCTCCGACTCACCACGGCTGCGTGCGCCCTCACAGGCCTGCGACACTTCGCGTTCGAGCTGACGCGGATCATGACTATAGATATAGGAGCCCGCGCCAACCCGTAGCGATTGCGCCGGATCGCGCACCGCCGTCGACACGGGACGCATGGGCGAGATCGCCTCGTCGGCGGCGCCAAGGTCCGCCGCAGGTGGCTTCGGTGCCTCCCTGAAACCGGCACCGTCAGCCGCCGCGGGGTCGCGACTCACCTCTGGCAGGGAGCCACACCCAAGCAGCGGAAGCGTCAACGCAATGAGAAGCATCCGCCCCAGTCGGGGCAGTAGAGGCTGCCGACGACGGGCGTCAGCCGGCAAGACGGTCGACACAAAAGAGGTTGCGTTCATGGGGTTGAAACGTGGCTGACTTAGAGCCCAACAGCACTGTTCGTGCATCATACCGGATAGAGAGATCCGATCCGTGGTTGATTTTTACGCATCGACTGACATGCTCATAATGACCAAGGATAAGCCCCCCACCCACAAGCATGACATCACGAGCCCGAGCCACGCCGAAGATTGGCCCCATCCGCCGCGCCTCGTGGACAGCGAGCGGACCCGAGTGAACATGCGAGACCAGGAGGCATGATGCACGAAAGCACGCGACCTCAACTGATCGATCACATCCGCTCGATGTGCACACCCAGACACCCACAGCCGGCCAGAATCACGCCTCGCACCGAATCCCTTCCCTTTATCCGGGCCGTTCTCTTCGACATCTGCGGGACGCTCCTGGTTTCCAGCCAACCCAAGGACGCGCTGAGCCTCGCGCCACAGCCTGTCGATGCCTTCGCGTCGGCCCTGCAGGCTGCGGGCTGGAGCGACGTGCGTCTCCCCCAGGACTTCGATCCCGCCGCGGTGTTCTCGCAGCAGAGGGAATCCGCCTTGGCCGCCAAGCGCGCGGAAGGCATCGACGTTCCCGAGATCGATTTCCGCTCACTCTGGCGCGAAGTGCTCGCGCACCTGACCAACCGCTCACCCAAGAAGCTGGACGCGGCGGCGGTCGAGCGTTTCGCCATTGAGCTGGAATGCCGCATCAATCCCCCGTGGCCGATGCCAGGACTGACCGAGACCCTTGCGGCCCTGCGTTCGCGCGGATGCAGCCTCGGCATCCTCGCCAACAGCCAGTTCTTCACGCCCATCATGTTCGAGGCCGTAGTCGGTCGATCTCTGGCGGCGGCCGGATTCGCGCCCAGCACCTGCATCCTGTCTCACGAGATCGCAGTGGCGAAGCCCTCGCCACGCATCTTTGAGGAGGCTGTGATCGCGCTGGAGAACGAATTCGCGATCCTCAGCGACGAGGTCCTCTACGTCAGCAGCACGCTCCTGCAGGACATCAAACCCGCCGCGGAGGTGGGTTTCAGGACCGCGCTCTTCGCCGGAAACGCCAGCGCCCCGGAACTCCGCGACCTTGTCAGCGACGCCACGACAGAGGATCCGCCGGATCGGATCTTGACCGATCTGCGACAGCTCATGGAGGTGATTCCGCCCGCCAAGCGCAGGGACAAGACGCGTCATCTCGACCTGGAAGCGGACCTCGACGGCGACGATTGAGCCTAGCGACGGCGGCAAGAGGCGCCGCCGCCGGCCCATGGCCACCCGGGCGGAGGGACGATCACCGAGGCACCCGCGGCGCCCTCCGCCTCGCACCGCCAGCTCAAGCCCTCAAAAAGGCCAGATCCATTCGTCGACCTCCGGCTTATCGATGCCGTGCTCGTGGGCGTAGTTGCGGCACTCGATCTGCATATCGCGCAGCTTCTCTTTCACATGCGCCCCGGCTACCTGTAGCCGCGGCACCCGGTTGATGACGTCGATGGCCAGGCTGAAGCGGTCGATCTCGTTGTTGATCGCCAGCTCCAGCGGGGTGTTGATGTTGCCCTTCTCCTTGTAGCCACGCACATGGAAGTGGGCGTGATTGGTGCGCCGATAGGCGAGCCGGTGGATCAGCCAGGGGTAGCCGTGGAAGTTGAAGATGACGGGCCGATCCTTGGTAAAAAGGCTGTCGAAATCGGCATCGCTCAGACCGTGCGGATGCTCGCCCGCAGGTTGCAGCTTGAAGAGATCCACGACATTGATGAAACGGATCTTGATGTCCGGGAAGTGCTCGCGCAGCAGGGCCGTGGCCGCGAGCGCCTCCTGCGTCGGGATGTCGCCGCAGCCGGCCAGCACGGCGTCGGGCTCCGCGCCCTGATCGTTGCTCGCCCACTCCCAGATGCCGATGCCCTTGGTGCAGTGCTTGATGGCCGCGTCCATGTCCAGAAACTGCAGATGGCTCTGTTTGTCCGCGACGATGACGTTGATGTCGTCGCGGCTCTGCAGACAGTGGTTCACCGTCGAGAGCAGGGTATTGACGTCCGGCGGGAGGTAGATCCGGGTGACCTCCGGATTCTTGTTGACCACCACGTCGAGGAAGCCCGGATCCTGGTGCGTGAAGCCGTTGTGATCCTGGCGCCAGACGGTGGACGTGATGAGCAGATTCAGCGAGGAGATGCGCGCGCGCCAGGGGATGTCCTCGCAGATGGCCAGCCACTTGGCGTGCTGGTTGTACATGCTGTCGATGACGTGGACGAAGGCCTCATAGGTGGCGAAAAAACCATGGCGCCCGGTGAGCACATAGCCTTCGTACCAGCCCTCGAGGGTGTGCTCGGACAGCATCTCCATCACGCGACCGTCGGGTGAGAGTTCGCCGCCATCGGCGTCCTCGGGCCTGTAGTCGCAGAGCCAGAGCTTCTTGCTGACCTCGTAGATGGCGTCGAGCTTGTTGGAGGTGTTCTCGTCCGGGCCGAAGACGCGGAAATTGTCCATGTTCTTGGCCATGATGTCGCGCAGTAGGGCGCCGGTCGGCTTGGTGTTCATGTGCCGTGTCGTGCCGGGCGCCTCGACCGGAATGGCATAGTCGCGGAAGTCCGGCATGCGCAGCGCCCGGCGTAGCAGGCCGCCGTTGGCGTGGGGGCTGGCGCTCATGCGCAGATTGCCCGCTGGTGCGAGGGCCTTGAGCTCGGGGATGAGGCGCCCGGTCGCATCGAAGAGCGTCTCGGGCTTGTAGCTCTTCATCCAATCCTCGAGCTGCTTGAGGTGCGCCGGGTTGTTGTGCATCCCCGACAAAGGCACCTGGTGCGCGCGCCAGAAGCCTTCCACCTTATGCCCGTCGACGGACTCGGGTCCGGTCCAGCCCTTGGGAGTGCGCAGAACGATCATCGGCCACTGACAGCGGCTCGCCTGACCATCGGCGCGCGCCGCGCGCTGGAAGCCGCGGATCTGCGCGTAGCAGGCATCCAGCGTCTCGGCCATCGCCAGGTGCATCGCCATGGGGTCGTCGCCCTCGACGAAGTGCGGGGTCCAACCGTAACCGCGCAAGAGGTCCGCCAACTCCGTATTCGGGATCCGCGACAAGAGCGTCGGGTTGTTGATCTTGTAGCCGTTGAGGTGAAGGATCGGCAGAACCGCGCCGTCGCGGATCGGATTGAGGAACTTACTCGAATGCCAAGAGGTGGCGAGCGGCCCCGTCTCGGCCTCGCCATCGCCGACGGCAACAGCGACCAAGAGGTCCGGATTATCGAAGGCCGCACCGAAGGCGTGCGAAATGGAATAGCCCAACTCGCCGCCCTCGTGGATGGAGCCCGGTGTCTCCGGCGTGCAGTGCGAGCCGATGCCGCCGGGGAAAGAGAATTGCTTGAAGAAGGCCCTGAGCCCCTCCTCGTCCTCGCTCTTGTTGGGATAGATCTCCGAATAGGTGCCTTCCAGATAGACGGGAGCCAGCACGCCGGGTGCCCCGTGACCGGGTCCGGCCAGGAAGATCGCCTCCTGCTGGTGGGCGTTGATGATGCGATTCAGGTGCACATACATGAAGGCAAGCCCAGGACTCGCGCCCCAATGACCCAAGAGACGGGTCTTGAGATGCTCCTCCTTCAGCGGCTCCTTGAGCAGCGGATTGTCGCGCAGATAGATCATGCCGACGGCCAAGTAGCAGCAGGCGCGCCAATAGGCGTCCATCTTGGCCAAGACATCCGGCGAGACGGGGGTTGTGGGGAAGTCTGACGCGGATCCGGTAGCGTGCATGATGCTGTCCTCTGGGATCGGGTGGAAGGAAACGCCAACATCGACCGGGAGTCCATCGGGCCTGGACCGAAGGGCTACCAAAGCTGACCACGGCCAGCCCGGCCGCCATGCCGAGACGCACTGTCAATGGGTTCGAACAGGGAGCCAGACCGATAGGGGCAAAGTCGCCCTTAAGGCTCCGCGGATAGCCGTCACCCTTCATGACAGCGGCGGTGATGCGTTGTTCCATGAAGGTTTCGAGACATCGAGGCACCAGCGCCCATCAGCGCCACCTGCGCGCCGAGCCTGGCTGGGGACGCGCCACGAACGCCCCATACCCAACCGCGGAGAGGCAATCCGCCAAGACGCTGGAGCACGGCTGTCGCGCGCCCGACGGCACGCGCGTCCGGGATCGCCGCTCGCGAGGTCAGTAGAGACACCACTTTACAGCCAAGCCTTATTTGCAAATAATAGTCACTCGCATTCGCATCAAAGGAGAGCACGACAGATCATGGAGTCACGCGGGACACGCAAGAACCGGCCATCGCATCAACCAAGCGTAGCAGCGCCATTGCCGATCGACTGCATCATGCGCCGCCCATGCCCCCGAGAATGCAGATCCGGCTAAGACGGCTCAATCCTTCAAGCCTTTTCTTTCACATCGCTTTCTTTCACATCGAGCATTCGCCACGGCGCTGCCGTGACGCCCGATACACAGGTTCGGAGACAGTCACCCATGAAGAAACCACTCGGAACGGCCACAATCGCGCTGCTGATGGCCAGCCCCGCCGCCGTTTCGGCCGAAAGTCTGGAAACCCGCTTGGAACGGCTCGAATCCCGTACCGCGGAACTGGAGGCCAACACACAACGCCAGGAGCCGGATCCCGCCGAGCGGAAGGCGAGGACCGAGGGCGAGCCCGAGCGCCTCAAGCCATTGAGCGAGGAACTGAGCGCCTCCGGACTGCGCCAGATGATCGGTGGGTTGATCGAAGTCGAGGCGTTTCATGTCTCACCCTATGAAGGCGATGACGAGAGCGACATCGTCCTCGCGACCTTCGAACTCGGCATCTCAGCCCAGATCAACCACTGGGTGGAGGCCACCGCCTCGCTCCTCTACGAGCAGGACGAGACGGACCTCGAGGTCGACGTCGCCTACCTCAGCATCGCCAACGCCGAGGCCTCGCCATTCTTCCTGAGCGCCGGTCAGCTCTATGTTCCCTTCGGCAGCTTCGAGACCAATCTGGTCTCAGACCCGCTGACGCTCGAGATCGGCGAGAGCCGCGAGACCGCATTGCAAGTGGGCTTCGTCGCGGGAGACGTCCTCGGCAGCCTCTATGTCTTCAACGGTGACAACAGCATCGAGGGCGAGAGCACGATCGGCAGCTGGGGCGCCAACCTCGGCTACGCGCATGAGGAGCAGGAGCGCGCCTGGGCCTTCGGCGTCGGCTACATCAACGACCTCGGCGATTCCGACACCCTCCAGGACGCCACCAACGACAACCGCGTCACGGCGCTCGATGCGCAGCTCGCGGAAGGCATGGACACAACCGGGTTCAACGTCGATCCCACAAGACGCGTCGGCGGCTGGACCCTCAACGCCTCCACGGCCATCGGCCCCTTCAACCTCATCGGCGAATACCTCTCGGCCACCGATCACTTCGACGTCGACAGCCTGGCCTACCGGGGTGCCGGCGCAAAACCCGCGGCCTGGAACATCGAAGCCGGTTTCAGCTTCCCCGTCCTGGGACGCGCGTCCGTGGCCGCGATCGCCTACCAAGGAACGCAGGAGGCACTGGCGCTCGAGCTACCGGAAGAGCGCTGGCTGGTCGGCTGGTCGATCGCGCTCTTCGAGCAAACCTCGCTCTCGTTTCAATGGGCGCACGATCGCGACTACAGCGAATCCAATGGCGGAACCGGCGAGTCCGCGGATACCATCACCGCTCAATTGGCGGTCGAATTCTAGGAGACTCTCCGACGCGGTCGGCAGACAGCGGACCGACAGGGACCGTTCTCCCACGTCCACGGCGGACTCACCCGAAGTCCGATCGCCGCCCCGCTCCGCGCGGCTTCCGACACAGGCTCAACGGCGTCCGCAGAGCCACTCGAAACCAGCGATCGAGGAAGATCGATGCGCAAGCGCTTCATCCTGTTCATTGCCCTGCTCGGCATGCCCGCCCTCCTCTTCGGAGCGGAGCCGATCCGAGTCTTCGTCACCATCCTGCCCGAGCAGACCTTCGTCGAGCGCGTCGGCGGACCCCATGTGGCGGTCGAGGCTCTCGTCAGGCCGGGCTTCAGTCCGCACGCCTATGAGCCGACGCCCAACCAGATCACGCATCTCGCCAAGGCGGACGTCTATTTCGGGATCGGACTGCCGTTCGAGTCGGCGTGGAAGACGCGGATCCGCGCGGTCAATCCCGAGATCCACTTCGTCGATCTGAGCGAAGGCATTCGACATCGGCAACTGGAGGCGCATGACGACGACCCTCGGGACGCGCACGCCGACCACCACGACCACGCCAGCTCAGAGCAAGATCCGCATCTCTGGACCAGTCCCCCACTGGTGATCGACATGGCGGAGCGGATCGCCGCCACCCTCGCCGCGATCGACCCCGCCCATGCGGCGGACTACGCGGCCCGGTTGGCTGGCTTCAAGGCGGAGCTGGATCAACTGGATCACGACATCAGGGCCGAGCTTGCCGGACTCAGCCACCGCCGCTTCATGGTCTACCATCCGGCGTGGGGCTATTTCGCCGACACCTACGGACTCACGCAGATCCCGATCGAGGCAGAGGGCAAGGAGCCAGGCCCACAACAGCTGACCACCCTGATCGACCAGGCGCGCCGCGAGGACGTTCGCGTCATCTTCGTCCAACCGCAGTTCGCCAAGAAGGCCGCCGAGCAGATCGCGCGCGAGATCGGCGGACGGGTGGAAGTCGTCGACAACCTCGCGCCCGACTATATCGCCACCATGCGGAAGGTGGCCGCGCTCATCGCCTCAGCCAATCGATGACCGCGCCGCTACGCCGAGCAGCCTAAAGGAGGGAGACTTCAGCCGGTCCTCTCGCCATGGCGCCAGGCGCAGCTCCAAATATCCCTCGCGAACCTCGGGGCGACGGCACCGCATCGCCGCCGCGGGCGGGAAGCGCCGATACAGACCCCGGATTCGGGGGCCTGCGTCGCGTTGACAGCCACCAAAGCCCGCGTAGAATACGGGCCAGGCACGGCCAACCACTCGTAAACTGTTATTTTTATTAACACTTCATTGGTCACACAAATCTCGCGCAGTCTTCGACAGCGTGGAGAAGAGACTGGGCACGAGAGCGGTTGTCCGCGCCAGGTGCGCGGTCACAATCGGAGCCAACGCGCATTAGGAGCGAAAGCACTGCGTCCGCGGGATCAGAATCCATCAAGAATGAAAGGAGCATTGAATGCTTAGCAGAAGTCGATCATCGCGCATCCTGATTGCAGCCTCATTGAGCTCAACCCTACTCGCGGGCTGCTCCGGCATGCAGGCGACCCCCATGATGCCTACCTACCCGGCCCAGATTGGCAGCGGCGGTGTCTCGCCCGGCGAGGAAAACGCCTGCCGCCAGCAGGCCTATGCCGCGGCTGACAAGGCCAAGCAGGACAACGTCACCAAGGAGGTTGCCTTCACGGCCGTGGGAACCATCGCCGGCGCCGTGATCGGCAATCAGATCAACGTCCCCAGTGGCGGCGGACATGGCCCAGGCCCACGCGGGCCGCGTGGTCCTGGCGGTCCAGGTGGCCCCGGTGGTCCGGGTCGGCCCAAGACGCAGGACATGGCCGGGGCCGGGGCAGTCGCCGGCGCCGCCACCGGAGCGGCATTGAGCCAGGGCAGCCTGCAGGACACCCAGCAGATCTACGACGTCACGTACAACAACTGCATCCAGTCCTACCTCAACTACCGCTGAGGCCCATCGCGGACTCAGCGCACCAAGCAGCCTCTCGCCTCGGCCCCGCTCGCAGTCTCCGAGCTGGCGAACCGAGGCGGCGGGGCACCGTCCCGCCCCCGTTCGCGCCGATATCCATCAGCCCGACCTGCCGTCGTCCTGACAAACAGCGGACATCCACACCATGAATCCGCCGCCGCGAGCGGCTCGGGCGCGGGTCCATGGCGAGAAGTCGGGCTTTGCGCCATGATGCGGCCAACCACGTTCGCACTCCGTGATGATCCGCACCCTTTTCGCGGCGATTCAACGCAGGTGGCTCAGATGCTTTTGCTACACTGACCAGCGCTGCGGTGGGCGCACCCCCATCGCGCCTCCGACACCAGGGAGACCCCGCACTCATGGAAACCAACCCGCCCTATCAGGCCCAATTCGCCGAGCCGGACAGCCTCTTCGTCGAGGTCGATGGCTTCCGACTCCACTACAAGCGCTTCGGGTCTGGGCCGACCTTGATCCTGCTGCTGCACGGCAGCTTCCTGAGCCTGAGATCATGGCGCGAGGTCACTCAGCCGCTCGCCCAGCAGGCAACCGTCGTCGCCTTCGATCGCCCGGTGTGCGGACTCACCTCGCGACCGCTGCCCCAGGCAACCGACCCATCGCCCTACAGCGCGGACGCCCAAGCCGACCTGGTTGCACACCTGATCGAGGCACTGGGTTTCCAGCAGGCCGTGCTGGTGGGGAGCTCGACCGGCGGAACCATTGCCGTGCTGACCGCCCTGCGCCATCCGCAGCGGGTGCGGGCACTCGTGCTGGTCGGCGCCATGATCTTCAGCGGCTATGCGACTAGCGAGGTCCCGGCGCCCGTGCTGGCGATGATGAAGGGGCTGCGCCCGCTCTTCTCGCGGATCATGAAACTGATGATCGTCCGGCTCTACGACAAGGCGATCCGCAAGTTCTGGCACCACCAGGAACGGCTGCCGGGCACCGTCATCCAGACCTACAAGCAGGAGTTCATGCTGGGGCCTTGGGACCAGGCCTTTTTCGAACTCTTCCTGGCGACCCGGCGGCTCCATCTGGACGGACAGCTAGGGCGCATCGGGGTCCCGACGCTGGTGATCACCGGCGAGCACGATCGCGCCGTCAAACCGGACGAAAGCCGCCGCCTGGCCTCTGAGATACCGGGCGCCAGTCTCGCCGTCATCCCGGACTGCGGCCATCTCCCCCAAGAGGAGTGCCCGGACGCCTTCCTGACGGCCATCCAGGGCTTCCTACTGGAGGCCAGTCGGCTCGCCCCCAGCGGCTGAACCGCCGCGCCTCTGAGCACAGGGAGTCCAGAGCAAGGTGAGGCTCAGCCGTCTATCCGCCGTCTTCTCGATCGCGCTGCTGCTCATGCTGGGCATCAACGGCGCTTTCACCCTGCTCGTCTCCAAATCCCACACCCTGCTGAGCGAGGCCCAGGAGCATCGCCAGCGCGCCCTGACACTGGTCGAGGCGTTGCGCCAGGAATCCGAGCTGCTCGGCCGGCTCGTAAGCCTCTATGCCAACACGGCGGATCCGCGCTTCCTGCTCTACTACTACGACATCCTCGGCATTCGCGAAGGCGAGAAGCCCGCGCTCCCAGTCAACAACGCCATGATCTATTGGGAGAAGGTCATCGCGGGCGAGGTCGAGCATGCCCTGCCCGCGGAGGGCGTGCGCCGATCCTTACAGGATCGGATGCGCTCCCTCGGTTTCAACGACCTCGAGCTCGCCGCACTCGGACAGGTCTTCGCGGCGAACGAGGCGCTCAAGGATGTCGAGCAGATCGCCTTTGCCGCCACCCAGGGCCTCTACGACCCGGTCGCGCGGGAGTTCGTCTCCGATGGCGAGCCCGACCGCGCCTTCGCCAGAGCACTGATCGATAGCCGCGACTACTACACCCGCCGGCTGCGGCTGTCCGAGGCCATCGAGTCCCTGGTGGCCCTCGTCGACCAGCGCACGGGCGCCGAGCTGACGCGCGCCCGCGCCCGACTCCAGGACTGGATCTGGGCCTCGGGCATCGGCTTGCTGCTCATGTTCCTGCTGGTCGGCATCGGCATCAGCGTCATCATGAGTCACGTACTGCGCCCGATGCGCAGCCTGCGCAACACCGCGGGCCAGCTTGCCGAGGGTCGCTACGACGCCCGAGTCGGCAGGCTCGGCGGGGTGGAGGAACTCAAGGTGCTGGGAGGCATCCTCGACGACATGGCGCGCGCCATTGCCGCGGACATTCGCCAGCGCGAGGCGGTGCGGCAAGAGTTGGAGGCCGCACGGACCAAGGCCGAGACCGCCACCCAGGCCAAGAGCCGCTTCCTGGCGAACATGAGTCACGAAATCCGCACGCCGATGAACGCCGTCATCGGCATGCTGCACCTGGCGCTTGGAACCCAGCTGACCGCGCAGCAGCGCGACTATCTCACCAAGACACAGTCGGCGGCCCAGTCACTTCTCGGCATCCTGAACGACGTCCTGGACTTCTCCAAGGTCGAGGCCGGCCGGATGGAGCTCGACGCAGCGCCCTTTCAACTCGAACAGGTGGTCAGCGAGGCCCTGCTGCTGGTCCAGCAGCGCGCCCAGGAGAAGGACATCGAGCTGCTGTTCGACGCCCGCGACCTCTGGATGGTCCGCGAGGGCGGCGAGCTGATCGGCGACTCGCTGCGCCTGCGCCAGGTGCTCGTCAACCTCCTCTCGAATGCCGTCAAGTTCACCGACAAGGGGCACGTGCGCCTGGTGTTGGAGATGCAGCGCCAGGATCAGGACGAGGCCCTGGTGCACTTCGCGGTCGAAGACACCGGCATCGGGATGACCGAGGAGCAGCTCGCCCGGCTCTTCGAGGAGTTCACCCAGGCGGACGGCTCGACCACCCGCAAGTACGGCGGCACCGGACTCGGGCTCGTCATTTCCAAACGACTGGTCGATATGATGGGCGGACACCTCGAGGTTCGCAGCACCCCGGATAGGGGCTCGACCTTCGACTTCAGACTCCGCTTTGCGCGCGTCGCCGAGCCACTGAAGCCAGCGCCGGCGCTCTCAGAGTTCACCGAGCTGCGGACCTTGCTGGTCGACGACTATCCAGCGACCCGCGCCGTCCTCGCCGATCTCTTGGGGCAACTCAACATCGCGCGTGTCGATCAGTGCGCAAACGGCGTCTGTGCCGTCGAGCGTATCGCCTCGGCCTGGTCGGCCGGCGCCCCCTACGACCTACTCCTGCTCGACTGGCTGATGCCGGACATGGACGGCAGCGGTGTCCTGCAACGGCTGCGCGAGCGCGGCGTCCCCGCCCCGCGCAACAGCATCATCGTCTCCGCCTACGACCTCGGTGCGATCCGCGAACATGCGCAGGCGCTCGGCGCCACCGATTTCCTCGCCAAGCCCATCATGCCGGGGCTCCTCTACGAGCGGGTCAGGCGCCTCTCCGACCCCGATGCGCCAAGCCCGCGGACGCACGCCACGGACACGCATGACGACATCGCGGGCATGCGCGTGCTCCTGGTGGAAGACAACGCCCTCAATCAGCAACTTGCCGTTGAGCTGATGCGCAACCGCGGCGTCGAGGTGGATGTCGCCAACAACGGCGCCGAGGCACTGAGCAGGCTCGCCATGCTCCCAGCGGATCACTACGCCCTGGTCTTGATGGATCTGCAGATGCCTGTCCTGGATGGCTACCAGGCGACCGCCCGGCTGCGTGCCGACCCGCGCCATGCCGAGCTGGCCATCATCGCCATGACGGCGCACGCCATGTCGGAGGAGCGCCAGCGTGGGCTGGATCTTGGCATGCAGGGCTATCTGGCCAAGCCCTTCGATCCCGCGGATCTCTACGCCCTCCTCGCGCGCTATCACAGCGGCGCCGACCGGCCAGCGACGGGCGCCGCAACGCAGACTCTTCCCGGCACGGCGGCAGCAGCCGATGACCTGCCTCGCATTCCTGGCCTGGACACCAAGCGCGGCCTCATGCGCACGGGCGGCAACCGCGTGCTCTACCTGGATCTGCTGCTCAAGTTCCGCACTCAATACCGAGCAACGCAGACCACGCTGCAAGGCCATCTGGACAACCGCGACTGGGAGCAGGCGATGCGCTATGCCCACACCTTGAAGGGCTTGGCCGGCACCTTGGGCATGGACGCGGTCGCCACCGCCGCGCTCGCCATGGAGCAATGCGCCAAGTCGGAGGACGCCGGCGCCGCGAACAAGCTGAGTGACCTCATCGAGGTCCTGCAGCCGATCCTGGATCAGCTGCGCGCGCTGAACGAACCCGCGCCGGCCGAGCCGACGACCACGCCGACCTCGCCCGAAGAGGCCGCGCAGCACCTCCAGCGCATCCGGGCGCTGCTGGCCGAGGGCGATATCGAGGCCGCGGATCTCTGGCGCGAGCATGCCGATGCCTTCGCCCAGCGGCTACCCTTCGCCACCCTGCAGCGGATCAAGCATGCCATGGACAGTTTCGACTTCGACAACGCCCTCATGCTGCTGGAATCACTGAACGACACCCAGGAGGCAGGCTGACGTCATGCTCAACCCAGGCACCGAGCGCCCCACAGTGCTGGTGGTGGACGACACGCCCGCCAATCTCAGCCTACTCGCCCAGATCCTCAAGGCCGACTATCGCGTCAAGATGGCCAACAATGGCCAGCGCGCGCTGGACCTGGCCAACCAGTCGCCACCGGACCTGGTCCTCTGCGATGTCATGATGCCCGGCATGAACGGCTTTGAGGTGTGCCGTCGACTCAAGGCCAACCCTGCCACCGCGCGCATCCCAGTGATCTTCGTCACGGCTGCCATGGACATCGAGGACGAGCGGATCGGCTTCGAGGTCGGCGCCGTGGACTACATTCACAAGCCGCTCACCCCCTCCATCGTGCTAGCCAGGACCAAGACCCATCTGGAGATCAAGCGCTGGCAGGACTTCATGGAGGACCAGAGCGCCTGGCTGCAGAAGGAGGTCGACCGCCGAGTCGAGCAGGTTCTGAAGCTCCAAACCGCGGCCATCCACGTCATGGTCTCGCTCGCCGAGTTCCGCGACGAAGACACCGGCAACCACATCCACCGAACTCAGGAATACGTGCGTCTGCTGGGCGACTGGCTGCTGCAACGCGGTCTGCATCAGCCGGAGCTGACCGCCACGACCTTGGACCAGATCGCGCAGGCGGCCCCGCTGCATGACATCGGCAAGGTTGCGATCCCCGACCAGGTTCTGCTCAAACCCGGCCGTCTCGACCCCGATGAGTTTGCCATCATGAAGACCCACGCCATCCGCGGCTTCGAGATCCTGGAGCAGGCGCGCAAGTCCATGGGTGAAGACAACCCACTCTTGCGCTTCGCCTCCCAGATCACGCGCCATCATCACGAACGCTGGGATGGCAGCGGCTATCCAGACGGTCTGAGCGGCAATGCGATCCCGCTCTCGGCACGACTGATGGCGGTCGCCGACGTCTACGACGCCGTGCGCTCGCCACGACCCTACAAGCCGCCGTTCAGCCACGCCGAAACGCTGGCACTCGTCGCGAAGGGCCGGGGAAGTCACTTCGACCCGGACATCGTCGATGCCTTCATGGCCCTGGAAGGGGAATTCGCGCGGATCGCAGCCAGGTTGGCAGATGATTGACATGAAGCGCCCACGGAGATCTCGACCCAGCATCTGTCCCACCGCCCAGACCGCGATGGTCTGGCTCGGCTTAGCCGGTTGGCTCGCACTCAGCCCGATCGCCGTCCTCGCCGAGACCACCCTCTCTGGTTTCGGCACCCTGGGCGGCGCCGTCTCGGATCAGGACTTCATCTACCAGCGATACATCGACGACGGCGGGACGCTGAATCCCGACTCGCTGATTGGCGTCCAGATGGATGCCGATCTCAGCGACGCCTGGCGTGTCACGCTCCAAGGCGAGTTCGCCCCGGCAACCAACGACGAAAACGCCTGGAAGCCGACCCTGACCTGGGCCTTTCTGTCCTGGCGGCCCAGCAACGATCTGCTGCTGCGCGCCGGCAAGCTCCGGCTGCCGCTGCTGCTCTACTCGGCGAACAGCGATGTCGGGGTCACCTTCGACTTCGCCCGGCTCCCGACCGAGGTCTACTCGCTCCTGCCGACGACGGATGTCACGGGGCTGTCCTTCACCAAGACCTGGTTGGACGGCGATCGCGAGTGGACACTCGATGGCTATCTCGGCCGAGCCGACACCGAATGGCGCTACTACCTGCGCGAAGGCCTTGAGCCCGACTTGACAAGCGGAAGCCTGTTCCTGGGATTCACGATGGACATGGTCGGACTGGTGGCATCGCTGCGCGACGGCGAGAACATCTATCGCATCGGCCTGCACCGCGCGGATGCGAGAGCGGACGCCGGCCCCATACCCAAGACCCTGCCATTCGTCACCATCCTGCCCGGAATCGGCTATTACCAGATCGCGGACACGATGCCAGGCCCCGGCGTCCCCACCGTCGACACGCTGGAACTCTATGTCCTGACCCTGGGGGCCGAGATCGCCCTACCACAAGACTTCCGTCTGGTCGGCGAATACGGCCGGCGCCGGCTCAGCAACGCCACCATCGGGCCAGATACCAGCGCCGCCTATCTGGCACTGCTCAAGGACATCGGACGCTGGACACCCTACGTCTACTGGGCCTACATCCGTTCGAGCGAGGACGCGCTGGACCTCACGGATGCGCTGAACGACAACCAGATCCCCAACTCGATCAGCGGGGCCGAGGCCATCAATCGCTCACAGCGCGCCGGGTCCGACCTGCTGAGTCCCTACGATCAGCAATCCATCGCGGTCGGCGCCTCCTACAGCCTGTCGCCGACGAGCAAGATCAAAGCGGAGTGGATGCACACCCGCACGGGACGACTGTCCAGCTTCGTCAATTCGCCAGCGGACGAGGACAGCGGCGGACGGCAGATCAACGTCTTCTCACTCTCCTACAGCCTCACCTTCTGACGTTGAGGCCCTGAAACCATGAAGCCCAATGCCCCGGAAGGCGACCGCTCAGGCAGACCGGCGGACAGCCGAGCCCAGTGCAATCCACACACGAGCGATAGAACCAAGAACCGTTATGATTCGCGTCATATCCTCATGGCAATCACAGGGAACCGATCCCAGACGAGCAGCGCCCGCATCCGCCCAGCCATCCTCCGGCCCCGGTGGGGTCACTCCGTCCCGGACACCAAGACGCGGACTCCTAGACCAATGTACCGAAAGCCGATGAAAGCGAGCGCAACCCAAGGAGCCAAGCCGACGCACCTTCACCGCCGGGCGCGCTCCGTCGGGGCACTGCTCGCCCTATCCCTCGGCGCGAAACCGGCCGGCGGCGAGATCAACTATGACCTCTCGGGTTTCGGCACCCTGGGCGGCGCCATCTCCGATCAGGACTTCATCTACCAGCGCTACATCGATGACGAGGGGACCATCAATCCGGATACGCTGCTCGGGATCCAGCTCGACACCAAACTCAATGACGCCTGGGGCATCACGCTCCAGGTCAAGGGCGCGCCCTCGAATCACAGCGACACGACCTGGGAGCCGACGCTCACCTGGGCCTTCCTGTCCTGGCGCCCGACCAATGACTGGCTGCTGCGCGCCGGCCGTCTGCGCCTCCCGCTGCTGCTCTACTCCGCCAACAACGACGTCGGCGCCACCTTCGACTTCGCCCGCCTCCCCACCGAGGTCTATTCGGTGACCCCAACCCCGGACGTCACCGGCCTCTCCTTCTCCAAGACCTGGCTGACCGATGCTCGGGAATGGACGCTCGAAGGCTATCTAGGCATGGCGCACACGGACTGGAGATTCTACCTTCGTGACGGATTCGAGCCCCTGCTTCAGGCCGGAAGCCTCTACCAAGGGCTCGACATGGCCCTCGGCGGCTTGGTGCTGTCACTGCGGCTCGACAAGAGCTACTGGCGCCTCGGAATCCACCATGCGGCGGCCCAGCTGGACTACGGTGAGGTCTATACCGGGTACCCGTACGTCGAGATCGCACCGGGAATCGGCTACTACCAGACCTTCGAGGAGCTCCCCGGTCCGGGCGTCCAGACGACCGGCACCGTCGGAATCAACCTCCTGACACTCGGCACCGAGATCGAGCTGCCCTTTCAGACCCGCTTCGTGGGGGAGTATGTGCGGCGCCAGTTCGAGAATGCCGACATCGGCCCCGACGTCAACGCCGGCTATCTCGCGCTGCTGCGCCCGGTGGGGAGGCTGACGCCCTACGTCTATTGGGCCGGCATTCGCACCACGGATGACGCGCTGAATCTCTTCGAGGCGACCAACGGCACACGCGTGCCCGCCTACATCCCGAGCGCCGACTTCATCAACGCCGCTCAGATCGCCGGAGCCGACTTCCTGGCGGCTCAGGACCAACAAAGCTTCGCGGTTGGAGCATCCTACAGCCCTACACCAACCTCCAAGATCAAGGCGGAGTGGATGCATGTGCGCACCGGCGCGGTCTCGAGCTTCGTCGATGCCCCCGCAGGCGAGGAGAGCGGCGGACGCCAGCTCAACGTCTTCTCGCTCTCCTACAGCTTCATGTTTTGAGCAAAGGACATGCGCATCCTCATCACACTCCTGCTGATCTGGTCTTCCGCCGCGATGGCGGAGCTTGCGGTCATCGGCCACCCCGGGCTGAAACCCATCGACCTGGCCACGCTGCAGCGCATCTACACGGGAAAGGTCGTGGAGGTGGACGGGATCCGCGTCACGCCGCTGAATCTGCCGCCGGGCCATCGGGTCCGAGAGGCGTTCCTGCGCGCCTATCTGGATCAGGACGACGCCAAGTACATCGGCTATTGGACGGTGCGGCGCTACGTCGGCAAGGGCACCCCGCCCCGCGAACTGGGCAGTGAGGCCGCCATCATCCAGTACGTCTCGAAGAACCCCGGCGCCATCGGCTATATCGACGCCAATGGCCTGACAGGCGAATTCAAGGTCCTCTACCGGTCGTCTCCCTGACCGCTCTGGCGTCCACGCCGATCAGCCGCTTCGGATCCGATCAAACCCCTGCTGTGCTATTCTTCGCGCCCGCCAAAGGGAGGCGCGAGCAGGTCGCGACCTCCCGCCCCGCGGCGCGGCGCACCCTGACGCGGCGACCGCGGCCATCGTGAATCCTGGAGGACGTTGTGATCGCCATGCCTCACCGAATGCTTGTCCTTTCCGCCATCCTGATCGGCGGAGGGGCCTCTTTGCTCGGACTCGTCGCGGCCGACGAGCCCGCCGCTCCCGCCGCCGACATCACGCCGCCCGGCGCCACCGAGATGATTCCGCCGCCAGCCAGCGAGAGTCCGCGCTGGGCGCTGGTCGAGCGCCGCAACCTGGGCGGCAACACCACGGTCGGCGGCACCGTGGTCCCACTGGAGGAGATCACCTTCACCGCCCAGATGCCGGGCAATGTGGAGATGATCGCCGGCAACGAGGGGGACTTCTTCAAGCGCGGCGCCACCCTCGCCGTCCTCGACGAGGCGGCGCTGCGCGCGCAGCGTCAGGCCGCCCTGGCCGCCATCGCCAACGCCCAAGCCACGGTGCGCAATGCCGAGGTCCAGTATCAGCGCGAACGCGAGGATCCCAGCCCCAAGCAGGGCGGCAACATGATGAGCCAGATGATGCCCGTGCCCTTCTTCGGCGGCGACCGCGAGACGGGCGTGACGCGCGAGGCCACGCTGCACCAGTACAGAACGCAGATCGAGCAGGCACAGGGCACGCTGGTCACGGCTCAGGCGCAGCTGCGCGAGGTCGACGCCAAGCTCGAAGACATCAAGAGCATCGCCCCCTTCGACGGCTACATCACGCACAAGCATGTGAATGCGGGCGACACCGTCCAGCCCGGCCAGCCCCTGCTCAGCTTCGCCGACATGAACCACCTGCAGGTTCAGAGCGACGTCCCGACGCGCCTCTCGGCCGCCTTGAGCCCGGGCTTCGTGACCAAGGTCAAGCTGGACGATCCCAGCCAGACCGTCGTGATGGCGCGGGTGGCCCAGGTCTTCCCCATGGCCGATCCGACCCGCCACACGGTCCGCGTCAAGCTCGATCTGCAGGAAGGCGCCCCGGCCAAGGCGGGCATGTACGCGGAGGTGCTGATCCCGCAGCCGGAGTCGGACATGGGCTCGGCCCCGGTCATCCCGGTCGCGGCCCTGGTCTACCGCGGCGGTCTGCCGATGGTCTATGTGCTGGACGACCGGGACAAGCCACGCCTGCATCTGCTGCGCCTCGGCGAACAGTACGGCGATACCGTCAGCGTCCTGACCGGACTCCAGGGCGGCGAGCGCGTGCTGCTCAACCCCTCGGACGCCAACTGAGCGAACGCCCTCCCGCGCCGCCCCAACCCGATCCAAGCCCCAGCCGAGCCAGCGTTCGGCCGGGCCAAGCATTGATTGCGCGCGCGCAGCCATCCTAGAGACACCCTCATGTCAAAGCACACAAGCAACGCGTCCGCCGATGAGCGGCAGGGGCTCGGCCTCGCCGGCCTGACCGCCCGGACCTTCATCCACTCGCCCCTGTCGCCGCTGCTCTTCTTCGCCATGCTGGCGATGGGCATCCTCGGCCTGATCTCGACCCCGCGCCAGGAGGATCCGCAGATCTCGGTGCCCATGGTCGACGTCTTCGTCCAATACCCCGGCGCCTCCACGGAGCAGGTCGGCAGCCTCGCCGTCGAGCCCCTGGAGCGCCTGCTCTCCGAGATCCCGGGCGTCAAGCACGTCTACTCCGCCAGCGAGCGCGAGCAGGGCATCATCACCGTCCGCTTCAAGGTCGGCGAGCAGATGGGGCCGTCGCTGGTCAAGGTCCACGACAAGCTCCAGGCCAATCAGCAGGTGCTGCCGCCGGGCGCCCTGCCGCCGGTCGTGCGACCCAAGGGCATCGACGACGTGCCGGTCGTGACCCTGACTCTATGGTCGGACGTGCTGGACGACGCCGCCATGCGCGCCCTGAGCGCCAAGCTGCTGCAGAGCCTGTCGCAGATCCCGAACGCGGGCCAGGGCTTCCTGGTCGGCGGCCGCCACGAGCAGATCCGCGTCGAGGTCGAACCCCAGCGCCTCGCCGGCTTCGGCGTCACCTTCGACCACATCGCCAACACCATCAAGACGGCCAATGCCGAGCGGCGCACCGGCGATTCCGAATCGAACGAGCGCCACCTCACCGTCTACACCGGCTCCTTCCTGCAGAGCGCCGCCGACGTCGAGCGGCTCATGCTCGGCACTTACAACGGCGCACCCATCTACGTCCGCGACGTCGCGCGCGTCAGCCTGGAGCCGGAAGAGTACAGCCAGCAGGTCAGCTACTTCACCGGCCCGAGCTATCCGGGAGAGACCAAGGCGGACGGCATGCCGGCCGTCACCATTGCCCTGGCCAAGAAAGAGGGCAGCAACGGCGTCACCGTCGCCAACGCCATCCTGGACAAGGTCGAGCAGCTCAAGGGGCAGCTGATCCCGGACAACGTGCAGATCGAAGTCACCCGCAACTACGGCCAGACCGCCAACGACAAGGTCAACGAGCTGATCTTCAAGCTCTTCGTCGCCACTGGCGCGGTGAGCCTGCTGGTCCTGCTCGCGCTCGGCATCAAGCCGGCCATCGTGGTGACCCTGGTCATCCCAGTGGTGCTGCTCATGACCGTCTTCTCGGCCTGGATCCTCGGCTACACCATCGACCGCGTGAGCCTCTTCGCCCTCATCTTCTCCATCGGCATCCTGGTGGACGACGCCATCGTGGTGGTCGAGAACATCTACCGCCGCTGGCTGATCAAGGGCGAGACGGATACCGCAACCGCCGTGGCGGCGGTGGCCGAGGTCGGCAACCCGACCATCATCGCCACCCTGACCGTGGTCGCGGCGCTGCTGCCCATGGGCTTCGTCTCCGGACTCATGGGGCCTTACATGGAGCCCATCCCGGCGCTGGGCTCGGCGGCCATGATCTTCTCGCTGTTCGCCGCCTTCGCCTTCACGCCCTGGCTGGCGATGCGCATCAAGCCCGGGCTCGCCGCCCTCAAGAAGGCGGAGGACCGTGAGCACAAGACCGCCACGGCACTGGACGGCTTCTTCCGTGGTTTGCTAGTCCCGATGATCGAACGCAAGCCGCTGGGCTACGCCTTTCTATTCGCCCTCATCGGCGCCTTCTTCCTGTCCTGCAGCCTTTTCTACGCCAAGGCCGTCGCCTTCAAGATGCTGCCCTTCGACAACAAGCCGGAGCTGAGCGTGGTGCTGGACATGCCGGAGGGCACGGCACTCGGGAAGACGGCCAACACCGCCCGATTGCTCGCCGACCGGGTGCGCGAGATTCCCGAGGTGCTGGCCATCCAGACCTACGCAGGCGTCGCCAAACCCTTCGACTTCAACGGCATGGTCCGCCACTACTATCTGCGCCAGCGGCCCTGGCAGGGCGAGGTCCAGATCCAGGTCACCGACAAGCACGAGCGCAAGCGCAGCAGTCACGAGATCGCGCTGCAGGTCCGCGATCTGCTCACGCCCCTGGCCCGCGAGGCCGGCGCCCGCATCACCGTGGTCGAGATGCCGCCGGGGCCGCCCGTGCTGCAGTCCGTGGTCGCCGAGATCTATGGACCGGATGCCAAGACCCGCCGCCAGGTCGCGACCGACATGACCCGGATGTTCGAGGAGGTCGACAGCCTGGCCGACGTCGACAACTACATGCAGGAGCCCTACGAGATCCTGCGCTTCGAGGTCGACGCCGAGAAGGCGGTGCGCATGGGCATCTCGGTGGACACCGTCATCCGCAACCTCGACATGGCACTCGGCGGCTTCAAGGCCGGCGACGTCAAGCGCGGCAGCCTGCTGGAGCCGACCTTCATCACCATCGAGGTGCCGCTGGCGGTGCGCGCCAACCTGACCCGCCTCGCGGACCTGCCCATCCCGGCGGCTGAAGGCCGTTCCATCCCCCTCTCCGAGCTCGGCAGCTTCGTCAAGACGCCGCAGGATCCCATCGTCTATCACAAGGATCTGCGGCCGCTCGAATACGTGGTCGGCGACGCCGTCGGCAAGCTCGGCGCCCCGCTCTACCCCATGCTCGAGATGGATAAGAAGCTGGCGGACTACCGCACCCCGGACGGCGTAACCCTGTCCGGCACCATGTTCAGCGGCGCGCCGCCGGACAACGGCAAGTCCGGCTTCGAGTGGGGCGGCGAGTGGACCGTGACCTACGAAACCTTCCGCGACATGGGTCTCGCCTTCGGCGTCGCCCTGGTGCTCATTTACATGCTGGTGGTCGCGGAGTTCGGCAATTTCGTGACGCCCGGCGTCATCATGGCGCCCATCCCGCTGACGCTGCTCGGCATCGTGCCCGGCCACTGGCTGCTCGGCGCCGACTTCACCGCCACCTCCATGATCGGCTTCATCGCCCTGGCCGGCATCATCGTGCGCAACTCCATCCTGCTGGTGGACTTTTCCATCGAGGAGGTCGAGCAGGGCCACAGCGTCACCGAGGCCGTTATCAACGCCTGTAAGGCGCGCACGCGCCCCATCCTCATCACGGCGCTCGCCCTGGTGGCCGGCTCCAGCGTCATCCTGACCGACCCCATCTTCCAGGGCATGGCCATCTCGCTGCTCTTCGGCGTGCTGGTCTCCACCCTGCTGACCCTGGTCGTCATCCCCTTGGGCTGCGTCAGCGCCGGTAAACACCTCCACCGGCGCCACTCCGCGGTGGCCTGAGGCCCATCGGCGCCGGCCGCCCGTTCCAGGCGGCCGGCCTGCGCCGTATCGCCGGCATGGGCATCTTCGCTCGCACAACCGACCGGAGCACCTGGGCGCACCCCGCGGAGGGTGCCGAGAGGTTCGCCGTTTCACGGTGACGCAAGCGGACTCCCGCCCGGGAGATTCCAGGAGTGATTTCCTTGGTCATCTCCCCGACAAGAGGCCGTCCCAGGCGTTGTCGCAAACCCATCAATCCAGAAAGACCAACGCATAACCTATTGACTTCAAAAGACGCCAGCGAGTGGTACAGGCTTTGCTTAATCCTCACCAAGAGGCCGTATGGAGCAAGCCACGTCAATGAAGCACAACAAGGTCACCATCAACGATACGACGCTGCGCGACGGCGAGCAGTCGGCCGGCGTCGCCTTCTCCCTGGATGAGAAGCTGGCGATCGCACGCGGCCTGGACGCGCTTGGCGTCCCCGAACTGGAGATCGGCATCCCCGCCATGGGGGACGAGGAACGCGAGTCGATCCGCGCCGTCGCGGCACTCGGACTATCCGCCCGACTGATGGTCTGGACCCGGATGCTGCCCGGCGACATCGCCCTCTGCCGAGACCTGGGGGTCGACCTGATCGACCTCTCCATCCCGCTCTCGGATCAGCAGATCTTTCGCAAGCTCGGACGCGACCGCGACTGGGTCCTGGCGCAGATCCGCACTCAGGTGCGTGCCGCACAGGATCTGGGGATGGAGGTCTGCGTCGGGGCCGAGGACGCCTCCCGCGCCGATCCCGAACTGCTCTGGCTGGCCGCCGAGGCCGCGCAGGAGGCCGGCGCGCGGCGTTTCCGCTTCGCCGACACCGTCGGCCTCATGGACCCCTTCGGCGTCTTCGAGCGCATCCGCGATCTGCGCGCCATCGTGGACCTTGAGATCGAGATGCACGCCCACGACGATCTGGGCCTGGCGACAGCCAATACCCTAGCGGCCGTGCGCGGCGGCGCGACTCACGTGAATACCACGGTTCACGGCTTGGGCGAGCGCGCTGGCAATGCCGCGCTCGAAGAGGTCGTCATGGGTCTGCGCCACGTCCACCAGATCGAGACGGGGGTCGACCTGCATCACTTCGACAACCTCTCGCAGGTGGTCGCGCACGCATCCGGCCGTCCCGTGTGCTGGCAGAAGAGCCTGATCGGCGGCGGGGCTTTCACCCACGAGGCCGGTATCCACGTCGACGGTCTGCTCAAGGATCCGTTGAACTACCAGGGCATCGACCCCGCCGAACTGGGCCGCATGCACAGCATGGTGCTCGGCAAGCACTCGGGAAAGCATGCCGTCCAGCAGGTCTATGCCGAGCGGCTGCGCTTTCAGCTGGACACGGATCAGGCCGAGCGCGTCCTGCCGCTGGTCCGGCGCTTCGTCACCGAGACCAAGCGTAGCCCCGAGACCGGCGACCTGAGACGCTTTCTGGCCGAGATCGGCTACCCACAGGCGGCAGTGCTGCAGTAGCCAGCGCGGGAGACCTTGAGCATGAGCGAGGCCATTCTTGAGCAACCACGGGGACCAGGCGTCTGGTCGATCATCGCCGAGGACGTGGACTGCATCTTCGACCGCGACCCCGCCGCCCGCACCCGCTTCGAGGTCTACACCACCTACCCTGGAATCCACGCCGTCATCCTCTATCGCCTGGCGCATCCGCTCTGGCGCCGGGGTCTGCGCTGGCTGCCGCGTTTCATCGCCTACATCGCGCGCATCTGGACCAGCATCGACATCCATCCGGGCGCGGACATCGGCCGGCGCTTCTTCATCGACCACGGCGCCGGCGTCGTCATCGGCGAGACGGCCGAGATCGGCGACGACGTGACCCTCTACCATGGGGTCACGCTAGGCGGCACCTCCTGGCGCAAGGGCAAGCGCCACCCCACGCTCGGCGACGGCTGCGTGGTCGGCGCCGGGGCCAAGATCCTGGGCCCCGTCATCCTGGGGCAGCACGTCAAGGTCGGGGCCAACTCGGTGGTGATCGGCAATGTCCCCTCGGACAGCACGGTGGTCGGCATCCCCGCCAAGGTGGTCAAGTCGCGCCAGTCGCGCAACCCCAACCCCCATGGCATCGACCTCGACCACCACCTGATGCCAGACCCGGTCGCCGGGGCCATCTCCTGCCTCCTGGAGCGTATCCGCCACCTCGAACAAGCGGCCGGCATCCATGGCTGCCTGCCCGGCGGAACCGAGCACGAGGACGAATGCGGCAGCTGCGACGCCATCCAGGTGTGCGAGCCGCCCGACCAACGCACCGCGCTAGGGGAGGCCTGATCCCATGGACCTTCTCGACTTCAGCGGCGAGGACATGTACTTCGACGAGCCGGTCAGCCCGGAGGTCGAGTCGCTGCTCGCCGACGCCGCGCACCGCTATGGCGAGCCCGGCGCCGAACTGAGCCTGCTCCACGCCTACTTCCTGGAGCCCGAGCACTTGACCGTCCTGGTCGCGCTCTATCGCTACTTCTATTACCGCCACCGCTATCAGGAGGCCCTGATCACCGCCGACCGCGCCATCGCCATCAGCGCCGAGCGTCTGCGGATCCCGATCGATTGGCGGGCGCTGACCGAGGCCGACCTGGGCCGCTCCGTCCAGGTCTCCATGTCGCTGACGCGCTTCCTGCTGCTCGCGCTCAAGGGCGCGGGCTACCTCTTGATGCGCCTGGGTCGCTCGGCGGAGGCGCTGACGCGTTTCGAGAAGCTCGCCGAGGTCGATACCAGCGACCGCCTCGGCATCAACGAACTGCTCGCCATGGCGCGCAGCGCCGTCGCCGAGGAGCAGATCGCCGAGGTCGGCGGCAATGTGCGCTTCCTCGGACGCTGAGCCCCGGACGCGGACAACTCGGCAAGGCGGGCCTGGCGGACTTCGCTATCGCTCGTCCACCCTACGGCGCTGAAAACTGACAACTGACAACTTCCCCCAACCCCCGGAGACGACCATGACCGACGACGATTTCGAACTCGACATGAGCGAACTGTCCAGCGCCGAGGACTTCCTCGACTACTTTGGCATCCAGTACGAGCCCAGTATCGTGCAGGTCAATCGTCTGCACATCCTGCAGCGCTTCCATGACTATCTCGGGCAGGTCGAGGAGATGCCGGACAGCGCGCAGGCGAAGTGGGCCGTGCACGCGGATCTGCTCAAGGCGGCCTATCAGGACTTCGTCGCCTCCGACGCCGCGACCGAGAAGGTGTTCCGCGTCTTCCACATGAACGACCCCAAGACGGTCGCGATCCCGCTCACCGACCTCATGGAGCAAGTGCCCCATGCGCCCCCAGTATGACTACGGCGACCAGGTCCGCGTCCTGCGCAACCTGCGCAACGACGGGACCTTTCCGGGCGAGCCGACGGGCACCCTCCTGATCCGCCGGGGCAGCACCGGCTATGTGAAGGACGTCGGCACCTTCCTGCAGGACCAGATCATCTACTCGGTGCACTTCCTCGACAGCGACCGCATCGTCGGTTGCCGCGAGGAAGAGCTCCAGCCGGCGGACGCCCCCTGGACCCCAAGTCGTTTCGAATTTCGCGACCTGGTCGCGACACGGCAGCCGCTCGGCATCGAGGGGCGGGTCATGGTCCAGACGGGAGAGGTCGGCGAGGTGATTCGGGTCCTGCGCGATCACCCCGGCGGCGTCGCCTACCACGTCCATTTCCCCGATCGCAACACACTCGTCGTCCCGGAAACGGCGCTCACCGAGGCGGAGTCGGCGCACGCCGACACCTCGGACTCGACAGCCAGCCTGGACACGACGACAGACACCAGCCCTGCATCATGACCATGAGCCTCTCGCACTCCAGCCCCCAGGAGCCCAGCTCCGAGTACCGCTATCACCTCCTGCGCGCCGCAACCGAGCGCTTCCAGAGCGGTCTGGATGCGCTGGACGCGCCCCAGATGCGTCAAGTGGAGCAGCAGGCGCGACAGACCTTCGACCTCGAGAGCCTCGTCCTCTCGACCAGCGAGGCGCGAGATACGCTCATCCCCGAGCGGAGGCTCGACGCGGCCGTCGCCGAGATCCGCGGGCGCTACCCCGACGAGGCCACCTTCGCCAGCGAGCTCGCCAACAACGGCCTGGATCCAGAGACACTGCGCCGCGCACTGCGCCGCGAGCTGATGTTCGACGCGGTCATGCAGCGCATCGGCGCCAGCGCGCAGCCCGTCAGCGAGGTCGACGAGCGGCTCTTCTACGAGCTTCATATCGAGCGTTTCGACGCACCGGAGCGGCGCACCGCGCGCCATATCCTGGTGACCATCAACGACGCGTACGCCGAAAACAGCCGCGCGGCGGCACGCGAGCGGATGGAGCGGGTCGCGGCCGAACTCGCCCAGCGCCCCCAGGACTTCGGCGCGCTAGCGCAACAGCACTCCGAGTGCCCCACGGCAATGCAGCGGGGCGAGCTCGGCACCCTGCCGCGCGGCCAGCTCTATCCCGAGCTGGATGCCGTGCTCTTCGCACTCGCGCCGGGCGAGATCAGCCAGGTCGTGGAGTCCGAGATCGGCTTCCATCTGCTGCTGTGTGAAAGGGTCGAGCCAGCCACCACGGTCAGCTTCGAGCAGGCGCGGGAGAAGATCCGCTCGATCCTGGACGCACGCCAGCGCCGGGACTGCCAGAAGCGCTGGATCGCCGAGCTCAGACAACAGGCACCACCCCGAACGGAGGGCTCGACGGCATGAACGACAAGGTCCACACCTGCTCCTTCTGCGGCGCGCCGCAAGCCCCGGAGACCCCGCTCATCGCGGGCATCGAAGGCCACATCTGCGAGGCCTGCGTCTCGCTGGCACACCAGGTCGTCAGCAGCTGGGGGCGCGCGCGGGCGCTGAGCGGGCCGCTCAAGTCACCGCCCAAGCCGCTGCAGATCAAGGAGCATCTGGACCGCTATGTCATCGGCCAGGAGGCCGCCAAGGAAACCCTCTCGGTCGCCGTCTACAACCACTACAAGCGCCTCGCCGTCGAGGCCAAGCACCCCAAGCGCACCCTCGAGGACGACGATCGCGTCGAGATCGACAAGTCGAACATCCTGCTCCTAGGCCCATCAGGCACCGGCAAGACCCTGCTGGCGAGCACCCTGGCCCGCATCGTCGGCGTTCCCTTCGTGGTCGCGGACGCCACCACGCTGACGCAGGCCGGCTACGTCGGGGAGGACGTCGAGAGCATCCTCGCCCGTCTCCTGGACGCCTCCAGCGGCAACCGCGAGGTCGCCGAATGGGGCATGGTCTACATCGACGAGGTCGACAAGCTGGCGCGGCAGGGCGAGACGGCGCACGGAACCCGCGACGTCTCCGGCGAGGGAGTCCAGCAGGCGCTGCTCAAGCTGGTGGAGGGCACGCAGGTCAAACTCAGCCCCAAGGGCCGCAAGGACGCCAGCGAGCCCATGCTCATCGACACGCGCAATATCCTCTTCGTGGTAGGCGGCGCCTTCGCCGGGCTGGAGAAGATCCTCAGCCGACGCCGCCGGGAAGGTGGATGCGGGATCGGCTTCCACGCCAATGTGGCCTCGGATGCCGGATCGGACGGGCGCGACCCGGATCTCTACCGCGACACGCACCCGAACGACCTGCGCCAATTCGGACTCATCCCCGAGTTCATCGGCCGCTTCCCGGTCATCGTCGGTCTGCACGACCTGGACGAGGCGGCGCTGGTGCGCATCCTCACCGAGCCCAAGAATGCGCTGGTACGCCAGTACCAACAGCTGTTCAGCTTCGAGGGCGTCGAGCTGGCGTTCTCGGCCGAGGCGCTCACCGCGATCGCGCACAAGGCCATCGAGCGCGGCACGGGCGCCCGCGGTCTGCGGAGTGTTTTGGAGGCGCTACTGCAGCGGCCGATGTTCGAGCTACCCTCGCTCGAGGGCGTCGTCGGCTGCCGGGTCGACGCCGATGCCGTGCTGGGTGTGAGTCCGGTCGAATGGTGCCATGCGCATCCCGGCGAGGACGCCGCACGCGTGGAAATGGGCGCCTAAGGCCGGATCCGTGGAGAGAGGACGTCGAACCTAGCGGACGCAGGATGGGCAAAGTCCGCGCTTAGGAACTGTCCATCAACGGCTTCCCCCCTTTCTGGTCACGAAGCTCCAGCTTCGTGACCTCAGCGATGAAGCTCTGCTTCACGATGTCGGCGGCTTCCGGCCCTTGCTTGAGTCGATCCAGTCGCTGATCCTCGGGTTCGCGAAGCGGAGCTTCGTCTCGCGAGCGACGAAGCCGGAGCTTCGTCACCAGGCTCAAATCAGGACGTAGAAGATAGACAGTTCCCTAGCGGCCCAAATCTTGCCGCTCGGTTTGCCAGACACGCCCATCCCGCGAGCCACCGAGCAGGAACGATGGGCAGGCCCGTCATCGAACGGCACGCCAACTCGGCATCAGCGCGCGGACCTTGCCCATCCCTCGCGGCACGGGGGGTCAGGCAACCTGCTTGTCGTCGCCTTCGAGCTTGCGCAGCAAGGGATAGAGGTGCTCGGTCTCGCGCTGGATCCGATCCATCACCAAGGCGAACATCTGCTCGGTATCCTGCAGGAATGACGAGTAGTCGCTGATGGTCAGCGCGTGGCGTTTCTGCGAGCACCATTCCTTCACGTAGGCGCCGAAGATCCGCTTGATCTCGGTGGAGCCGGACAGGAAACGGTTGGCGGTGTTCTTCACCGCCTGATCCGGGTACGAGATCAGCTGGCCGCAGATATCGCGGTCCACAAGCTCCATATGTTCGCGTACCCGATTCGTCAGGTCGAAGAAAACGTCACAGGCGACATCGGTGTCGCACATCGAACGCTCGCGCACGAGATAGAGAAAGACGTTCGACAACTCGGTAATCTTGTGATTCTGTGCATGCAATTGCGCAAAAGCGACCATCTTCGATACTCCTCCAAGTCGGTCGGTGGACAGCGGCCAAGGCACTTTCTTCTTGTCTCCCGCAGAGGAAACGCGCCGTCCTTTTTTCTCGGGAAACAGTGTCCTTCAGGCGTGAGGCTGCGAACACAGGCCGTGATAACCTCCACAGCTCAAGCAAACCGCAACCAGTGTCTGATATTACGCTAAACCGCGACGCGAATGTAGATTGAGCCCGATCAACTTTTCTGTCTCCGGACAAGATTGACCTAATGACCGGGTCACGCGCCACCGACCAGGGGAAAGGTCACGGCGGTCGCCGTTGCGAAGGCCACGGCGAGCGCAATGGCGCTGACCCAGGGATGCTTGGCGCGGCGATACACCCAGCCGCTCATCACACCGTAGACGAAGAATAGGACGAGAATCGCCGGCACGATGATGATCAGGAAGAACAGCTCATTGAGATTCAGGCCGACGGCCAGCAGCAGGGAGAGGAGAAAGAGCAGCTTCGTGAAGGCATAGGCGCCGCGGGCAGCGCCCTCCCCCCTGGTGAGCCATTCGTCCGCGGTGAAGTAGCTCAGCGTCCCCGCCAGCATGGCCAACACCACCCAGGTGCGTTCCGGTCCCGGCAGCAGGGCGGTCACGAAATGATCCGTCGCCAGACCGAAGACCAGCGTGAAGTAAATGGCAGTCGCCGCCGCGCCCAACGCCAAGCGGCGCCAATGGATCCCGGCAGACACCGGGTTCGGCTGCCCGCCCCGCCCGCGCATCAACCAGAGCGCCAGCCAGGTGAGGAGGCCGTAGACGGCGAAATGGAGGGCCAGATAGTCCCCGATCAGGACCGGCAAGAAGTCGGTCGGCAGCTTCCAGAGGATCAACGGGGTCAGCACTGCGGGAAGCAACGCCGCCGGGAGCAGGCGTCGCCAGCCCAGACCGGCGCCGAGCGGCCGCGCCGCGACCTCCGGCAGCAGTCGCGACAGGGGCCAGGCCAGCGCCACCAGCCCAAGATAGAGCAGGCCGAGCCAGGGACCAGGCTTGTCGATGAAGCCGCTCCCGCTGCGACCGAAGGTCTGGTTCAGCCAATCGAGCGTCGCCGCGAGTCCTTCCGCGGCATAGAGCACGCCGATGTGCTCGACACCCTCCGCGAGCAGCAGCCGGCGCGCGCTGCCATCGGCAAGGCTGCCGTAGATCGGCCCCGCCTGTGGCGCCTCACCCCCGGCCCCCGCCAGCACCTCGATCCCCTGCCGATGCAGCATCTCCGGCTCCAGACCGCCGTAGATGAGCAGCAGATTGCGCAGGTTGTCGGTCCGCGTCTCCTTCGACAGATAGGGTGACAGCAGCACCAACGCCGAGACCTGCCCAAGATGGGCCTGGGCGTAGCGCGCCAGCACGTCCGCCGCCATGGAGTGGCCGACGAGTGCGAGCCGCCCGTCGGCGCCCGGCTGCGCCAGTGCCAGCGCCACCGTCGGCTCCAGTCCATCGAGCAGAACGCGCAGACGCCGCTCCTGATCCATGAGGCTGGCGACGAAGGGGGCGGCATTGCGACCGTGACCGGCGAAATCGAAGGTCGCCACGATGTAGCCGTTCCTCGCCAGGGTGATGGCATAGGGCTGCATCAGCTGCTGAGAGCCGGCGAATCCATGGGCGACCACCACCACGGGCGCGGGCGCCGTGCTAGCCGGACGATAGAGGGTGATGGGGACGGGACCGGCTCGCAGATGCGTGATCTCCAACCCCCGCGTCGCCGCCGTCAGGTGCCAGAGCGCCGTCAGGATGCTCGCCAGGGCGACCACTGCAATCGCGACCGCGGCCAGGCAACCACGGCGGCAGCGGTTTCGGGTCCGAGACTCGGGGTGTGGCATCATCTCCTGCATCCTGATTCCAACAGCGGATGCGACCCGGCGCCGGTCGCGATACCCAGCGCACTGCCAGGGAGTTACACTCTCGCCTCATTCGACATAGATCTCTCTGCGGAGCAATCAACCCATGCTGGACAAGAAACTGCTCGACATCCTGGTCTGCCCGGTGACCAAGGGTCCACTGATCTTCGACAAGGACCGGGGCGAGCTCATCTCGCTGTCGGCCCAGCTCGCCTACCCCATCCGCGACGACATCCCGGTCATGCTCGAAGAGGAGGCCCGACAGCTCTCGCTGGAAGAGATGGACAGCTATCGCCAGGCCCGTTAACCGGCCTTTGCGGGAGACCTCGGCCGGCGCTCGGAGCAGAGCTTGGCGCCAAGGGCCTTCGCACCCAGGGTGCAACGGGGTTGGGAGTGGATGGCAAGCCGAAATCGGGTTCCGGCACCCTGCCACCACAGCCCTGCCTAGGATCGAGGAGCGACCCCCGCGCTTGCGGAATCAGACGCGATGCTCGGCACGGGAAACAGAACAGCCCCCCCTCGAAGCCCACCGGAATCGCCGGGCCGATGCCGTGCGAAGGCGCATCCGCGGATGATCGACCTGCTGCCAATGCCCAGGACAGCGCTGACCAGGAAGGTGCTGGCACTGCAGATCGAGCATGCCTACCAGCAGCTTGGCACCTCGCTGGCGGTGAACCTCGTCAACGGCCTGGTTCTGGTCCTCATCTTTTATGGCGATATCGACGGTCGCAAACTGCTGCTGTGGATCGCAGCCATCTACGCGGTCACCCTGGCGCGCTACGCCCTACTGCGCCGCTTTCGCGACCCGCGTCTCAGGCAGCAGACGCACGAAACCGAATGGGGATCCCTCTTCCTGATCGGCGCACTGGGCTCCGGGATCCTGTGGGGGGCCGCCGGCATCGCCCTTTTCCACCCCACATCCCAATTGCACCAGATCTTCCTCGCCTTCGCGCTCGGCGGCATGATCGCCGGCGCCCTGCCGCTCCTCTCCGCTCTGACCCCGGCGTTCCAGCTCTTCGCCATTCCGGTGAGCCTGCCCATCATCCTGAGGCTGATCGCCGAGGGAGACCGCGTCTCACTGACCATGGCGGTCCTCTTCCTGATCTTCATGGTCGCCATGCTCGTCTCCTCGAGTCAGTTCAGCCATATCCTGCGCGAGTCCATCGAGCTGCGGCTCAAGCTCCTCTCGTCGATCGAAGAGAAGCAGCAGCAGGCCATGCTGGCCAGGATCGACAGCCTGACCGGCATCGCCAACCGCCGCCTCTTCGAGGAGGCGCTCGCCAACGAGTGGAAGCGCGCCGCACGCACGCGGACCCCGCTGTCCATGGCGATCGCCGACATCGACTACTTCAAACGCTACAACGATCATCTCGGGCACCCGGGCGGAGACCAGTGTCTCAGGAAGGTAGCGGAGTCCATGGCCACGGCCGCCCGGCGCCCGGGCGACCTCGCCGCGCGGATCGGCGGCGAGGAGTTCGCCTTCATCCTGCCGAACACCCAGTTGAGCGACGCCGCCGCCATCGCCGAGCGCATCCGCGAGGACATTGAGTCGCTGCGGATCCCACACCCGACCTCACCGACCTCCGACTGCATCACCGTCAGCCTGGGCGTGGCGGAGATCCTGCCGGACGAGACCACCTCCACCCGCGACCTCATCAAGGCGGCCGACGCCGCCCTCTACGAGGCCAAGGACCGGGGACGCAACCGCGTGATGGTCGCGGGCGACTGACGGCGCGCTCAGACGACGATGGGCACGCCCGTGAAAGCTCAACGCACGGGCCTTGCCCATCCCACGCGATCCAGCCCTTGTGTTTACTCGGCCGGTAGGATGGGCAAAGTCCGCGCTCCGACCCCGCAGGCGGCCGCGACGCTGGTCGGACGTGCCCATCTTGCAAGGCTCGGCGTTGAGAGGATGGGCACGCCCGTAAACGCTCGACGCCAGCAAGAACACTCATCGCGCGGGCTTTGCCCATCCTACGCGATCCAGCCCTTGTGTTTGCTCGGCCGGTAGGATGGGCAAAGTCCGCGCTCCGACCCCGCAGGCGGCCGCGACGCTGGTCGGACGTGCCCATCTTGCAAGGCTCGGCGTTGAGAGGATGGGCACGCCCGTGAACGCTCGACGCCGACAAGAACACTCATCGCGCGGGCTTTGCCCATCCCACGCGATCCAGCGCTTTTGTTTGCTCAGCCAGGGAGGTAGCGGCCGTCGTCCAGGCAGCGGGCGTGGCCGAGGCTGGCGAGGGTGTCGAGCAGCTCGGCGACCTTGGCCTTGGGGGCGCGGGTGAACCGCTTGGCCAGCTCGACGGGGGTGGCGGGGCCGGGACTGGCGGTCAGGGCCGCGCGCAGGGCCTGGAACTGCTCCGGCAGGGTCTTGGGCCAGGCGGGCTTGGGACCGGCGGCGGCGGGTACGATCGGCGGCACGGCCTCCTGTCCGGCCGCGCCGGCCTCCTCCGCGCCCTGGCTCGGACGCTGGAATTCCGGGCGCAGCCAGCGGACCAGGCCGCGCCGCTCCTCGGCCGCGCGCTCGGCGTTGAGCGCGACCAGGCGTTGCAGGATGCCCTCTTCCACCTCGGCCGCGGCCTCGCTGCCCGGCGCGGCGCCGAGCAGGGCGTCGGTCAGGTCGGACCAGCCGTAGGCGTCGAGCACGGCCGCGTCCAGCTCGTCGTGGAGCTGGCGGAGCACGGCGACCAGGCCCTGCGCGTGGATGGTCTTTTCCTTGGCGGTCAGCGGCTCGCCCCGGCGCAGACGGTCGAGGACGTTGTACATCCCGGTCATGGTCAGGTCCGGATGCAGGGCCTGACGCTGTTTGCGGTGGGCGTCGAGGTCTTCGCCGAGCTGGCGGATGCGGGACTTGATGGGTTCGGAGGCGTCGGGGAAGGGGAAGGTCTCGAAGCAGCGGGTTTTGACGTATACAGGGTCGTTGCCGACGCCAAGACGGCTGCCGGTCGCAAGCGCCCAGAAGACATGGATTCGGCTGGATAGCACACCCAGCTTCCAGGCGCCGGAAAGGGCGATGGCGATCAGCTTGTTGTCGGGCAGGATGGACTGGTCGAGGAAGACGAACGTGCGGTGCTTGGCGGTCTCGACCGTGGCGATGTAACGCGGCAGCCCGACCAGCGTGGGGCGGAAATCATTGCGCGGCTCGCCAAAGACCCACCAGTTCTCTCGATAGGCGGCTCGGTTGTTTGCATCCCGCTCCGGCTTCACCCGCTCCAGCACCCACTGATAGACCTCGGGGTAACGTACCCGGACCTCCTCGGCGGCAAGTCCGAAGAGGTCGATGACCATGACCCCGCGCGGACTCTGGGTCAGATCGCGACCGTTAAGATAGGCGCGAATGTGCCGTTCCAGCCCTAGCAGCCGGCCGAGCCCCAGCGAGGCGGCCTCCTCGCGCGTGACGATGAAGCCGGCGCCATGCAGCTTGACGCCGGGCGAACTGATGCCCTGATTGGCCCGCAGCGGCAGCGCGGCGGTGACATTGGCCCCAATCCGCAGATCGGCGTGGATAAATCCCGCCGTCCGCTCCAGATCCACATCCAACCCCTCGCCCTGACCGCCGCGCTCCGCCGTTACCCGGTCGAGCAAACCGTGCAGCTCGCCCGCCTGGCCGACCGTCATGCCGATGCGCACCGCCGCGCCGTCGGCGGCGTCCACCCAGGGATGATCCGGCACGGCGTAGAGCAGCGAGAGCGGCTCGGCGGCGGTCAGATGCCGCTCAAGCACCCGCCGATTGAAGGTCTGGCGTAGGCTGTTGGTGGTGATGAAGCCAAAGCGGCGAATCTGTGCGGCGCGGGCCAGCCCGGCCGCCTGGTCCCACCAATACATGACGTAGTCGGCGGACTCGGGAACTTCCGACCGCACCCCGCGCAGCGCGTCCACATAGCCGTCACCCAAGGCACGGCGCATGTTGGAGGCGCCAATAAACGGCGGATTCCCCACCACGAAATCCGCCTCCGGCCACTCGGCCCGGCGCGGATTGACATAGCGCTCCAGCGGCGTCCGCGCGGTCTCGTCCGGCACCGGCTCGCCGGTAATGGGATGAGTCTTCATGGTCCGACCGTCCCAGCGCGAGACGGGCTGGCCGGTCGCGTCCGTCACCCATTCCATGCGGTCGTAGGCGAGCACGGCGTCGCGGCACTGGATGTTGCGGAAGTCGCGGATGATGGGCTCGGGCGGGTGGACGCTGCCGTGGGTGCGCACGTGCCATTGCAGGTAGCCGATCCAGAGGACCATCTCGGCGATGGTGGCGGCGCGCGGGTTGAGCTCCAGCCCGAGGAGCTGATGCGGGTCGACGCTGACGCCTTCCATGTCCAGCAGGGTCTGGCCGGCGCCGAGGGATTCCAGGGTGTCCAGCACCTCGCCCTCCAGACGCTTGAGGTGCTCCAGGGTGACGTAGAGGAAGTTGCCGGAGCCGCAGGCGGGATCCAGCACCCGGACGTTGGCGAGCCGGACCTGGAAGCCGCGGGCGAGGCGCGCGGCCTCAACGTCCTTGCCCTGCTCGTGCAGGCTGACGGCGGCGCTCTGCACGGCGGTCCACTCCTCGCGCAGGGGCTCGATGACGGTGGGCAGGACCAGGCGCTCGACATAGGCGCGCGGGGTGTAGTGGGCGCCGAGCTTGTGCCGCTCCAGGGGGTCGAGCGCGCGCTCCAGCAGGGTGCCGAAGATGGCGGGCTCGACCTGGCGCCAGTCGGCGCGGCCAGCCTCGATGAGCAGGTCGATCTGGTCGCGGTCCAGCGGCAGGGCGCTGGGGTCGGCGAAGAGCCCGCCGTTGAAGCGCGGCACGCGCTCGCGCAGGATCGGCGAGAAGGGGCTGCCGGCGTTCATGTCGCGCCACAGGTGCTCGGCGAGCGGCACGAATTGGACGGGGTTGTCGCGCACTGACGCGAGCAGCTCGGTGAAGCCGGCCTGCTTGATGAGGCCCACGTCCTCGGCGAAGAGGGTGAAGAGACAGCGGATGAGGAAGGCGGCGGTCAGCTCGGGCGGGTGTCCGGCCGCTTCCAGCGAGACGGCGAGCCGCGCCAGGCGCGCGGCGATCTCACGGGTGACGCGGGCGGCGCGGCGGCTGGGGTCCAGGCTGAGCGGGTCGAGCCAGACGGCACGCAGGCGCGCGCGGATCTCGGCGTCGCGCAGGTCGGCGAGGCGGATGCGGTGGCCGCGCGGGTCCGGGAAGGGGATGTAGGCCCCGCCGCTGCGGCTGAACTCGCTGTAGAGCTCGATGCTGCGGCCGACGTCCACGGCGATGACGAAGGGCGGGCGGCCCTCTTCGCTCGGCAGGGCGCGGACGTACTGCACGGCCTGGCCGTGCGCGCGCAGCATGGCCTTGTCCCAGCCGGGGGTGTCCAGGTGCAGGCCGGACTGTTTGGCCTCAAGGACGTAGCAGGCGCGGCGGTAGAGGTCGATGAAGCCGTGGCTCTGGGTGCCGTCGCCGTGGTGGAAGACGACGCGGCGCTCGAAGCAATAGGCGTTGTCCTGATTGTCCTCGCGAGCGGGATCGGGCTGAGGCAGCTCCAGCAGGGCGCAGAGTTCGGTGAGGAAGAGCTGGTAGTTGGCGCGCTCGGTCCCGGTGGCACTGGCCCAGCGGGCGATGAAGGCGTCGACCGGCGCGGGCTGGGCGGCCGAGTTGTCGCGGATCTCGGGGTTGGCCGGTTTGGCGGTGTCATCCATGGCGAGTCGGCGGTGCTCCGTGGCGGACGCGGGCGATGCGAGGTTGGGCCGGCATGCTAGCGGCGGGCGAGTGCAGGCTCAAGCGCGGGCGTCGGCATCAAGGGGCCGGTCGCGCGTCTTCGACGCGGATCTGGGTCTGAGCCGTGGCCTCCGCGCAGTCCGTTCCCGAGTCGTCCCTGACCCTCAAGGTCACCTGATAGCGTCCCGCCTGGGTGAAGCGATGGGCGACCTTGGGTCCGCGCCCGCTGCCGCCGTCGCCGAAGTCCCAGAGGTAGACGAGCGGGTCGGCGTCCGGGTCGCTGGAGGCGGTGGCATCGAATTGGATGGCCTCGTGGGCGCCGTCCAGGTAGGCCACCTCGGACGAGGCTTGAATCCGCGCCGTCGGGGCGGCGTTGACGACCGCCTCCGCGAGGGCGCGGCCACGCGCGCAGCCACTCCCCGAATCATCGGTCACGATCAGCTCGACGGGATAGCGTCCGACGGCGGCGTAGCTGTGCGTCGCGGTGGCGCCGACACCCTGGTCGCCATCCCCGAAGCGCCAGTCGTAGCCGGTGATGCGGCCGTCGGAGTCGAGCGAATCCGAGGCGTCGAATCCGATCGACTGGCCGGGGCATGCGCTCAGCGGGCGGCGGATCGCGGCGATCGGCGCCCGATTGACCTGAATGTCGCGCACGGCCGTCGCCGTGGCGTTCGCGAGCCCGCTGTCGTCGGATAGCGCGAGGCTGAGGCTGTAGCGTCCGGGCTGCGTATAGCGATGCGCGGCACGCACACCCTCCCAGCGGGCACCGTCGCCGAAGTCCCAGACCCAGGCCGTCAGGCTCCCGTCCGGGTCGGTCGAGGCGCCGGCATCCACGCCGACCTCCTCGTCGGGACAGGGCGCCGCCGGACTGACGGCGATGCGCGGCACGGGCGGCGCATTCACCCGGACCTCCAGCCGATCGCTGTCCGCCGCGTTGGCGAGCCCGGAGTCGTCCGTCACACTCAGCTCGACGGTGTAGACGCCCGGCGTCTGGTAGCGATGCGTGAGCCGAACCCCCTCGCCCCGCGCGCCGTCGCCGAAGTCCCACCGATAGCCCTTGATCACGCCATCCGGGTCCAGGCTGGCGGAACCGTCCAGGACCAGGGGCTCGCCCTGGGCGACCTGCAGATCCGGCCCCGCGACCGCCTCGGGCGGGGCGTTCACCAAGACGGAATGCAATCGCCGGGTCTGACTGCAGAGCCCACCGAGGCCGTCGTCGACGCTGAGTACGACCTGATAACGCCCGGCCGTGGCGTAGGCATGGGTGACCCTGTCGCCCTCGCCCCGCGAGCCGTCGCCGAAGTCCCAGCGCACCGAGAGACCAGGATCCAGCTCGCCCGCCTGGTCATCGGCGGGGACGGCCTGGAGCGCGAGTTCGTGCTGGACGGGGACGGCGACAGGCCCGCGAATCGCGACCCGCGGGGCTTGCAGGACCCGCACCTGGAGCTGGTCGCTGTTGCGGTTGCTGCAATCCCCGACCCGATCCCCGGTGATGGTGAGCGTGACGCGGTAGTCGCCGGCACCCGCATAGAGATGGGTCGGCTGAGCGCCGCCGCCCTGCTCGCCGTCACCGAAATCCCATTGATAGGCGTTGACGACGCCGTCGAAGTCGCGCGAGGCGGTGCCGTCGAAGGTGATCGGCTGACCCGCGCAGACACGCCTGTCCTCGCCCGCGACGGCAACCGGCGCATCCACGACCGTCAGGCCGATACGCGCCTGAGCCCGGTTGCAGGACAGGGCCGAGTCGTCCTGCACGCCGAGGGTGACGGCATAGTGTCCGCCGGCGTCATAGCGCTTGACGGGACTCACCGTCTGCGCCGATGAGCCGTCCCCGAAGTCCCAGGCGTAGAGCAGCTGGCCGCCGTCCGGATCCTGCGAGCGCGTGCCGTTGAAGAGGACGAGATCGCCCGCGCACACCAGATCGGGCGCCTCGGCGACGGCGACCGGCGGGCGGTGGATCCAGATCTCCGCTGCCGCGCTGTCCGTGGCGTTCGCGAGCCCGGTCCCGTCGTCCACCCTCAGGGTCACGGGATAGCGCCCAGCCTGCGCGAAGCGGTGGACGACCCGCGCGCCGTGCCCGGGCGGGCTCGCGTCGCCGAAGTCCCAGAGAAAGCGCAGCGGATCCGCATCCGGATCGGAGGAGTCGCTGCCGTCGAGCCGCACCCGCAGCTCGCATTGGTCGATACGCGGGGCGAGCACGGCGCTCGGCGGATGGTTGACGCGGATACTGAGCGCGCCCTGGCTGCGTGCGTTGGCCGCGCCGCTATCGTCCGTCACCTCGAGCCTGGCCGTGACGACACCGGGCGTGTCGAAGCTCAGCTCGGCCTTGGGCGCTGCGATGGGGTCGGCGTCGTCGAGACGCCAGACAGCGGAGCGGATCTCACCGTCCGGGTCATAGGAAGCGCCCGCATCCAGCCAGACCGGGTCGCCGGGCGCGACCAGCTGGTCTGGCCCGGCGACGGCGACGGGCGCCGCGTTGATGCGCACCAGCGCATCCGCCGTCGCGAAGGCCGTGGCGTGGCCCGAGTCGTCGCGCACCTCGAGGCCCACATCGTAGCGACCGGGCCTGTCGTAGACATGCGTGACCCGGACCCCGCTCGCGCCCGAGCCGTCGCCGAAGTCCCAGCGATACTCGACCAGGCGGCCGTCCGGATCGAAGGAGCCGGCGCCGTCGAAGGTCAGCGTCTGGCCGGGCACGCCGAGCTGGTCCGGTCCGGCATCCGCCACCGGCCGTTCATTGAGGCGGACCTGCATGCCGTCCTCGGTCGTCGCCGAGGGGGTACCGGAATCGTCCGTCACACTGAGCCTGACGGCATAGGTGCCAGGTGCCGCATAGACGTGCCTTGGCGTCGCGCCCTCGCCGCTCTCGCCGTCGCCGAAGTCCCACCGCCAGGATTGGATCCGGCCATCCGGATCACGCGAGCCGCCGCCATCGAAGCGGACCTCGCTCGCGGTGACCCACTGATCCGGACCGGCGTCCGCGACCGGCGGATCATTGACGACGATCTTCAGCAGGGTCTCGTCCACCGCCGAGCTGGCCCCGGAGTCGTCGCGGACCCGCAGCGTGACGACATAGGTGCCCGGTGCCGCATAGCGGTGGACGACTGTCACGCCCTCGGCCGTCGCGCCGTCGCCGAAGTCCCAGCGGTGCTCGATCAGCGCGCCATCCGGGTCCTGGGAGGCGGCGGCGTCGAAGTTCAGCGGCTCGTCGACGGCGCCGCGCTCCGCACCCGTGGCGGCGGCGACGGGCGGGGCGTTCACCCAGACGCCGAGCCGATCCTGTGCCTCGCTGTTGCCGACACCGGCATCGTCGGTCGTCGTCAGCACGACCTGGTAGCGGCCTGGGCGCTCATAGGCGTGCTCGACGCGCGCGCCATCGGCGGCGGCACCGTCCCCGAAGTCCCAGCGGTAGCCCTGGATCTTGCCATCCGGGTCGCGGCTGGCCCCGGCGTCGAGGCGCACCGGCTCGCCGACCGCCACGACCTGATCCGGCCCGGCCTCGGGCAGCGGGGCGGCATTCACCCAGACCTGGGTCTTGGCCTCCGACTGGGTGCAAGGCCCGGGTCCGTCATCCTCGGCGCTCAGCGTCACCGGGTAGCGGCCGGGCTGGGCGTAGCTGTGACTGGCCTCCCGCCCGCCCGCGCCGCTGCCATCGCCGAAGTCCCAGCGATAGCCGATGAGTCGGCCGTCGGGATCGCGCGATGCCCCGGCATCGAAGTCCGCCCGCTCACCGGGCGCGAGCGTTCGCCGTGGACCGGGCACGGCCTGCGGGGGCCGATTGATCTTGACCTGGGCGCGGGTGCGCGCGCGATCGGCCGCCCGCCCCGAATCGTCGATGACCGTGAGGGCGACCTCATAGGTACCTGGCTGGTCGTAGCCGTGCTCGATACGCGCCCCCGCGCCCTGGCGGCCGTCGCCGAAGTCCCAGCGGTAGTCGGTCAAGTGGTCGTCCACGCCCTCGGAAGCGCCGCCATCGAAGGCGACGGAGCGGCAATCCGGCTGAAAGGTGAAGTCGATGCTGGGTCTCGGCAGAATCGGCTCGGACACCATCCGCACCGGAAGCCGGAACGCCAGGGGACGGCCGTCCTGGTCCGCGACTTCCAGAACGAGGTCGTTGAAGAGGGTGCGGCCGCCCCGGATGAGGACGGCGGCCGCTGGCGGCGAGGCGTCGGCGGGGATCTCGATCTCGTCCTGCTGCCAGCGCGCGTCCCCCGAGGAGCGCAGGGTCTTGGCCGCGACGAAGGGCATCTCCAGGAGGGCGCGGGCACGGTCGAGGTCGAAGCCGCGGATGCTGAGCGCCCTGGTGCCAACCGGGACCTGGAGCCTCGCCTCCGCGAAGCGCGTCGGATCCGGCGGGACCGCGAGCGCCGGGCGGACGTCCAGGATCTCCACCCCGGTCGCTGGACGCTCCTGCGCATCCCCAGCCGCGCGCACCTGGATGTCGTAGAGATTGCCATCGTCCCCGCTGACGCCCTGAACCAGCAGCCTGAAGACGGAGACATCGCCATCCGCGTCGCCCTGCCGCGGGTCGATGCGTGCGAGTCGGCGCCAACGCCCGTCGAGGCCCGGATCCTCGCCGAAGACCGCCTCGGCCAGGCGCTCGCCGCCGCCGGTGCGCGCGGCACCCGCGCCGCCGAAGAGGGTGAATCGCGTGCGGGTATTCCAGTTGCCGTTGGGCTCGTCCTCGCTCCCGCCGACGTCCGGGTCGAAGAGCTGGACATCGAGCGGACCCGTGAGATCGCTCGGCACCCGCAGGAAGAGCTCTTCGGAGTAGTCGTCGTCGCCCTTGCCCGGCGCCGCCTCCGGCCCGAAGGTGACGAGCCGGACCGGCGCGGCAGGGAGGGCACTCGCGCAGAGCGCCAGCGCCAAGAGAAAGGGACCTCTAATCCTCGCGACCATCCAGCCGAACCTCACGACGATTCCCGAGATAATCCTGCAGAATCACGGCACTGAGGCGGGCGTGCCGCGCCTGCCCGGCGGGCAGCACGAGCCTGTCCCTGTGGCAGACCCTGTCCGCACAGCGTTGGGCGATGCCCTCACGCACCAGGCTGCCGGCCTCGATCCGATAGGGCACCGCGGCGACCAGCCCGCTCTCGTCCCGCGCCTCGATCTCGACCAGCAGCACAGACTGCGCGCCCTGCTGCTCGTCGACCAGACGATAGGTCTCCAGTCGAGGCGGCTCCTGGTCGAGCACGACGCTGCGCTCCCAGCGCACGGCATTGCCAGCCCGGTCGCGTGCGATCAGCGTCAAGTCATTGACCCCAGGCTGCAGGTCGAGATCGAGCGAGAAGCGCCCGCCCGCCTGCAGCTGCACCTCGCGATCGCCGAGCGAGAGCCGTTCGCCGTCTTCGACCTGACCGCTCAGGCTCAGCCTGGTCGCGGCGCTGCGATCCGGCGGCTCGGCGTCCAGGCGGATGCGGGGTGGCGTCCGATCCAAGACCACCGCGAAGGTCTCCTGATACCGCTGCCCCTGCGGCCCCTCGGCCGACAGCTCGAAGTGCGTCAATGGCGCATCCAGATGCAGCATCACGCCGAAGCGGCCAGCGGCGTCGGCGATCCCGGCAGCGACGAAGGCAGCCGCCTTGGGGGTGGTGACACGCACGGCGGAGCCCGGCGGGGCCTGGCCCTCAAGCGTCAGCCAGGGCCGGCTCGCGAGCAGTTGGCCGGCGGCGTCGCGCGGCGTCTGCGGCGCCAGCGTCAGGGGGAGTTCGCCCTGCGGCCGCAGATGGACGACACGCTCCAGCCGACGCAGGTTTCCGGCCCGATCACGCACCTCGAACTCCACCCGGTTGACGCCCGGCGTGAGCTGAAGGGTATGGCGATACTCTCCGTCCGGCCCCAACGGGACGGCCACGCCGTTGATGGAGAGACTGGCGCCGACCTCGGTGCGGCCCTCGACGACGAGCGCCGGGTCGTCCGTCCGCAGCCCGGCGCCGGGCTGCCGCACGAGCAGGTAGGGCGGCGTCTCGTCACGGGTCTTCTGGAAGTGCCGCGCGGGCGCCGCCGCGCCGGGCAGGCCCGAGTGGTCGACCGAGGCGACGCGCCAGTAGTAGAGCCCCTCGTCACCCAGCCCGAGTGCGAAGTGCATCCCCATCACGTGGGTTTCGCTCAGGACCAGCGCGGTGAATTCAGGGTCGCGCGCCACTTCCACCCAGTAGGCCGCGGCGCCCGCCACCTCGGACCAGCGCAGCTCGGCCTCGATCCCGAACAGCGCCGCGCCATCCTCGGGACCAAGCAGCGCGGGGGGCTCCAGCAGATCGACGGGGTCCAGCGGCGGCTTGCTCGGCGCGACCAGGGTTCCCTGGTTGCGGCCCAGGGTCACGGTACTGCCCTCGGCCGTGATGGCGAGCTCGCCGTCGAAGTTCGCCAAGCGCGTGGTCTCCGGCGTCTTCTGGACCCAGTAGTCCCTGGACGTCGCCGCCGTCTCGACACCCTCGGCCGTCACACTGAGCGTCTGGCGGCTGGCCCCCGCGCCCATGAGCGCGCGCACGTCGCCACCGTAGAGGATGACGCCGACCTCCTCGCGCCGGGTCAGTCGGTCCTCGCGCAAGCGGCGGATCGCCAGCTGAGCCTGCTCGCCCATACGCAGTGTGCTGGCGTCGCGAAAACGCACGACGGCGAACGACGCCGAGAGGGTGCGCAGGCGCTCCTCCTCGGCAAGCAGGGTATCGACGGCGATCGCGCTCCAGTCCAGCTCGGCCGGGCGGCGCCGCTCGACCCGTCCGCCGGCGCTGTCCAGCACGGCCTGCGCGGCGAGATCCCGATTCGCGAGGCTCAGCGTCAGGGCGCTCCTGGCCGCGCGGATCCCCTGCTCCGCCAGTTGCCTGGCCTCCTCCAGGGTCGCCGCACTCCGCGCGCTGGCGGCCGCCGCCTGGTTCGAGAGGGCCGCCTCGATCATGTGGTCCGCAAAGACGAGCGCGCCGGCCGCGGTGGCTCGATAGATGAGCTGGCGCAGCTCGGTCAGGGCGCGCGCGAGTTCGAGACTGGCCGCGACCGGAATGCGCAGCTGGGTGCCCGGCTGCAGCTGATCGACCGCGTCGAGCCCGTTCGCGCGGAGGATCTCGGGCCAGGCATCCGCGTCATCCAGATAGCGCTCGGCCAGCGTGCGCAGGTTGGTGCCCGGCTCCACCAGGACAGAGACGCTCTCGGGCGGGGCCGCGGCGACCCACTGGGTCAGCGGCCAGCAGAGGAGGCAAAGCAGGAGAAGCGTCCGATGCTGAGTCATGTGCATCCTGTCAGGCTGCCCAAGGCAGGCGTCAGCCGGTGCCCCCGGACTGGCGCGCCCGGGGCATGATCGTCTGGTGCCGCGCCTCGCCGCTGACCAGCTCCTGGAAGCGCATCGCGGCGACCGGACGGCCGAAGTAGAAACCTTGGATGAGATCGCAATCGCGCTCGCTGAGGAATGCGAGCTGCTCGCCCGTCTCCACACCCTCGGCAATGATCTTCAAGCCCAGGCTCTTCGCCAGGGCGATCACCGCGCCCACGATGGCGGCATCGTGGGAATTGCTGCCGATCCCCGTGACGAACTCCTGAGCCACCTTGAGGTAATCCAGCGGAAAGCGGCGCAGATAGGCCAGGGAGGAGTAGCCGGTCCCGAAGTCGTCGATCATGATCTGAACACCCATTTCCTTGAGCATCGACATGAGTCGGATGGCGCGCTCCGTGTCTTCCAGCAAGACCCCCTCGGTCAGCTCCAGCCCGACATGACGGGCGTCGAGGTTGGCGCATTCGAGAGTCTGGCAGACCTGCTCGAAGAAGTCCTGCCGCCTGAACTGCATGGCCGACACATTGATGGAGACGTCGAGCGTGGGCAGACCCGCCAGCTGCCACTCGCGCACCTGGCGGCACACCCGCTCCATGACCCAGTTGCCGATCGGGACGATGAGCCCGGTCTCCTCGGCCAAGGCGATGAACTCGGTCGGACCGGCGACGAAACCGCCCCTGCGATCCGGCCAACGGATCAGGGCCTCCGTGGCGACGATGCGGCCGTGGCCCAGCTCCACCTGCGGCTGGTAGTAGACCTCGAGCTCGTCGCGCTCCAGCGCCTTGCGCAGCTGGCTGTCCAGCGCGAGCTTGCGGACGGCCCGGCGTTTGAGGTCGGCGCTGAAGAATTGGAAGTGGCCACGCCCCCGCTCCTTGCCCCAGTACATCGCCATGTCGGACATATCCAGCAGTTCGGCGACCTCCGCGCCTTCCTCCGGCACCAGGCTGATGCCGATGGTACCGCCGACATAGAGTTCGTAGTCCATCAAATGGAAGGGCTCGCTCATGGCCTGGATCAGCGCCCTGGCGACCGCGGCGATGGCCGCCTCCTCGCGCAGGCCGCACAGCACGATCAAGAACTCGTCACCGCCGAGACGCGCCACCGTGGAGACATCATCCACGCAGTCCACCAGGCGCTTCGCCGCCATCTTGAGCAGCTGATCGCCGACGGCATGGCCGAGACTGTCGTTGACGGCCTTGAAGCGGTCGAGGTCGATGAAGAGGAGCGCGACACCCGCCTGCCGCCACTGTGGATCCGCGACCAGCTGCTGGAGATGCTTGAGGATGAAGCGGCGATTCGGCAGACCGGTGAGGAAGTCATGGTGCGCCTGCCGGTCGAGCCGGCGATGGCTCTCGGCCAGCCCCTCGATCATCTGGTTGAGCCGGCGCCCCAGGGTGCCGATCTCGTCGCAGCGCTCGGGCCCCTCGAAACGCACCATGAAATCGCCGCCACCCACCTGCTCGGTCACCGCGGCCATGTCACGGATCGGCTTGCTGATGCGGTAGGCGAGCAGCAGCGCGCCCAGCACGGCGACCGTCAGCCCCAGCAGCAACCAGAGGCCGAGGTCGCGCAGCATGCGGCGGACGATGCCGTAGGCCTCCCGGCTGGAGAGGGTCGCGACCAGCGTCCAGCGCGGCTGCTCAAGGGTGCCGACGGCGCCCAGCATGTCCTCGCCGGCGTCGTCCCGATAGGGCGTCACCAACAAGGAGCGGGCGCCGGACGCCTGCGCCTTGGTCAGCAGCGTCATCAACTCCGACACCAGGGGCTGGGGCGCGAACGCGAAGAGCGGCTGGCCGCGCGCGTCCAGGAGCCATCGCCCCGCGTTCGCGTCGAAGGCGTGTCGTTCGAGCAAGGCATGCAGCGGAGTGACGTCGAGGTAGCCGACCAGCACCCGGCCCGCGTCCGCGCCGGGGATCTGCACGCGCGTCGCGATGGGCACCAGCCAGAGATCCGCGGCGGCGAGCTTGAAGGGCGCCATGACCTCGACCCCGGCGGCGTCAGGCCCCAGGGACAGGGGTGCCGCCCCAGGACCCACAACCTGCTCCGGGGCGAGGCCGGCGCGGTCGAGCCGTTCCTTGAAGGCCGGCGCCAGGAAAAAGGCGGGCCGCAGATCCTCGCCGAGGAGCTGCAGGGCCTCCAGGCCATCCGAGCCGCGGATCCCGGCAGCCAGGATCGCCTGCTTGGTCTCGGGGTCGAGCTGCGGATCGGCCAGCGCCGCACCCAGCGCGGAGAGGATCTGCACGGCCGGGGCCATGGCGCCCTGGATTCGGTCCAACAGCTGAGTGACCTCGGCGAGCAGACTGTCGTTGACGGCGCTCTTCAGCTCGTCCCTGGTCTCCGACACCATGGAGAGACTGGAGGCCAGGAGTGGCAGGACGGCAAGCAGGACGGCGAAAACCAGGATCTTGGCACCCAGGCTCAGCCGCATGCGTGGCGCGGCCGGAGCCCTCGCCGGCCGCAGCAGGGGGGCTAGAGAAGAGGGCTCCGATAACCGCACGGGATCGTTGTCCATCCGACCTTCCCAGGCTGTCGTCAAGCGACGAGTGTACTGCGATTTCCCAGACCCCATACGCAACGAGACGTCCCAATCGACGGGCGGTCCGTCAGACAGAGGGCAGCGCTCGCAGCGGACCGAGGGGACGCTCGGCGAGGTCCGTGATTAAGAATAACAGGTTGACGGCGTTCGACGCGTTGCCTGCCCATCATCCCCGCCCCCGAGATGAGATCGATCGTCTTGCCAAAACGCGCCAGCCGCTCGAGCGCCTGGTTCCCATTGCGTGCCGTGAAGAGCGTGTCGATACCCAGCTGGCGCAGCAGAAGACCGACCATCTGGAGGATGAGCGGGTCGTCGTCCACGACCAGGACCTTCTGCCCCTCGCTGGCGTCGGCCCTGGGGGAGGTGGAGCGCGTCTCCTGGAGCGCGATGATTCAGGTCGAGACCGCCTGGGAGACGGCCTGCGCCAGCCCCGGCGAAGTCGAGCTCGACCCAGAAGAGGCTGCCGACCCCAGGCGCGCGCTCCATGCCGATCTCCCCACCCATGAGGCGGACCAACTGCTCGCTCAGCGAGAAACCGATGCCGGTCCCCTCGACACCCAAGCGGTCGGCCCCGAGCCGGCTGAAGGGCTCGAAGAACTCGGGCAAGCGGGCAGGCTCGATACCGCGGCCGGCATCCCGGATGCTCAGCCGCAGGCGCTCGCCGCGCATGTCGCTGAGCACCTCCAGCTCACCCTGCTCGCGGTTGTACTTGATGGCGTTGGAGAGCAGGTTGAGGACCACTTGGCGGGACCCGTTCACTAACGCAGGTCGGATGCCGAAGGGATCCTGTGCAACCAAGGGATGCGGATTGCAGTCACCGACGAGGCAGCGGGAACGACACGCCCACGTCGGTGGCCGGGATGATGAGCGGGTCCGCTCAGGTGGTGACCATGACCCTGAGCGCGTCGATGCGCAGGTGCGTCTTGCCGAGGTAGTCGACGAGCCGCTCGCGTCGCTGGGTGAGCCGTTCGATCTCGTCGCGACGCACCGTGGGGTTGACCTTGGACAGGGCCACCAGGCGCTCCAGCTCATCCCCCAGCACGGCGTGCATCCGTGCCGTCGCCTCCTGCTCGAGATGCTGCACTTGGCTGCGCGCCAGGCGCTCGCCGTGCTCCAGCATCACGGTCAGGCGCGGCACCTGGGATGTGATGACGGACCTGGCGAGCTTGAAGTTGCGCGTGAGACAGTCGCCCTTGATCGTGGCATGCGGGATCTCGGCCGCATGGTCCCTGCCCTCGATGTCGAGCAGTAGCCGCACCAGGGTCGGGGGAAGGAAACGGCCAACCTGCAGCTCGGGCGGCGCGGTGCACTCGGCGACGTAGAGCAGCTCGAGCAGCAGGCTGGCGCGCTTGAAACGCCGGTCCTTGATGAGGATCAGCCCGGAGGTCCCCAGATCCGAGGCGGTGAGCAGCTCCATGGCCTCGCGGACCATGGGGTGCTCCCAGGTCAGGAGCTCGCGGTCTTCGTGGGCCAAAGCGTTGGCGCGCTCGAAGGTGGCGGTGAGGCCATCCTCCGGCAGCCGTGGAAAGTGCTCCTGGAGCATCTGGCTCCCGGGGCGGACGACGACCGAACCGCCCGGCCCGGACTCGTGCTCGACACCGAAGGCGTCCCAGAAACGGGTGAGGTAGTCCGCGACCTCCCGGCTGGCGTCGATCTCCTCGATGGCATCGACCAGGGCGAGGTCGGCGGCGGATCTGTGCGAGTGGATTTCGAGCAGGCGGTCGCGCCCGGTCGCCAGCTCGGCGTTGAGCCGCTCGGTCAGGACGCGCGTCTGAGCAATCAGCTGCTCGACCTCGCCGCGTCCCTCCAGCACATCCAGCACGGCGGAACGCTGTTCGGCGAGCACGGCGGCGGCGGCCGGGCAGCTGTGCTCGAAGGCGTTGAGTCCCTCGGCATACCAGCGGAAGAGCGCCTCACTGGGGCTGCCGGTGAAATAGGGCACATGGATGCGAATGGTCTGGGTCTGGCCGATGCGATCGAGCCGACCGATGCGCTGCTCCAGGAGATCGGGCTCCAGCGGCAGATCGAAGAGCACCAGGTGGTGGGCGAACTGGAAATTGCGCCCCTCGCTGCCGATCTCGGAGCAGATGAGGATCTGCGTGCCGTCCTCGACGGCCGCGAAATAGGCGGCGGCGCGATCGCGCTCGACGATCTCCATGCCCTCGTGAAAGACCGCGGCATAGATGCCGGCCCGGCGCAGCAAGGCTTCGCGCAGCTTGAGCACGGTCTGGGCATGCGCACAGATCAGCAGCACCTTGGCCGGACGCAGGCCGCGCAGCGTCTCGATGAGCCAGTCGATACGCGGATCGATCGCCGTCCAGTCCGAGTCGAGGGCACGCTCTGGCGTCAGGCGCCCCAATGCCCCGGTCGGCAGCGCCCGATAGTCCTCGGGCTCCGGGAGCGGATGCGCAATGACCTGGCGCTCGGGGAAGCCAGGAATCGAGGCACGGGTGTTGCGGAAGAGGACGCGGCCGGTCCCGTGGCGATCGACCAGATGGGCGAGGATGTCCTCGCGGGCCTGGCCCTGGACGTCCCCGAGCAGCCTGCCCAACAATGCCTGATCGGCGTCGCTCAGGGGTTCGTCATCGAGCAATCGGGCGGCAAGCGCCGCAATGGGCGCGTATCCCGCCTCTTCCTCGAGAAAGGCGCGGTAGTCATGGAAGCGGTCGGGATCCAGCAGTCGCAGCCGGCCGAAATGCCCGGCCCGGCCGAGCTGCTCCGGGGTCGCCGTGAGCAGCAGGACGCCAGGCGTCACCTGCGCCAGCGCCTCGACGAGGTCGTACTCCAGGCTCGCCTCGGTCTCGGACCAGGCGAGGTGGTGGGCCTCGTCCACCACCAGGAGATCCCACTGCCCCTCCAGGACCGCGCGCGCGGCGTCCGCGTTGCCGGCGATCAGATCCAGACTGCAGAGCACCTGCTGTTCGTCCTGAAAGGGATTGGCGTCGGTGATGGCGTCGAAGCGCTCGCGGTCGTAGAGCGCGAATCTCAGGTTGAAGCGCCGCCGCATCTCCACCAGCCACTGATGCAGCAGCGGCTCCGGCGTGACGATGAGGACGCGGCGCGCCTGGCCGGTGAGCAGCATGCGGTGGAGGATGAGCCCGGCCTCGATGGTCTTGCCGAGCCCGACCTCGTCCGCCAGCAGCACCCGCGGCGCGTCGCGCCCGGCGACCTCGGCCGCGATGTGCAGCTGATGGGGAATGAGTGCGACGCGCGCCCCGACCAGCCCCAAGGCGGGCGAGCCGGCCTCGCGCATGCCCTGCTGCCACGTGCGGTAACGCAGCGAGAACCAGTGATCGCTGTCGATGCGCCCCGAGAGCAGGCGCTGCTGGGGGCGATTGAACCGCAGTCGATCATCCAGCTGGGCCTCCGGCAGGGCGCAGATCCGCCCGTCCAGATCCTCGCAAATGTAGGTGATGAGTCCAGCGTCGACCTGGGCGGCGGTGACGCACAGGCGGCGCCCCTGGTGATCACGGATACGTTCGCCAGGCGCCAGCTCCACGCGCGCCAGGGGCGCCTCACGCATCGCATAGAGCCGGGTCTCACCGGTTGCCGGAAAGGCGATCTGAACACAACGGCCATCTGTGGTCATGACGATACCAAGACCCAGCTCGGCCTGAGTCTCGCTCAGCCAGCGCTGGCCAGGCACGAAGTCTTGCATCTTCTCTAAGCTCACTCGGACGACGATCGCAAAGCGCTCTAGTGTAGCACTGGCGAGGATGCCGACCCAGCGCCGCCGGACAGCGCGACACCGCGCCCATCAAACCGCTGGCTCCGGGCGTGACAGAGGCGGATCTCGCTGGCTGAGGCGGTGGTCGCCCGGGTGCATCGGTCAGGGGACGATTTCATCGGGCGGCGGTCAAGGACGGATCTGAACGCTCAGATCCGTGCCAGGAAGGCTCGCAGGAGCGCCGGATGCGTCTCATCGAGTTGGCGGCGGAGCGCGATATCGCCGTCGCCATGGGCGAGACGGTCCAGCAGGCGGTAGGCCTCACCGCGCTCGTCGGGCGGCGCCTCGTCCGCGGGGAGATGCGCTGTCCCGATGGATTCGTGCAGGAGCAGCCAGGCCGGGAAATCCTCGGTGTCCAGTGGGTCGTGCAGGTCACGGAAGCCGCGCCAGAGGCGCGCCAGCCAGGGATCGGGAAAGCTCGCGGAGCCGAGGGCGCGCTCGGCCTCCACGGGATGCTCCCAACACAACCACATCCAGTCCCGGCGGGCCGTTGCCAAATCGTGGCGTCGCCACGCGGCCTCGGCATGCAGGGTCAGCAGTCGAGGCTGATCACCCCAGGCTGGGGCGGCTTCCACCGAGGCGCGCACCGCTTCCCAGCGGCCGGCACGCGCCCAGGCGTGACTGGCATGGAGCTGGAAGGCGGCCGGCTCGAATGGCCGGTCACCCAGTCTCTCGGCAAGCGCGGCCCACAGGCCCGCGAGAAAGTCACGGGCGAGGTGGCCGAGCACGCCGCGCGCCACGGGCTCGACGGCCTCCAGGTTGACCAACTGCTCGCGCGGCCCCGCGCTCGGCTGGTACCGACCGAGTTCGTCGACCGCCTGGATCAGGCGCAGAAAGTCGCTCAACCGCGGATGACGCGGATTCTCCCGCATGAGCTGTGCGGTCTTCTCCCGGGCGTCGTCGAGGCGCCGCTCGGCGAGTGCGCGGCTGATGGCCGCCTCGATCAACAGCGCGCTCGAATCGTGGAAGAGATCGAACTGCGCGCGGTCGGCGGCTGGCGCCCATTGCTGCGAGCTGGCCTCCGTCAGGGCCTTGTCCGGGCCGATGGCGAGCCGCCTGTCCTCGGCGCCCCAGCCGCGATAGTCGAGGCTGGTGGCCTCCAGCTTCTGGCGTCGCGCGTACTCGGCCGCTCGCCGCAGTGCCTCGGCAACCTCGGTCGGCGCCGCCCGCAGGGCGCCCTGCAGATCGGCGATGCGGCCCGTTCGCCAGGCCTCGTAGTCTTCATAGGCCAGCAGGTCGGCGGCGAGCAGCAGTTCGACCGGCTCGAACCGGCCCTGCTCGAACAGCAGGCGGTCGACGAGGCGCTGCAGCGCTTGGTCAGAGAGGACGGCGATCACGATCAAGACCTTTTGGCGGGGGACATCGAGGCGCTACCCCGAAGCTCAGGGCAGGGGCGCAACTCGGCTCGACACCTCATCCTAGATCCTCGACGGGCGCGAACAGCAGGTCGAGGTCGTCGGCGCTCAAGCCGCCCACGGCGGCGCCTCCTCCGGCGAGCATGGCGTCGGCCAGGGCCTGCTTGCGGGCCTGCAGCTCGGCGACGCGCTGCTCGACGGTGCCCTCGGTCAGGAGCTTGTAGACGAAGACGGGCTTGTCTTGCCCGATGCGGTGGGCGCGGTCGGTGGCTTGACGCTCCGCGGCGGGGTTCCACCAGGGATCATAGTGGATGACGGTGTCCGCCGCGGTGAGGTTGAGCCCGCTGCCGCCGGCCTTGAGACTGATGAGGAAGAGCGGGACCTCGCCGGCCTGGAAGCGGTCGACGGGGATGGCGCGGTTGCGGGTGCGGCCGGTGAGCTTGACGAAGTCCTGATTCTCGCGCATTCCGGTCTCCAGCAGGGCCGCCTGGATGAGGTCGAGCATGCTGGTGAACTGGGAGAAGAGCAGCACCCGACGCCCCTCGTCGAGCAGCTCGGGCAGCAGGGTCATGAGCAGTTCCAGCTTGGCGGAGCCCTTGACCGCGCGGGCGCTCTCCAAGCTCACCAGGCGCGGATCGCAGCAGACCTGGCGCAGCTTCAGCAAGGCGTCCAGGATGATGATGCCGCTCTGCGACATACCCTTGCGCTCGACCTCCGTGCGCACCCGCTCGTGCAGCGCGAGCCGCAGGGTCTCGTAGAGGTCGCGCTGATCCTGTGCCAGCGGCACCTCGCGAAGGATTTCGGTCTTGGGCGGAAGGTCGGCCGCCACGGCGTCCTTGGTACGCCGCAGCAGAAAGGGCGCGATGCGCTGGCGCAGCTGCTCGCCGCGCTCCGCGTCCGCCTGGCGCTCGATGGGGTTGCGGAAGAGTCGGCGGAAACGGCGCTCGTCGCCGAGCAAGTCGGGCATGAGAAAGTCGACCAAGGACCACAGCTCGCCCAGATGGTTCTCCAACGGCGTGCCCGTGAGGCACAGACGGTGGCGGGCGTTCAGACTGCGAACGGCCTGCGCGGCCTTGCTGCGCGGGTTCTTGATCGCCTGAGCCTCGTCGAGGATGAGCAGATGCCACTCTTGCGCGATCAGGATGTCGACATCACGCGGTAGCAGCGGATAGGTCGTCAGCACCAGGTCATAGTGATCGAAGGTCCCAAAGTGCTTGCGGCGGTCGGCGCCATGCAACAGCAGGACCTTGAGCGCGGGGGTAAAACGCTGGGCCTCGCGCCGCCAGTTGAACATGAGGCTGGTGGGCGCGACCACCAGGCTCGGGCGGTCGGCGCGCCCGCTCGCCTGCTCGATCAGCAGGTGCGCGAGCGTTTGCACCGTCTTACCCAGGCCCATGTCATCGGCGAGGATGCCGCCGAGTTCGTACTCGCGCAGGAACTGCAGCCAATCGAGTCCCTCGCGCTGATAGGGCCGCAGCTCGGCCGCCAGGCCGGCGGGCGGCTCCACCGAGACCAGCCCCTGGAAGGACTTGAGGCGTCGCCCCCAGTCACGCGCCGCCTCGCCGCCACGCCAGCGCAGCGCCGGGTCGCCCTCTTCGAGCTCCGCGAGCTGGGCGCTCTGCATGCGCGACAGCCGCACCCGGCCATCCTTGGACAGCGGTCGCTCGGGGTCGTAGAGCTCCACCAGGGTGGCGAGAATCGGCTTGAGCCGCTGCGCGGGCATCATGATGAGACGCCCGTCATCGAGGCGGAGACTGAGCCTGGCATCCTCGTCGAGCTGGGCGAGTTGCGCCGCGGCAAGCCCCCCCGACTGGGTTTGGATCATCTTCACCAGCAGGGGCAGCAGGTCGACGCGCGCGCCGTCCACCTCGATACCCAGGGCGACGTCCAGCCAACGCCCGCCCTCGGGCTGGTCGATCTCCATCTCCCAGTCGCCGACATCGGCCAGGCGGAACTGGAAGTCCGGATCCACCTCGACGCGCCAGCCATCGGCGCTCAGGCAGGGGAGATCGCGCCCGACCAGGGTGATCCAGGCGTCGTCATCCGCCAGATCGAGGCGCAGACCCAAGCCCTCGTCCGGGTCCGTGCACTGGCTGAAGCCGAGCTGCTGGAGCCGTTGGAGCGCGGCACGCTCGGCCGCCGCGTCACGCTCGACGAGGAGCAGCTTGTCGTCCTCGACACGTTGCAGACTCGCCGCCGGGTCATGCGGACTGGTCACCGTTCCCTGGTAATCGAAGCGCAGGTAGGCGGCATGGACCCATTGCGGTTCGACCGGCATGCCCCAGTAGCGGGTCGTCTGCGCCTGAACCAGATCCTGGCTGCGCAGATAGAGCCAAGGCGTCGGCGCGGCCGCCGACACCCGCGCGCGCGCGGGCGGCTCGGGCATGGGTAGCCGCAGTCGCGCGACCCGCGCCCGCGCCGCCTCACCCAGCGCCTCGGCCGACCCGGCCGGCACCGCGGGCGCGGCCGTCAACAGAGCCGCCTCGCGATCCTCCAACCCGGTCTCCAGGGGGCCGCAGTCGCCGCTCTGCGGATCCAGGTACCAGGGCGGGGTCAAGGCGAGCAGCACCAGCCCCGGCCGGTCCGATTCCAGCACCACGCGCATCTGCGCATCCGCGCCCAGGCGCCAACCGAGGACGCCTTGCAGTGGTCCGGCGAAGCGCAGCGGCGGACCCTCCGTCTGAAGGTAATAGCCGCGTCCGCTGCGGGCGATGGCCTGCAGCGCGTCCCCGCCCGTGTGCCCGTCGAGACGCGCCTGCTTGGGGAGGTCAGTGCTATGCGGACTGGCTTGCACCAGGGCCATGATGCGCTGATCCTCCGAGGTGACGAAATCGGCGCGCGACTGACCCAGGATGTTGAACTCCTGCGGTTTGCCCCAGCCCCCTTCCGCCAGCCGACGCGCCTTCAGGGCACGGACAGTCGTCACGCGCAGCCCGTGCTGCCAGTCTTGCTGCAGCAGATAGAGGATGCGGTAGGGGGTGTCGGTCGCCTCGACCTGGTTCGCAAGCCGCTCGACGCGATTGAGCCAGCCCTGAAGATCGAGCGGCAGCCGCTCGCCGATCGGGCGGGGCTTGACGTCCTTGGACGCCCGCTCGGTCAGCACCAGGAGCACGGCCGCGACATGCTTGCAGTTGCGCCCGACGGGGCAGGAGCACTGCCCCACGATGCCATGCCCACCGTCCGGTGATGGAAAGCAGCGCACGATGCACTGATAGACCCGCCCGGCCGAGCCGAGCACGCGCCCCATCGCCATCGTCCGCGCCTGATCGAGGTCGGCGGAGAGCACATTCCCGTTGCGCGCGTAGCGCTGCCCCCGCTCCAGATAGGCCGGAGGGATTGCCCGTTCGATGGTTTCCAGATCCGTCAGGTACGAAAGCGACATCGTTCACTTGCTGCTTGCGAGGAGGGAAAACGCGACAGGGTAACCGTGCCGCGAGACGAACGAAAGGCGTGGAGGAGGTTCTCAGGAGGAGGCTCTCAACAGCGCGCGTCGCGATCCACGGGGTCCATGGCCTAACGCGCCCGCCCCGACTCGCGTCAGCGGGTCACAGTGAGCCGAAGGGTCCACATCGAGCCGGTCAGGCGCATCCGTGGCGATGCAACAGGGTGGCGGGGCGTCAGCCGACGGCGGCCCGCACCGCGGGTTTGCCGGCGATGCGGCGCCATGGCCCGGTTCATGCTGTTCGACTGCGAGCACACAACATAAGCGACCGGAGGATGATGCCATGCAGAATCTCAAGTGGGGGTCCAACGGCCCCGCCGTCCGTGATCTTCAGGCGCGGCTCAACCTGGTGCAGAAGCCGCTGCCGCCCCTGGTCGTCGACGGCATCTTCGGCCCCAAGACGGACGCGGCCGTCCGCGCCTTCCAGACACGCGCCTGCCCGCCGGTCGACGGTATCGTCGGCCCCAAGACCCGGGCCGCACTCGCCGCCGCCAAGCCGAACGTGACGCCCCCGATCCAACTGCACTATGTCGTGCCCGCCTATCTGCACATCGCCCAGGACAAGACCATGTCCTGCTGGTATGCCTCGGCGCAGATGCTGATTCAGTGGAAGCGCGAACGCACCCGCATGACCGACCCGCGCCATCCGGACCCCTCGGAATCACCCAAGTGGTCGAAGCTCTACAGCGACAACACGGGGATCACCAACGCCAAGATCCGGGAGTTCGCCCGCGACATGGGTTTCGCCCATGTCCCGCCGATGTCGCCAACCCCGGAGGCCATTCTCGGCTGGCTCAGGATCCATGGACCGCTCTGGGTCAATGGTGTCAGGCACATCACGGTCATCGCCGGCATCCGCGGGCCGCGCGACGACACCGAAGTCCTGGTCCTGGACCCGGGCCGCAAGACCGAGATCAAGGGAGCCTGGCGCAACCTGCGGCAATGGTACGTGCTCGACAAACACTCGGGACGGGACACCAGCAAGGAGGTGGAGGCCGTCTTTCTACGTCTGCCTTAAGGCGGTAAACAGCCGGCTCCAGGGTACCGAGGCGATTTTCGGGAGTCTCGATCAGTGGGAGCGGCGCCTCGCCGCGACCGGGCGACGTCGCGCCGGGGCGGCGCTCCCACGGCGGCGAGCCGCGGCAATCACAGAGCCGTCAGAGGTCGTACTCGGCGATGCGGCGTTTCAGGGTCGAGAGCGGGATACCCAACTCGCGGGCGACGGCGGTCTTGTTGTTGCGGTTGCGCGTCATGGCCTCACCGATCATCCGCCGCTCCATCGCCTTGAGCTGTGCCGGCGAGGTCGCGGCGGAGGCGGCTGCCCCAATCGCGAGGGGTTCCACCGGCGCCGCGGGCTGAACCGCCGCGACGTCCATCAGGCGCAGGTGCTCGGGCCGGATCTCCTGACCGCCGCAGAGGACCGCGGCGCGCTCCAGCACGTTGCGCAGCTCGCGGACGTTGCCAGGCCAGTGGTAGCCCCCCAGCGCCCGCTCGGCCTCCGGCGAGAGGCGACAGGGCATGCCCATTTTGTCGGCGAAGTTCTGGACCAGCAGCGGGACGTCGGCCGTGATGTCGCGCAGCGGCGGAACCCGCAGACTGATGACGGACAGGCGGTAGTAGAGGTCGGCGCGAAAGTCTCCGGACTCGACCATCGCCTCCAGATTGCGGTGGGTGGCCGCAACCACGCGCACATCGACCTTGACGGGCTGATCCGAGCCCACCGGCACGACCTCTCTACTTTCGAGCACGCGCAGCAGTCGCGGCTGCAGGTCCAGCGGCAGCTCGCCGATCTCGTCGATGAAGAGCGTGCCGCCATCGGCGCGGCGAAAGGCCCCGTCCCGCGCGCCCGTCGCGCCGGTGAAGGCCCCCTTGATGTGGCCGAAGAGATCGTTGCGGACCATCTCGGGATCCGTCACCGAGGCGTCGAAGACCACCAGCGGACCGGATCGCCCCGACAGCCCATGCAGGGTGCTCGCAACCATTTCCTTGCCCGAGCCGGACTCGCCGGTGATGAGCACCGTGGTCGGAGTCGGCGCCACCACCTTGATCAGCCCATAGAGCTCGCGCATGGGCTCGGTGCCGCCCACCAGGCAGCCGAGGCGGCTCTCTTGCGCGATCTCGTAGGGGTGCTCCTCGGTGCCGGTGCGGATGCGCATCTCCGTGGAGCCGAGCGAGAGCACGGAATCCGGCACCAGAAAGGCCTCATTGACCCGCAGCCCATTGAGGAAGGTCCCATTGGTGGAGCCGAGATCGCTGACCAACAGGCCGTCGTGCGTCACGCGGATCTCGGCGTGATGTCGCGAGACCGTGCGATCCGTCAGCATCACATCGTTGTCGGATGCGGTGCCGAGCGTGACACCGGCGAGCGCCAGTTTGACCTCGCGACCGGCGTCCGGGCCGGAGAGGACCTTCAGCTCAATCCGCTCGAGTCGAATCTTGCGGGCCGTCTGCGCAGCGGCAGGCATGATCTGAGTAGAGCCGGGGTCAGGCATCGACATGGGCGGCGGGCTCGCTCCGAATCGGTGAGTCATTGTCGGTTATCTTAGCAAGCGTCCGCGCCCTGATGCGCATCCAATCCTGACACGGCAGCGGCACAACCGCCGTCGTGACCAGAGACTGACGGGCATCAATGCCCCGAGACGCCAGCCGCATTAGCGTTCCCCGTTCGACCCGAGCCGCCCGCCCTACCCCGGGAGGATTGGACGTGCATGATCAAAACAGGCGCACCGCGCCAGATAGGAGCCGCCGACATGATGGATTCGCCCTTCGATCTCGCCAACCCGGATGCCTACGAGCGTTGGCGCGAGCGCAAGCTCGCTCAAGCGCCGACGGAGCTGTCCGACCTGCTGGTGGAGATCACCGACCCGCGCTGTCTGACGGATGCCGAGCATGAGGCCATCCTCGCGCGCTGCCGGCGCGCCAACATGGCCATCTACATCGGCCGCACGGGAGACGACCCGGACAAGGCCATTCCCGCCGCGCTCGGCGCGCGTTTCGGCCTCAACCGCCTGGACCACAATCGCGGCGCGGATGAAGACGCCATCACCTCGCTCACCGTGCAGACCGATGCCCAGCATCGCGAATACATCCCCTACTCCAATCGTCCGATCGACTGGCACACGGATGGCTATTACAACAGCCCAGAGCGCGAGATCCTCGCCCTGCTGCTGCACTGCGTCCAGCCAGCGGAGACGGGCGGCGAGAACGCCCTGCTCGACCACGAGATCGCCTACATCCTGGTGCGCGACCAGTCCCCCGACTTCATCCGGGCCTTGATGCATCCGCAGTGCATGACCATCCCGGCGAGCTATGTGGACGGCGAGCAGATGCGACCGGACCAGTCAGGCCCCGTGTTCTCGGTACGCTCCGATGGACAGCTGCACATGCGCTACACCAATCGCGCGCGCAACATCCGCTGGCGCGACGACGCCGTCACGACCGAGGCCGTGACCTCGCTGAAAGCCATGCTCAAGAGCGAGACGCCATGGCACTTCAAGGGACGGCTCGAATCAGGCTGGGGATTGGTGAGCAACAACGTGCCGCACACGCGAACGGGCTTTACGGATGGCGCCGCGCCACGGCTGCTCTATCGCGCACGCTATTACGATCGCATCGAGGGAAGCTAAGGAAGGATCCCGAGCCAGTCCCAGGCGCGGGGACGGTCGATCGACCGGAGGATCAGTCGCTGGTTTTCCCTGAGTCAAGAAAAAACCGCTTCCAGGCACGCCCCCAACGTCGACGACTTCGGGCCTGAAAGCGGTTCTGCTGCGAGCTGAATAGCGGTGACGGACCCGCTCTTAGAAGAGATCGATCATGATCTGCTGGGCTTGGGCCACGGTGAGCTTCTCAGGGTTGCGCGCGACGGCGGTAGAGGCTTTGCCGACCACCGCGAGTTCGACGCGGGCGACGCCCTTGCCGAGCATGCCAAGCTCTTTGGCGGCGCCTTTCGACAAGTCGATTGCCCTGCCTTTCACATAGGGACCGCGGTCGTTGATGGTGACCTCGACCGAGCGTCCGTTCGACTTGTTGGTGACCATGACGCGGGTTCCAAAACCCAGTGTCCGGTGGGCCGCGGTGAGATCGTGCATATCGAAGCGTTCGCCGCTGGCCGTGACTCTGCCGTGGAAACGGCCCCCGTAGTAGGAGGCGACACCGTCCGTGGCGATGGCGTGAGCCTCGGTCATTGCCAGGAATGAGGCCGCAAGGACCAAGGGTGATAACCAGATACGTTTGCTAACCAAAAGGCTTCCTCCACATGTCGTTTGGTGTTCGAGCCTGAGCTTGAGCTGCTGAAGCGATCAGCAGTACGCGGATTTTAACCGACGACCTCGCTCATAAGCCAGACTTGATACATGAGCCGACACCTAGGAAAGACAGCCAATTCTTTGTAAAAATTAAGGAACGTCAAGCGGACTGCATTCAGCTGAGCGGAAGCCCCTCAACGAGAGGGGCCGATCTTCAATTCTCCATCGCGTCGGCCTGAGTCAGCCGTACACTGGATTGAGGCGGCTGGACATCCAAACCTTCATCATCGGGATCCTGATCCTGCTGCGGCCCATCACCCTTGGCATCGCCGGTTGGACGCGGAGTGGCGTCGTCGACGGCGATCGGGGATGGCTCGGGAAACGCGATCCTCGTTCGAAGCACGGGCTCGGCGAAGGCGTCCTTGAGCGCCGCGTCTCGGCCGTAGATGTCACGCCGAAAGGACACCGTACCCTGCTGGTTCGCGCGCGCCGTGAGGTAATAGAGGAGCACCGGCAGTTCTTCCTCAAGGTTGACGTATCTGGTCTGATTGTTCCCAACGACGCGCTCGATCTTGGATCGGTCCCAAGACTTGTCACCGAGCAAGAGTTCCGCGAGCTTGTATGGATTCTGCACGCGCACGCAGCCGTGACTCAATGCACGGCTGGAGCGGCTGAACAGTCCCCGGCTGGAGGTGTCGTGCAGGTAGACCGCATGGCGGTTGGGGAACATGAACTTCACCCGTCCCAAGGCATTGCCTGGACCCGGCTTCTGGACCACGCGGTAGCGCTTATAGTCCCCGGCGTTGCCGCCGCTCACCTTGCGGCCAGTCCGTCGATCGACGAGCGTGTATTTGGCGGACACGTTGCCCATCTTCTTTTGAATCGAGACCGGGACGGTCCAGGTCGGATTGAAGACGACGTGATCCATTGAGTCGCGGAACATCGGGGTCTGATCTTTTTCGCTACCGACGATGACGCGCGTGCTCCAGGCGACCTCACCGCCGCGCACCAGATAGCCGATGTAGTCGGCGATATCCACGAAGATGTAATCCTTCGGCAGGTCGTTGAAAAGCCAGCGCATGCGCTCGAGGTTGATGCGCACCTGCTGGACGCTGCGCTGATCGAGCGGGTTGTTGATGGTGGCAAGCGTGCGCGGTCCAACCACGCCGTCGGGCGCCAGACCCACCTTCCGCTGGAACTCCATCACCGCGGCGGCGAGGCTGTCGTCGAACACTTCCAGATCTTGCGGCGGCGCGGCATCCGCGTGGCCGGCGAGTTGTAAGCGCTCACGCAACAAGGCGACCCGCGCGCCGCGACTCCCCTTCGCCAAGCTCGGCCCCGCGGGCAGGGGCGCCAGACCCTGCAGGTCCGCCATCGTGCTCAGGCCCGCCAGGGCCTTCTTGAGATCCTCATACCAGAAGGGTGAGTCCATGCGCGCCGCCAGAAAGCGACCCATGTCGGGCGCGTCCAAGGCGCCTTGCATGTCCGCAATCAGCAGCTCCGAGGGGACGGGGGCGCGATCGTTCCACTTGCGGTCGACGGCGACGGGATCGAGCTTGCCGAACCTGGTGTGGTGCACATAGCGCAGCAGCGCGTCGGAGAGCTTGAGATCGAGCGCCAGGCGCTCGGCATCGCTCTGGGCGTCGGCGGAGCCAGCCTTAGCGGCGCTGCGCAGGATCTCGACGTGGAAATCGGCTGGCGCGAACCCCTCTGCCGTGCTCGCTTCGACCAGCTCCAGCAGGGCGGCGATCCGACCCGGATCGGTCCACACTGGCTCATTGCCGCGTTGCGCGTAGAAATCCGCGAGGAGGCGTCCAGAGAGCAGCGGCACACCGTCGATGGCCGGCGTTGCGGCGTCACTGACGGCATCCAGCGACCTGGTGAGAAGGACATTCGGGTAGCCGGACAACGGCACCAAGGTCAGAAGTAAGGTGACGAGTCTCAAGGAAACAGACAATCTCATCGGGCGCCCCCAAACGGACACAGTCATCGTTATGCGTGGGTCGAGTACACGCAGGACCAAAGGCGTAGACGCGCCCATCACGCCGAACGCGCTGGCACATCAAGCTAGCCGATGTGTCAAGCCTCTGCAATCAACTCGACGCGCCCCTCGGCATCCACAGTCTCGAGACGCACCGTGAAACCCCACAATCGCCGGATATGACGGAGCATCTCGTCGTGCGTCTCCCCCAAGGGCCGGCGATTGTGGACGAAGTGGCGCAGCGTCATGGAGCGATCGCCGCGGCGATCGACGTTGAAGACCTGAATATTGGGCTCGCGTGTCCCGAGGTTGTACTGCTCGGCGAGCGCTTGGCGCAGGGCGCGGTAGCCTTGCTCTTCGTGGATCGCGGTGACTTCGAGGTGCTCCTCGCGATCGTCGTCCGTGATGGAGAAGAGGCGGAACTCGCGCATCAGACTCGGCGAGAGGAATTGGGCGATGAAGCTCTCGTCCTTGAAGTTGCGCATCGCAAAGTCCAGCACCTTCGTCCAGTCGCCACCCGCGATGTCAGGGAACCAGTAACGGTCCTCCTCCGTGGGCGCCTCGCAGATCCGCCGGATGTCGCGCATCATGGCGAAGCCGAGCGCATAGGGATTGATGCCGGAATAGTAAGAGGCATCGAAGGGCGGCTGAAAGACGACGCCGGTATGGGACTGAAGGAACTCCATCATGAACCCATCGGTGACGAAGCCCTCGTCGTAGAGGTGATTCATGAGCGTGTAGTGCCAGAAGGTCGCCCAGCCTTCGTTCATGACCTGGGTCTGGCGCTGCGGATAGAAGTACTGGCCGATCTTGCGCACGATGCGCACGACCTCGCGCTGCCAGGGCTCGAGCAGCGGCGCGTTCTTCTCGATGAAATAGAGCAGGTTCTCCTGCGGCTCTTCCGGCCAGCGCGCCTCTTGGCGCGCCTCTTCCGAGTCCTCGACCAAGGGCAGGGTTCGCCAGAGGTCGTTCACCTGGGACTGCAGATAGGTCGCGCGCTCGCGCTGGCGGCGCTGCTCCTCCGCCATGCTGAGCGGCGCGGGACGCTTGTAGCGGTCCACGCCATGATTCATCAGCGCATGACAGGAATCGAGCAGGAGTTCCACCTCGTCCTGCCCGTAGCGCTCCTCGCAATGCGCGATGTATTTCCGAGCGAACACCAGGTAATCGATGATGGCGTCCGCGCTCGTCCAGGTGCGAAAGAGATAGTTGCCCTTGAAGAAGCTGTTGTGACCGTAGCAGGCATGCGCGATCACCAGTGCCTGCATGGGTAGGCTGTTCTCCTCCATGAGATAGGAGATGCAGGGATCGGAGTTGATCACGATCTCATAGGCGAGGCCCATCTGACCGCGCCTGTAGGTCTGCTCGGTGGAGACGAACTGCTTGCCGAATGACCAATGGTGGTAGTAGATCGGCAGCCCGACCGATGAATAGGCATCGATCATCTGCTCGGAGCCGATCACCTCGATCTGATTGGCATAGGTATCCAGACCATAGACGTTCCGTGCCAAATGGCCGATCTCTTTATCCAAGCGCTCCAGCAGCGGAAAGGACCACTCGGAGGAATCGGTGATGAGTTTTTTCGTCATGCCTCCTGCCTCTTGAACAGCTCTCTGAAGACGGGATAGATGCCATCCGCGCCATCGATCTCCTGCATGGCGAAGTGCGCGTGCGCCGCCATCACCTCCTGGTAGGCATACCAGAGGCTCTGGTGCTGGCGCGGTGTGATTTCGACGTAGGCGTAATAACGCATCAGGGGCATGAGCTTGTCGATAAGGATGTCACGGCAGACGTTGGAGTCGGAGTCCCAGTTGTCGCCATCGGAGGCCTGCGCGGCATAGATGTTCCAGACCGCGGGGTCGTAGCGCGCCTTGAGGATGTCATAGGCCAGATTCAAGGCGCTGGAGACGACGGTGCCGCCCGTCTCGCGGGAGTAGAAGAATTCTTCCTCGTCGACTTCTTGCGCGATGGTGTGGTGGCGAATGAAGACGACCTCGATCTTGTCATAATTGCGCTGCAGGAAGAGGTACAGCAGGATGAAGAAGCGCTTGGCCAGGTTCTTGCGCACCTGATCCATGGAGCCGGAGACGTCCATGATGCAGAGCATGACGGCCTTGCTGGTCGGCTCCGGCAGCTTGACGAAGCTTTGGAAGCGCAGATCGAAGGTGTCGATGAAGGGCAGTGCCGCAATTCGCGTCTTGAGGCGATCGATCTCCTCGCGCAGCGCCTGGATTTGTGCGTGCCCCTCCGCAAGCCCGGAGGCGAGCAAGCCTTGGATCTCCTCCTCCAGCTCGCGGATCTTCCCGCGCAGCGGCGCGCCCAGTGCCGTGCGCCGCGCGATCGCACCCTTGAGCGAACGCACGACGTCGATATTGGTCGGCGCGCCCTGGGTCGAATAACCGGCGCGAACCGTCTTGAACTCAGTCGTCCCGATGAGCTGGTTGCGCACCAGATTGGGCAGCTCCAGGTCATCGAAGAGCAGGTCCATGAACTCCGCGCGGGAGAGTTCGAAGACGAAGTCGTCCTCGCCCTTGCCGCCCTTCCCCGCCTTTCCCTGACCCGAGCCCTGGCCACCACCTTCCGGTCGGCGGATGCGATCGCCGGGCATGAACTCCTTGTTGCCGGGATGGACCATGTCGCGCGTGCCACCCTGGCCGTGGTGAAACACGGGCTCGCTGATGTCCTTGGACGGGATACCGACCCGCTCGCCCGAGTCGATATCCGTAATGCTGCGTTTATTGACCGCGTCTGCGACGGCGCGCTTGAGCTGGGTCTTGTAGCGCTTCAAGAAGCGCTGACGATTGACCGTGCTCTTGTTCTTGCCGTTCAGGCGCCGGTCGATGAAATGTGACATAGAGGCTGCGCTCTCTGAGGATCGGCGATTGACTGGGCGGCCATGGCCCGGGGATGGAGAGACCCCCGGACCCGACCCAAGGTGCGATGCTTACTGCGACTTCCGGACGCGCAGGTACCACTCCGACAGCAAACGGACCTGTTTCGGCGTGTAACCCTTATCGGTCATGCGGTCGACGAACTGGTCATGCTTCTTCTGCTCGTCGACGGACGCCTTGGCGTTGAAGGAGATGACCGGCAGCAGATCCTCGGTGTTGGAGAACATCTTCTTCTCGATCACCACCCGCAGCTTCTCGTAGCTGGTCCACTTCGGATTGGCGCCGCCGTTATTGGCCCGCGCCCGCAGCACGAAGTTGACGATCTCGTTGCGGAAATCCTTGGGATTGGAGATACCCGCGGGCTTCTCGATCTTCTCCAGCTCCTCGTTCAAGGCCCCGCGGTTCATCATCTCGCCGGTGTCCGGATCGCGGTATTCCTGATCCTGGATCCAGTAATCGGCGTAGATCACGTAGCGGTCGAAGATGTTCTGACCGTACTCGGCATAGGACTCCAGGTAAGCGGTCTGGAGTTCCTTGCCGATGAACTCCGCATACCGCGGCGCCAGGTATTGCTTGAGATAGCTGAGATAGCGCTCCTGCGTATCGGGCGGCAGCTGCTCGCGCGCGACCTGCCGCTCCAAGATGTAGAGCAGGTGCACGGGGTTTGCCGCCACCTCGGTGTGGTCGAAGTTGAAGACCTGCGACAGGATCTTGAAGGCGAACCGGGTCGAGATGCCGGACATGCCCTCATCGACCCCCGCATAGTCGTGGTACTCCTGCACCGACTTGGCCTTGGGATCCGTATCCTTGAGGTTCTCGCCGTTGTAGACACGCATCTTGGAGAACATGCTCGAATTCTCCGGCTCCTTCAGACGCGTGAGCACCGAGAAGCGCGCCATCATTTCGAGCGTGCCGGGGGCGCAGGGCGCCTCGGAGAGCGAACTGTTGCGCAACAGCTTCTCGTAGATGTGGACCTCCTCGTTCACCCGCAGGCAATAAGGCACCTTCACGATGAAGACGCGGTCGAGAAAGGCCTCGTTGTTCTTGTTGTTGCGGAAGGTCTGCCATTCCGACTCATTGGAGTGGGCCAGGATGATGCCTTGGAACGGCAGGGCGGACAGGCCCTCGGTGCCGTTGTAGTTGCCTTCCTGGGTCGCCGTGAGCAGCGGATGCAGCACCTTGATCGGCGCCTTGAACATCTCGACGAACTCCATCAGGCCCTGATTGGCCCGGCAAAGCGCGCCGGAGTAGCTATAGGCATCGGCGTCGTGCTGGGCGAATCGCTCCAACTGGCGGATGTCGACCTTGCCGACCAGCGAGGAGATGTCCTGGTTGTTCTCGTCGCCAGGCTCGGTCTTCGCGATCGCCACCTGCTCGAGGATCGAGGGATAGAGCTTGACGACCTTGAACTTGGTGATGTCGCCGTGGAACTCCTGCAATCGCTTCACGGCCCAGGGCGACATGATGGTCCGCAGGTACCGATCGGGGATCCCGTAGTCCTCTGCGAGGATCGGACCGTCTTCTTCCGGCGAGAAGAGACTGAGCGGTGACTCGAACACGGGCGAGCCATGTATGGCGTAGAAGGGGCGCTCCTGCATGAGCTCCTTGAGCTTCTCGGCCAGGGAGGACTTGCCGCCGCCGACCGGGCCGAGCAGATAGAGGATCTGCTTCTTCTCCTCCAGTCCCTGGGAGGCGTGTTTCAAATAGGAGACCAGATGCTCGATCGACTCCTCCATGCCGTAGAACTCGGCGAAGGCGGGATAGCGGCGCAGCACCTTATTTTGAAAGATCCGACTCAACCGAGGGTCGTCCCGCGTATCGACCAGCTCGGCCTCTCCGATCGCCATCAACAACCGCTCCGCCGAGCCGGCGTAGGCGGTTGGATCGGCTTTACAGAGCTCCAGATACTCGTTCAGGCTCATCACCTCCTCGCGGGAGGCTTCATAACGTGCCTGATAGCGTTCGAAGATCGACATTTCTCGATTACCTCACTCGGAAGCTGATGATGCTCACACCCGACCCGGCGTCGATCGCGACGCGCATTCAGGATCCAAATGCTCGGGGCGAGGAGGGGAAAAGACAAGTCGCACCGGAATTTAAGCAACAAGCAAGCCACGGCGTTGTTTGGCCTCGGCGCAACACCGCACTCAATCGTCGCGCACTCCGGTCGCGCGCCCGTGTCGCGCGACCCAACGCTAATCCGCACTGATTTAGTGCATCAAGCACCCCAAGGCACCCGGCCTTCGAACACCGCGCTTGCCCTTTGAGTCAGGGCGCCTTTCGAGCGATTGCGGATCACTGCGAGGCAAGCCCAATCCCGTTCGCCCCAGATTGGGGCACGTTGCCCGTCCGCTTCGGCGGCATCTGGACCTGAGACTCGTTCAGTCAAATGGCTGCCGCAAGGCCCGGTGAAAAGGGCGAGTCGCAAAATCGAGACAAGGGTCGTCACAGAAGGGCTGCACACCGCGATTGCGTTGGGCACCCTCATCATGGGGTCCTGCCCGAGCAGGTTAGACAAGCGAAAGACCGAATCGTCTCGCGCGCAATCAGCCATCGGCCTCGCTCATGAGACCGACCAAGCCGTCGGGTCGCATTCAATCGCCGTGACAGGGCGCATCCCGTACACCGCGCCGCGGGCGGCCACGCCGGGCCGAGGCGGAATCCTGTAACATAGCCGAACATAGCGCCGTGCCCGAGATCACCCCGCATGCCCGATTCCTACATCGAACGAATCCTCAAGGCACGCGTCTACGACGTCGCCCAGGAGACGCCCCTCACCCGTGCCCCCCAGCTCTCCACCCGCCTGGGCAACGAGGTCTTCCTGAAGCGCGAAGATCTCCAGCCGGTCTTCTCCTTCAAGCTGCGCGGGGCCTACAACAAGCTGATCCACCTCGGGGCGATCGCGCGCGAGCGCGGCGTCATCGCCGCCAGCGCTGGCAACCACGCCCAGGGCGTCGCGCTGGGCGCCAACCGCCTGGGCATCCAGGCCACCATCGTCATGCCCCGCACCACGCCAGGCATCAAAGTCCGCTCGGTGCGCGCCCATGGCGGCAAGGTGGTGCTGCACGGGGACTCCTATGACGAGGCCTACACGCACGCCATGGAGCTGGTCGCCGACAGGGGTCTGACCTTCATCCACCCCTTCGACGATCCGGACGTGATCGCCGGACAAGGGACCATCGGCATGGAGATCCTGCGCCAGCATCCGCGGCCGCCCTACGCCATCTTCGTCCCCGTCGGCGGGGGCGGACTCATCGCCGGCATCGCCGCCTACGTGAAGTGGCTCTACCCCGAGGTCAGGATCATCGGCGTCGAGCCGGAAGAGGCACCCACGCTGCATGCGGCGCTCGCGGCCGGCGAACGCGTGACCCTGCCGCAGGTCGGCCTCTTCGCCGATGGCGTGGCGGTGCGATTGATCGGGGAGGAGACCTTCAGGGTCGCCCGCGCGCGCGTCGACGACGTGGTGCTGGTCAGCACGGACGAGATCTGCGCCGCCATCAAGGACATCTTCGACGACACCCGCGGCATCGCCGAGCCCGCCGGCGCCCTGGCCGTCGCCGGGCTCAAGCGCTGGGTCGAGAAGACGGGCACGCGCGGCGCCCATCTGGTTGCGATCGAGAGCGGCGCCAACATCAACTTCGATCGCCTGCGCCACGTCGCGGAGCGCGCCGAGCTCGGCGAGCATCGCGAGGCCCTGCTGGCGGTGGAGATCCCCGAGCGCCCCGGCAGCTTCCTCGCCTTCTGCAAGACCCTGGGCAAGCGCCAGATCACCGAGTTCAACTACCGCTACGCCGACGCGCGCCGCGCGCAGGTGTTCGTCGGCATCGAGCTCTCCAAGGGACACGACGAGCGCGCCGAGCTGATCGCCCGCCTCATCGACAAGGACTTCAAGGTGCTCGACATGACGGACAACGAGACCGCCAAGCAGCACATCCGGTTCATGGTCGGTGGCCACGCCCCAGGGATCGAGCAGGAGACCCTGGTCCGTTTCGAGTTCCCCGAGCGCCCGGGCGCCCTGCTCAATTTCCTCACCGCGCTCGGCAAGCGCTGGAACATCAGCCTCTTCCACTACCGCAACCACGGCGCCGCCTATGGCCGCGTGCTCATGGGCGCGCAGATCCCGGCCGCCGACCAGGCCGAGTTCCGCCGCTCGCTCGACACCCTGGGCTACCCCTACTGGGAAGAGACGGACAACCCCGCCTATCAGGTCTTTGCCGGTGTCGGCAGCGATGACTCTGAGAGCGCCGCCCCAGCGTAAGCGGCGCCGTTCTGGCCGACCGGTCGCGGCGGGGCGCCGCTCCCACCAGGACCGGTCGATGCCGAGCCGCAGCCCTGCGTTCGCGCGACGCTGTCGCGGGCGGCGACACTCCAGCGCCTCGTCGCGGTCTCTACCTCTAGCGTCTGATCTTCAGCGCCTTATCTTCAGCGAGGTCCACCAGAGAATGCTCAACCACAGAAACGCCCGCATCGCGCTCAAGAGTCTCCTGATCTTGGCGCTGCTGGCCGGAGGCACTGCGATGGCCATCGAAGAGCCAAAGTACGAGGTCGTGCGCACCTATCCCCTGTTCGAGCTGCGGCAATACGCGCCCTATCTCGTTGCGGAGACGGAGGTGACGGGCGACTTCGAGGACGTCGGCAACCAGGCCTTTGGCATCCTGGCCGACTACATCTTCGGCAACAACCGCTCCAAGACCAAGCTGGCGATGACGGCGCCGGTCAATCAGCGCCCCGCCGAGGGCGAGAAGATCCCGATGACCGCCCCGGTCAGCCAGCGGACCAGCGCAAGCGATGCGGGCAGCTACGTGTTCAGCTTCGTCATGCCGTCCGGATACCGTCTCGACACCTTGCCGACACCCAATAATCCGCGTATCGCGCTGCGCGAAGAGCCCGCCAAACGCATGGCCGTCAGGCGGTACTCCGGGCGCTGGACCCGGAGCAACTACGAGGAGAATCGACGCATCTTGTTGATGGCGGTCCAGGAGGCCGGCCTCAAACCGATCGGCGACCCCCTGTATGCCCGCTACAACCCGCCCTTCACGCCCTGGTTCCTGCGGCGCAACGAGGTAATGGTGGAGATCGGGTCACAGGCGGATTGAGGCTGCGCGCCTCTGTTCGGGACTTTGAGCCAGCCAGCCGCTGGCTCAAAGCCCCAGCTCCTTCCAGCGCGCCTGGATGCGCTTGACCGAGACCGGACCCGCCGTCCCCAGCTGCTGGGCGAACAGCGAGACCCGCAGCTCCTCCAGCAGCCAGCGGATCTCCTCGAGCCGCGGATCCTGACGCCCGGCCGATCGGGCAGCCTGAGCGCGCTCACTCCAACGGCGCTGGATCTCGGCGATCTCGGTCATCCATTGCCGGTCTCGGGTCGGGGCGTGCGCCAGCCGATCGATGCGCTGCTCGATGGCCTTGAGATAGCGCGGGTAGTCCTTGAGATGCACATAGGGAATCTGCTGGGCAAAGCCGCGAAAGACCAACGCATCGAGCTGGCCGCGGATGTCCATGACCGAGGGCATCCAGTTGACCTGGGTGATGTTCGCGAGCCGCTTGCGCAAACCTTGATAGGCGCCGAGGATCCCGTCGAGCAGGGCGCACACCTCGGCCGCCATGCCAAAGAGCCGCCCCTTGCGCTCGGCGAGCCGCGCCTCGAACGCCTGCTGGGTACGGATCGGCGCCAGCCCCTCCGCGAAGGTCAGATCCAGGATGAGGGCGACCAGCTCGTCGGCGAGATCCGGCTCCTTGGTGGTCGGGGCCTTGCCCGTCAGTTTGGCCCCTGCATCGTCCTGCTTGGGCGCCTTGGCATATTGAAGCCGCATGCGGCCGAGATTGGGCAGATCCTTGCGCAGCCGGCGCAGATCCGCACCCAGGTGCAGCATGAAGAGCCGTCGAAGCCCGCCGCGCTGCGCCGCTGCCGCGCCCTCCGCGGAGTCCAGCACCTGGATCGCCACGCTGTCGCCGGCATCCAGCAGGGCCGGGAAGCCACGCAGCTTGATGCCGGCCCGCGTCAGCTCGACGTGTTCGGGCAGGTCGCCGAAATCCCACCGGGTGAGGCCCTCGCGCTCGAGGTGACTGGTCGGGATGTGCGCGAAACCCTGCTGGGCCTGATCGGCGAACTCGCGCTTGAGCCTGACCGGATCATCGCCGACGGCGATGCGCTTGCCGGACTCGTCCACGAGCCGAATCTTCATCCGCAGGTGCTCGGGAACCGCGGTCGCGTCCCAGGCGTCTTCGGGAATCTGAACGCCGGTGAGATCCTTGAGCGCCTCGCCGAGCGCCTGCAGAAGCGGCCGATCCGAGGGCGCGAGACGCGCCGCCAGCTTGGCCGCCGTGTCCGGGATCGGCACGAAGGACTTGCGCAGCGGCTTGGGCAAGCCGCGCAGCAGGGCCGTGATGCGCTCCTCGATGAGACCGGGCACCAGCCACTCGAGCCGGTCCGCGGAGACCTGATTGATGAGCGGCAGCGGGACCACCAGGGTCACGCCATCGACCGCCTGCCCAGGCTCGAAGTGATACTCCAGCGGCAGCGCCGTGGCGCCGACCTGGAGGCTGTCCGGGAAGGCCTGCTGGGTGACGTCGGCCGCGGCGTGCGCCATGAGGTCGGACATGCGCATGTGCAGGATCTTGGGATCCTTGCGGCTGGCCTGCCGAAGCCACTGCTCAAGCTGGGGTGTCGAGTAGATGCCGCTTGGAACCCGCTGCGCATAGAAGGCATGGATGGCCTCCTCGTCGACCAGGATGTCGCGGCGGCGGGACTTGGCCTCCAGGTGGCGGACATACTCGATGAGATCCTGGTTGTGCCGCCAGAATGGCGCCCGGGTCTGGAAGTCGCCCTCGGCCAAACCGAAGCGCAGAAAGATCTCGCGCGACTCGGCCGGATTGATGGGGCCGTAATTGACGCGCCGCTTGGGGACGAGCGTCACGCCATAGAGGGTGACCTTCTCGTAGGCCCCGACCTGACCGGATTTCGACTGCCAGTGCGGCTCCGAGTAGCTGCGCTGGATCAGGTGGCTGGCGGCCCCCTCGACCCAGGCAGGCTGGATCTTGGCGGCGATGCGACCGTACTGCCGGGTCGTCTCGACCCGCTCGGCCACCATCACCCACTTGGGTGGCTTGGCGAAGAGTCCCGAGCTTGGATGGACGAAGAAGCGGCTGTTGCGCGCGCCCTGGAATTCCCGCTCGCCCTCGCGGAAGCCGATGTTGCTCAGGAGCCCGGCGAGCAAGGCCCGGTGGATCTTGTCATGGCTGTCGGACGCCGGCTTGCCGTCCGCCGGTGGCTGGTGCCTGGCCGTCGATGACTGAAAGCCCATCTCCAACATCTGCTCACGCAGCTGGGTGTGGATGTCATGCCACTCCTGCACCCGATTCCAGGACAGGAAATGCCGCTGGCAGAGCTTGATGAACTTGTTGCGGGACAGCTCCTTGCGTTCCTTCTCAAGGAAGTCCCAGAGGTTGAGAAAGGTGAGAAAGTCGGAGTCCGGATGGGCGAAGGTCGCGTGGATCTCGTCCGCGGCCTGCTGCTTGTCGAGCGGACGCTCGCGCGGATCCTGCACGCTCAGCGCGGCGGCGATGATCAGCACCTCGTCGAGACACGGCTGCTCGGTCGCCGCGAGCAGCATCCGCGCGATGCGCGGGTCGACCGGCAGGCGGGCGAGCTGCCGGCCAAGGGGGGTGAGTCCGCCCTCGGCGTCGATCGCCGCCAGCTCCTCAAGCGTCCGGTAGCCGTCCGAGACCAGCCTGGAATCGGGCGGATCGACGAAGGGGAAGCGCTCGATCGCCCCGAAGCCGAGCAGCTTCATCTGCAGGATGACGGACGCCAGGTTGGTCCGCGCGATCTCGGGCTCGGTGAAGGCGGCGCGAGACTGGAAATTGTCTTCCGTATAGAGCCGGATGCAGACACCCGCGGCCACCCGTCCGCAGCGGCCCTGGCGCTGATTGGCGCTGGCCTGGGAGACGCGCTCGACCGGGAGGCGCTGGACCTTGGTGCGGTGGCTGTAGCGGCTGATGCGCGCGAAGCCCGGGTCGATCACGTAGCGGATGCCGGGCACCGTGAGCGAGGTCTCGGCCACATTGGTGGCGAGCACCACGCGCCGGGTGCCGTGCGATTGGAAGATCCGCGCCTGCTCCCGCGGCCCCTGCCGGGCGAACAGGGGCAGGATCTCGGTCGAGGGCGGATGCTGCTTGCGCAGGGTCTCGGCGGTCTCGCGGATCTCGCGCTCGCCGGACAGGAAGACCAGCACGTCCCCCGCCCCGACGCGCGCCAGCTCACCGACGGCGTCGGAGATCGCTTGCTGCATGGCGTCGTCGCGCTCGGAGGCGTTCTCGTCCTCCGGCGGGCGATAACGCACCTCGACCGGATAGGTGCGCCCGGAGATCTCGATAATGGGTGCCGGCGTGCCCTGCCCGTCGGCAAAGTGCTTGGCGAAGCGCTCGGGGTCGATGGTCGCCGAGGTCACGATAACCTTGAGGTCCGGACGCTTGGGCAGAATGCCGCGCAAATAGCCAAGCAGGAAGTCGATGTTGAGGCTGCGCTCGTGGGCCTCGTCGATGATGAGGGTGTCGTACTCGGTGAGGAAGCGGTCATGCTGAATCTCGGCGAGCAGCATGCCGTCGGTCATCAGCTTGATCGCGGTCTCGGGGCGGATCCGATCATGGAAGCGCACCTTGTAGCCGACCAGGCCGCCCATCTCCACGCCCAGCTCCTGAGCGACGCGACTCGCCAGGCTGCGCGCGGCGATACGACGCGGCTGAGTGTGGCCGATGCGCCCCAGGATGCCGCGCCCCAGCTCCAGGCAGATCTTGGGCAGCTGCGTCGACTTGCCGGAGCCGGTCTCGCCACAGAGCACCAGCACCTGGTGACGGGCGATGAGGTCCGCCACCTGTTCGCGCCGCTCGCTGACCGGCAGCTCCGGTGGATAGTCGATGGCCGGGACCAGGGTCTTGCGTCGCTCGACCAGCGCCTGTGACGCGCGCACGGATTGCCAGAGCTGTGCCAGACCCTGGTCGAACGGCTGGCCCGCCTCAGCGCGGCGGCGCAGTCCCCGCAGACGCCCTCGCAACCCGTGGCGATCACGGATCAGACAGCGCTCGACGTCACGCTCGTTGGGAAAATCGGATGGGTTCACGCTGGTTCCAGGCGCGCGGTGGCAGGTGTCGGTGCTGTCGTTCGCTTCTGAGTCGGACAGGCGCCTAGACGCCCGAGGTGTCCGTCACGGCGAACTCGAAATCCATCGCAACGGACGGAGGTTGAACATAGGGGCCCTGGATGAGATCCACACCCGCGCCAAAGAGCCGCGCGATGGCCGCCGGACCATCCACGCCGGTCGCGATGACCCGGGCGCCGCAGGCCTTGATGGATTGAATCAGCCAGGCGATGGAATCCGCATCCGGCCCATGGATGACGCTGCGGCTGATGCGCACGTAGGCCGAGGGGACGGCATGCAGCACGCGCATGCTGCGCTCGCTGAAGTCGATGCCATTCAGACACACCCGAATGCCGAGCTTGTGGAGCTGACGGGCGCGCTGGATGGCGAGCTCCAGGCGCTGATCCGCCTCCGCGATCTCGAATTGCAGCACCGGGCGCAGACGCACCAGATCCCGGTCATTGATCTGGTCCCTCACCCAATCGACCCAGTCTTCCTTCGCGAGGCCAAGCAAGGTCTGGTGGATGAAGAGCAGCACGGGCTCGCCGGCGTCGAGCTTCGCCTTGAGCACGTCCAGACCGGCGCTGAGCAACCAGCGATCGAAGCGGTTTGCGAGCCCCGCCTGGAGCACGATCGGCAGGAACTCAGCCGGCGGCAGCAGCTCGCCGTCGCCGACGATGACGCGCGGCGTCAGCTCATAGCGCTCGCCCACGACGCCGGTGAGGGTCATCATGGGCTGGTAGAGAATCTCGAAACGCTGGGTGCGAATCGCCTCCAGGATGCTCAGCCGATGGTCTTCCGCATCGTCGGCCAACTTCGCCGCCTCGTAGCGCCCGAGCTGATCGGAACCTCCACGCAAAGACCAGCGCGCCGCCTTGCCGGCCCGCGAGAGCAGCGTCACGGCATCCTTGCAGGCGCCGGTGATGGGATACCAGCCGCCGCCGACATCCGCCCCCATGGTCCGCTCGTCCAGCAGCTTGCCGACACCGAAGACGAGACTCTGGGCGAACTCGGCAATCAACTGGTGGCTCTCGCGCCAGACCAGCACCGCAATGGAGCGATCAGAGGTTCGCGCGGCCAGGTCCCCGGGGCGGATGTGCGCCGCGACCTCCGCCGCCGCCAATTCCAGCGTCTCCGCGATCCCCATGATGTCGAGATAGACGATGGCCCGCTGGCCCATTCGTCGCCCATCGATCGCAACGGGGTTGGCGGCGGAATGCGCCGGATACGACTGCCCCAGGAGCCAATCCAAACGCTTGAGCAGACACTCGCGCGTCGCCAGCCGCGTCAGGGGGTCGATGCTGTCCGGGCCCTGCCAACGGCGTTTGCGCTCGTCAGCGCGCTTGAGGCGATTGCGCACGCTCTCGACCAGTCGGTCCGGCGCCACGGGCTTGGAGAGGAAGTCGTCCCCGCCGATCCGCAGCGCGGCCATCTGCAGGCTCGGGTCCAGCTCGGACGACAGGAAAATGATGGGAACCTCCGCGAACCTGTCTTGGCTGCGGATGATGCCGGTCAGCTCGATCCCCGAGGCGCCCGGCATGTGCAGGTCCATGAGCACCAGATCCGGCGCGAAGCGATCCAGCGCCTCCATGACCTGCAGCGGATTGGTGACACGCTCCGTCACCATGCCGGCACCCTGGAGAACGCGCGAGGCGAAGAGCGCCGCGACCGGCTGATCGTCGACCACGAGCACCCTGACAGACTCCTCAGGCCGCACCCCCAGCATTCCCGCCACCCGCTCCGCCAGCTCCGCGACCGGATCGGAGAGCAGCAACAACGCCTCCGCGCCGGCGCGCATGGCCGCGAGCCGATAGCGAATATCGTCCACGTGGGCCAAGACCGCGAGCCGCGTCGGCGTTGACAATCCGAGTGCGCGCAGCTCGGCGGGCAGCGACTCGATCTCGCCGGGGTCCGCGAAGGAGCGCGTATCCAGCAACAGCAAGTCCACGCGCTGGGATCGGACGAGCGCGAGCGCCTCCGCCAGCCGCGGGCAGAGGTCGCACTCGATGGCGAGCGCCGCAAGCGCCTGGCGCACGTCCTCGGCCTTTTCCGTGTCCGCCATCAGGAGCAGGACTGTACCGGTGGATGGGTCTTCGCGCATGGTCGGGTTCGTTTCCTCTGAACTGGGTCGGCATCGGCATCGGGTCGCGCCAGGCTGAGATGAGCGACATCGCACACACCCAGAGCCAGTCGATGCATTCAGTGCCCGCAAGGGATCTCCGACGTCACACCTCGCACGGAGCGTCCCAACGCACCTTTCTGGCGCCGATTATCGACCCTATCAACCGAAATACGAAACATCTCCCTGAACGGGCGTGTAACTACCACGGATGTCTAGGTGGATTGGGCCGAGGGAGGAGGTCCAACGAAAGGGTGCATGTTGGGCCTCCTGAAGTCGGCCTAACGCGCATGCAGGAGTGGCTGCACCCCCGGAAAAGCTGGGCGGTGCGCATCTCTGATGATCGCAACCCTGACAGGCGTCCGGAGGCGCAATCATGGCGGGTTCAGCGGAATGGAACAATCGGGCAGCAGCGCGGGGGAATCGGCCATCGAAGGACCGCCGACAACCAGAAGGAGTCTGGCTGCCGAGGTCCGTCGATCGGCGAGGAGCATCGATCAGGGGGACAGACAGCAACCGCCGGACGCTTACCGAGCGCGAATCATCGACCCAGCCGACGCGCTCACCGATGACTCAGGGGCTGCGCCAGAAGCCCCCCGTGCCTCAGAGCCCATAGGGGGTTTGGTACCACTCTCGCAGCACCTTGAGGTCGCGGGCCGGCAGATAGTCATAGGCCCCCATGAGGTCGGCATGGACCGCCTCGGCCAGCTGATGCGAAACCTTCCGGTTGGTCAGCATGTGGAAATACCAGGCGAAGGGGTAGCCCATCTCCCGGTCGAAGCCGTGGATCTGATTTGCCAGCTTGGCGCCGCGGGCGACTTCCGCGCCGGGCAGCTCGGGCACCTGCTCGGGCATGACGGGCACCGGCTTTGCCATGAGATGGCCGTCGCCGTCGCGATCCTGGTACTCGCGGATGGAGAGCACCCAGTGGTGGCAGAAGCCATCGGACTCACCGGCCGAGCTGCGGTCCCAGTCGTCGAGGAAGCGCACCAGCTTCGGCCCCGCGTCCGGTGAAGCCACGAGGTCCGGCACCCGGACCAGGCGCCGAAACAACAGCCGCGGCGCCCCCACGGGCTCGTGCTCGACGCGGGGAAAATCGATGGGGTCGACGAAGTCGGCAATGCTGTCCGGAAACCAATCCGGGTCCGAGATGGTGCGGTCCAGAACCTCCTGGAGCTGCTCGACCTCGATCTGGATGAAATCACGCGCCAGGGGTCCGGTCCGGGCAACCAGATAGTGGGTGCGGCCGTTCATGCGGGTCGCGAAGTACTGGACGTCGGCGAGCTTGAACATCAGCTCGTCGATATCGCCACCAGACTCCGCCTCGGCCCACTCGGTGATGTTGTGGGCGATACGCTTGCCGTCGAGATCCACCACGCCTCCGAGGCGGTGCCAGCCGGCGCGGGTCATGGCATGGCGCACGCTCAGATCCGGCAACTCGGCCTGGATGGCGGCGACGATGGCCTCGATGCTGTCCGGCACCGCGACCGCCTGGCACGCCTGCGCCACGCGCAGCTCCAGATCGGCGACCAAAGCGGGCTCCTGGGTACGCGCTGTCTTCACCATAGGACTCGACTCACGATTCGTCTGCTGCATGTGGATCTTTTCTGGATTGGGCGGCACGGCCCTCGGCGATGGCACGAACATCGGGGTCCGAGTCCTCGATCAATGCCCCAAGCATCTCGAGCGGCAAGCGCTCGGCGAGCCGCGCCCGGACGCGCCAATCGGGGTCGGCCAGCAGGGACTGGGCTTCCTCGAAGCGGATGCGCTCCGCCACCTTCAACCGAACCTCGGGCTCAGGATCATCGCGCATCAGCCCCAGGCTCTCGACGGGGAGGCGCTCGGCCACGGTGACGCGCACCTGCCGGTCCGGATCGCGGATCATGCGAAACAGCCGTCCGGGCGCGAGTCTGCGCGCCACGTACTGGCGCACCAGGTAGTCCGGATCCGTGGCCAGGCGCTCCACCCGATCCGGCGGCAGACGGTCGGCAACGGTGACACGGACCTCGCGATCGGGATCACCGATGAGCGCATCCAGTGCCTCGATCGGCAGCCGATAGGCAAGCACCCGGCGCACCACCTCATCCGGGTCCTGAATCAGGGGCAGGAGCTTCTTCTGCGACAGATAGCGGGCCGCGATCGCGCGACGCTCCCAGAAGCTGTCGCCGGCATAGTCGTCGGCCAGCGCTGGATTGACGCGGAAGAAACGCTCGATCTGGCGCCCGCTCATGGCCCGCACACAGACGTCGCCGGGTGTGCAGCGGCCATTGGTGAGCAGGTCGCGGCGGTGCGGGCAGCCGCTGCAGTTACCCGCCGATGCGCGCGCTGTCTGAAGGTCTTGTGTCGACTTCATGATCGCGTGCACTCGCTTGCTCAAACCTCATCGTCGACCTGGGCGAGCAGGAGTCCCGTCGCCGCCTCGAGGTCGCGCGTGAGCTTCATGCAGTGCTCGCGGCCGTCGACGAGGTAGATGTTGAAGCCGTCGTCCTCGAGAAAGGGCGCATCGGTGCCGACCTCATCCTCGAGGCAGCGGGTGAAATGCAGACCGGAGAGGCTCTCGCGCAGGGCGGCCAGGGTCTGGTCGTTCAGACCGGCGCGGCGGACGATCTCGGCGACCTGCTGGACCCGGCGCTCCTCGATCATGCCTCGCTCTCCTCACGCTCGAAGCGAACCCGCTCCTCCGGGGACTTGCCCATGACCTTGGCGAGCCAGGGCGGGATCTTGCCGGCCAGCACCCGCTGGAGCGCGACGATGCGCTCGCGGGCACTGCCGCCATCGGGATCCTTGATGGGGTGGATATCCTTCTTGACGACCTTGGCGGCGGGCGGACCGCCGATCGAGGCGACATAGAGCACCTGACAGTCGGCGATGAGATCGGCCCGGTAGGCGTTCTTGTCGTCGTCCGCCTGGGAGTCGTCGATCTCGCGGACGTCGATGAGCCGGCTTTCGGTCGCGGAGACCTGATAGACCAGGAAGCGGCGGGCGGAGCCGAAGTGGCCGTCGAGATCCTCGGCGTGATTGGAGGCGCAGGCGACGCGGATGGAATCGGGCAGATCGCCCTCGGCATAGGGCTCGACCGGCGGTGGCGGCTCCAGGTCCTCGATGCCCTCGCCCTTGAGGATGGCGAGCGCGACCTTGAGGTCTTCCTGGTCGAGATCGGCCAGTTCACCCTCGGCGGCGTGCTTGAGATCCCTGACCTTGAGGCCAGCCAGACTCTCGGCGGTGGGCGGAAGGCCGACGGCGTCCGCGAGAACGCGGATCAGGCGGGCGGGGTCCATATCGGGAAGGGTCCGAGCGGCGAGCCCGATCCGCAGGGCGATGTCTTCGGAGAGAGAGCCGTTGGCCATGGCGCGTTTCCTCAGGTCTCTAGGTCGCTGTCTTTGAGTGTTCTCACGGCACCGCTCGGGGGTGTCGCGGATGTTGGTATAACGGCCTCCCCGGCGTTTCGCGCCCTGGGGAGCGTGACACCGCACGGCGGTGTCACGCGAAGCAAGGACGCCTCAGACCGGAACGATGCAGTCGTCTTCCATGCAGGCTTCCAGGCACTGGGGGGTTCCCGGCTCGCCGTCCCCCTCGCACTCGCTGCAGGTGTTGGCGTCGATCTTGTAGACGCCCTTGAAGGGGGTGATGGACTGGGTCGGGCAGACCGGCTCGCAGTCACCGCAGGCGGTGCACAGTTCACGAACGATTTTCAGGGCCATTTGAATACTCCAGATCATGCTGTAAGGAGATCGTGCTCTCACGGAGATCGCGCTCGAAGCTCGGGACTGGGCTCAGGCGTCACCCGCTCCGAGGATCCGTGAAACGATCAGTCATCGGCGCGCTTGAAGCGCAGCGTCGTCGGAAACGCCGGCGGCGGGCTGATGGGGTCGATGTACCAGCGCGAGCCATCGGTCAGCTCCACCTCGCCGCCCCAGGTCTCCGGGGTATCCGTCTGCACGGAGGCGATGGTCTCCTCCATGTCTTTCTTGGCGACGTAGAAGAGCAGACCACCGGCTTCGTTCTTGCGAATCATCACATTGGGCATGGGGATCTCGCCGTCTTGAGGGGCTTCGATCAGGACCAGCCGCCAACCACCACGGGGGGGGGGCCGGAGGCTGGTCGCTGGCCGCTACCTGACCAGGTCGTAGTTGTAGTCCGTCACGCCCATTTCGCGGGTCTCCTCGTCCAGGCGCTCCAGGACGGCGTTGACCAGCGTGGTGAGAATGTACATGGCGCCCTCGTAGCCCAGCGTCGTCATGCGATGCAGGTGATGACGATCGAAGATCGGGAAGCCGATGCGGATCAACGGAACCTCGAACTCCTTGCCCTTGTGCAGGGTGTCGCGCTGGATGAACTTGCCGTAGCTGTTGCCGATCAGGAAGTCCGGCTTGTCGGTGAAGCACAGCGAGCGCAGGTGCCAGAGGTCGCAGCCGATGTGGACCTGACCATTGGCGCCGTAGGGCGACTCGGAGAGGATCTGTTCCACCGCCTTCTTCCAGCGCTTGTTGGCGTGGTTGCAGAGGATGTGGGTCGGCTCGGCGCCCAGCTCCATCAGGAACTTGACCATGCCCAGGACGTAGTCGGCATCGCCGTAGAGGGCGAACTTCTTGCCGTGCAGCCAGGTGTGGCTGTCGGTCATCATGTCCACCAGACGGCCGCGCTCCTTGGCGAGCGACTCCGGAATCTCCTTGCCGGTCAGCTCGGAGACCTTCATCAGGAACTCGTCGGTCCACTCCAGGCCCATGGGGATGTTGAGCGCCGGGACGTCATGCTTCCAGGTGATCTGCGCGAACTTCTTGGTCTTCGGCAGCTGCCAGGGCTGCAGCAGGACGGTGTCGATGGCGTTCGGGGCGTCCTTCATGTCCGCAACCGGGGTGCCGCCGTCATACATGCGGAACTCGCCGTCGGCCGGGGTATCCAGCACCTCGGTCGGATCGCACAGCAGGCTGTAGCCGACACCCATCTCCTTCATCATGCGGTGCATGACGCGGTAGTTGCCGAGATAGGTCTCGAAGCCCGGCACGATGTTGATCTTGGCTTTGGAGCCAACGACCTTGTCGTCCATGTAGTTCAGCGTGAAATAGCGCTGGATGCCCTCGAACATGTTGTCCCAGCCGGTGGTGTGGCTGCCGACGAAGCTCGGGGTGTGGGCAAAAGGCGTCGGGAACTCGGCCGGGATGTAACCTTCCTTCTTGGCATTGCCGATGAAGGCGTTGAGGTCGTCACCGATGACCTCGGCCATGCAGGTGGTGCTGACCGCGATCATCTCGGGCTTGTAGAGCGCCTTGGCGTTCTCCAGACCGTCGAACATGTTCTTCTGACCGCCGAAGACCGCCGCGTCCTCGGTCATGGAGTCGGACACGCAGGCAACCGGCTCCTTGAAATGACGGTTGAAGTAGGTGCGGAAGTAGGCGACGCAGCCCTGCGAGCCGTGCACGTAAGGCAGGGTCTTCTCGAAGCCCAGGGCGCAGAGCACGGCGCCGAGCGGCTGACAGGCCTTGGCCGGGTTGACCGTCAGGGCCTCGCGCTTGAAGTTCAGCTCCTGATATTCCTTGGTCGTCGTCCACTGGAAGGTCTCCTCGATCTTATCGAGCGAGGGAACCTCTTCCACCGTGTCGCGTTTCGCCGCGAGGTTCGCCTTGTAGTCATCGTCGCGGAACAAGGGGTAGCAAGGCTTGATGTTATCGACTGTCTGGCTCATGAGTATGCTCCTGTCGCGCCGCTAATCCGCGGACGGCGACATGAATGGGAAAGTTCGGTCGTATCCTGGCCGGTCGGTGGGCGTGGGAGCGACACCTCGCCGCGGGTCGAATCGCGACGAGGCGCCGCTCCCACTACCGCACCCAGTCGGGCTCTCGGCCCGCCGGTGATTAGCTGGCCGCGGCGATCGCCTCGGCCTCACCCGCGGCCGGCTTCTGCCAGGGCGCCTGCATGCTCTTCCAGCAGGGGTTGTTGATCGTCATGTCCATGTCGCGCGCGAAGATGGCAAAGCCGTCGTAGCCGTGATAAGGACCCGAGTAATCCCAGGAGTGCATCTGACGGAAAGGCACGCCCATCTTCTGGAAGATGTACTTTTCCTTGATGCCGGAGCCGATCAGATCGGGCTTGACCTTCTTGACGAACTCCTCGAACTCGTAGCCGGTGACGTCGTCGTAGAGCAGGGTCGCGTTGCCCATCTCCTTGATGGTGCGGTCGTAGTCGTCGTTATGCGCGAACTCGTAGCCCGTGCCGACCACTTCCATGCCCAGGTCCTCATAGGCGCCGATGACGTGGCGCGGACGCAGGCCGCCGACGTAGAGCATGACGCGCTTGCCTTCCAGGCGCGGACGGTACTTGGTGATGACCGCGGCGTACTCGGCCTCGTACTTGGCGATGACCTTCTCGGCGTTGGCCTGGATGGTCTCGTCGAAGAAGGCGGCGATCTTGCGCAACGACTCGGCGATCTTGGTCGGGCCGAAGAAGTTGTACTCCATCCATGGCACCCCGTACTTCTCTTCCATGAAGCGGCTGATGTAGTTCATGGAGCGGTAGCAGTGGATGAGGTTGAGCTTGACCTTGGGGGTCAGCTCCATCTCCGCCAGGGTGCCGTCGCCGGACCACTGGGCCACCACGCGCAGACCCATCTCCTCGAGCAGGATGCGCGAGGCCCAGGCGTCGCCGCCGATGTTGTAGTCACCGATGACCGCCACGTCGTAGGGCGTGGTCGCGAAGGACTCGTCGCCGTCGCGGTTGCCGATGACCCAGTCACGGATGGCGTCATTGGCGATGTGGTGACCCAGCGACTGGGACACGCCACGGAAGCCCTCGCAACGCACTGGAACGATCGGCTTCTCGAGCTCCTTGCTCATCTTCTTGGAGACGGCCTCGATGTCGTCACCGATGAGACCGATCGGGCACTCGGACTGAACGCTGATGCCCTTGACCAGCGGGAAGAGCTGCTCGATCTCGGCGATCAGCTTGGCGAGCTTCTTGTCGCCGCCGAAGACGATGTCCTTCTCCTGGAAGTCCGAGGTGAAGTTCATGGTGCCGAAGGTGTTCACACCCGTATGACCGACGTAGTAGTTGCGGCGACCGGCGCGCGAATACTGACCGCAGCCGACCGGACCATGGGAGATATGAACCATGTCCTTGATCGGACCCCAGACCACACCCTTGGAGCCGGCATAGGCACAACCGCGAACGGTCATGACGCCCGGCAGGGACTTACGGTTGGAGGTGATGCACTTCTTGGACTGTTCGATCGATTGATCGTTGACGGCCAAGTGCTTGGCGCGATCCTTCTTGGCCTTGTCCGGGTAGACCTCGAGCACCTCTTGGATGAGGTTCTGGGTCTCTTCGCGAGTCAATGCTGTCATACGGGCTTTCCTCACAATCGGCGCCGTGACCAATCCGTCAACGAGCGCGCGTCGAGAAATCTAAGGCGATGGACGCTGGCGCCGAGGCACCGCGCCCCCTGAACGGGCGATCGGAGCCTTAAGCGGCCACCTCGGCATCCGCGCTCTTGCCGATGATGCTCTCGTCTTCCTCGTCCATCAGACCGAAGTCCATCAGCAGGTCTTCGAGTGCATCCATGGTGATCGGGGTCGGAATGACGAAGTTCTTGTTGTCGATGATCTTCTGCGCGAGCTGACGGTACTCGTCGGCCTGCTTGGCCTTGGGGTCGTACTCGATGACGGTCATGCGACGGATCTCGGCGCGCTGCACCACGTTGTCACGCGGCACGAAGTGGATCATCTGCGTGCCCAACTGACGGGCCAACTCCATGATCAGCTCATCTTCGCGGGCGGTGTTGCGGCTGTTGCAGATGAGGCCGGCGAGACGCACGCTGCCGGAGCTGGCGTACTTCACGATGCCCTTGGAGATGTTGTTGGCCGCGTACATGGCCATCATCTCGCCGGAGCAGACGATGTAGATCTCCTGCGCCTTGTTCTCGCGGATCGGCATGGCGAAGCCACCGCACACGACGTCGCCGAGCACGTCATAGAAGACGAAGTCGAGATCAGCCTCGTACGCGCCTTCCTCTTCGAGGAAGTTGATGGCGGTGATAACGCCGCGGCCGGCGCAGCCGACGCCCGGCTCGGGACCACCGGACTCGACGCACTTGATGTTGCCGTAACCGACCTTCAGCACGTCTTCCAGCTCGAGGTCTTCGACCGAGCCAGCCTCGGCCGCCATCTCCATGATGGTGTTCTGCGCCTTGGAGTGCAGGATCAGGCGGGTGGAGTCGGCCTTGGGGTCACAACCGACGATCATGACCTTCTTGCCCAGCTCGGCCAGACCGGCAACGAGGTTCTGGGTGGTGGTGGACTTGCCGATACCGCCTTTGCCGTAGATGGCGCATTGACGCATTGCCATGGTAGTTTCTCCTGTTGGCTCACTGTTGCAAGCGTTGAACGAATCTTCACTCGCAAGCTATCTAGCAACCAGCGTGCCAAACAATAAAAAAACCTAAGCGCCTGTTTATAAATGGCACTTAACACGCCACCACGCCTGATCGACTGGTAGCATCCCCGACAAAGCCGGAGGGGCTGTATGGATAACAACAGACAAATCGAACAAGACAGCCAACCGCCCCCCTCGCTCCCGGCAAACGCCCGCCTGCCGATCAACCGTTGCAACCTGCCCGCCGTCATCCTCGGCAGCCTGACCTTTCAGGAGCACCCGGTCGCGCTGGAGATCGACGGCATCCGCGACTTCCACGCGGACCTCTTCCGCGCGCTCGAAACGCTGCCCGAGCAGCCGGATCGCGCGCAGCGTTTCATGGACTACATGACCGTGCGCTTCTTGCTGGAAGAGCTGGAGGGAGCTGGACTGACGCCGGGGCGCAAGCGCAAGTCGCGCGCGAACGCCAACTATCTGCGCATGGTGCGAGGCTGGTCGTTCGACTCGGACGGACGCGAGGGTGCCGTGCTCAAGCGCTGGGTCGAGAGCCGCTTCGGCCTGCTCGCGAGACACCACGCAGGCTCATTGATCGACCGCCACGGCGACGCCTATCAGGACTACGTCCTCCAGGGCGCGCGCGGTCTCTACGCGACCAACGCGCTGGAGGCGCAGCTCGACCTGCTCTATACCTATTGTCAGTACGAGCTGCCGCGCGAGTACCCCGAGACCAGCCACCTGCGGCTCTACCGCGGGATCAACCGCATCGACGAGCATGAAGTCCTGGAGCGGCGCGTCTGCGGTCGGCACCGTGTGCTGCTGAACAATCTCAACAGCTTCACCAGCAACCGCGAGCGCGCGGACGAGTTCGGCGACTACATCCTCGTGGCCGAGGTGCCCCTGTCGAAGATCTTCTTCTCCAACCGACTGCTGCCCGGAATGCTGAAGGGAGAAGACGAATACGTGGTGATCGGCGGCGCCTACGAGGTCTGCATCAGCACCATCTGATGCCGGCATCGGCACACTCGATCCCACGCACCCTATAGAGAGGCGCGCCGCCGTAGGATGGGCAAAGCCCGTGCTCGGTGGCTCCACCGGAGTGCTGGCGTTGGACGGGCGTGCCCATCGTTCGCATCTCGGCGCTGGCAAGATGGGCACGCCGCGCCTGGCCCATCCCACGGGGACGGTGTTTTTCGGAAATCGCCCAAGGCCGATTGTCGCGTCTGCGACAAAGCAGATGTCCGCGCATCGCCGCCGATTGGTCCCAGGCGGCGAATCCGGGCAGAATGACGGTCTCCATGAGCACAGCGACAGCAACCACGTGGACGCCATCCGCCTCATCACCCTGGATCTCGACGATACCCTGTGGCCTTGCCAGCCCGTCATCCAAGCGGCGAAGGAGGCGCTCCACGCCTGGCTGCGCGAACGGGCGCCGCGACTGACGGACGCACACGACATCGCCAGCATGCGCCTGCATCGGCAGGGCATCATGAAACGGGAGCCCGAGATCGCCCATGACCTCGGGCGGGTGCGCCACCACGCATTGGTCGAGCTGCTCGAGCGCTTCGACTACGACAGGGCACTCGCGGACCAGGCGCTGGCCCTGTTCATCGAGCACCGTTGCCGCGTCGAGCCCTATGCCGATGTGCTGCCAGCGCTGCGCGTCCTATCAACGAGGTATCGCCTGGTCTCGCTGACCAACGGCAACTCCAATATCGAGGTCACCCCTCTGAACGGTCTTTTCAAACACAGCCTCTCAGCCGCCGATGTGGGCGCCGCCAAGCCGGACCCCGCCATGTTCGCGCAGGCGCTCGCCCTCACCGACTGCCAACCGAACGAGTGCCTGCATCTGGGCGACGACCCCTGGATGGATGTCGATGCCGCGCGTCGCGCGGGTTTGCACGCCGCATGGATCAATCGCACCGACCGCGACTGGCCGCAGGCGCTGCAACGGCCGACGCTGACGATCAAGACGCTCGACGCGCTCGTCGACTGGCTGGAAGGCATCGAGCATGGACTTTGAGCTGATCGCACGTGACGGGCTGGCGCGACGCGGGCGCTTGACGTTCGCGCGCGGAACGGTCGAAACCCCGGCCTTCATGCCCGTCGGCACCTATGGCACGGTCAAGGCCATGACGCCGGAGGAGCTGCTGGAGGTCGGCGCCGAGATCGTGCTCGGGAACACCTTTCATCTCATGCTGCGTCCGGGCACCGACATCGTCCGGCTGTGCGGCGACCTCCATGGCTTCATGCACTGGGAGCGCCCCATCCTCACCGACTCGGGCGGCTTTCAGGTCTTCAGCCTGGGCGATCTGCGCAAGATCACCGAGGAGGGGGTCCACTTCCAATCGCCTATCGACGGCAGCCCCGTCTTTCTGAGCCCCGAGGTCTCGATGCAGGTCCAGCGCGCGCTGGGCTCCGACATCGTCATGATCTTCGACGAGTGCACGCCCTATCCCGCCGACGAGGCACGGGCGCGCGCGTCCATGGAGCTGTCGCTGCGCTGGGCCGCCCGCTCGCGCGAGGCGCACGGCGACAATCCCTCGGCCTTGTTCGGCATCGTCCAGGGCGGGATGCACGCGGGTCCGCGCGCCGAATCGCTGGAGGGTCTGATGCGCATCGGTTTCGATGGCTATGCCATCGGCGGCCTCTCCGTCGGCGAGCCGGAAGAGGACCGGCTCGGCGTCCTGGATTTCCTCTCCGACAAGCTGCCGACCGAGCGGCCGCGCTATCTCATGGGCGTCGGCACCCCGGACGACATCGTCGCCGCCGTTCAGCGCGGTATCGACATGTTCGACTGCGTCATGCCCACCCGCAACGCGCGTAACGGCTACCTCTTCACGCACCACGGCATCGTCAAGATCCGCAACGCCGCCAATCGGACCAACGAGGGTCCGCTCGACCCCCTGTGCGACTGCTACACCTGCCGCAACTACAGCCGCGCCTACCTCCACCACCTGGACAAGTGCAAGGAGATCCTGGGCGCGCGCCTGGGCACCATCCACAACCTGCGCTACTACCAGACGCTGATGCGCGGCCTGCGAGAGGCCATCGCGACCGAACAGCTCGACACGTTCGTCCGCGAGCGCCGCGCCTTTCAAGCGGCAAGCAGAGCTTGAGAGGAACCCCCTCCCTGGCGGAGGGGCCACGCCCGCCGGCCAGCAGATCGGCCTCCCACACAGCCACGACCTCGCCCCGAACCCGGCGTTCGAGGCGCCCTCGACCGCCACAGGGTGCTGGCGCCATGCGCCGCGTATCAGGGCGTGCGTGAACGACCTGTAACCTTCCCGAGCGGATTTCCACTCTCACGATCGGCGGCGGTGTGCGATAATTCCGGGCCATCTTCTTGGGGCCGAACCCTATTTCGACAGTGCTTGATCTCACCCGAACGATTGGATAGGTCGACACGACGGCCCGCATGACACGACGGCCCGCTCAACACGACGGTCCGCATAACACTAGGGAAACACTATGAGCTTCTTCATCACCGACGCCCTCGCGCAAGGCGAGCCCGCCGCCTCTGCCGGCGATCCCTTCATGGCCTTGCTGCCCTTGGTGCTCTTCGCCGTGATCTTCTATTTCCTGCTGATCCGCCCTCAGGCGAAGCGTCAGAAGGAGCACCGCAAGATGGTCGAGAGCCTCGCCAAGGGCGACGAGGTCATCACCATGGGCGGCATCGCCGGGCGCATCGGCGACATCGGCGAGAACTTCGCGCTGGTCGAAATCGCCGACGGCGTTCAGGTCAAGATCCGTCGCGCGGCCGTCGAGTCCGTGCTGCCGAAGGGCACCTTGAAGGAGCTCTGAAGCACGGTCGGCGATCCGACACGACTGCGGCTTGGGCTGCCCCGCACCCAAGCCCATCCCTTTTCGGCACAGGGTCATCGGGCATCGGCTGAGAGCCCACGCGCCGCCCTCCTATCCGACACCCCACCCTGCCTCTCGCGACCAGCGACGTTCAGATTTGGAACAACAATGAACCGATACCCTCTGTGGAAGAATCTCCTGATTCTGGGCGTGATCCTGGTCGGCCTCCTCCTGGCCTGGCCGAATCTCTACTCCCAGGATCCATCCATCGAAATCACTGCCGCGCGTGGCGCCGAGATCACCGATGCCAGCGCCGGAGAGCTGCGCGCCGCGCTCGAGAACGCCAAGGTCCCCTTCAAGACCACCGAGCCCCGCGAGGGCGGTAAGCTCTTGATCCGCTTCGCCACGCCCGGCGACCAGCTCAAGGGGCAGGAGGCCATCGAGCAAACCCTGTCCGAGCGCTACCGCACCGCACTCACCCAGGTTGCCGACCTGCCTGGCTGGATGCGCGCAATGGGCATGAGCCAGATGTCCCTGGGCCTGGATCTGCGCGGGGGCATTCACGTCGTGATCGACGTCGATATGGAGGCCGCCCTGGATCAGGCGCTGGAGCGTTACGTCGGCGATATCCGCACCCAGCTGCGCGAGGACAAGATCCGTTACCTGACGGTGAACCGCGACGGCGGCAGCCTGCAGATCAAGTTCAACGACGCCGAGACCCGCGACGCCGGCGAGAAGGCGCTCAAGCGCGAGTTTCGCGATCTCGACATCCAACCGGCTGACAATGGCGGCGAATTCACGCTGCTCGCCAGCCTGCCCGAGGCCCAGCAACAGCAGATCAAGGACTTCGCGCTGGAGCAGAACATCACGACCCTGCGCAACCGCGTCAACGCGCTTGGCGTGGCAGAGCCCAGCATCGCCCGTCAGGGTGAGCGGCGCATCGTCGTCGAGCTGCCCGGCGCCCAGGATCCGGGACGCCTGAAAGAGATCCTCGGCGCGACCGCGACGCTGGAGTACCGCCTGGTCGACACCGAGAACAGCGTTGCCGATGCGGTCGGCGGACGTGTCCCCGTCGGCAGCAAGCTCTACTCCGAACGCAACGGCACGCCCATCCTGCTCAAGCGCCGCGTCATCGTCACCGGCGATCAGATCACCGACGCCTCCGCCGGCTTCGACAGCCAGAGCGGCACACCGGCGGTCTTCGTCAATCTCGACGGCCAGGGCGCGCGCCGCATGCGCGACGTCACCACCGAGAACGTCGGCAAGCCCATGGCGGTCGTCTTCATCGAGAACCGCACCACCACCCAGATGGTCGACGGCGAGCCGGTCAAGACCAACCGCAAGGTCGAAGAGGTCATCAGCGTCGCCAACATCCGCGAGCCCTTTGGCCGACGCTTCCAGACCACCGGCCTCGACAGCAGCGATGAGGCGCACAACACCGCCCTGCTGCTGCGCTCCGGCGCCTTGGCCGCCCCGATTCAGATCGTCGAGGAGCGCACCATCGGCCCCAGCCTTGGTCAGGACAACATCGACCAGGGCTTCATCTCCGTCGTCATCGGCCTGGCGCTCGTCGTTGGCTTCATGGCGCTCTACTACCGCATGTTCGGCCTGGTCGCGGACCTGGTCCTGGTGGTCAACCTGGTGCTGATCGTGGCGGTGCTCTCCATGCTGCAGGCCACCCTCACCCTGCCGGGTATCGCCGGCATCGTGCTCACCGTCGGCATGGCGGTGGACGCCAACGTGCTCATCTTCGAGCGCATCCGCGAGGAGATCCGCAACGGCAACTCTCCGCAGGCCAGCATCCACGCGGGCTATGACAAGGCCCTGTCGACCATCGTCGACGCCAATGTGACGACGCTCATCGCCGCGGTGGTGCTCTTCAGCTTCGGCACCGGCCCCATCAAGGGCTTCGCCGTGACACTCTTCATCGGTATCGTCACCTCCATGTTTACCGCCATCCTCGGATCGCGCGCCCTGATCAACCTGATCTACGGCGGCCGGCGACTGAGCAAACTGGCCATCTGAGCGAGTGAACCGCATGACCAGAAAAGGCACCATCAACGACCTGAACATCGACTTCATGGGCAAGACCAAACTCGCCGGGATCCTCTCGGCGAGCGCGCTCGTCATCTGCCTGCTCTCGATCCTGATCCGAGGCTTCGATTTCGGACTGGACTTCACGGGCGGAACCCTCATCGAGCTCGGCTACGAGCAGCCCGCCGAGCTGAGCGACATCCGCGCCGCGCTTGAGACAGAGGGGCTGAACGCCGGGACCATCCAATACTTCGGCGCGCGCTCGGACGTGCTCATCCGCATGGCGCCGCAGGAGGACGCCGAAGAGGACAGCGCCCACCTCAGCGACCGCGTCTATCGCACCCTGAGCAAGGCCTCCGCGGGCGCCATCGAGCTTCGCCGCGTCGAATTCGTCGGCCCCCAAGTCGGCGAGGAACTGCGCGAGCAGGGCGGCCTCGCGATCCTCTTCTCGCTCATCGGCATCCTCATCTACGTCGCCCTGCGCTTCGAGTGGCGTTTCGCCGTGGGCGCCGTCGTCGCGCTCATCCATGACGTGCTCTTCACCGTCGGCATGTTCTCCATCTTCCAGATCCCCTTCGATCTGACCGTGCTCGCCGCGGTGCTGGCCGTCATCGGCTACTCCCTGAACGACACCATCGTCATCTTCGACCGCATCCGCGAGAACTTCCGCCGCATGCGCAAGGGCACCGTCCTCGGCATCACCAACAGCTCCATCAACCAGACCCTCTCGCGCACCATCGTCACCTCCGGAACGACCCTCCTGGTGCTTTTCGCCCTCTACTTCCTGGGCGGCGAGGCGATCAGCGGCTTCTCACTCGCGCTCATCATCGGCATCGTGATCGGCACCTATTCCACCATCTACGTCGCCACCGCCGTCGTCATCTGGCTAGGACTCAGCCGAGGGGACCTGATGCCCGTCAAGAAGGAAGGTGCCGAGTTGGGGGCCTTGCCTTAGCAGCGGCCATCCTGCGCCCACTTGCGCCGAACCAGGCGCAAGGGCGCCCAACCGACGAACCCCGCAAGGGCCATCTGTGCGTGCAGATGGCCCTTTTCCGTTGTCTGCGCGCCTGTCCGACGGGGCGGGATCGAAGCGAGAGCGACTCGCCGGACCGGCTCCTGAGCAGACCCCGGGAAGATCGGCGCCCCCGGATCATCCGTCGTCGCAATGCGCGCTGTCGCGAAGAGACTTGATCGGCATGCGGTCGTGAAAGATAGTGGCGTATGAGGATCGGCCAGTGGACGCTCAGATGACGCAGACTCACACCCCCCCGCC
>NZ_NRRF01000001.1 GCF_016583565.1 Thiocystis violacea | reverse complement strand
ATGGCGGAGCGCAGAACGCCGTGGCGCTGCAACTGTGGAGCACCTGGATCCTCTATGCCGTCCTCGTCGATTTGACCGATGCCGTGGCCGAGGCGCTGCAACGTCCCTTCGCCGAGCTGTCGATGGAGATGGTCTACCGCAGCTTGTATTTCGTGGTCGCAGAGATGCAGCGCGATCCCACGACCGACCCGATCCAGTATCTGGCCGAGGAAGCCCGCAGCCTGGGGATCATCAAAAGACCGCGCAAGCCAGCGTGCCAGAAAACTCCAACCCCATTGCTTTGCACTTGACACGAAAGACAATCCCTTAACTTGTGACTGATGCCCTGAGTGGAGTTTGACCATGTTTCGATCCGTGCCCGGCTAAGTTGGGCGAAACCGCACGGAAGGGGGCATCTCTTTCCCAGGCGTCATGCCCCCTGGAAGGGAGCTTTGAATCACAAAATCATGCGCCGCTTGAGGCGCCAGCATCGGGAGCCGCTGTGGATCAGAGCACGGACCAGAACACCCCAGTCGCCAATCGCGGCCTGGTCATCGCGGTGCGCGGCAGCGTGGTGGATCTGCGCTTCGAGACGCAGCTGCCCGCGATCTATCGGCTGCTGCGCGCGGGGTCGGAAGGCCAGATCCGCATCGAGGTACTGGCGCAGTTGGATGACCATCATGTGCGCGGCATCGCCCTGACACCCACCCAGGGGCTCGCGCGCGGCATGTGGGTGGAGGACAGCGGCGGGCCGCTGATGGCACCGGTGGGCAAAGGCATCCTCGGGCGCATGTTCGACGTGTTCGGCAACGCCATCGACCGCCAGCCGCCACCCACCGAGATCCAATGGCGTTCGGTGCATCACGCCCCGCCACCCCTGGCGCGGCGTTCGACCCAGTCCGAGGTCTTCGAGACCGGGATCAAGGTCATCGATGTGCTGGTCCCGCTGGAGCGCGGCGGCAAGGCGGGGCTGTTCGGCGGGGCGGGCGTGGGCAAGACCGTGCTGCTCACCGAGATGATCCACAACATGATCGGGCATCACGCCGGCGTCAGTCTCTTCTGCGGCATCGGCGAGCGCTGTCGCGAAGGCGAGGAGCTCTATCGCGAGATGCGGGACGCCGGCGTCCTGCCGAACATGGTGATGGTCTTCGGGCAGATGAACGAGCCGCCGGGCAGCCGCTTTCGCGTCGGCCACGCGGCGCTGACGATGGCCGAGTATTTTCGTGACGACGAGCAGCGCGATGTCCTGCTGCTGATGGACAATATCTTCCGCTTCATCCAGGCCGGCATGGAGGTCTCCGGCCTCATGGGTCAGATGCCCTCGCGCCTGGGCTATCAGCCTACCATGGGGACGGAGCTATCGGGGCTGGAGGAGCGCATCGCCAACACCGATGCCGGTGCCATTACGTCGATCCAGGCGGTCTATGTGCCAGCGGACGATTTCACCGACCCGGCTGCGGTCCATACCTTCTCACATCTCTCCGCCTCCATCGTGCTCTCGCGCAAACGCGCGGGCGAAGGGCTGTATCCGGCCATCGACCCGCTGCAATCCAGCTCTCGGATGGCGACGCCGGGCATCGTTGGCGAACGGCATTACGCCCTGGCGCAGGAGATTCGGCGCACCCTCGCCCAATACGCGGAGCTGAAAGACATCATCGCCATGCTGGGCCTGGAGCAACTGTCGCCGGAGGATCGCAAGCTGGTCGCCCGTGCTCGGCGGCTGGAGCGCTTTCTGACTCAGCCTTTTTTCACGACTGAACGCTTTACTGGCCTGACCGGCAAGCTTGTGAGCCTGGCCGATGCGCTGGATGGTTGCGAGCGCATTTTGGGGGATGAGTTTGGGGATGTGCCTGAGAGGGCGCTGTATATGATTGGGGGGGTGGATGAGGCGAAGGTTAAGGACGACAAGGACATCAGGGACGAGGAGAAGACGTCATGAATTTGAAAGTTTTGTTGCCGTTTCGCGTCTTTGCGGAGGTCACCGGGGTGACACGCATTGTCGCGGAGACGCCGGACGGCGCCTTTGGGTTGTTGCCGCGTCGCTTGGACTGTGTCGCGGCGCTCGCGCCGGGGATTCTGATCTACGAAACCGCCGCCGAGGGCGAGGTCTACCTGGCCGTGGATGAGGGGGTGCTGGTCAAGACCGGCGCTGAGGTGCTGGTGTCGGTGCGCCGGGCGATTCGCGGCAATGACCTCGGCCAATTGCGCGCGACGGTGGAGCAGGAGTTTCTGATCCTGGACGCGCGCGAACAGGAGATGCGCGCGGTAATGGCGAAACTGGAATCCGGATTTCTGCACCGTTTCGTGAGCTTGCACCATGACTGAGTCTCCAGACAACAAGCCCTCGGACAGGGCTCCGACCCTTGCCGGACAGATCGGCGACAAGGCCGCGCGTAAGCTCAAGGCGCGGCGCAATCCCACGCCGGGGGTCTGGTTCGGCCTCGGCATGATGGGACTGATCGGCTGGTCCGTGGTGGTGCCGACGCTGCTCGGCGCGGCGCTGGGGCTGTGGCTCGACGAACAGCATCCGGGCACCCACTCATGGACGCTGGCGCTGCTGGTGGGCGGGCTCACGCTTGGCTGTTTCAATGCCTGGCATTGGGTCGCCAAGGAAGAGCGGGCGATGCGCGAAGAAGACCAGGAGGATCGTGATGACTGACAGTCTGACACTGGTGCTGGCCGGGGTCGCGGGAATGGGACTCGGGGCCATGTTCTTCGGCGGACTCTGGTGGACGCTGCGCAAAAGCCTGGCGTCCCCCAGGCCGGCGCTGTGGCTGTTGGGCAGCCTGCTAACGCGGATGAGCCTGCTTTTGGTCGGCTTGTACCTGGTCTCCGGCGGTCATTGGGAGCGCCTGCTGGCTGGTCTGCTCGGCGTTATCTGCGCGCGTTTTGTCGTGCTGCGACTCAGCAGCCCGCCAAGCATCACGAAGGAGGTCGATCATGCGCCTGAGTCCAGATGAGATCATCTTCTGGCAGTACGGCTTTCTCAAGCTCAACGCGACCATCGTCTTCACCTGGGCGCTGATGCTCGTGCTGGTGGTCGGCTCGCTCCTGGTCACGCGCAAACTGTCCCGGGATCTCAGCCGGTCGCGCTGGCAGAACCTACTGGAGGTCCTCGTTACCGGCATCGAGAAACAGATTCTGGAGGTCGGACTGCGCGACGCGCGGACCTATCTCGGCTTTCTCGGCACCCTGTTTCTGTTTGTTGCAGCGGCCAGCCTGGCTACCATCATCCCCGGCTATGAGCCGCCGACGGGCTCGCTCTCGACCACGACGGCGCTGGCGCTCTGCGTGCTGGTGGCCGTGCCCTTTTTCGGCATCGCGGACCAGGGCCTCGGCGGCTATCTCAAGTCCTACATGGAACCGACCTTCATGATGCTGCCGTTCAACATCATCAGCGAGGTCTCACGCACCCTGGCCCTAGCGGTGCGTCTGTTCGGCAACATGATGAGCGGGGCGATGATCATCGCCATCCTGCTCACCATCACACCCTTCCTCTTTCCCATTCTCATGACGGCGCTCGGCCTGCTCACCGGGATGGTGCAGGCGTACATCTTTAGCATCCTGGCTGCGGTCTATATCGCGGCGGCGACGCAGACACGCAGACCAAAGCCGGCGCCCAAGCCGTGAGACACCCACAGACTCAGCGGAGGACACACCATGGATAGCCTGACCCTGATCGCGGTGGCATCGATCGTCACTGCCGGCCTCACCACGAGTTTCGGCGTCGTGGGACCATCGCTTGGCGAGGGGCGCGCCGTCGCCACTGCACTCACCGCACTGGCGCAGCAGCCCGACGCCTCGGCCACTATCACCCGGACCCTGTTCGTCGGTCTGGCGATGATCGAGTCCACGGCCATCTACTGCTTCGTGGTCTCGATGATCCTCATCTTTGCCAATCCCTTCTGGAACCTCGCCATCGCCCAGGTCGCCGGGAAGTAGGCCATGCTCATCGACTGGTTCACCGTCGGCGCGCAGGTGATCAACTTTCTGGTCCTGGTGTGGTTGCTGAAGCGCTTTCTCTATCGCCCGATCCTCGACGCCATCGACGCGCGCGAGCAGCGCATCGCCGCGGAGTTGGCGGACGCCGACGCGAAACGCGCCGAGGCCCGGCAGGAGCGCAAGATCTTCTACCAGAAGAACCAGGCGTTCGACGCGCAGCGTGCGGCGCTCTTGGCCCAGGCGACGGACGCGGCGAAGTCTGAACGCCAGCGTCTGCTCGACGAGGCCCGGCAGGCCGCCGACGCCTTGCGTGCCAAGCGGCAGGAGGCGTTGCGACAGGAAGCCGATCAGCTCAAGCAGGCCCTACGGCAGCGAACTCAGCAGGAGGTCTTCGCGATTGCGCGCAAGACCCTGACGGATCTCGCAGGGGTGAGTCTGGAAGAGCGTCTGGTCGCGGTGTTTATCGAGCGCCTGGGGGCGATGGATGGCGAGGCGCATGCCCTGTTTGCCGAGGCGCTGAAGACGAACTCTGACCTGGTGCGTGTGCGCAGCGCATTTGATCTGCCGGATGACCAGCGCGCGGTGATCCAGGCGGCCCTCAACAGCGCTTTTGAAACCGAGGTTCCAGTTCGGTTTGAGACCGCGCCGGATCTGGCAGGTGGGGTCGAGCTGAGTGTGAATGGGCAGAAGATCGCCTGGAGCATTAAGGAGTATCTGGGGTCACTGGAGCAGGGTGTGGCTGAGTTGCTGTGTGGCTCTTGATGACTTCAAGGACTCCTGGGACTACAAAGACTTTAAGGACAACAAAGACCCCAAGGACTTCAAGGACCGATTGGCTCAGTTGTCGTTGTAGTCCTTGATGTCTCTGGAGTCCTTCACGCTTAAACCAAGGAGCAACCCCATGCCCACCGGCTTCATCTCAACCCACGGCGGCTACAAGAACCTGCTCTCCTATCAAAAGGCCGAAATCGTCTACGACGCCACAGTCCATTTCTGTCAACGATTCGTCGAAAAGCGCGACCGCACCTACGACCAGATGGTGCAGGCCGCCCGGTCCGGCAAGCAGAACATCATCGAGGGCAGCATGGCATCCGGCACCTCGAAGGAGATGGAGATCAAGCTGACCAATGTCGCCCGCGCCAGCCTGGAGGAACTGCTGGCCGACTATCGCGACTTCCTGCGCGTGCGTGGGATTGCGGAGTGGCCCAAGGAGCATCCCTACGCGCTTCGGCTACGTGAGCTGAACCGGATTCATGGCGCCACCTATGAGACTTTTCGTAAGGGCGTCGAGCACCCCGACCCGGCCATCTGCGCCAACGTCATCATCGGATTGATTCGGGTGACTAGCCTGCTCTTGAGTCGGCAGATTCAGGCGCTTGAGAAGGCGTTTGTTGAGGAAGGCGGAATGCGTGAGCGCATGACCAGGGCGCGACTTGATGAGCGTGATCGACAGCGTGGGAGAGGGCGGTGAGTTCTAAGGACTGCAAAAACTTCAAAGACAACAAAGACAACAAAGACCCCAAGGACATCAAGGGCCGATTGGCTCAGTTGTCGTTGCAGTCCTTCAAGCTCTTAAAGACTACAAAGACCTCAAGGACAACAAAGACAATCGAGGCTAGCGGTCCTTGCAGTCTTTGTTGTCCTTGAAGTCCTTAAAGTCCCCAAGAGCCAACCATGCCAGCAACCCTCCAACCCCTCTTCGACCAAACCTTTGCCGCCATCAGCCAGGCAAGAGACAACTTCGCGCCTCAGCTCAAGCCACGCGAAATCGGCACCATCAAAATGGTCTCCACCGGCATCGCCAAGGTCTCCGGCCTAACCAGCGTCGGCTTCGAGGAACTGCTGGCCTTTCCCGGCGAGGTCTTCGGCATCGCCTTCAACCTGGACCCGGATGAGATCGGCGTCGTCCTGCTCGGCGACTACTGGCAACTGCACGCCGGCGATATGGTCGAGCGCACCGGTCGGGTCATGGACGTGGCGGTCGGCGAGGGTCTGCTGGGGCGCGTCATCGACCCGCTCGGGCGACCGCTCGATGGCCTGGGGCCGCTGACCACCAGCAAGCGCCTGCCGATCGAGCGCCCCGCCACAGCCATCATGGACCGCGCGCCCGTCACCATTCCGCTGCAGACCGGGCTCAAGGTCATCGACGCCCTCATCCCCATCGGGCGCGGCCAGCGCGAGCTGATCCTCGGTGATCGCCAGACCGGCAAGACCGCCATCGCGATCGACACCATCCTCAACCAGCGCGGCCAGGATGTGCTGTGCGTCTATTGCGCCATCGGTCAGCGGGCGTCCGCCACCGCGAAGACGCTGGCCACCTTGCGGGAACAGGGTGCGCTGGAGTACACCCTGGTGGTGCTCACCGAGGGCAACGACGCGCCGGGACTCACCTACATCGCCCCCTATGCCGCGACCAGCATCGCCGAGCACTTCATGGAGCAAGGCCGCGACGTGCTGATCGTCTATGACGACCTCACCCACCACGCGCGCGCCTATCGCGAACTCTCTTTGCTGCTGCGCCGCCCACCCGGTCGCGAGGCCTTTCCCGGCGATATCTTCTACATCCACTCGCGCCTGCTGGAGCGCGCCACGCGCCTGCGCGAAGACCTTGGCGGGGGCTCGCTCACCGCGCTGCCCATCATCGAGACCGAGGCGCAGAACATCTCCGCCTACATTCCAACCAACCTCATCTCCATCACCGACGGGCAGATCTATCTCTCACCGTCGCTCTTTGAATTGGGTGTGCTGCCCGCGGTCGATGTCGGCCAATCCGTCTCGCGCGTCGGCGGCAAGGCGCAGCGGGCCGCTTACCGCGCCGTGGCGGGGGATCTGAAGCTCGCCTACGCCCAGTTCGAGGAGTTGGAAACCTTTGCCCGCTTCGGTGCCCGCGTGGATGAAGACACCCGCCAACGTATCGCGCATGGGCGGCGCATCCGCGCCTGTCTCAAGCAACCGGAATTCGCCCCGGTGTCCATGCCCGCGCAGATCGCCATCCTGCTGGCCCTGACCGCCGGGCTCTTCGACGCGGTGCCGCTGGAGCGAATGGCCGACGCCGAGCGAGCGGTGCAGGAGGCGGCGGCGAAGATCCCGGAGGATGTCAGCGAGCGGCTGGTGAGCGCCGATTCATTGAGCGACGCGGATCGTCAAACCATCGTCGACATCGGGCGTGGAGCGCTCGTGGGGTTCCAGCCCCAGCCTGACTCCGATCCCAAACCGGGCGATTAGCGCGGATGGCGCGCCGCGGCGTGCGAGTCATTACCTTTGGCTTAAACTTCAGGTAAGAACGAATCGTCAGGTCACGCCTACAACGCTGGGAGGTACGAATGTCGATCAAGTCCTACGAGGGCGACATCATCGCCTGGGCGGACGAGCAGGCGCGGTTGCTACGTGCCGGGGCGTTTTCCCAACTGGACATCGAGCACATCGCGGAGGAAATCGAGGACGTGGGCAAGAGCGAAAAACGCGAGCTGGCCAGCCGTATGGCCATCCTCCTGACCCACCTGCTGAAATGGCAGCATCAACCGGAACGGAAGGGCAAGAGCTGGCAACGAACGATCAAGGAACAGCGCAACGCGCTGACGATCTGCATCAAGAAAACGCCCAGTCTGAAAGCCGTATTGGGCGAGGCGGACTGGTGGTCTGGCGTCTGGTCGGATGCCGTCGCCAAGGCTTCCGAGGAAACCGGCATCGACGATTTTCCAGAATCCTGCCCCTGGACAGTCCAGGAGATTCTTGACGCCGCATGGCTGCCTTCATCGGCTGCGGTCTGATCGTTCGGATCGCAGCAGGTCAACGGAATCGAAGCGCGGAGAATCATCACGAACGGGGCGCCGAGCATGATCATGAAACTCCGCCATGGCTGGCAATCGATGCGCTCGAGCTTCTGGTTCGCCCCCGCCCTGATGGTGCTGGATGCGGTGGTGCTGGCTATCCTCCTGATTGCCCTAGACCCTGCTGCGGATGGAGCATGGCGTCGGGGATTTCGTCGTTGCGGGCACGCCCTTGGTCACGCTGCTCGATCCGGGTGACCTGGATGCGGCGACAGCCGCCAGCGCACGGTGGAGCAGGATGCCGCCTTCGGCATCCGCCAGATCGTCGATGTCGCCATGAAGTCCCTGTCGTCCGGCATCAACGACCGCGACCGCCTCGCGAACCGGTTGACGCGGGTGCGCGAAGCCCTGGTCGCGGCGCCACCGTCGTTCGTCCGGATAGATCAGAACTGAAACAAGCTGAGGAGAACAGCATGCAGATCCAAATCAATACCGATCGTCATATCGAAGGGCACGAGCGCCTGACCACTTGGGCCAGTGGCGTCGTGGAGCAGGCGCTGAGTCGTGTCAGCGATCGCATCACGCGCGTGGTGGTCCATCTCAGCGATGAGAACGCCGACAAGAGCGGCCGGCACGACCAGCAATGCACGATGGAAGCCCGGCTCGAAGGCCGCCAGCCAGTTGCCGTGACGCACCAGGCGGCCAGCATGGATCAGGCCGTCAAGGGTGCCACGGAGAAGCTGACCGGCGCGATCGAGAGCATCATCGGGCGGCAGCGCGATCAGCGCCGTCGCCAGGCCGAACCGCTTCCGCAGGAGACGACACCGCCAGAGGACGCGACACCGCCAGAGTAAGCGACAACACCGGACGCGCAATGAGCGACACCACCGCCAGCCTGCGCCACAAGATCCAGAGCGCCGGCGACCTCCAATCGGTCGTCCGCACCATGAAGTCGCTGGCCGCATCGAGCATCAATCAATACGAGCAATCGGTGCGTGCCCTCGGCGACTATGCGCGCACGGTGGAGCTGGGGTTGAGCGTCTGCTTGCGGGGTATCGGCAACGCTGACGTCCTGGCTGGCGACGCCAAAGACACGGATACGGGCGTGATTGGCGCGGTCGTCTTCGGCTCCGATCAGGGACTGGTGGGCCAGTTCAATGATCTGGTCGCCGATCATGCGGTGAAGACGTTGGCGGGGCTGACGGATCCGCCGGGGGATGAATCGCGGCGCCAGCTCCGGGTCTGGGCGGTCGGCGAGCGTGTTCAGGCGCGCTTGGCGGACGCCGGCCTGGCGCTGGCCGGCAGCTTCGCCGTGCCGAGTTCCGTCGCGGCGATCACCGCGCTGGTCGCGGAGATCCTGGTGGCGACCGAGACGCACCAGCGTCAGGGCGAGTTCGGCGCGCTCCACCTCTTCTACAACAGACCCAGCTCCGCAGCCGTCTACACGCCCGTCGATCAGCGGCTACTGCCGTTGGACGCGCCGTGGCGGCGCTTGCTGGCCGAGGCCCCCTGGCCGACCAACAACCTACCCGAGGTCCTCGGGGGCGACACCGGCGCCGATACAGGAACCCTGCGGGCGCTCATCCGCGAGCATCTGTTCGTCTCGCTGTTTCGCGCCTGCGCCGAGTCCCTGGCCAGCGAGAACGCCAGTCGACTCGCCGCGATGCAGCGCGCCGACAAGAACATCGAAGACTTGCTGGAGAGGCTGAACGGGAACTTCCACCGGCTGCGCCAGAGCGGCATCGACGAGGAGCTGTTCGATGTTATCGCCGGCTTCGAGGCACTTACCGGACCGCGACGGTCAGCGGATAGGCGATGACCGAGGCATCGGGCCAGGTGCGCGGCGGCCCCGGCGCCTGCATGGCAGGTTCTCAGGCAGGCTCGAGCGCGGCGGCGCGGGCGTAGCGGTTGTAGACGCTCAGCAATGGCTCGACGGGGTAGAGGAGTGGGATCAGCTCTTTGTCGTATCGGGTGATGACGCTCACCCAGTCCGGTGCGGCGCCGTAGAGGACGTGGTGGTGCGGGTTGCCGCCGGCGTCCATCCAGCAGCTTTCGTGATCCGAAAGGGGCGTGTGGCCGACGATGAGGGGAGTGTCGCGCTTGACGCCGAGCCGTTTGCGCATGCGGGCGATGTCGCCGGGGCCGTAGCCGTTGGGGCTGTTGGAGCGCCGCAGGCGGACGTGGGTCAGCTGGTGGGCGAGTTTGGGATGACGGGAGATGTCGCTGAGTGCCTCCCAGGAGAGCTTGCCGGTCGGTGGGCCGGCGTGGCATGCCAGGTAGCCGGCGGATGCGGCAACGTAGGGGAGGTGGTCGTAGAGCTGCTGCATGGCGTCGCGGTAGCTGCGTCCGCGCCGCTCCCGCAGGGCCTGCTCCCAGAGCAGTCCCTGGGGAATGCCGGCCTTGCTGATGTCTTCCGAGAAGCTGTCGTGATTGCCGCGCAGGTAGAAGACGCGCTCGGGGAATCTGAGCTTGAGACGGAAGATGAGGTCCATCATGAGCATGGACGTGTCCATCTGATCTTCCTCGCCCGGGGCATCCGGCTGGGCGGCGTCGCCGAGGAGGACGAGCATCCCGCTGCCGTCCATGAGCGCCTCCAGGAAGCCGTTCTGGGTGAGGACGACCAGGAGGTTGTCGATGCGGGCGTGGAGATCCCCGACGAAGATGGGGCAGGGCCGCTCGGGCAGGGCCAGCAGACCGCTCGGGCGGCCATGGCCGTTCGCGACGCGATAGGGCTCGCGCCGCATGACCTCGATGACCCGCGAGATGAGCGCCAGCGCCTCGGCGCGGTCGATCGGCTCGATCGGGCCGCCGAGCACCTCGTGCAGCCGCTTGAGCTTGGTGTGCCGCCAGCGCGCCATGCGCCCGACCACATCCTCTGCCGTGAGCGGTGCGACGCAGGCGCTGGCGTGCTCGGATTTGCGCTTCAGGGCGAGACCCTTGTGGGAGAGCTTGAGGCGCAGGTGCTGCTCGTCGACCACCTTGGGGTAGCGCAGCAGCAGGCGCTGCTGGGGGTCGCGCCGGCCCAGGGTGATGGAGTCGCCTTGATGAAGGCGCAGGAAGCCGCTGATGTCGGAGAAATAGCGGGTCGGGTCGACGAGCAGGTAGTCGCCCTGGTGCTGCAAATGGCCGTCGGCGTCGAAGCGCAACTCTGGATAGAGATGGAGCCGGTAGCCGTCCTCGCCGCCGAGCAGCAGCTGCAAGGGCAGGGCGGGCGGCGGGATGCGCACCTTCTCGCCGCCTAGGCGCAGGGCGCCGCGCAGGTCGACGTCTTCACAGTTGTCCATGCCCTGGACTGCGTCGCTGAAGCGCTTGAGGAAGCTCTTACGGGAGATGCGTTTCGGTTGCGCCATGGTCTTCGATCCGTTGTGGCGGATCCTCTAGCCGTTCGCGAATGTGAACGATCATACCCTGCCGGTGGAAGTGCAGGGCGACACGGGTATAGAGCGCGATCTGTGCGGCGATCTGGTCGGGATCGATGCGCTCATCGATGGGGTGCGTGCCACGTCTGGCGCGATCCTGGCGATAGCGCACGATGGCGTCCGGCGGCGGCAGGAGGAACTCGAAGGCAAAGCGATTGTGCCAGTCCGCGGACAGCAGGTGACGTTTGACCGGTGGGATGCGGATGCGTGCGGGATCGAGCTCGAGCGAACGCCAGGCTTCGGCCCACTCGTCTCCGAAGAGCGAGAGACCCGCCTTGCGTCCCACGAAGGGAAGTCCGAAATGGACCTCGCGCGGGCGCAAGGCGAGGGATCTCGCCGACCACCAGCCATCCATGGACAGATCGATATAGCCTTCCTCCGGCCAGCCGCCCAGGCGGCGGACCAGGGTGGACTTGCCGGAGCCGGGCGGGCCGGTGACGAGGATTTGGTTGTAGCGGACGTCCTGGGCGACGAGCACGCCGCGCTTGCGCACCAGGGCCTCGACCGGGGCGAGTTGCAGGCTTGAGTCGCCCGCCTTGGGATTGTCCATGGCTCGCCCTGTCGCGCCCCTTCTCAGGAAAAAATGGCCTTGAACAGATAGAAGAAGAGCGCTGCCAAGACGGCCCCCGCAGGCAGGGTGATGACCCAGGACACCACGATGTTGCCGATGACGCGCAGGTCCAGGGCGGCGATGCCGCGCGAGAGTCCCACGCCCATCACGGCGCCGACGGCGATGTGGGTGGTCGAGACCGGCAGCCCTGTCTTAGAGGCCAGCACCACGACGGCGGCCGCCGCCAGTGTCGCCGAGAAGCCGCGCGTGGGCGTCAGCTCCGTGATCTTGGTGCCGATGGTCTGCATGACGCGGTAGCCCATGGTCGCCAGGCCGATGACGATGCCGACGCCGCCCAGCGTGAGGATCCACAGCGGGAGCTGCGCTTTTTGAGCGACCATGCCGCCGGACTGAACCACCGAGACCACGGCGGCGAGCGGCCCGATGCCGTTGGCGACGTCGTTGGAACCATGGGCGAAGGCCATCGCGCAGGCGGTGAAGATCATCATGGGCGTGAAGGTCTTCTCGACGCTTGCATAATGGAAGACGCGATCCGCCCGCTCGTCCATCTGCACGCGATCGATCAGGAACTTGCCGATCAGCGCCGTGACGATGCCGATCAGGGTCGCCAGGCCGAAGCTCTCCAGGCTGGTGAGATGGAAATCGAGGTGCTTGAGGCCTTTGAAGAGGGTCACCAGACTGACGATCCAGCCGACCAGGAAGACGTAGATCGGTCCCCAGCGCTTGGCCTGCCGAAAGGGGTTCTCGGCGTCGAGGATGAGACGGCGAATGCTGAGCATGATCAAGAGGGCCGCGACGCCGCCGAGGACCGGCGAGACGACCCAGCTTGCGACGATCTGACCGATTGTGCCCCAGTGGACGGAGTCGATACCGATGCCGGCGATGGCGAAGCCGACGATGGCGCCAACGATGGAGTGGGTCGTGGAGACCGGCCAGCCGCGCGCCGAGGCGAGCATCAGCCAGATGCCGGCCGCCAGCAGGGCCGCCAGCATGCCGTAGACCATGAGCTCCGGCTGGTCGACCATGGCCGCGGAGTCGATGATGCCGCTGCGAATGGTCGAGGTGACATTACCGCCGGCGATGAAGGCCCCGGCGAATTCGCAGATGGCGGCGATGAGGATGGCTTGTTTGACCGTGATGGCACCCGAGCCGACGGAGGTGCCCATGGCGTTGGCGACGTCGTTGGCACCGATGCCCCAGGTCATGAAGAAGCCGAACAGGATCGCGAGGATCAGGAAAACGGATCCCCATTCGTTGATGATTTCCAAGGTGACTCCAAAGATGGGTGGTTCTGGGGAGGGCAGTTGTTCGTGATGGTGACCGGGCGCCTCAGCGCGCGATGAGCAGCAGCAGGTGGTCGCCCACCTTTTCGGCTCTGTCGGCGAGCTTCCCGAGCCAGCGCACGATCTGGTAGAGCAGCATGACGCTGACCGGATCGAGCTGGTTCTCCAGCCCGAACAGGGTGCGGGCGAGCGCCATGCCGAGCGTATCGGTCTCCTGTCCCAGCCGCTCCAGCGCTGGGATCATGCCTTCGACGCGGGCGGCCTCGCGGCCGCGGAATCCGGTTTCCACCAGCTCGTCGAGCTCGTCGATGATGGTCGTCGCCTGGCGGCAGGCCGCGGTGCAGTGCTCGGCCATGGCCTTGAGATCTGGCTGCATCGCTGCTGGGATCTGGATGCGGCGCTGGACCAGGAGTCCGGCGATGTCTTGCGCCGCGCTCGCGACGCGGTCCTGGCGCTTGAGCAGATCGAGCAGATCACGGCGGTCGACCGGCATGAAGAGGCTGCGCGGCAGGTGCAGGCGGATCTGGCCCTTGATGTCGTCCGCGCGTTCTTCCTGCGCGAAGATGGCGGCCTGGAGCTGCTCCAGCCGCGCTGTGTCGCCAGCGATGGCGGCCTCGATCAGGGCCGGGATCTGCGCGACGCAGTCCTGCACCAGGTGCATGTGCTCCTGCATCGGCTTGAATGGCGAGCGGCCGAAGAGGGCGGCGATGGGGTTGGTGGATTTCATTCGGCAATGGCCTCTTTGACGGAACGGATCGGCGTGGCGCAACCTTGTCATGGTCTTGGCTGGGCGGGCGCGGATGCCGCCAGCGGCCGCGTCGAGCGTCTCTTCGCGTCGGCTCCGCGGGCCGGGATCGGCTGCGTGATAGTGTGTCAAAAAACGGTCATGGAAGCGTCATCTTTTCGGGGGTATCGCAATGAGACATTGGGCGAGTCGGTTGCGCATCGGTGAGAAGATCGCACTGGGGTTCGGGGTGGTCGTGGTCATCTTTCTCGGCGTGATTTGGCACGATCATCGGGGCCTGCAGCGCGTCCTGGCGGACTACCGGGCGCTCATGGAGGTCGATGGCGCACGTCAGTCCCATGCCTTTGCCATCGAGAGCCGCCTCAACGCCATGCGCGGCGCCGAGGAGCGTTTTCTGAGCACCCGTGAGCCGGCCCTGGCGCAGGCGGCACTGCGCCAGGGCGAGGCGCTGCTGGCGGCGCTCGACGGGCTGGCGCGGATCGACGCGGCGTCGGCGGCGAGCGCCGCCGAGCTGGAAGGGCTGGCACGGGCGTTTCTGGAGCGCTTCGGTGAGATCGAGCAGGCCTGGCGGACCCGTGGCCTGACGGAGAACCAGGGACTCCAGGGTGCCTTTCGCGACGCCGCCCATGAGGTGGAGGCGCGTGTCGTCCAGCAGATCCCCGCTCTGCAGACCCAGGTGCTGCAGCTGCGCCGGCGGGAGAAGGATTATCTGCTGCGCGGCGACGCCGAATACGTCTCCATGGTGGAGGCCATCGCGCTGGTCCTACGCGGCGAGATCTCCGCGAGTGCCCTGGGTGCGGATGAGCAGCGCGCCCTAGTGCGGCTCGTCGCGGACTATGAGCGCGACTTTCATGCCCTGGTCGAGCAGGATCGACGGATTGCCGCGCTCACGGCGGCCATGGATGAGGCCGCCGAGCGCATCACGCCGCTGGTTGAAGGCCATCTCGAGCAGGCGAGCCGTCGGCTGGCCGAGATGCGCGAGCGCATTGCCGAGTCCTCGCGCGCCCAGGCGCGGCGCAACCTCCTCATCGCCGCGCTGGCGACCTCCTTGGGCGCGCTCTTCGCGACGCTGCTCACGGTGCGCATCGTGCGTCCGGTCCGGGAGATGGCCGGTCTTCTGGATCAGCTCACCCACGAGAGCCCGCGCGAGCGCATCCCGACGGTCGCGGATCCGCGCGACGAGGTGATGGCGATGGCCATCTCGCTGAACACCCTCGCGGACCACAAGGCGACCTTTGACCACTGGTGGCGCAACGCCATGCGCGAGGCGCTTGCGCTGCGCGATCATCACGCGTCGAACGATGCGCTGGAGCGCGAGGAGGCCGTTATCGAGTTGAGAGCGGCCGTTGCGGCTCAGCTCGCGCAGCTGCACGCGCTGCGCGGTCAAATCGAGGCGCACAGCGCGGTCGTCCAGCGAATCGCCACGCGGATCGAGCACCCGCATCCCAGCGTGACGCGAGAGGATGGCACTGCATTGCGGCACGCCGCCGAGCGGATCCGCGACCTCTTGACCGTGCTGGATGCCTGTTGAGGCCAGCGTCCGCAGGTCGTTGCGCGGGCAGGGGCATTTCCGAAATCCGCCTTAGACGACGAATTGCTTCGGCTCGGTCAGAAGATGGGCCGGCCACTCCGCGGCCCTGTGCGCGTAGGTGCTCGCCCAATCCTCGAGCTGCTCGCGTGGGAGCGGCGCACTGATGAAGAAGCCTTGGAGCAGGTCGCAGTCTTGCGTATCGAGCGCCGCCCATTGGTCTCGCGTCTCGACACCCTGTGCGGCTGTTTCGATGCCCAGTTGTCGCGCCAGGGCGATCAGCGCCGAGGTGATGAGGGCGCTGTCGTCGTTGGTTGCGATGTCTTGGATCAGGCTGCGGTCGATCTTCAGCGCGTCCACGCAGAGTCTGTGCAGGGAGGCGAGCGAGGAGTAACCGGTGCCGAAGTTGTCGATGGTGAGTCGCACGCCGAGCTGTTGCAGACGGGTGGCGGCCGCGTGGCTGCGTTCGCCATCGAGCAGGCTGTTTTCGGTGATCTCGATCTCCAGTGCGTCGGGGGGCAGACCCGTCTGCGCGAGTGCGCCCTGGATGCTCGCGGCCAGGTCGGCCTGAGCCAGTTGCTGGCTGGAGAGATTGATGGCCAGGCGCAGACCGGGCAAGCGTCCGCCACGCCACTCGGCCAGGGTGCGGCAGCCTTGGCTCAGGATCCAGTGTGTCATCTGTGTGATGAGGCCGGTGTCTTCGAGGAGCGGGATGAGCTCGCCGGGTTGGATGAGTTCGTGCGGATTGCGCCACCTCAGCAGGGCCTCGACCCCGATCAGTCGGCCGGACTTGCAATGGATCTGCGGTTGGTAGTGCAGCTCGAACTCCTCTGCCTCGATGGCCTGGCTCAGGCGCTGCTCTAGGCTGATGCGGTCAGGCGCGTTCAGGTCCATGTCGGGCGTAAAGAGGCAGTAGGCGTTCTTGCCGCGGCGCTTGGCCTCATACATGGCACTGTCGGCATTGTGGAGCAGTGCGTCCGCGCTCGTGCCGTCCTGGGGGTAGAGGGTGATGCCGATGCTGGCCGATAGGTGCAGGCGGTGATCCTGGATGCGGTAGGGGGTGACCAGGGTGGCGAGGAGCTTGTCCGCGAGACCCTCGACGTCCAGGGGGCCATGAATGCCCTCGGCGACCACGGTGAACTCATCGCCACCCAGTCGGGCCACGGTGTCACTGGCGCGGACGGTCTCGCGCAGGCGGTCCGCGACGCGCTTGAGCACTTCGTCACCAAGCGAGTGCCCGAGGGAGTCGTTGATGGCCTTGAAGCCGTCCAGGTCGAGAAACAGCAGTCCGACGTGGTGACCACTGCGGTCCGCGGCATGCAAGGCATGGCGGAGGCGGTCTTGGAAGAGATGGCGGTTCGGCAGTCCGGTCAGGCTGTCATAGTTGGCGAGATGGCGCATGCGGCGCTGGCTGACCTTGAGCTCCTTGGCCATGGTGTTGAGGGCCTGGGCCAGGTGACCGAGTTCATCGTCGCTGCGTACCCGCAGGCTGATGTCGAGGTTGCCGCTGGCGCAGGATTCCGCCGCGGCGACCATGTCCGAAATGGGCTCGCTCACCGCGCGCGAGAGTCGCCAGACGAGGATGGCGGCGATGAACGCCATGAGCAGAAAGGTGAAGGCGGCGCCCAGCAGCATGGCGAGACCCGTGCTCTCCCATTGTGCGGTGACCTGTTCGTCCAGCATCCTCAGCGAGGCTTGGAGTGCCGCGTTCGAGAGGGTGACGACCGCATAGCCGGCAATGCGGTCGTCGACCCCGATGGTGAAGATCAGCGCGTTCATCTCTGGACCGCTTTCCAGGATGGGCTGCTGTGGCAGGGGCTCCTGCGGGAGGTTGAGCGGCTGCCCATAGCGTCGATTCGCGGGACTGCCGTCGGTGAGGATGCGCTTTTGCTGGTCGGCGATGATGAAGGATTGAATGGGCAGCCATTCCTTGACCTGATCGATCTCCTTGTTGAGTGCCGAGATGTCGACCTGGAACAGGGAGGGTAAGAGATGCTCGCTCAGGTAGCCGGCGCTGTTGAGCAGGACGTTCTTCGCGTTGAGCGTCTGGGTCTCTTCGAAGGTGCTCTGCAGGCGCGGGCGCAGCTCCCTGACCATGCTGTAGCCGAGCCAAGCCGTCAGGCCCAGCATGAAGATCATGAGCCCGGCGATCAGCAGGGTGAAATTGAAGGCCAGACGGGCCCGGATGGTGCGCAACATCGGCTAGTCGTCGAGGCGGGAGATCATGGCGCGCCATGCCTTGAGCTGGGCCTGATCCGCCGCCGTCAGGACCTCGATCCGGGAGATCTCATAGGCGTCTTGAAGCGCCGCCTTCCCGCGCGGATCCTCGTGCATCTTGACCAAGGCCGCTTGTACGTGCTCACGCGTGCTCGGGTTCAGGCGTGAGTGGAACGAGCAGAGATATCTGAGCACTGGGGGCGTGGTGTGGAAGACCCGCAGATCCTTGCGAACCGACTGGGGTGTGCGCTCCCAGTCGCCGTCGTTGAAGGCACCGGCATCCGTGATGCCGCGTTGCACCCAATAGGCCTGGTTGAGTTCGGAGCCGGCGAAGCGATAGGCGACCGCGTCCGCCGCGACCGCTGTCTCTGCCGGCCGGAGTCGCATGCCGAGGTGCTCAATGCTCAACTTGGGTATGAAGAAGGCCGAGGTCGAGCGCGGCGACTCGAAGGCAATGGAGCGCCCCGTCAGGTCTTCAAGGCGACGAATGGGGCTGTCCGTGCGGGCGAAGAAGTGCGTTCTGTAGGCACGCTGACCCTTGCGCCAGGCCAGCAGCGCTGGTTCGATGGCACCTGTTTTGTGCTCCAGCGTCAAGGTGGTGCTCAGGCTCTCCATGAGGGCGTCGACCCGTCCCTGCTCGATCCAGTGCTGCATTTCATCCAGGTCCGTCGCGACAGCGACTTCAGCGACGTCAATGTGGCTATCCTTCAGCCAATCCTGTAAATACTGCCGCATACTCCGATACCGTCTGAGCATGAGGCCGGGAGCCTGAGGCTGCTCACTGATGACGCCGAGACGAAAGACCTCGGCCGCTTCCGCGCCCCGCGTGGGCGCCGAGCAGAGGAGGGCGACAGCGAGGATAGCAGGCAGAGTCTGTCTGAGTCGGAGTGCCGGCATCCAGTGGCTCGTGCGTCTTTGGGGATTGCCCAGGGGCATGAAAGCGTCGCGCGTTAGTGTATCCCAGGAGCCGGATGCCGTGTGGGACGCAGCCTTGCATCCGACCGCCTGGCCTACTCGACGGCACCACCAGGCGATGAGCGGCGACCCTTGCGGGGGCGATGTCCGCGCGCATGGGCGCTTGCCGCTCGCCCGGTCAGTGAGGCTATGATCTGTGATCCAGGTTTCGATGCGGGTCGGCATGAAGCTGGCGGCCGCCCGTTGGTTCTCGGTCAGCGACCGGTGCCCGCGCCGAACGGTCGGGCTCGAAGGGTTGGGAAGCCGTCTGTGCTTGCTCTGTTCAACGCAGAACAGACTCATGTTCAACACAGACTCATGTTCAACACAGACTCAGGAGTTTCGAATGCGCGCTATTGCATGTGCGGTCACAGCGTTGACGTTGATGGTCGGATCCTCGGTGTCCATGGCGGCGCCGGAGTGGTACGTCGGTTATTCATTCATCTATGGCGAGACCGGGAGCTATTGCTCCTTCATGCGGTTTCGTGCCGACTCATACAGCGTCGAGCAGGCCGATGTCCTCTACAACCATTTAGCGGACCAGCTCGTCGAGCACGCGAATCCCGGCTCGACCTTTGCTCATACCCTGCCGTCCGCCGCCTTGGCCAAGGGGGAATCGGGTGAGCAGAAGGCCGGCGAGTTCCTGTCCAAGGGCGTCGGCGCCTGCACGGTCGCGGACAAACTGGTCGATGGCATGCTGTTCATCAGCAGCTTCGCGTGCGACTACCAGAATCAGCCGCAGATGTGCACCAGGCTCTATGCGGATACCGGAAGCAAGGACTCGACCGCCTTTGGTATCAGTCGGGGGCCGACGGGCATCGGCGGGATGTTCGTGAGACGCCCTGTGTGGGATGCCTCCACCGGTTTGATCTACGGCGGACGGACGTCGCCGACCTTCGCCGTCGACTCGGTGCTCAACTACGCGGCCTCTGGGCTGGAGATCTTTCGGGAGTGACTGGCGTGTTGACCCGCGGTGTCGCGGATGTGCGCGATGAGGCGCGCCGGCGAATGCGGTGCGTCAATGCGCACCGCGCAGAGCTGGCGTCTCTCCCAGGGTAGGACCCGCCGCGACCTCAGGGCAGGGCTCGAATGGCGTCGAGCTTTTCCTGATAGCGTTCGCGCAGCTGCTCGGGAAGCCCCGCATCCTTCGCCCCCTGACAGCCCCCGATATCGCGTAGGCGCACGAGGAAGTCGGCTTCGAGTCGCTGTTGCGCGCGTCGGTAGCTGTGCTCGGGAAAGAGGTCGTCCAGCACCGAGAGGACGGTCGTGCGCAGCTTCCCGACCATGGCCTTGTTCAGATTGTCCGTGCCGCGGCCGGAAACATCGCCTCGGCAGCGCGTGTTGTAGAGGTCCATGTCTGCGGCCGCTTCGACCGCGTCGACCAAGAGCTGCTTGGTCTCCGTGTCGAGCGTGACCGCCCGCGCGGATCCCCAGGATAGGCCCGCGAGCAGCAGGAGGGCGGCCAGTGCGCGGCAGAGTGCCTCTGAGCGGCCGGGCGAGGTAGGTCGGCAAAGCGGGTTGGATTTGGCTCTTGGCATGACGACTCTTGGATTCAAGAACGACCGTAGACAGGAATTGCCGCGCCGGTGATGCCGCGCGCCGCGCCTGAGGCCAGGAAGACGATGACGTCCGCCAGTGCCTCTAGCGCAACCCAGGCCGAATGGTCCTGGTCGGGCATGCCGCTGCGGTTCTGTGGTGTGTCGAGGGTACCGGGCAGGACGCAGTTCACCGTGATCCCCCGATCCTTGAGCTCTTCCGAAAGACTCTCCGTCAAGGTGATGATGGCCGACTTGGAGACGCAATAAGGCGCCATCCGAGCCGCGCCATGCGTCGCCGCGCGTGCTGATACGTTGATGATGCGCCCCTGGCCGCAGTCGATGAGGGCAGGCACCGCGGCGCGGGTGCAGTTCAGGGCCGTGCGCAGGTTGAGAGCCAGCATGGAATCCCAATCCTCGTCCGAGGTCTGGTGGACCTCGGCACCCATGCTGAAGCCGCCGGCGATGTTTGCCAAGACATGGATGTGGCCGAAGGTGCTGCGAATCTGCTCGATGACGTCCTTGACCTGCGTCGAATCGAGCAGATCGGCGGCAAAGGGGCTCGCGGCGGTCCCCGCCGGAAGGGCCTGCTGCGCAGTGGCGAGAGAGGCCGCGTCGCGGTCGACGAGCGCGAGTGTCGCGCCTTGCCGCGCACAGGCCAGGGCGGTCGCGCGGCCAAGGTTTCCGGCGGCGCCTGTGATGATGACGGTCTTGCCCGCAAGGTCATGCATGCGATCGGCTCCCGAGTGTTTCTGGGTGGATGATGGGTGCTACCCCCATGACGTGCTCTCTGACAGTAGGGGTTTTCGAGGCGATGGACAAACCCCAATCGCCGAAACAGCCGAAGCCGCCTCGACCATGCGTGGCGGCCAGCTTGCCTGTATGATCTGCCGCGTGAGAACAGATTTGTTGATGCCGTGCCGCCCTTGTCCACTCGTCTTACCAGCTTGCGTGGCTCGGTTCGATGCAACGCCGTGCCTGAAAGGTTGGGGAAATGCCGTCGACCGATTGCGGATGCCGTGTTCTTCAAGACCGCTGAGGTGTGTTCCGTGACGGGTCTCTCGGCCAGATGATCGAAGTGCTCTTCCTTCTCCTGCCCGTCGCGGCGGCGTCGGGCTGGTGGCTCGCGCGCCGCGAGATGCGCTCCAGAATCGACGGTGTGACGCCAACGCACCCGGATTTCCTGCGCGGGCTGAATTATCTCCTCGAGGAGCAGCCGGACAAGGCGATCGACACCTTCCTCAAGCTCGCGGAGGTGGACGGCGAGACGGCTGAAACGCATCTGGCGCTCGGCAGTCTGTTCCGTCGCCGCGGCGAGGTCGATCGTGCCATCCGCATCCACCAGAACCTCGTCGAGCGGCGCAACCTCAGTCCGGACCTGCGCGGTTTCGCCCTCTTCGAGCTAGGGCAGGACTTCATGCGCGCCGGCCTGCTCGATCGCGCCGAGGGGCTCTTCAGCGAGCTGGTCGAGCTGGGCCTGCACCGCCAGCGTGCCCTGCAAGCGCTGCGCGACATCTACCAGCAAGAGCGTGACTGGACCAAGTGTCTTGAGGTCGCCGAGCAGCTCAAGCCCTTCGCCGAGCATTCCATGACGGTCGAGATCGCGCAGTACCACTGCGAGCTGGCGGAAGACGCCCGGCGCAAGGGCGACAGCGCGGCGGCGCACCTCCAACTGCGTCTGGCTCAAGAGGCGGACGCGCGCTGCGTGCGCGCCGTCATGCTCGAGGGCTATATGGCGCTCGAGGCGCGTGATCCGCAGCGTGCGATCAGGCTCTTTCGGCGCGTCGCCGATCGCGGCGCGGCTCACATCCCGGAGATCCTGCCGGCCTTGATCGAGTCCATGCGTCAGTTAGGCGACAGCGATATTCTCGGGCAGTTGGAAACGCTTGCATGCCATCATCCGAGCCCGCCGCTGGTCCTCAATTTGAGCGAGCTCGTCGCGCGCAGTCGCGGCGTCGAGGCCGCCTTGGACCTCCTCGCCGACTATCTTGAGCGTTACGCGGATCTGGCGGCCTTGGAGCGTTTGCTCGACCTGCAGGCCCGGCAGCTGGCGGACGGGGCCTCCGTGCAGCGCCGCCTGCGCGTGGCCCACGCGGTTGCCCATCAGCTCTTGATGCGTCAGCCGGTGTATCAATGCGAAAAATGCGGCTTTCAGGCCCGGACCCTGCACTGGCATTGCCCGAGCTGCAAATGCTGGGGGACCGTCGCCCCCGTGCTGCCCGAGCCCATCCCGGTCGAGCCGGAGCCGTTCAAACCCGAGCCTTTCTGAGTTCCGTCGCGACCCCATTTCAAGGAGCCGATTCGAGCCTGTGTCTGATTCCAAACGCATCATCGTCGCGCTCGACTATGCCGCCGAGGCACCTGCCTTGGCGCTCGTCGAGCAGCTGGATCCGAGTCGCTGCCGTTTGAAGGTGGGTAAGGAGCTCTTCACCAGGCTTGGCCCCAGTTTCGTGCGGGCGCTGCAAACACGCGGCTTCGACGTCTTCCTGGACCTCAAATTTCACGACATCCCGAATACGGTTGCGGCGGCCTGCGCGGCGGCGGCGGACCTCGGGGTCTGGATGGTGAACGTGCATGCCTCCGGGGGCGCGCGGATGATGGCGGCGGCGCGCGAGCGTCTGAGCCGGATGGAGGCTCCGCCGCTGCTGATTGGCGTGACCGTCCTGACCAGCCTGGATGAGGCCGATCTCGCCGCGGTCGGCTGTCCAGGGAAGCCGCTCGATCGTGTGCTCGCCTTGGCGCGGTTGGGCGGTGAGGCCGGGCTCGATGGTGTCGTCTGCTCGCCGTTGGAGTCCACCGCGGTTCGCGCCGCGTTGGGGCCGGATTTCCGATTGGTGACGCCGGGCGTGCGTCCAGCCGGGGCCGCTGTCGGCGATCAGAAGCGCGTGATGACACCCGCCGAGGCGGTGGCGGCGGGATCTGACTTTCTTGTGATCGGTCGTCCGATCACCGAGGCTGCCGACCCCTGGGCGGCGATGCTCGACATCGATCGCTCCCTGGTCGGCCTTTGAGCTGAATCCTGTTGATCTAAATCTTGTTTTCGGTATTGGAGAGGATAACCATGGCGAAGATCCGTAAAGCGGTATTTCCTGTTGCTGGTCTCGGAACGCGTTTCTTGCCGGCGACCAAGGCGAGCCCCAAGGAGATGCTGCCGATTGTCGACAAACCCCTGATCCAGTATGCCGCGGAAGAGGCGGAGGCTGGCGGCGTCGATCAGTTGGTCTTCATCACGGGCCGCAGCAAACGCTCCATCGAGGACCACTTCGACGTGGCCTACGAGCTGGAGCATGAGTTGGAGGATGCCGGAAAGCACAAGCTCCTGGACATCGTTCGGAATGTCCTGCCGAGCAATGCAAGTTGCATCTATGTCCGCCAATCGGAGGCGCTGGGTCTCGGGCATGCGGTGCTCTGCGCCAAGCCGGTCGTGGGAGACGAGCCTTTCGCGATCCTGCTCGCCGATGACCTCATCCGCACCAGCGGCAAGGGCGTCGTCGAGCAGATGTCCGATGTCTACGAGCGCTATGGCTGCAGTGTCCTGAGCGTCCAGGAGGTGCCCCGCGAGGAGACCAACAAGTACGGTATCGTCCAGGTCGAGAAGGGACCGGACGGCGAGATGCGCGTGGTCTCCATCGTGGAGAAGCCGGCGCCGGCCGACGCACCCTCCAATCTTGCGGTGGTCGGGCGCTATGTGCTGACGCCTAGGATCTTCGAGAAGCTGGAGCAAACGCCGAAGGGCGCGGGCGGTGAGATTCAGTTGACCGATGCCATCTCCGCCTTGCTGGAGGACGAGCCTGTGATCGCCTATCCCTTCGAAGGCAAGCGCTACGATTGCGGCAGCAAGTTGGGTTATCTGGAGGCGACCGTGGAGTTTGGTCTCGCCCATCCGGAGCTGGGCGAGTCCTTCTCGGCCTATCTGCGGAATTTTCAGGCCCTGAACGCCTGAACGCCCGAAGGGCGCAGGCTGAATCCTCCAATCTGACGGCTGCTGTTCGACCAACTCGCCCGCCCGAATGGGCGGGTCCGCCAAGCGGCGGGCATGCGTTCGAGTTCGCAACGCGGACGGTGCCCATGCGCTCTCGAAAACGCCTGGATCAGGCGCGTGACACACGCGCCGCATCCGCCAATCGTCGCTCAGCGATCGACAGGCGCGAGACGCTGAGGGCCGATGCTCATGCGTCGCGGGATCCGCTCGATCCGCCATTCCTCGATTGCCCGTTTCCAGAATGCCGCCGGCGAGCCGGCGCCAGTCACCGGAGGCTGCCCGAGGCATGCCCAGGCCCTGTGCATGGCCGGCAGCGGGTCGCTTGCATCGACTGGCGCGGAGGCCAGCGATTTGCTCAACTTGCGCCCCCGGTCATCCAACACCAGGGGGATGTGCGCGTAGCTGGGCTCGGGGAGCCCCAGGGCGCGCTGAAGGAGGATCTGACGCGGCGTGGAGCCGAGTAGATCGGCGCCACGCACGACGTGCGTGATCTCCTGCCAGGCGTCATCCACCACGACCGCGAGCTGGTAGGCATGGATCCCGTCCGCGCGGCGCAGCACGAAGTCGCCCGTGCTGTCTTCGACCGATTGGGTCTGTTCGCCCTGGATGCGGTCGGTGAAGTGCATGGGCTGTGCCCGCGTTCTGACGCGAATGCTGCGTGCCCGCATGCCCGGCGCGAGGCCCTGGCTGCAGGTCCCCGGGTAGATGGGGCCTTCGGCGCCCATGCGACCCAGTCTGACGATCTCGGCACGGCTGCAGCCGCAGGGATAGGTGAGCCCCTGAGCGTCGAGCGCCTGCAGGGCCGCTGCATAGGCCGGGGCGCGCTCCCGCTGATAGATGACCGGCTCGTCCCACTCGAGTCCGAAGGCGCGCAGGGTGTCGAGAATGCGCTCGGCGGCCCCGGCGACCTCGCGCGGACGATCGAGGTCCTCCATGCGGACGAGCCAGGCGCCGCCGCAGGCGCGCGCGTCGGCAAAGCTCGCCATGGCGGCGAGCAGGGAGCCGAAGTGCAAAGGGCCTGTGGGGGAGGGCGCGAAACGCCCCCGGTAGACGCGGGCGACGGCTGGCGATCGCCCGCCCATCTGGGGTGAGGCAGCTATTGGCGGGTTTAGCCGCGCTGCTTTTCGCGGATCTCGTCCAGCGTCTTGCAGTCGATGCAGAGCGTGGCCGTCGGACGGGCCTCGAGGCGGCGGATGCCGATCTCGACGCCGCAGGCCTCGCAGTAGCCGTAGTCGTGCTCGTCGAGGCGCGTCAGGGCCTCGTCGATCTTTTTGATGAGCTTGCGTTCGCGGTCGCGGGTACGCAGCTCAAGGCTGAATTCAGACTCCTGGGTCGCGCGATCGTTGGGGTCTGGGAAGTTGGTCGCCTCGTCCTGCATGTGATGGACGGTCCGATCCACCTCTTCCATCAGGGATTTCTTCCAGGCAAGCAGGATCTCTCGGAAGTGCTCCTCCTGCTCCGGATTCATGTATTCCTCGTTGCTCCCCACGTCGTAGGGCTCGAACGTGAACGACTCGGCTTCGTGTGCTCTTGCTTCGGCCATTGTTGTCTCCCGAAGGCTCTAATCGTTGGATGCCTGCAGCTCGAATCCGATGTTATCGGTGATCCGTACCGCGAAAACGTGCTTAAGTACCAGATCACAGACCGGGGGGCAACTGTGTAGCACGAAGCAGGGAGGCACGTGCCCCAAGACTCGGTTAACCTTTGCGCCCCTGTTTTCCTGCCGCGCGGGCTGTAACCTGGAGTTCTCTTATGCTCGGATTCAAGGCTTTGATCTTCGATGTGGATGGCACTGTCGCGGACACCGAGCGCGACGGGCATCGGCCGGCCTTCAATGCGGCCTTCGCCGAGGCCGGGCTGGACTGGCATTGGGATCCGCCGCTCTATGGCGAGCTACTGGCCGTCACCGGGGGCAAGGAGCGCATTCGCTTCTTCATGGAGCGGGAAGGCATCCAGCTCGACCTCGAGCAGGACGCCGATGCCTTCATCGCCGATCTGCATCGCCGCAAGACGCGACATTACCTGGCCATGCTGAGCGAGGGGGCGATCCCACTGCGCCCCGGCGTGCTGCGTCTGTGGCGCGAGGCGCGCGAGGCGGGGATCCGGCTCGCCATCGCGACCACCACGACGCCTGAGAACGTCGCCGAGCTGCTGGCGCATGTCGGGGAGCGGGGCCTTGCCGGCTGGTTCGATGTCATCGCCGCCGGCGATGTCGTGCCGGCGAAGAAGCCGGCTCCGGACATCTTCCAGCTGGCCCTGGATCGGCTGGGCCTGGCGCCGAGCGACTGCATCGCCTTCGAGGATTCGGACAACGGCGCCCGCGCGGCCCTGGATGCCGGTCTGAGGGCGCTGGTGATCACCACCAACGCCTATACGGTCGGGCAGGACTTCGGTGATGCACCCTTGATTCTCGATCAGCTCGGCGAGCCTGGTGCCTCGCCGCGGGTCCTGGTCGGAGATCTCGGCGAGAGCGACTGCGTGGACCTGAATGCACTCGATCGGCTGCACCGTCAGGTCAATCGGGGCGCCGAGGCGCTGTGATGAAGGAGAACGAGGTCTCCGCGCTGACGGGCCGCGCGCGGCGCGTTCAGCCCTTTCATGTGATGCGTCTGCTCGGCCGGGCGCACGCACTGGAGGCCGAGGGGCGATCCATCCTGCACCTGGAGATCGGAGAGCCGGACTTCTCCACGCCCGCGCCGATCGTCGAGGCCGGGCGGGCAGCGCTTGCATCCGGGCGGACGCACTACACGGCAGCGGCTGGGTTGCCCGAGCTGCGAGGCGCCATCGCAGACTACTATGGTCATCGCTACGGTCTCGATGTGGCGCCACGGCGGATCCTGGTGACACCAGGCGCCTCGGGCGCCCTGCAGCTCGTGTTCTCCGCACTGCTCGAGCCCGGTGATTCGGTGCTGCTGGGAGATCCCTCGTATCCATGCTACCGGCAGGTCCTCGGGCTCATGGGCTGCAACTGCGTTGCGGTGCCCTTGAGCGCCGAGACGCACTACCGCCTGACGGTGGAAGCGGCGCGCGCGGCCTGGGTGCCGGGGATTCGAGCGGTCGTCGTCGCCTCACCGGCGAATCCCACGGGGTCTGTCCTGAGTCGATCGGAGATCTCGGCGTTGCACGCCTTCTGTCGCTCGCGGGGCGCCGCGCTCATCGTCGATGAGATCTATCAGGGCCTGACCTATGGCATCCCGGATGAAACGGCCTTGTCTGTCGGCTGCCAGGACCTCTATGTCATCAACAGCTTTTCGAAGTATTTCGGGATGACCGGTTGGCGGCTCGGTTGGCTGGTGGGGCCAGAGGATGCGGTGGAGGTCATGGAGCGTCTCGCGCAGAACCTCTTCATCGCCGCGAATACACCGGCGCAGCATGCTGCCTTGGCCGCTTTTGGAGACGACGCCAAGCGCATTCTCGAGGCGCGCCGGGAGTCCTTTCAGCAGCGACGTGACCGCCTCTTTCCCGCCTTGCGCGAGCTTGGCTTCGCGATCCCCCATCGACCGAACGGCGCCTTCTATCTCTACGCGGACCTGCCCGCGCACTGCGGCATGGACTCGATGGCGTTCGCAACGGGCCTGCTCGAAGAGGTCGGCGTCGCCATCACGCCAGGGCACGACTTCGGCGATCATGGCGCGGCGCGTCACGTCCGCTTTGCCTATACCCGTGACCTCGCTCAGCTGGACGAGGCGGTGAGCCGCCTCGGCGCATACCTGGCAGGTGTCGGATGATGCGCCAAAGGGCCGGTTGAGAGGCGACGATGCACGGCGGATCGAGCCCTATTCGAACCCGCCGGGCGAAAGGTTCACGAAGCCTGTATTTATTTTATAAATGACTGATCGTTTGTCATCAGGGTTGAGGTAATGGTATCAATGTGGGCTTCAGCTCAATGCGAGCTTCAGCCCGGCGTGTCGCGTGATCTTGAGCGGCGGCGCCTTCCACTTCGGCTCAGAAAACGCCCGTGTCTACCTTCAAACCCCTCGATGCGGCTCAGCGTCAAGCGAGCGACGCACTTTTTTCACTCCATCAGGAGCTCGCTCAAACCCGGTTCGAGGCGCCGTCGCGCGGCCTCTGGGGCCAGCTCCGAAGCAAGCTCTCCGGGCCAGTTCGGCCGGTGCCTGGTGTCTATCTCTGGGGCGACGTCGGGCGCGGTAAGACCTATCTGATGGATTGGTTCGTCAAGGACCTGGAGCTCCCGGGCAAGCGACGGGTGCACTTCCATCACTTCATGCGCGACATCCACGAGGTCATGGCGCGTCTGCCCAAGCAGCCGGATCCATTGGAGGTCGTGGCAGACCGGCTGCGCGCGGAGGTCCGCGTCCTCTGCCTGGATGAATTTCTGGTCACGGACATCACGGATGCCATGCTGCTGTACGGCCTGCTCCGGGCGCTCTTCTCGCGTGGCATGACCCTGGTGACCACCGCCAATACGCCGCCCGACGCGCTCTACCGCAACGGGCTGCAACGGCAGTCGTTTCTGCCCGCCATCGACTTGCTGAAGCAGCATACGCGGGTCATGGAGCTGGACGGAGGGATCGACTATCGGTTGCGCGCCCTGACGCGGGAGGGCGTCTTCTTTCAGGCGGCTCAGAACGGCGAGCGTCAGCTTGCGGACTACTTCGAGCGGCTCACCGGCGGTCACCAATCGTCCGCGTGTGATATCCGGGTGAACGGTCGCGTCTTTCCGGTCCGTGGGCTGGGGATGGATGTGATCTGGCTCGACTTCGCGACCCTCTGCGCAACCGCCCGGTCGGCATCCGACTATATCGAGATCGCCAGGGAGTACCACACGGTGCTGCTCTCCGGGGTGCCGCCGCTTGGGCCTCGGCAGGAGGCCGCCGCGCGCCGATTCCTGCACCTGGTGGACGAGCTGTACGACCAGCGCGTCAAGCTGGTGCTCTCGGCCGAGACGCCGGTCGAGGATCTCTACCTGGGCGGCCTGCGGGATTTCGCGCATGAGCGCCTGCTGAGCCGGCTGATGGAGATGCAATCGGCCGACTACCTCGCCGCTCCAGTCCCCGACGCCTGACAACGGGGCGCTTGTAAAGCCGCCACTGGCCCTCAAGAAAGAGCGTTCGGGTTGCGCGTGGGTGAGGGGCGCACAGGCATCGAGGTGCTTGGCGCGCACCTCGTCCATGGGTTGGCCGCCCGGTTGAACCACCTTTGGAGGAGTCGCCATGTCCGCCGTTCATCTGACAGCGCCGAGTATCGACCCCGAGGAAGTGGCCTACTTCGAGCGTCTCGCCCACCGCTGGTGGGACACCGAGGGACCCTTCTGGCCGCTGCATCGCCTGAACGCCTTTCGGGTGGACTACATCCGTGAACGCCTGGCGTCCGTTCTGGGGCGCGATCCGGCGCTGGAGCGGCCGTTCGAAGGCGTGAGCGTGCTGGATATCGGCTGTGGCGGAGGCATTCTCAGCGAGTCCATGGCTCGCCTCGGGGCGGCGGTCACCGGCATCGAGATCACCGAGAAGAACGTTAAGGTCGCCCAGCTGCACGCCCAATGGAGCGGGCTGGACATCACCTATCGATTGGCGAGCGTGGATCAACTCGTGCGGGAAGGCGCCTCGTTCGACGTCGTCCTCAACATGGAGGTCATCGAGCACGTCGAGCATCTTGCCGATTTCCTGGCGGATTGCCGACGCCTGGTGCGCCCCGGCGGGCTGATGTTCGTCGCCAGCATCAACCGTACGCCCGCCGCCTGGCTCATTGCGATTGTTGGTGCCGAATACCTGTTGCGCTGGTTACCGCGCGGCACGCACCACTATCGCAAGCTGGTGTCGCCGAGGCAGGCGCGCGAACTGCTCGGTCGCGACTTTCGTCTGCTGCATGAGACGGGCGTTCGCGTGAATCCGCTGAACCGGGCCTTTCACTTCACGCGCTGGCAGGGCGTGAACTACATGCTGCTGTTGCAGCGCAATGAACCCTGACCGATCAGGTCATCACGCCGCATAGGGGGTCATCACGCCGCATAGGGTCATTGCGCCGTATAGAGTGATCGTACTGAGTTGATTCTGTGCCTTCCCGGACATAATCTGACGAGATGACAGGTTCGTAATAACGATAGGCGCTTGACTCGAAGGCGCCGATCGGAGCGACGGGTCATTCGACCGACGCTGTGATCTGGATCACGGCTGCGGGGCTCAAGTCGCCGCTCAGGCGGGCGATATAGGAAGGGCAGGCTTGATTTCGGAGTCAGTCACAATGGAAAAGAGACAAAACGAGTTGGAATCCTGGGTGGCGTCCATGGTGCGAGGCGACCTTGGATATACCTACATCAGATTGTATGCGGACGCCCCGAGCTGGGTGCGGGATTTGGCCGTCAATCGTTTCGGAAAGGGGACGGTGTTCCTGCCGGCAGAGCAGACGCGCCCTCGCGCGGCGTGAGTCGCCGTCGCGGTCAGCTCGCGGTGTGCTCGATCGCGATGCGATTCGGCTCGATGCCGATCCCCAGCAGGGCCGCGCGCAGCGGCTCCACGTCATTCTCCGGCCCCGCGATGTAGAACCGCATCGGCTGGGCCTCGGAGAAATCCGCACGCATCACATCCAAGACATCCGCGGTCTCGTTGCTCAATAAAGGCGTGAAGCTGAAGTTGTCCAGCGCATCCTTGAGCGCGCGGCACCAGCGGCCTTGATGGTGTCCCTCCGGATAAGAGGTCGTCCAGTAGAGTTGAAACGACTCGATCAGATCGATCGAGATCGCGTGCTCGATCAGGCTCTTGATGGGCGCGATCCCGTCTCCGAAGGCCACGAAGACCGCCGGCTCGGGCGAGTCCTCGCGCAGCACGAAGTCACCTCGCGGACCCTCCACGCCGACCATTTGACCCTGGCGCAGATGCTGGAAGACGGCCTGGGAGAAGGCGTCGTCCCCGCGTCTGACCAGGAACCAGAGATGTCGTCCGTTGCAAGGGCAGCTTGCGATCGGCAGCTCTTGCGCGGTGCCGTCCTCCAAGGTCAGGCGTGCCCGTTGACCAGCCATGAAGCGCAGTGTCTGGGTCCGTGGTGTCTGGACGTTCAGCATCACCAGATCCGGTGACAGGCGCTCCATCTTGCGCAGGCTCGCGCGGATCTCCTGGCGGGGCAGGTCCTCGACGGACAGCGCCTCGGCGGCCTCGAGCACCAGGTCGGTGACGGCGGTGTGCGAGCAGGTCAGGATGTAGCCCATGGCCTTCTCACGCTCGCTGATCACATAGTCGTGATCACGCATCTTCCAGGTCTCTCCGCTCATCAGTCGCGCCTTGCAGTTGCCGCAGTTGCCGCTGGAGCAGCCGTAGCTCAGCTTGAGACCGGCGCGCACGGAGGCGTCCAGAATGGTTTCGTTGCCCTCGACGAAGAAGTCGTGTCCGCTGGGAATGAGTTTGACGTTGGCGGCCATGATGCGAAGAAAGGTGTCTCTGGCGTAGAGCTGGGAGTGGGCGCTGGTGGCCGCTTCGGCCGCGAGTCGATCCCGCGCGTCGCGCAGCCAGGCGCTGGCTTCGCGCGCCAGGCCAGACACCTCACTTTCGCGCGCGCCCGCCATGGTGTCGATGCGCTCGCCGATCTGGTCGAGCAGTCGCTTGAGGGACTCGATGTCAGACATCTGGCTGGCCACGGTCTGGCTCAGACCGTGCAGTCGCGACAGCAGCACCTGCGGATCGGGCAATGCGGTCTCCCCGGTCGGCAGTTTGGGTTGCGCATCCGCCTTGATGCGCTCGACGCGCTCCAGCGCGTCATCGTCGCGCAGGCTGATGCTCGGATAGAGCCGGAGCAGATCATTGACGGCTACCGAGCCTTCGAATGTCGCGACATCGCCACGGCGAATCCGCGTCTGAAGCTCGGCACGGGTGATGCCGGCCAGGCGTGCGGCACGCGAGAGGCTCAGGTAGCGCATGGTCAGAGGTCTCCGGTCGCGCCAGCGGTCATGATCTCCATCATGGTATCGCGTACCTTGATGGCAAGCGTCTTGAGTTTGGGGGGCAGGTTGGCCATCTGAATGACCTTGTCGAGATCCAGGGTGATCAACCAGGGTTTGCCGTCCTGATCCTCGATCAAGGTGATTCGGCAGGGGAGATAGGCCGAGAAATCGATGTTTTCCTGGATCATCTGGGCGGCGATGCGCGCATCGCAGAATTGGAAGATCTCGATGCGCTTGGTCTCCACGCCCATGGCCTCCAGCTCTTTGTAGAGCGGCAGGCGCGCGACCATCTTGAAGTTGAGTGCATTGGCGCGGAGCATCATGGAGTCCGCGGCATCGTCCATGTCGACGCCTTCGGCCAGCGGCATCTTGACGACGGTATCGGCGATGCTCATGCCCTCGGCCTTGACCAGCGTGGTCAGGATCAGCAGGGGTACGAGCGTGAGCAACGGCAGCCAGATTCTCGTTTTCATCGTCATGGTTCTCATCCTCTGTCCTCAGTCGAATCGGTGGTTTCTAGTCGAATCGATAATGCTTTTCGACGGCTTCGGTGACCTCCCAGGTACAGGACAGTCCGGCCGGGAAGCGAATGAGGTCGCCCCGGCGAAAGGACTGTGGTTCGCCGCCCTCCGGCGTGACGGTGAACCGGCCACGCAAAACGTAGCAGGTTTCCGCTTGGTCGTATCGCCACGGGAAGGTCGATGGCTCTTTCTTCCAGATCGCCCAGTCCTCGACGCCCAGGACGTCCAACTTGGCGGGCGATGGTTTGTGCTCGCAACGGATCTCCAGATCACTCATCTGCGGTAGGCTCCAGCAAGGTTAGGCTCTAGCACTGTTCCAGTGTCCGCTATTCTGCGGGTGTCGGCCGGTCATTTCCATGCGCGGCATTGTTTGATGACGCCGCTTGGGTGACACTCGGCGCCATGATCGAGCAAGCGCTAGAGGTCAGGCTGGGGTCGCTGGCGACGCGCGTCGGGGAGCGTCTGCAGGCGTTCGGATTCATGCTGGCGACGGCCGAATCCTGCACCGGGGGCTGGGTGGCCAAGGTCGTCACAGACATCGCGGGCAGCAGCGCCTGGTTCGATCGCGGCTTCGTCACCTATAGCAACGCAGCGAAGCAGGACATGCTAGGCGTCCGCGCCGAAACGCTGGACACCCATGGCGCCGTCAGCGCGGCCGTGGTGCGCGAGATGGTGCTCGGCGCGCTGCAGCGCAGCCGCTCGCAGCTGGCCGTGGCGATCAGCGGCATCGCGGGTCCAGGGGGCGGCAGCGCGGACAAACCGGTCGGTACCGTCTGGATGGCCTGGGGGCGGATTGGACAGGAGCCCGTGGTGCGTTGTCTGCCGATCGCCGGCGATCGCGAGCAGGTGCGCGCGCGCGCCGTGCAAGCGGCACTGGAGGGTGTCCTGGAGCTGCTGCAGTCGCATGGCTGAGCGTTGGTTCCTCGCGCTCTGGCCTGATGCGGAGACGCAGGACGCACTCCTCGCCCAGGCCGCGCCTTGGTTGCCCGCCGGCGTGCGTCCCAGCCATGCGCGGGACCTGCATCTGACGCTGATCTTCCTCGGCGCGCTGGATCCGCCGCGACTCGCCTGCGTCGAGGCCGCGGCCGGTCGCGTGCGGTGCGAGCACTTCAGGCTCGAGATCGATCGCATTGGGCATTTCGGGCGATCTCGGGTGATGTGGTGCGCCCCCTCGCGCTCGCCCGCGGCCTTGCTGGGTCTCGTATCCGGCTTGCAGTGCGCGCTCGCGGCCTGTGGGCTGGAGCCGGAAACGCGACCATACCGGCCACACCTCACCCTCGCCAGGAAGGCGTCGCAGCCTGTCTCAGGAGCCCTCCGGGAGCCAGTGGATTGGGTGGCGCGTGAGTTGGTGCTGGCGCATGGCGTGCCCGGTGCCCGACCGCGCTACCGCCTTCATCGGCGCTGGCCGCTGATCGGCGCAGACCCGCCCGCGCCGGTCTGAGCGTCGCGGCGGCCGTCGTCTGGGTATGACTTGAATCAAGAAGCTATGTCATAATTGCCGGCTTAGCATCAGGGCCATTTCGATTGAGATTGCCGTCCCCGGTCCGAGCGCTTGGGCCGCGGGCGTTCGGCGAAGACCTGGTGAGGACGGCTGGAATCACGACGCGAACCTGGAGGCCGGATGGACGAGAACCGCAAGAAGGCACTGAACGCCGCGCTCAGCCAAATCGAGAAGCAGTTCGGCAAGGGCTCTGTCATGCGCATGGGCGACGCCGGCGCGGTGCGCAATATCGAGGCGATCTCGACGGGTTCCCTGGGGCTCGACCTTGCGCTCGGCATCGGCGGCGTGCCGCGTGGTCGCGTCATCGAGATCTACGGGCCTGAGTCGTCGGGCAAGACAACCCTGACGCTGCACATCGTGGCCGAGGCGCAGAAGCTTGGCGGCACGGCGGCCTTCGTGGACGCCGAACACGCCCTTGACCCCGGCTATGCCGAGAAGCTCGGCGTCGATATGAACGACCTCCTGGTGTCGCAGCCGGACACGGGCGAGCAGGCGTTGGAGATCACCGACATGCTGGTGCGCTCCGGCGCGGTGGACGTGGTGGTGGTCGATTCGGTCGCGGCCCTCACGCCCAAGGCCGAGATCGAGGGAGAGATGGGTGATTCCCACATGGGCTTGCAGGCTCGGCTCATGTCGCAGGCGCTGCGCAAGCTCACGGGCAACATCAAGCGCTCGAACTGTTGCGTCATCTTCATCAATCAGATCCGCATGAAGATCGGCGTCATGTTCGGCTCGCCCGAAACCACCACCGGTGGCAACGCGCTCAAGTTCTATGCCTCCGTGCGACTGGATATCCGCCGCACGGGCAGCATCAAGAAGGGCGAGGAGGTCATCGGCAGCGAGACCAAGGTCAAGGTCGTCAAGAACAAGGTTGCGCCGCCCTTCAGGCAGACCGAGTTCGACATCCTCTACGGACATGGGATCTCCCGCGAGGGCGAGATCATCGACCTGGGCGTGGCCAATGGCGTCGTCGAGAAATCCGGCGCCTGGTACAGCTATGAAGGGAATCGGCTCGGGCAGGGCAAGGACAACGTGCGCGGCTTCCTCTGCGAAAATCCGGAGATCGCGCAGTCCATCGAAGCCCAGATCCGCGATAAGCTGCTGCCCAAGGCGGTGGCCGAGTCGGCTCCTGAGCCGGCCGAGGCCCCGACGGAGGATTGACCCTGAGCGCCCGTCTCATCGAGCCTGTCGATGCCGATCCGGCTTGCGCGATCGAGCGTCTCGCACTCAGGTTGCTCGCCACGCGCGAGCACTCGCGCCTGGAACTGATGCGCAAGATCCAGGCGCGCGGTTTCTCTGACGGCGATGCGGGTCTTGTGCTCGATCGGCTTGAGCGCGACGGCGCGCTCGATGAGCGGCGCCTGGCCGAGCAGTACGTGAGCGAGCGCGCACACAAGGGCTTCGGTCCCCTGCGAATCCGCGCCGAACTGCGCGAGAAGGGACTTGCCGACGACCTCATCGGACGCTATCTACACCCCTTTGACGAGGCCTGGTCCGAGTACCTGGCCAGGGCACACGAGCGTCGCTTTCACGCCGGTCAGCCAATCGACCGGTCAGACTACGCCAAGCAAGCCCGTTTCCTCGAGCAGCGCGGTTTTCCCGTGGATGCCATTCGGCGCTTCCTTAAGATTCAATGACTGACCGGACCCCGTCGGCGAGCGGTCCATTCGAGAATTCCCAATGACCACCAGTGCAGAGCTTCGAGCGAGCTTCCTCGAGTATTTCGAGCAACGCGATCATGAGCGGGTTGCCTCCAGCCCCCTGGTCCCGGCGAACGACCCAACCCTGTTGTTCACCAACGCAGGCATGGTCCAGTTCAAGGAGGTCTTCCTCGGGCGGGAGCGGCGCGGCTACAGCCGCGCGGTCAGCTCGCAGCGCTGCGTGCGCGCCGGCGGCAAGCACAACGACCTCGAGAACGTCGGCTACACGGCGCGCCATCACACCTTCTTCGAGATGCTGGGCAACTTCAGCTTCGGCGACTACTTCAAGCGCGAGGCGATCCAATTTGCCTGGGACTACCTGACGCATGTCCTGGCCTTGCCGCCGGAGCGCCTCTGGGTAACGGTCTTCACCGAAGACCAGGAGGCGGCCGACATCTGGCTGAACGAGCTGAAGGTCGACCCACAACGCTTCTCCCGCTGCGGTGCCAAGGACAATTTCTGGTCCATGGGTGAGACCGGCCCCTGTGGCCCCTGCTCCGAGATCTTCTACGACCATGGCCCGGAGATCCCGGGCGGGCCGCCAGGGTCGCCGGACGAGGACGGCGATCGCTATGTCGAGATCTGGAACCTGGTCTTCATGCAATACAACCGGGACGGGGAGGGGACACTGACACCCCTTCCGCGTCCATCGGTCGACACCGGCATGGGGCTGGAGCGCCTCGCGGCGGTCATGCAGGGGGTGCACAGCAATTACGATATCGACCTCTTCCGCAACCTGATCACGGCGGCGGCCCGGCTGGTGGGCTGCGACGATCTGGCCAACAAGTCGTTGCGGGTCATCGCCGACCACATCCGCGCGGCGGCTTTTCTGATCGTCGATGGGGTGACACCCGGTAACGAGGGCCGCGGCTATGTGCTGCGCCGCATCATGCGTCGGGCCATCCGGCATGGCTATCAACTGGGCTGCGCCGAACCCTTCTTCCATCGCCTGATCGCGCCGCTGATCGTGGAAATGGGCGCGGCCTATCCTGAGCTCGAGGCCGCGCAGGCGCACGTTGAACGAATCATCAAGCTCGAGGAAGAGCGCTTTGCCGAGACGCTCGAGCACGGGATGCGCATCCTCGACGAGGCCATCGCCAACCTCTCCGACGACAGGATTCCGGGCGAAACGGTGTTCAAGCTCTACGACACCTACGGCTTCCCGACCGATCTCACGGCCGATATCGCGCGCGAGCGCGGTCTCTCATTGGATACGGCCGGTTTCGAAGCCGCCATGGCCGAGCAGAAGGAGCGCGCGCGGGCGGCCAGCCAGTTCGGGGCGACCCAGACACTGGAGATCCAGATCCAGGGCGAGACGGATTTTTGCGGCTACGACCGGCTCGAGGAAGAGGCGACGGTCGTCGCCCTCTACAGGGATGGCGATTCCTGCGATGTGCTCGAGGCCGGCGAGGAAGGACTGGTCGTTCTCGATATCAGCCCGCTCTATGGCGAGTCCGGTGGCCAGGTCGGCGACCGTGGTTGGCTGACGACGGAGACGGCTCGCTTCGAGGTGCGGGACACCCAGAAGAAGGGCGATGGCGTCCTCGTCCACGTCGGGCGGCTGAGCGATGGCCAGCTCGCTGTCGGCGACCACGTCACTGCGCGGGTGGATGCGGAGCGCCGCCGCGCGACAGCCCTCAATCACTCGGCGACCCACCTGCTGCATGCCGCCCTGCGCGAAGTCTTGGGCGATCACGTCCAGCAAAAGGGCTCCCTGGTGGGGCCTGAGCGGCTGCGCTTCGACTTCTCCCATTTCGAGCCTGTCGCGCGCGAGCACGTGTTGACCATCGAGCGGCTCGTTAACCGCGAGGTGCGCGCGAATCACCTGGTCGAGACGCGCATCATGAGCCTGGACGACGCCAAGGACTCGGGTGCAATGGCGCTGTTCGGCGAGAAGTATGCCGATCAAGTCCGCGTGCTGCGCATGGGCGACTTCTCGACCGAACTCTGTGGCGGCACCCACGTCAAGGCGGTCGGCGACATCGGTCTGGTCAAGATCATCTCCGAGACCGGCATCGCCGCGGGCGTGCGGCGCATCGAGGCCGTCACGGGCGCCGCGGCACTGGATTGGGTCGAGGCGGACGAGGATCGGCTGCTGCGTCTCGCCGGTCTGCTCAAGGGCGGTCGCGAGGAGGTCGACGAGCGCGTCATCCAGCTGATGGACAAGGCCCGCAGGCTGGAGAAGGAGCTGGAGCAGATCAAGTCGAAGCTGGCGAATTCGGCCGGTCAGGATCTGGCTTCCCAGGCGGTCTTGATCGACGGCGTCAAGGTGCTCTCGGCGCGTCTCGACGGCGCGGATCCAAAGAGTCTCAGGACGACCATGGATCAGCTCAAGGACAAACTCGGCAGCGCCGTGGTGGTCCTTGCGACCGAGTCGGACGGCAAGGTCAGTTTGGTGGCTGGCGTCACCAAGGATCTCACGGATCGCCTCAAGGCCGGCGACCTGATCCGCGAGGTTGCGGAGAAAGTCGGCGGCAAGGGCGGCGGCCGACCCGATATGGCGCAAGCCGGAGGCAGCGACCCCGCCGGACTCCCCGCGGCCCTGGATCTGGTCGCCGGCTGGGTCGCCGGCCGTCTAGGCGCCTGAAGCCATCGGTGCTCCGACAGCACCCTGACACCTTAACCGACCCGGCAATCGTGAACGAACAGCTATACAGGAATCATCGATGGCGCTGATCGTGCAGAAGTACGGTGGGACCTCCGTTGGGACCATCGAGCGCATCATGGCGGTCGCGGAGCGCGTGAAGCGCTGGCGCGACCAAGGCGATCACGTCGTCGTCGTCGTGTCCGCGATGTCCGGCGAGACCGATCGCCTCATCGGGCTGGCGAGGCAACTCCAGGAGCGTCCCGAGCCGCGCGAGCTCGATGTACTCTTGTCGACCGGCGAGCAGGTCACCATTGCCTTGCTCAGCATGGCGCTGCAGGCCCATGGCTGTCCCGCCCGCTCCTATACCGGGGCGCAGGTGCACATCCTGACGGACAGCGCCCACAACAAGGCGCGCATCCGCGACATCGATGCGGCACGTGTGCGGGCCGACCTGGACGCCGGGCGGGTGGTTGTCGTCGCCGGTTTCCAAGGCATCGACGAGCACGGCGACATCACGACCCTCGGGCGCGGCGGCTCGGATACCTCGGCGGTCGCGATTGCCGCGGCGCTCAAGGCCGACGAGTGCCAGATCTACACCGATGTGGATGGCGTCTACACGACGGATCCGCGCGTCGAGCCCAAGGCGCGCAAGCTCGACCGCATCACCTTCGAGGAGATGCTCGAAATGGCGAGTCTGGGCTCGAAGGTGCTCCAGATCCGCTCGGTCGAGTTCGCCGGAAAGTACAGAGTCCCGCTGCGCGTGCTCTCGAGCTTCGAGGAAGGCGAGGGCACCCTGATCACCTTTGAGGAAAATGCCGTGGAAGACGCCCAGATCTCAGGAATCGCCTTCAGTCGCGACGAGGCCAAACTGACGGTGCTCGGGGTTCCCGACCAGCCTGGCGTCGCCTATCAGATCCTGGGACCGATCGCCGATGCCAACATCGAGGTCGACATGATCATACAGAATGTCGCGGCCCAGGAGGCAGCGACAGACTTCACCTTCACCGTCCATCGGAATGACTATGCGCGGGCCTTGGAGATCCTGAAGGCGACCGCCGATAATTTGGGGGCGCGTCAGGTGTTGGGTGATCCGCAGATCGCCAAGATCTCGCTCGTCGGCGTCGGCATGCGCAGTCATGCGGGCATCGCCAGCCGCATGTTCTCGAGCCTGGCGGAGGAGGGGATCAACATCCGCATGATCTCGACGTCGGAGATCAAGATCTCCGTCGTCGTCGACGAGAAGTACCTGGAGTTGGGTGTGCGCGCGTTGCACGACGCATTCGGTCTCGACCAAGAGCCCGTCGTCTAGCGACTGCTGCCGAACTGCAAAAACGCCTGCGATAGGGTCGTCTGATTGCGGATCTGGCCCGGTCGCGTGCTTGGTGATCTGATCTCGGTGCCGCTTTCACGCGTCGGTGTGTCGTAAGAAATCGGTCGGGCAACCCTGATCGCCTGTCACCTGGCCGTTAGTCGGGATCATATGTGTTTTTCGGTTGTTTTTGGTCTCAACGGCCAGATGTCATTGAGGCGGGTTATTTTGTTATGTAAGCGCCCGAGCAACTGGTAGAATCCTAGGTGTGAGGCAGTTGCCCTCGCCCTTGGTGTGGGGGGTGGTTCCACCCTTCCGCGCACGGCGTTTCAGAGGCATCGAGTTGCCGGGCCGGGTGGATCATCTATTCGGATTGAGGATTATAGGGAGAACAAGGCAATGTTGATTTTGACTCGCCGGGTTGGCGAAACTTTAATGATTGGCGACGAAGTGACCGTAACCGTGCTCGGCGTCAAGGGAAATCAAGTTCGCATCGGCGTGAATGCACCGCGTGACGTGGCTGTCCATCGCGAAGAGATCTACGAGCGGATCAAGCGCGAGCAAGCCGAGGCAGGCCAGAGCGCGAACCTGACGGGTCATCCTGATCAGCTCGATTGACTAGAAAGACCTTGCCGGGTGTGTTAAAGTACCCGGCCTTACGTTGAAGACTGTTGTCCTCTTTCTGACGCATCCGAATCAGGTCTGGAAGCGACAGCGACCAACCTGTCGTAAGAAAGTCTCTAAAGAACTTAGAGCGCAATTTTCGGAGAGATGGCCGAGTGGCTGAAGGCGCTCCCCTGCTAAGGGAGTATAGGTTAATCCCCTATCGAGGGTTCGAATCCCTCTCTCTCCGCCAACTCAATGACGTAGCTAGTTTTCCTTCGGTGTCAACTGATTGGTAGACCCGCTAAATCTTATCCCCCGCACGCTTTACCCGCATGTCAGATCGGCCCGCAGGATCTGCCTTGAGACCCTACCCATATCGGCGACTATAGCCTTCTCGGTCTTACCCTGGGCAAGTCTAGCCTGAATCTCTTCAACTTAGCGATTATCAAGCTTCCGCGCTTTTCCGATTAGGGCTAAATCGTTCTCGCTTAATTGGCAAAGAGAATCATGATGTTAGCCTTCTCCCCACTAGCTTCCCAATAACTCACGGCACAGCCTCAGCGGCCAAGATCCGTTCGCGCACGTCGTCGATGGGCAAGTCCAGCGTCTTGCTGAGCTTGCTCGAGCCCGTCCGCTTGTCCGGCGATTCGCCGCTGTCCTGATCCGGCGTGTCAGGATCGCTGTGATCGGCCATCCCGCCGAGTCGATCGAGTGGAGCGCGGCTTGCTCCGGCGGGCGCGGAGTAGCCCGGCGGCAGTCTCCGAATCGCGGCATTCAATAAGAAAAGACGATCGATTGATATATATCAATCGGCTATGACAATGATTTTCATCGTAACAAACGACTTCAGGCGTTTATCAGTAATCGCTAATCTAACGTCAACCTCGGGAGAGGGATCAACACGTAAGACACTGATCAAGAATGGAGATTAAAGAATGACCAACGAAACGTCCGCCCCCGCCATGCCACGCTTGAACGAGCCCGCACCGGCCTTCGACGCACCCACCACCCACGGTCGTAAGAACCTGGAGGATTATCGCGGAAAATGGCTGGTGCTCTTCTCGCATCCGGCCGACTTCACCCCAGTCTGCACGACGGAGTTCATGGGCTTCGCCCGCCGCCACGCCGACTTCAAGGCGATCGGCTGCGACCTGCTCGGGCTCTCGATCGATAGCCACTACAGTCATGTCGCCTGGGTGCGCAACATCAAGGAGAAGTTCGACGTCGAGATCGGTTTTCCGATCATTGCCGATCTCTCGATGCAGGTCGCCAAGGCCTACGGCATGATTCAGCCGGGCGCGAGCGATACCTCCGCGGTGCGAGCGACCTTCGTGATCGACCCCGAGGGCGTGCTGCGCGCCATGCTCTACTACCCAATGAGCAATGGCCGCTCCATCGACGAGATCCTGCGCTTGGTGAAGGCGATGCAGACCTCGGATGCCAATAAGGTCGCCACCCCCGAGAATTGGCAGCCGGGCGACAAGGTCATCGTCCCGCCGCCTGGCAGCGTTGAGGAAGCCAACGCGCGGGTGGCAAGCGGGGAGTACGAGTGCGTCGACTGGTACTTCTGCAAGAAATCGCTCTGAGCCTGCGCCCGCGGCTTGAGTGAAGGGCAGGTCCCCAGTCGACCCGATCGCTGGGGCCTGCGGCTCAACGCTGAGGTGTCGCGAACTCTTGACGGCCGCCTTGGCGGCAACGGCGAGGATTGGTGGCCGCCAGAGGTAAAACGGGGGGCGAGGTAGGTAGGGGAGCCTTCGATGGGGTGTCGTAGGTGACACCGCTGGGTGCTACAGGAGTGATAAAGCCGCTGCTTTGTTCTGCTGCCGCGTCGCTGGGTTGTCGAGCGAACCTTTGCTTGGCTCAACCTGTCACGACGTCTCAGCAAGGACTACGAGTGCCTGATGTCGAGCAGCGAAACCTGGATTTATCTGGCGATGATCAAGCTGATGGCCAACCGACTGGCCTGAGACAGAGGTTTCCAAACAGCTTCTAAGAGCCCATCTCATCGCGCTGGGTCGTCGCTCCTGGTTCGGGGGCGGGAGCGTGCGCTCGCACCTGGTTTCGCCCGGCCTCCTTGGCCGCATACATCGCGGCGTCGGCCGCCGATACCAGGGTGTCGACGGAATCCGCGCCGCTGGGGTAGGTCGCAACGCCGATGCTGGCGGTGATACGAATGGCTTGGCCATCGTCGATTGAAAATGGCGTGGCCGCGATGGCGATGCGCAGCCGCTCGGCGACCAGGCGGGGCTTCTCACAGTTGGGCAAGATGACCGTGATTTCCTCGCCGCCATAGCGACAGACGCAATCGACGTCTCTGACCGCGTCCTGGAGGCGTTTGCTCAACCCCCTCAGGATGGCGTCTCCGGCCTGGTGGCCATGAGTATCGTTGATCCGTTTGAAATGATCGATGTCCAGCAGCACCACGGCAACCTCCCCTCCATAGCGGCGGATGCGGGCGATCTCCTTTTTGACGAACAGATAGAAGGTGCGATGGTTGTAGAGTCCGGTCAGACCATCGCGCGTCGCGAGTTGTCGCAGCGCACGCTCGTCGGTTTCGAGTCGCCGGCCGATGCGTCCAATGTGCCAGTTGAAGAAGAGGAACAGCAGGCAGCCGATCCCGAGCGCGATTCCGGTTCCCTGATAGACCGTTCGCGCGGCCGCCCTGGTCTCCTTGGTGACGTCCATGAACAGCACTAAGTGCGCGACGTGTCGATTGCCCACGTCTCGCAGCGGCAGGAACGCAAGGCGGTATGCCTGGCCCCCAAGGTTGCCGCTGATGATGGCATTCAGTTCCTCGAGCGAATGTCCGGAGAGATAGGCGCCGATCGCGTCGGGGATCTCGTCGGGCGTTTGACGGCCCACGACCACGGATGGGAAACGCTCCCAATCGGGGACTCGGCCCAAGGTGCGCATTCCTTCCTCCCACCGTGCCCGATCGAGGACGTCCTTGTGTATCAGCACGATGACGTAAACGCCGAACACGTCGCGAAGCGCCTGCAGAACGCGGTCGATCTCCATGCCGAGCTCGACATAACCGATCAGCTTTCCCGACGTCCGATCGTGCCAGGGTGCGACCAGGCGTAACGTAAAGGTTCCCAATGGACCGATCTCGACACCGAATGCGCTTGCCTGGTCGCGCTCTGCCGCGAGGGTGGTGATGCGATCGATCCGATCGCCGGCGCGATCCGGGGCATGCACGCGCAACAGATTCACCCGGTCGGGTCGGGTGAAATAGAGATGCGTGATCGAGAAATCCCGTTTGAGCCGCTCGAACGGCGGCGCGCCCAGGGCCAACAAGCGATCCCGATCGCCCGCGGCCAGCGCGGCCCGCAACGGGACGTTGTCCTCCAGTACGTCCATCACCGCTTGCAGTGCGTGCGCGTCGTACAGGATGCTCTGGTTGTAAAAATCCTCGGCCGATGCGCGCAGGCGAATCACCCCGTCCTGAACGCTGGCCTGCTCATGACTGGAGAGCGTCAGCGTGAGTGTGGCGACAATGCCGAGGATCGCGACCGCCAGCGGGATCAGAAACAGCAGTCGAAGCCGAGCGCTCTGATGGGCGTTCTGGAACAACCGATGGAGACTCCGTTGTGGAGGGCGGCTTGGACTCGGTGCCTGTGAAGCTGGATGCATGGTCGCGTACTGCCGCTCCCGTGGTTCGAATCAGTGGATGTCGCTGCGCTGGTGGTGGCGGGCGCGAACGCGCAGACGTTGGCGGCAGCCATCGCCGAGGCGTTACCGTGAAACAGCAAACCTCCGTTAGAGGCTATCCGCGGGCGGGACCGCAATCAAGGGCGAGCGCGGGGCGGTTTGGAGGTGGCGCGCAGGTTGTTGGAGGCGCATGCGGGCGTCCGTAAAGGCGAAACGACGGCGAGCGGTCACGCCGATGGCAGATGCTGCACCCATGGTTGTCCGACACCGACTCAGAAGCGGTGAGGGTGGCCTCTCGAACGGACAGCATCGTCAACGCAAACCGATCCCGTTCTCTCAGTCACATCACGCGCGACGGCAAGCAGGATCTGCGCGACACTGCGCCGGTGGCGTTGGCGCCTGGGTCCAGCCGTCGCCGGCTCGGCTGATGCCCGCCCCGCGAGCGCAACACCAAGCTCCGCCCGGCGGCGTCGCCCCCGAAACGCTGGCGCGCAGACGCTGTTCAACCGATGCACCCTTCGAGGGGCCTGAATGTGGAGCCTGAATGATGACGCTCAATCGCAAGATCACCCTGCTCCTGATCACGGTCGCCTGCGGCATCCTGGCCATCTTCATGTTGATCAGCGTCTATGCCTTTCGCCACCTGTCGATCGCCTCCTCGACCGCCCATGTGCAGACGGTGGCCGAGATCGTGCGGGTGCTGCTGACCGAATCCATGATCAACGGCGTGATCGCCAAGCGTGAGCAGTCTCTCGAGCGTCTGCGCGATATCCGCGACCTGCGCACCGTGCGCGTGGTGCGCTCCAAGCGGGTGAATGAGCAGTTCGGGGACGGCTTGGCGCGTGAGATGGTCCCTGACGAGATCGAAGCAAGTGTCCTTGCCGATGGGCGGCCGCGCTTCGAGCTGATGGACGAGGAGGGTCAACCCGTGTTCCGCGGCACCATTCCCTACGTGGCCAGCTCACGGGGGACGCCCAACTGCCTGCAGTGTCATCAGGTCGCCGAAGGGACGGTCCTCGGGGCGGTCACCATCGAACTCTCGCTGACCGAATTGCGGCGCCAGGCCGTCTATGGCGCGCTCGCGGTACTCGTCGCGGTCTCGCTGATCTCGCTGTTCGCCATCCTCGGGGCGCGTCGCCTCATGCTGCCGGTCGGCGATACCGCGACCGCGATCGGGACCCTGGTGCAGGCGGCCCTGCGGGGCGACTTCAAGGGGCGCGTTCAGCAGCGCACCAAGGATGACATCGGCGATATCGCCGCGCATGCCAACCAGCTCCTGTCCTTCTTGGATGAGGGTCTGTCGCAGATCAGCGCGCGCGTGACTCAGCTCACTGGGCGTCCGCCGAAGCATGACGAGAACCAACTGCTGGCGACGATCGACATGATCGACGGCTTGGCGGACGCCACCCGCTTCAAGGCCACCATCGAGGAAGACGAGACCAAGACAGAGATCTACGAGCGCTTCGGTCTGCTCCTTGGCAGGCGGTTCGGGGTCGAGGCGCACTCGATCTATGAAGCCCATGGCCCCAAGCAGTTGACGACGATCTCCGTGGACGGCGAGATCGGCGGGGCCTGTCGTTGGTGCGATCCGCAGATCCTGGTCAGGAGCGAGATGTGCCGCGCGAAGCGTTCCGGGCATCCAGTCGACGCCTTCACCCAGCCGGGTCTCTGCTTCGCCTTTCGGGCCGAGGGGGGCGATGCCGAGGCCGACCCGTGGCGCCACTATTGTCTGCCACTGATCCAGTCGGGCGGTGTCGGTTGCATCGTTCAGTTGGTGGCCAGGGAGTCGGAAGCGGCAGCCCGCCTGGAGCAGATCCCCTACATCCAGGTCTACCTGCGGGAGATGGCCCCGGTCCTGGAGGCCAAGCGGCTAACCGAGACCCTGCGCGACTCCTCGCTGCGCGACGCCATGACCGACCTCAACAACCGCCGCTTTCTCGAGCAGTACGTCGATACCCTGATCGCCTCCGCGCGCAGACGCAACAGCCCCCTGGCGCTGCTCATGATCGATCTGGACTATTTCAAGATGGTCAACGACAGCTACGGACATGACGTTGGCGACAGCGTGCTCAAGGGCTTGGCCGATGTGCTCAAACAGTCCGTCCGGACCTCGGACATCCTGGTGCGTTTCGGCGGCGAGGAGTTCCTGATCGTCCTGCAGGAAGCCGATGGGGACAACGCCGTCATGGTGGCGGAAAAGATCCGCGCGCGGGTTGCCGACTTCAAGTTCCACATCGCCGGGGGCATGCTGCAGAAGACGGTCTCCATCGGCGTGGCCGTGTTCCCGGACGATAGCGAGACCTTTTGGCAGACCCTCAAGTACGCGGATGTGGCGCTCTATCGCGCCAAGGATGATGGGCGAAACCGCGTCGTGCGCTTCACCCCGGAGATGTGGGGCGATGACACAGTCGCCTATTGACCCGAGTGGTTTCCGAGCGCGGAGCACTTGAAGCGACAACTGTGACGCCCGTCAATCTTTTGAGAACGAGCGGTTGGTCCGCCTTGATTTAGCGTTTCGTTTACCGTTAAACGAAGTCCGAAGCGCATTTTCAAGAACGCGACACCTCTGATCCCCAACGCAATCGCCACGCACACAATCCGTGCCTAAGGAATGGGATAGGGCGCTATCCAGCAGGCACTCAATGTGGTCGACGGGCGGGCAAGTCCAGACTGGGCTTCGACCTTGCCGATCTCTGGTGTCGCCTGACTCCGTCCGTCAGACAACAAAAGGGGACAATAATGACGATCGCTCGCAAGCGGCTGGACTCCAGGCTCGGTTTCGTGGGTTGGCTGGGGGTCGCCGGGATGATGCTCGGGCAGGCACCTGCCAGCGGGCAGGACGTTCTCGAGCTGAAGAAGGTCGAGGTCACCGGCAGCCACATCAAGCGGACCGATCTTGAAGGGATATCGCCCGTGGTGATCATCGACCGGCGCGCGATCGACCATTCCGGCGCGAACACGGTCAAGGAGCTGTTCCGCAAGGTGATCTACAACACCGCCGGCATCACGGACGAGACCTATACCCAGGGGTTCGCGCCGGCTTCGGCGGGGATCGATCTGCGCGGTCTGGGTGTCAGCCGCACGCTGGTCCTGGTCAATGGCCGGCGTCTGCCGATCTTTCCCTTCGGTCAGGATGGGACCTCCAGTTTCGTCGATATCAATCTCATTCCGCTGGGCGCGGTGGAGCGCGTCGAGATCCTCAAGGACGGCGCCTCCGCCATCTATGGCTCGGACGCGGTCGCCGGCGTGGTCAACATCATCCTGCGCAAGGACTACGAGGGCGCCGAGATCAGTCTCGACTATGGTCAGACGGACAAGGGCGATGGCGCGGAGAGCCATCTGGTCTTCAACGGCGGTCTGTCGGCGCCGGAGTCTTATCCCACCTCCAACCTCACCTTCACCCTCGATTATCTGAGCCGCGACGAGGTCTGGGCGCGCGACCGCGCGATCTCGGAATCCGCCGATGGCCCCATCGACGACCGCAGCGGCAGCGGGAGTCCGGGGACCATCCTGCGCGCCAGCGGCCCGGAGCCCGATCCGCGCTGCCCGGCCAACCGCCAGGATGGGTCCACCTGCGCCTTCGACTACGCGCCCTATAGCACCCTGATCCCAGAGGTCGAGCGCCTCGGCATGGCCTTGAGCGGCGATGTCGAGATCGGCGGCGGGGTGAGCGCCTTCGTGACCGGGCTCTACACCCATTCCTCATCCGAGCGAGACCTGGCCGCGACGCCGGGCGGGGTCACCGTGGGCGCCGACAACCCGAACAACATCTTCCCCGGAGAAGAGGTGGACGTGCGCTACCGCTTCGTGGAGCTCGGCTCGCGTCGGGACCAGTTCAAGACGGACTTCTACAATGCCGTGGGCGGCCTGCGCGGCATGGTCAAGGACTGGGAGTGGGAGCTGGCGGCCGGCACCGGGAAGGTCGACACCACCATCGAGGGCGTCAACGGCTACACCACCGGTGACGCCATCCAGGCGGCCGTCGACAGCGGCGCGCTCAACGTCTTCGGCGACAGCCCGGACTTCAACGCCAATACGGTCGAGTACCGCACCAAGCGGCGCGGTGAGTCGCGCATCGACCTGGTCGATCTCAAGGCGAGCGGCGACGTCGTGGAACTCTCGGCCGGCGCACTGTCCGCCGCCCTGGGCATCGAGTATCGCTCCGAGCAGTTCTCGGACCAGTGGGATGGCGTGAGCGAGAGCGGGGCCGTCCTGGGCATGGGCGGGACCTCGGGGGAGGGCGACCGCGACGTCTTCGCCAGCTTCATCGAGCTCTCGATCCCGCTCGTGACGGACCTGGAACTGCAGCTCGCGGGCCGCTATGACGACTACAGCGACTTCGGCGACACGCTCAACCCCAAGGCCGGGCTGCGCTGGAAGGCCGCGCCCAATCTCTTGCTGCGCGCCAGTGCGGGGACGGGCTTCAAGGCACCTTCGCTGCAGGAGCTCTACAGCGCCGAGGGCGTGAATGGCGGCTATGAGAGCGTCTACGACCCCATGACCGGGGAGGTGACCGAGGTCGTAAGTCTGGTGGGCGGCAATTCGGACCTGGAGGCGGAGGAGTCGGAAAACCTCAACCTGGGCATGGTGTGGGACGTCACCAAGGATTGGGATCTCAGTCTCGATCTCTGGCGGCTGAATAACCAGAACGCCGTCACCAGCAGCCCGCAGTTCTATGTGGATAACGAGGCCGCCTTTGCGGACAACGTGACCCGCGACGACAGCGGCGCCATTGTCATGATCTCCAGTCCCTTCCAGAACGTGGCGGCCCAGAAGGTCTGGGGGCTGGACCTCGACACCAATGTCCGCTGGCGGGCCGAGTCCATCGGGGACTTCCGGTGGCGCCTTGCGACAACCTACCTCGGCAGCTTCAAGGAGGAGCCGGTGAGTGGCGCCGGATTCGACGAACTGGCGGGCAAGGACGGCCGTCCGCGCTGGCGCGGTCTTACGAGCCTCTGGTGGCAGCGCGGTGACATCGAGACTGGTCTCACCCTGAACTACACCGGAGATTATCTGCGCCGCTCCGCGGACGACCGGGTCAGCGACTGGACCACGCTGGACGCCCAGGTCAACTGGACACCGCCAAAGCTCAAGGGCAGCACCCTCAGCCTGGGCATCGATAACCTCTTCGATGCCGAGCCGCCCGAAGACGTCTATCTGGAGGGCTGGCCCTTCTACAACCGTTCACTGCACGACGCGCGCGGCCGGTTCATCTATGCACGCTACAAGTACACGTTCTGATCTCAGCGCGGCCCTGGGGGTGGCTCTGACCGCCCCCGAGGCGGGTCGCCTCAAGCCCTTTGTCACGCCAACCTGTGACCTTGCCACCTCCAATCAGCCGAGCCGGTCATGACTAGGTGCCTATCGACCAAGCCGAAGCGGATTTTCCTGGTCCTGCTCACCCTGTCACTCAGCGTCGCCTCCGCGTTCGGCGGCGATCAGACGGTCCCGGTCCTGGAGGCGCAGACCGCCATCCTCGACCAGGCCGCCGCGGCCCAGGTGCGCATCGACGACCTCGATGGGCAGACCCGCGCGCTGTTGGAGGAATTCAGGCAGGGCAGCCGCGAGCTGGAGGGCCTGCAGGCCTACAACGACCATCTCGAGCGGATGGTCGCGGCACAGCAGGCATCCATCGCCTCGCTGGAAGGGCAGGTTGACGGGGTCGAGGTCACGCAACGCGAGATCGTCCCCTTGATGGCGCGCATGGTGGCTGCACTGGATCAGTTCGTGGAGTTGGATCTGCCCTTTCAGCTCGATGAGCGCCGTGCCCGGGTCGCCGCGCTCGCGGCGGCGCTCGACAGCCCGGACAGCTCGCCGGGCGAGACCTACCGCCGCATCCTGGAGACCTACCGCGCCGAGATCGACGCCGGGCGCGGTATCGAGGCCTATCGGGGCGTGCTGAGCGCCGAGGGGCGCGAGCGGACGGTCGATTTTCTGCGGGTCGGCCGGGTCACGCTCATCTACAGGACGCTGGATGGGCGTGAATCCGGCGTCTGGGACCGCGCCGCCAAGCGTTGGATCGGCTTGCCAGACACCGACCGGAGCGATCTGAGCAAGGCCTTCCGCGTCGCCGAAAAGCAGTCCGCGCCGGCGCTGCTGACGCTGCCTGGTCCGGCCCCGGAGGTCTTGCCATGAGAGGCATTCGGATCCTGCCCCTGCTGCTCTGCCTCTCTGGCCCCTTTGCCAGCGCGGCGCCGGAGGTCCCGACCACGCCGGACGCGCTCTTGCGGCGGCTCACCCAGGAGCGGGCCGAGGCGGCGGTGGCCAACGCGGCACGCGAGCGGCGCTTCGTCGAGGAGAAGGCGCAGCAGGCGGCGCGACTGGATGAGATTCGCAAGCGCCTCGCGACCGAGCGGAAGCGCGGCCAGGACCTGCAAGCGGCCGTGGCGAGCAACCAGGCGCGGATCGGCGAGCTGGAGTCCCAACGCGATGCGCGTGCCGGCGGGCTGACCGAGCTGTTCGGCGTCGCGCGGCAGGCGGCGGGGGATGGCGCCGCGCTGCTCCGCGACTCCCTGGTCTCCAGCCAGCTCCCCGGTCGAGTCGAGCCGCTCGCGGCGCTCGCCCGGTCCGAGCGGGTGCCGAACATCGCGGAGCTGGAAGGGCTCTGGCTCGCCCTGCACCGGGAGATGACCGAGTCGGGCAAGGTCGTGACCTATGGCGCGACGGTGACCGGCGCGGACGGCGGCGAGCATGCGGCGCGCGTGACTCGCATCGGTGGCTTCGATGCGGTCTCCGGGGGGCGCTTCCTGCGCTATCTGCCGGAGACCGGGACGCTCGCCGAGCTGCCCCGGCAGCCGGCCGCGCACTTCGGCAGACGCGCCGCCGAGCTGGAGGCCGCGACCAGCGGGATGGCGCCCCTGGTCGTCGATCCAACCGGGGGCGCGGTGCTGTCGCTGCTGACCCAGGTTCCGGATTTGCTTGAGCGGGTCCAGCAGGGCCGGCTCGTGGGCTACATCATCATCGGCCTGGCCCTGGTCGGGGCCTTGCTGGCACTGGAGCGGTTCGTCCTGCTCGCGGTGCTGGGCCGGCGCATGCGACGTGAACTGCGGCAAGACCCCGCCGCGCAGGGAGAGGCAAAGCCGATCAAGGACAACCCACTGGGCCGCGTCCTGGCGGTCTATCGAGATCATCCGGGTGTCGACACCGAGACCCTGGAGCTGATGATCGACGAGCGCATCCTCAAGGACACGCCACGCCTGCAGCGCGGGCTACCCACGCTCAAGCTCCTGGCCATGATCGCGCCCCTGCTGGGGCTGCTCGGGACCGTGACCGGTCTGATCGAGACCTTTCAGGCCATCACACTCTATGGCGCCGGGGATCCCCGCCTCATGGCCGGCGGCATCTCGCAGGCACTGGTCACGACCGTTCTGGGCCTGATCGTCGCCATCCCACTCATCCTCATCCACAGCGGGCTCCTGGGTCAGAGCCGGCGGCTGGTCGCCATCCTGGAGGAGCAGAGCGCGGGCCTGGTGGCGCGCCATGCCGAGCGTCGAGGCGGTCATGCATCCGCTGGCTGAGCTGAGCGATCGACTCGATCCCATCCGCGCCCTGCTGGAGGCGGGCGGCCCCGTCCTCTGGGCCATCTTTGCGCTCTGCCTGCTGCTCTGGACGCTGATCGCCGAGCGCTATCTCTATCGATTCCGCGTCTATCCACGGCGTCTCGCGGCGGTCGAGGCCGACTGGCGAGGACGCCCGGACCGTGCCTCCTGGAACGCCCGCCAGATCCGCCGCGCCATCGTCTCGGAGCTGGCGCTGGAGCGCTCCCGCACCCTGACGCTGATCCGGGCGCTCATCGCCGTCTGCCCGCTCCTGGGTCTCCTGGGCACGGTCACTGGCATGATCCAGGTCTTCGATGTCATGGCCTTCGCCGGCAGCGGCAACGCCAGGGCCATGGCCGACGGGGTCTCGCTCGCCACCATCCCGACCATGGCCGGCATGGTGGTCGCCCTCTCCGGGCTCTATTTCAGCACCAGTCTGCAGCGCTGGGCGGTCTTCGAGACCGAGCGCACGGCGGACCGCTTGCGCATCAAGGGGTGATGAGTCCATGCGTCGACGCAAGCACCATTTCCGCGAGGAAGACACCGGCCTGGATATGACGCCGATGCTCGACATCGTCTTCATCATGCTGATCTTCTTCATTGTCACCAGCTCGTTCGTCAAGGAGTCGGGCGTGGACGTCAGCCGTCCGGCGGCCATGACCGCCGCACGCAAGGAGCACGGCAACCTCATGGTCGCCATCACCCGCGACAACGCCATCTGGATCGATCGCCACCAGGTCGAGATCGGCGCGGTCAGGGCCAGTCTGGAGCGGCTCCATGCCGAGAATCCGGAGGGCGGCGTGGTGATCCAGGCGGACAAGGCGTCCGCCTCCGGGCTGCTGGTGCAGGTCATCGATCAGGCGCGGCGTGCCGGCATCGAGGAGGTCTCGATCGCGGCCGAGCTGATTCACCAGTAGCCATGCGCCTGCTCGCCTCCGTCCTTGTCGCGGGTCTCGTCACCCTGGCGCTCTTCTATCTGATGCAGCGCATGATCGCGGGAGAGACGCGGCCGCCCGAGACGGTCGTCACCCTGGCTGCGGTGAGGTTGGTCGAGGTCGAGCCGGCGGCGGTGCCTGCCGACGCGGAGCCCTCCGATGCGGCAGGCTCGCAGCCTGCGCCCGAGGGCGCGACCCCGCCACCGGCGCCGCCGCCAGCGCCTCCCCTCGCCCTTGCCGATCCCCCGCCGCCGGTGAGCGACTTACCACTGGAGGCCAGCCTGCCCGAGCTGGCGCCGATCGAGCCTGGTGGCAAACCCTACCTCGGCGAGCCGGTGAAGCCGGTCGCGAAACGGGCGCCAACGCCCGACCGCAAGACGGCGGCGGCCGCTGAGCGGAAACAACGCCCGACCAAGGCGCGAGCTGCGAAGGAGCGCGCCCCGCCCGTCGCGAAGAAGCGCGCCGCTGCCGCGCCCAAGGCGCCGGCCAGGTCGTCGCGCAGCACGGCAGCCGCCAAGTCCGATCGCGCTCGGTCGGCCGCCGCCGACGCTGGCAAGGGTGCCGAAAGCGGCTCGGGTGCGGGCAAGCGCGGGTCTGGAAGCTCCCGCTCCAGCGCCGGCTCCGGATCCGGCCGCGCGGGCGCATCGGCTCAGGCTGGTCGCGGCGGCGGGACACGCGAGGCCGTCGCCATCAGCAAGCCCAGACCGGACTACCCGCGGGAGGCGGCAAGGGCGGGGCAGGAGGGCTGGGTCAAACTGGAGTTCACCATCACGACGCAGGGCCGGGTCGAGAGCCCGCGGGTCCTGTCCTCGCGTCCGCGCAAGGTGTTCGACCGCGCCGCGCTCAAGGCGATCCGCCAGTGGCGCTTCACGCCCAAGACGGTCGACGGGCGACCCGTGTCCAGACGGGCCACCCAAGTGATCGAGTTCTCCCTGGCGAACCGATGAAGCTGTCATCCGCGATCAGCCACCACTGGCCTTGCCAGCCCGCGCTCGGCATGGGCCGCTCATCCGCTCGCACCCCGCAGAAACGGCGCTCGGCCGGTGCCTTCGCGCCTCGAATCGCGCTGTCGGGCATCCTTCTGGCGCTTGCGCTCGCGGCATTGCCGCCGGCACTGAACGCCGCTAGCCCAGGACTCAGCGCCGCGACCCATGCGCGGCTGGCGGAGGTCCAGACCCTCATGGCGTCGAGGGACTATCCGCGCGCCTCGCGGCAGCTCGATGCGCTCGCCGCCGAGGTGCGCGGGGATGCCTATGCCCAGGCGATGGTCCTTCAGACCTACGCCTATCTCTATCGGGCCCAGGGCGAGCCCGCCAAGGCCATGGATGCGCTCACCCGATGTCTGGCCTTGGACGTCCTGCCGCGCGCGGTCTCCCAGGACCTGCGCTATCTCCTGGCCCAGTTGCAGCTGAACGCGGATGACAGCCAGGGGGCGGCGGACAGCCTGGACCTCTGGCTGCGCGTCGAGAAGTCGCCCAAGGCGGAGGCCTTCGCGCTGGCCGGCATGGCGAATGCCCGGCTTGGCCGGTATCGGAGGGCGGCCGACTTGTTGGAGCAGGCCCTCTCGCGCCAGCGGACGCCCCCGGAGGACTGGCAGCGGCAGCTGCTCGCGGTCTACCTGACCGAGGGCCGCTACGCGCCTGCCGCGCAGGTCCTGACGCGGTTGATCGCGGCCAATCCCAACAGCAAGGCCGACCTCCTCCAGCTCGCGGCAATCGACACCAAGCTCGGCGACCAACGGGGCGCCCTGGCCGCCTTGGAGCTGGCACGGCGGCAGGGTCTATTGGACCAGCCGGCCGAGCTGAGCGATCTGGCGGGCCGCTATCTGCGCCTGGGCATGCCGCTGCGGGCCGCGCAGCTGCTGGAGACCGCCATCGCGGACGGCGACCTGCCGTCGACCCGCGAGCACTGGGAGCGCCTGAGCGATGCCTGGCTGCGTGCCAAGGAGCTGCGGCGGGCGAGGGCGGCGCTGGGGCATGCGCTGGAATCGGATGCGGATCCCGCGCTGCAATTGCGGCGCGCGCGTCTGGCCGTCGAGGCGGAAGACTGGCCGGAAGTGCTCGCCGCGGTTGGTGCCGCGCTCCAGTCGCCTGGATTCGACCAGCCGGGCAGGGCGCATCTGCTCGCCGGTATGGCCCATGACGGCAGGCGCGAGCCGGATGCGGCGCGCGCTGACTTCGAGCGAGCCGCAGGCTTCCCCGACACGCGGGAGGACGCACGCGGCTGGCTTGCCCACCTCGATGCCGTGGCGGAGGCGGCCGACTCGGCGGCAAAGGATCGCTAGGCCGGCGAGATGCCTGCGGTTGCAGCCGGGGGCGGCGATATCTTCACAATCGCGTTCGCCTCAGCACCCAAGAAGGTGCCCCCTGGTCTGGTCTATCCTTGCGCTTGAGCGTGCAGAAGTGCCTGTCCGTGCGGGTGGGTCGTCACGAGCGCGAAAGACTCAAGGCGATTTCCGGAAATGATCTTACCCGAATAGATCCGGATCGGTAGGATGGGCAACGTCCGCGCTCTGGGCTCAAGCCCAGCCTCGACGCCAGACGGACGTGCCCATCTTGCAAGCCGCCGAGCTGGGATGATGGGCACGCCCCGCGACCCTCGGCACTCCGAAAGCAGCGCATCGCCAGGGCTTTGCCCATCCTACGGGATCGAAACCGCAGGTATGTTGTTTCCCGGAAATCGCCCAAACCCTTGGGCCGGCCTTGGCCGCTTTAGGAGGGATCCCCTTTGCCTGAAACACATCTGGTCTTCGTCGAAACCCAGGGTCGGGTGCTTGAGAGGATGATTCCGGAGATCCTCGCGGCGCACCCGGATTGGCATCTGGTGCGTGTCGCGGAGGCCAGCGCGGCATTTCAGCTCCTCGCGCAATATTCGGTTGGGGTCCTGGTTGCGAGCTTCGGCACGGACCGCGCGGGCTGTGAGCAGTTCTTCAAGGAAGCCAAGGCGCGGGACAGGGCCGTGATGCGGATGGGACTGATCTCGCCATGCGTGGACAAGTCGAGCCTGAAACCGCTCGACGAGGCCCATCAATGCTATGCCATCGACGTCTCGGCGGCTCAGCTTGGCGACGCCATCGAGCGTGCCTTGTCCCTGCGCGAGCGCGCACAGCGCAATCCGCGATTGAGAGACCTGCTTGCGGAGCTCAATCGACTCCCCACGCCGCCCGCGGTCTATTTCGACATTCGCGACGCGCTGCATCGTCCCCAGGGAAGCCTCAAGAGCATTGTCCCTCTCCTCTCCAAGGATCCGGCGCTCACGGCCAAGGTGTTGAAGGTGGCGAACTCGGGCTATTACGCGCTGCCGCGCACCATCGCCGACCTGCAAACCGCCATCACCTTGTTGGGTCAGGACACGTTGCTGGCGATCGTGCTGGCGGCGCATTTGTTCGATCGGCTCCCCTTGCCGGGCTTGAATCTCGACAAGCTCTGGATCCATGCGGTGGCGATCGCGGTCCTTTCCAAGCGACTCGCCGAGCAGGAGGGGCTGGCGCCATCCGTTGCCAGTGCCTGCGGTGTTGCCGGGCTGCTCCATGATGTCGGCCAGCTGATCCTGCTCGTCAACATGCCGACGGAGTATTATGGCGCGATCCGCGAAGCGGCCGGAGATGAAGAGCGCTTGCTGCTCATCGAGCGGGAGCGTTTCGGGGTCGGTCACCCCGAACTCGGAGGCTACCTGCTGGCCCTTTGGGGACTGCCCGATGCCGTCGTCCAAGCGGTGGCCGAGCACCATGAGTGTGATGACGAGCGCATCAGGCTGCGGCCATTTTCGGAGCGGGTGGTGGGTGTCGCGGAATGGCTGCTGCAACGCTACAGGACCCAGACGGACGCCGCGCGGTCACTCGGTTGCCCAAATTGTTTGACCGATCAGGAGGCCAGCCGGATGGGTGACTGGTGGTCGTCGCTCGACGCGCTCGTCGAGCAGCGGGTCATCGGCTGATCGAAGAGGAGCCCCTTGATGTACATGACGGCGGTCCTGCGGCGCCATCTGGAGTCGATCCGTCGGCTGGCTGGCGCAGCCACCGCGAGCCTCTTCCTACCGCCGGATCCGCGTCTTGGCACCAGAGCCCTGCTGCTGCACGTGGGAGACGCCGATCCGGTGCCCGAGCTTGCAGACGATGGCTCGGCGCAGCAGCTGCCCGCAATGGTTCCAGCCGAGGACGCGCGCGGCAATCAAGGGGCGCCATTGGCCGTTGTGGCGAGCGTCTCGGGTCAGGGTTACCTCGTGCAGCTGTGTCACGCTGGAGACCAGGTGCCCTTCGCGGCGGAGCCGGAGCCGAGGACGGTGCCTGCCGAGCGTCGTGGGCGTCCCCAATCGCATGGCTTGACGCCGCCGCGAGCCTGTCTCTGGATTGGACTCAGCTTCGAGGACATGGCCCTGGCCGCGGCCTCTCTGATGGCTGTCAGCGCTTCCCGCGCGGGTGGTGATCGCTCGCCGCATTGTCTTGCAGCCAGCATGGCGTTGAGCGGGCCACTGATTCAATCCCTTTACAGCGTTTCCTGTCTCTTGCGTGACGCCGTGACGGATCTTCCGGGGCGCATGCAGTTTCAGACGACGCTCTCGAGCGGGCTCAAGGTCTGTCTGCAAAACGGGCAGTCACTCGGGTTGTTGTTGGTCAATCCAGACGACTTCGGACTGGTGAACCAACGTCTCGGACGTGAGCGCGGTGACGCCGTCCTCGGCGAGGTTGCGGCGCGGATGCGGCTGAATCTGCGACGCTCCGATCACCTCTTTCGCTACGGTGGCGCGGTTTTCGCCGTCCTGCTACAGGACAGCGAGGCCGATGGCGTGAAAGAGGTCGCCAGCAAGTTGCGCGCCGTCATGGGGCAAGACCCCTATCTGCAGGGCTCGGTTCGGCTCAGTTTCAGCATCGGGATCTCCACCTACCGGCCGAGTGGAGCGGACGCGAGCATCGAGCCGGGCTTGCTGCTGCGCTGGGCGGATGCGGCGCTCAATCAGGCCAAGCTGTCCGGCGGCGGTCGTGCCATTCTCTGGGATTCCGCAGGCGCCGCGAAGACCGTGGGAAACCTGGATCGCTTGTCCGGCATCTTCACGGCGGACACGGAAAAGGACTATCGGAACATGCTGCTGCTGTGGGACACCGTCACCTTCGTGTCCGCCAGCAATGAGCCGAAGACCATCGCTAGCGCCTTCGTCAAGCGGCTCGGGGACATCTTCAAGCCGGGGCGGATCATCCTCTTCGGCGAAACGGCGGAGGGGGCGCCCGTTCCATTGGCCAGCCTCTCGCATGATCCGGATGGGTCGCTGGCGGACCATACGCTGCCAAGCGGCGACCGCTCGGATGCCCAGCGCGAGCTGATCGCGAGCGTGCGCGCCAATCGCAGCATCGACCGCATGCGCTACACCGCCGTGGTCGGCCCGGCCAAGCGCGAGCGGTCCTTCATCGCTTACGCAACGCCGATGCTGGTGCGAGACACCTACGTGGGCTGTCTCTATCTGGAAGGGCCGGAGGACGAGATCAACCTCGACTCCTCGGATCTGCTGTTCCTCAATGCCCTGACCAACCAGGTCGCCGTTGCCCTGGACCAGGCGCGACTCGAGCGTGAGCGGGCGAGCGAAAGGGACCAGGAGCGCGTGCGGCTCAAGGACGAGGTGCGCGGCCTGCGTCAGGTCCTGCAGTCGTCCAAGTTGCTCTATCGCTCCGAGCAGATGCAGCATCTGCTCGAGACCTTGGGAAAGGTCGGCCCAACGGACGTGACCGTCCTGATCTCCGGCGAGAGTGGAACCGGCAAGGAGATGCTCGCGAAGTACGTGCACGAGACGAGTCCACGCCGTGACAAGGCATTCATCACCGTCGACTGCGGCGCGATTGCGCCGAGCCTGATCGAGACCGAGCTGTTTGGCCGCATCAAAGGCGCCTTCACGGGCGCGGACAGCGCGGCGCGCGGGCGCATTCTGGAGGCCGGTGGCGGCACCCTCTTTCTCGACGAAGTGGGTGAGCTGCCGCTGGAGGTGCAAAGCAAGCTGCTGCGCTTCGTGCAAGAGAAAGAGATCACCGCCGTCGGCGCCACGCGCTGGCAAAAGGTCGACGTGCGCATCGTCGCGGCCACCAATCGCGACCTGGCGAACGAGGTGGCGCAGGGCCGATTTCGCCAGGATCTCTTCTATCGGCTCCAGGTGTTCGTGGTGCGTTCGCTGCCGCTGCGCCAGCGCCCGGACGACATCCTTCCCTTGGCGCGCGGCTTCTTGGAACGCTTCTCGCTGCAGTACGGCAAAGGCCCGCGTCGCCTGACCCCGGCCGCCGAGGAGGCCATGCTCGCCTACCCGTGGCCGGGCAATGTGCGCGAGCTGCAGAACAAGATCCTCCAGGCCATCGTCGTCTCCAACGGTGAGGAGATCGACGCCTCGCTGCTAGGTCTGACCGCCTCGCCATTCCAGATGCCGCGGGAGTCACCCCTGATCTCGGCAGATCCGGCAAGGGCCGGCCCGGCCGCCGAGACTGGCGTTGATTGGCCTGGAGGCGCCGCGGCGGGTGGGGTGGGAGCCACGGATGTGGATCCCTGGGAGGCTTTTCGCCGGGAATCGAGCGCGCAGGTGTCGCGGGCGCTGTCCCGCTCGCCGCGCAAGCCCGATCCGCTTGGCCGCTGGATCAATGAGGATCTGGTCATGCTGGCCAGCGAGACTGCGGACTCTGTCGCCAGGCAGGCCGCATTCAGGCTGGGCATGGCGGAGTCGAGCTTCCGGCGGCAGTTGCAAAAGGTGGAGACCGAGGCCAGGCTGGGCCGCCTCGCGCGCCCGGCGAGCTGGGATTCGATGGGGCCAATCCTGATGCGTCTGCTCGAGGATCGCGGTCCGACCCAAGACGAAAACCTCGTGATCCGGGCACGGCAGGCATTGCTGGCGGAGGTCGTGGTACAGGTGGGAGCCAAGGACGGCCCGGCAGCCGCACTCATGGGCGTGACCCCGGTGACCTACCGGCGGTGGAAGGACGATCTTCAGACCTAGGAGCCTGTCTGACTTAGGCAACCCTTGGGAAATAACCTACCAGCGATTTCCAGAGACGGTTTCCCTGTAGGGTGGACAAGCGCAGCGCAGTCCACCAACGACAGCGCGGGATTCGGTGGACTTCGCTCTCGCTCGTCCACCCTACCGGTCCAACTGATGATCAAGGCCACGTCCTGATTTGAGCCTGGTGACGAAGCTCCAGCTTCGTCACCCGCGAGACGAAGCTCCGCTTCGCGAGTTCGAGGATCAGCGCCTGGATCGACCGAATCAAGGGCCGGAAGCCGCCGACGTCGTGAAGCAGAGCTTCATCGCTGAAGTCACGAAGCTGGAGCTTCGTGACCAGAAAACCCTGACACGTCTGCTCGAGGATTACGGTGCGGCCCAGGACGAAAACCTCGTGATCCGGGCACGGCAGGCATTGCTGGCGGAGGTCGTGGTACAGGTGGGAGCCAAGGACGGCCCGGCAGCCGCACTCATGGGCGTGACGCCGGCCACCTACCGGCGCTGGAAGGACGATCTGCAAGGATAGCGCCGGCCACCGGTCCAGCGGTCGCCAGCTTGCATCGATGGCGGCGCGCGGTCCTATTCCTGGGGAACCCAAGCGTTGATGGCCGCTGCCTCGTTCAAGGTCTTGGTCCAGAGATAGCCGTTGTTCAAGAGATTGACCTTCGACCAGAGATAGCCATCGCTTTCAAGGTCGGTCTTGGACCAGAGATAACCCTTGGACCAGAGGTACCCCTTGGACCAGAGATAGCCCTTCGACCAGAGGTAGCCCTTGGACCAGAGGTAGCCCTTCGACCAGAGGTAGCCGTCCATCCCTATGATGTAATAGTCGCCGTTCTCATCCTGATTGGCGCGACCGAGGAAATGGTTGTCGCCCGACAGATCGGTGGCGATGTCGAGATCCTGGTTGGCGCAGTCCCAGGTCTGGTCGTACACGGCGGCGTAGGCGTCCACCAGCCCAGCGCCTTGCTGGAAGATCGAATAGGCGAGGTTGCCGCTGGCGTCGACCCGCGGACGCGCGGAGGCCATCAGCCGGCACTTGACGTCGTCGGGAGTCAGCGTCGGGTCGGCCTGGACGATGAGCGCCGCCACGCCGGAGACCACGGCCGCGGACTGCGAGGTGCCGGACATGGTGAAGTACTCGTCGGCGTCATGGAACTCGGGGTGCCGCTTGCCGAGCCGCTTGTCCTTGCTCATGAGTCCGCGGATGTGTCCGCCTGGGGCCAGGATCTCCGGCTTGACGAAGCCCTCCACGGTCGGACCGGCCGAGGAGAAGCTGGCCAGGGTGTCGTCGCTGGCGTCAGCCGGCGTGACGCTGTCGGTCATGGCCCCGACCGTGATGACATAGGGGACATTGCCGGGCACGCCGACGGTCATGGGGTCGGGTCCCTCGTTGCCGGCGGAGGCCACCACCACGATGCCGGCTTGCCAGGCGGCCATGACGGCCTGGTTGAGCGGGTCGTCCCAATAGAAGGACTGGGGCTCGGCGCTGAAGGAGAGGTTCAGGACGCGGATGTTGTAGGCGTCCTTGTGGGCGACCACCCAGTCGAGCGCACGGATGGCGTTCGCATAGCTGCCCTGGCCATCGTCGTCGAAGGCGCGCACCCCGATCAGGTTGGCATTGGGGGCGATGCCGTTGAACTCGCCGGACTTGCGGCGGCTGCTGACGACGATGCTACTCACATGGGTGCCGTGACCGTTGCCGTCGCTCTCCTTCTTGTAGTCGAGCGTCTTGTTCTCGATGGCGTCGTACTGGGCGAGGATGCGCTCGTTGCCGTAGGGGTCCTCACTCAGGTAGACGGACTTGTCGCCCCAGATGCCGGTGTCGATCACCGCCACGCCGACGCCTTTGCCGTCGATGCCCTGCCAGTGCAGATCCTCGGCATCGACCAGTGTGGCGATGTAGCTGCGCTTGGCGTGCTTGTCGCTGTCGCCGGCGAAGAGCACCTCCGGCGGGGGCGGGAAGTCGATCGAGCAGCCATCATTGAAGAAGAGGCGCAGCTCGTAGCCCTGCTGATCCGTGACCGGGTGCTCCTCGAACTTGATCTCGATCTTCTCCTTGCCACCGGCCTTGAGCTTCGCCTTGTCGGCGGCGATCTGCCACTGCGGACGCGCGAAGGTGGCGGAGACCCCAGGCATGGCTCCTTTGAATAGTTTCTCGTGGAATTTCAGCTCCTCGATGTCACCGTTCGCCTTCGGCCAGATGGCCACGACGCTGTTCAGATAGCGATCGACGGCACCGTTGTTGTAGACCTCCCACTCGATCTTGTCGCCGCCGATCTTCATCAGCGGCTCCGCATTCAGATAGCGACAGTCCGGCTCGGCGCTCGCGGAGGAGGTGCTGAGATCACTGTCGGCGTAGATCCGGCGAATGCCATCGCGCTCTTTGATCGCCTCCAGTTGGGTAGGGCTCAGGCGCGCACCCACGGCCTTGATGATGCCGAGCTCATGGGTGACCTCACCGCCGACGGATTGCACGGCGGCCGTCAGGGCGGCGAGATCACTCCCCTGAATGATGACTGCGCGCTGCTCGCTTGGCTGTTCCGACTGGATGAGCGCCGCGGCGCCGAGAAACGCCAACGCGAGCCCGCTGACAAGGGCCGTTTGCTTGAGTTTGGGGGTCATCATTGCTTCGTCACTCTCGTTTCGTTCCATCAATGATCTGATCCGTGAAGGAGATCTGATCCGTGAAGGAGCCGCCTGGATCGCACCAAGGCATGGCTCCTGCGGTGAGGTCTGGTCGACTATTCCTGCGGCACCCAGGCGTTGATGGCGACGGACTCGGTTGCCGCATCGGCCCAGAGGAAGCCGTCCGCCCAGAGGAATCCATCGGCCCAAAGGAAGCCGTCCGCCCAGAGGAAGCCATCGGCCCAGAGGAAACCATCGGCCCAGAGGAAGCCGTCCGCCCAGAGGAACCCGTCCGCCCACAGGAAGCCTCCGCTATAGAGCATGCCGTTCGGCTCCCGCGGATCCTGGATGTAGAGGTGTCCCTCGTCGTCTACCCGCACCGGGCCGGCGTAATGCGCGCTGCCGGCACGGTCGGCGGCGATGTCGAGGCCGCGGTTGGCGCAGCCGCTGGCGGTGCTGTGTGCGGCCGCGTAGGCGTTCACCAGACCAGCGCCCTGCTGCAGGATCCCGTAGCCGGGCGTGCCGTCACCGGCGATGGCGGCGTGGGCCGAACTCATCAGTCGGCACTTGAGGTCGTCCGGGGTCAGGCTCGGGTCGGCCTGCAACATGAGGGCCGCGACACCGGAGACGATCGCGGCCGACTGAGAGGTTCCGGACATCACAAAGAGATTGTGTTGGTTTGCCAGTCGGGCGTCATTGTGCTGCTGCGCCAATTTGTACCAATGCGGCATGGTGGCGAGGACATGGCCCCCTGGGGCAACCAACTCCGGCTTCACGAAACCCTCATGGGTTGGCCCGGCCGCTGAGAAGGTGGTCAACCGGTCATCGCTGGGATCATCTGGCGTTTGACTGTCAGTCATGGCGCCCACTGTGATGATATAGGGCAGGTTCCCCGGCACGCCGACGGTCATGGGGTCAGGGCCGGTATTGCCAGCGGAGGCGACGACCACGATGCCTGCCTCCCAGGCGGCCATGACAGCCTGATTCAAGGGGTCTTCCCAGTAGTGGGAGCGCGCCGGTGCGCTGAACGAAAGGTTGAGGACGTCGATGCCATACTGCTCCTTGTGGGAGACGATCCAGTCAAGCCCGCGGATCACGTTGGAGTAGGTGCCCTGGCCCTTGGCGTCGAAGGCCCGCACTGCCACCAGATTGACATTCGGAGCCACGCCGTGGACCTTGCCGGTGTAGGACGAGTGCTGGGTGCTCGCGATGACGCTGGTCACGTGCGTTCCATGCCCGTTCTCCTCGTAGGTGATCTCCGGCCACCAACCGGGTGGCAGGGTGGCGTCGAAGGTCGCCGTCAGACGGTCGCGGCCATTGAGATCTTTTCCGACGACCCCTGGCCAGTCATAGCGCCAGATACCGGTATCGAGCACGGCCACCGTCACCCCGCGGCCGTCGATCCCTTCCGCGTGCAGTTGCTCGGCACCGATCCGGTCCGTGTAGTGGGTATCCGGTATCAGACCGTTGTTGACGTCGTACTCGTAGAACTCGAGCGTGCTCGTCTGCACCGGTTGGTCCGCATAGAGGCGCAGGGTGGCGTCGCTGTGCTGTAGGGCGGCATGCTGCGACGCCGTCAGTTGCGCGGTCACGGCATGGATGATCCCGAGCTCATGGGTGATGGTGCCCCCGGTGGCGAGGACCGCCGCCCGCACCGCCTGCAGGTCCTGACCCTGGACGATGAACGACTGGGCGTCGCCGCCTCTGGGCAGGAAGGTCAGGGCGGTCGCGCTGAGCAGACCGAAGCCGGCGAGCAGCCCCAGTCGTTTAGATCTTTGCGTCTGTAATGGCATGTGCTGGTTCCTGATTGAAGTCGATGACTGTGAGTGAAGTCGTTGAATGTGAGCGGTGACATCCGAGCCATTCCGGCCAGGTCGATGGAGCGTGCGTTCAGTGCGGGGCAGGGGTGCCTGCCCCGTATCCTTCACGCCTTTCGCTGCTCAATCGGAGCCTGACTGGGAAGCCGCATTGTCGTGTCAGGCACTGATGGGATGCCTCAAACGCATCGAATCGGTGCCTGCGTGAGCTAACGGCCGCAAGGCCGTGTACTCCAGCCCATAGCCGCGTTATTCCTGATTGACCCAGACATTGACGCCCGCCGTTTCGGTCAGGCTCTTACTCCACAAATAGCCGTCGTTCCAGAGATTGCCCTTGCTCCAGAGATAGCCGTCCAGCACCCAAGATCGCCAGCCCAACGGCGGTTGCCAACGTTGTTTGTTCGAAGCGCTTGTTGGTCATATCTGCGGTGTCCTTTGGTGCTTGGGAGTCGTGAATGTCAGTCGCCCCGCCGCGAGGGCTTGCTGTCGCTGGTTGGTCACACGCAAGTCGCATACCGCAAACGGGCCGGAGCCTGCCGATCGCGCCGAGCAACCTTGGATCGGGTGCGATTGACGTCGATCGCTTGACGCGGATCACACTTCGGCTTGGCTAGATGGTCGCTGGGTTCACCTCAACGGTCCGTTTTAAGGCCGAGTGCGGTGCGTGAGTGTGCTGAAAAAATGGTGGTTCGCAGAAATTATGGTGGATATTCTGAAAATTTCGGCGTATCCCCAAAAAACGGTGTGATCCGCGAGATCTTGGCCACTGGCCTCGGTATTGGCGATTTCCTGGGCTGAGGGGGCAGGGGCTTCATCGAGAGGGGTCGAGCGACGGGTCTGGCCCGACGCTTGCGCCGCTGGGCATCGATCGCCGAGCGGACTGTGCCGCCATTCAATGGCGCCCAGAAGAACGCCTGTTAGCGTGTTTATGCGGATGGCGCGCGTTAGCAGGTGCTGAAATACTAAGCACTTTATGTGCGCAGCAGGAGGCGCCTGGAACCGGGTGTCACCGCAATGGATGTCGAGCGTTGGGCCGAGAACGAGGCCCACGAAAGGACGTAGGTTGGGTCTCCCACCGTTGGTCCAACCGACAGAAGCTGGCCGGCGTGGGGTGCTACCCTAAATTGATGTTCAGTCTGTAGGGTGGGCAGGCGCAGCGCAGTCCACCAACAAGGGCGCGAGATTCGGTGGACTTCGCGCTCGCTCGTTCACCCTACCGGTCCAACTGACGACCAGGGCCGCCCAACCGACACAGCTGGCCGGTGCGATCAGCTCCGTCCTGAGCCGCCATTGTCCCGCTCCAATGGTGGGGCACATCCGCTTGGGTCTCTGTGTATCTGCTGGCGTAAAGCTTGCGCCAGTTCATACAGCGAGTGCCGCCGTTTTTTGTAGACTCATCGTATGAACGGGGCGGTCGTCAAGACCATTTTCAAGCCGGACCGATGGCCTGCCCTGCAAAGCATCCAATATGGCATTCGCAACACCTTCATGCGCATCTGGCCGAATCAGCCGAGATCCTCAGTGACTCCCTCGCAAGGGGCAGGGTCCAGCTGCGTGCCAATGGATCGCCTCGGCACCCACAAGCAGGCCGATTCAAAAGCGCCGCATGCGGCCAGCCAAAGGCCAGGAACAACCCAAGGCTGGCGGCTCGCGGCACTCCTGGCCTTGGTGCTGGTTGCGCTTGGTGCCGCGGCCGATCCTTACGCGGGTGCCCAAAGGCACCACATGCAGTTCAATCGGTTGAGCGTTTTCGACGGACTCTCCCACGGCAACGTCAACGCCATTGTCCAGGATGGGCGTGGTTTCCTCTGGGTGGGCACCCAAGAGGGACTCAATCGTTACGATGGTCACAGCATGGTGACCTTCAGTCACGATCCGGATGCACCTGGCTCGCTGCCCAACGACTGGGTTTGGGATCTGCTGGTCGACCACGCAGGCAATCTCTGGGTGGGGACGGATGGCGGCGGTCTCAGCCGCTTCGATCCGGGCACGGAGCGCTTCGTCACCTTTCGCAGTGATCCGGACGACCCCTCCACGCTCAGCAGTGATCGCGTGCGTGTCATGTTGGAGGATGCTGACGGCGGCCTCTGGATCGGCACCGATGGCGGCGGTCTCAACCACATGGATACGGCGACCGGGACCTTCGTCCACTACCGCTACGAACCCGGGGCTCCGGGCAGTCTGACCAACGACAAGATCATGGATCTGCTGGCGGACCGCAGCGGCAGGCTTTGGGTCGCAACGGATGGCGGCGGTCTGCTGCGCTTCGACCCGCGCGATCATGACTTCACCGCCTACCGATCGGACCCGACGCAACCGGACAGCCTGGCTGACGATCGGGTGCGCACCCTCTACCAGGACGAGGCCGAACGGCTCTGGGTGGGCACCTTCGGCGCGGGCCTGAGCCGGCTCGAGCCGGACGGCGCGGGCTTTCGTCACTTCAGACATGACGCCGGGCGGCCTGACTCTATGGGCGCGGGCAGCGTGAACGACATCGCGCGCGACAGCGACGGCAACCTTTGGATCGCGACTGACGACGGCGGCCTTTGCCGGTGGCTCGGAGAGCCCGATCGATTCAGTTGCCATGTGCACGACGAAGCGGATCCCCTGAGTCTCCCGAACGGAACCGTCAATCGGATCTTTCAGGACGAAGGCGGCGTGCTGTGGATCGCAACCGCTGCCGGGGCTGCGTCTTGGAACTACGCCAGCGATGCCTTTCGGGTCTATGGCGTGTCGAATTCGCCTGGTTCGGGGCTGAGCAACGCGGTCGTCACCTCGGTGGCGGCCTTGGAGGACGGCGTGTTCTGGGTCGGGACCTATGGCGGTGGCCTCAATCGCCTGGATACGGCCTCGGGTCGGGTCGTCGTCTACCGGAATGACCCGAGTGAGCCGAATAGCCTGAGCAGCGACCTCGTCATGGCGGTGCACGCCGGGGCGGATGGGGCTGTTTGGGTCGGGACGCGCGACGCCGGTCTGGATCGACGCGATTCGCTCAGTGGCCGTTTTCGGCATTATCGGCAGGACCCGAAGGATCCCGACAGCCTCAGCGGGGACGGCGTCACCCGGATCATCAGCGACCCCGACGGCACCCTGTGGGTCGGCACCTATGGTGACGGGCTCAACCATCTCGACCCCGCCAGCGGTCGTTCCACGCGCTACCGTCATGATCCGCGCGCCCCGGCCAGCATCGGCAGTGATCGGGTGCTGGCGCTGCTGCGTGACCGAAACAACCGCTTGTGGGTGGGCACCGAGGATGCCGGCCTCGGTCTGCTGGACGTGCAGACCGGAACCTTCCAACGCTATCGCCATGACATCGAGCGCCGCGACAGCCTGGCCAGCGATACCGCCTGGGATCTCCTGGAGGGGGCCGACGGCTCGCTCTGGATCGCCACCATGGGCGGTGGGCTGAGCCGCTGGATGCCGGCCGACCGTCGGGCGGGGCGAGCGATCTTTCGCAACTACGGGAAGGCGGAAGGACTGGTCAGCAATACCGTGCTGGGCCTGCTGGAGGACGGCGATGGCATGCTCTGGCTGAGCAGCAATCGCGGTCTCTCGCAGCTGGATCCGAGCACGGGGAGCATTCGCCATTTCGACGACCGCAATGGTCTCGAATCCAATGAGCACATGCAGGGCGCGCGGGCCAGAAGTCCCGACGGCAAGCTCGCGTTCGGGAGCACGCAGGGTCTGGTAGTCCTCGATCCGCTCAAGGTTCGGACCAATCAGCACAAGCCGCCGGTCGCGATCGAGGTCAAGTCGAGCCTGGAGACCCTGGCCTTCGCCTCGAGTCGCGATGCCTCGGTGCCCTCCGTCGAGCTGACCTATCGGGATCATGCCATCAGCTTCGAGATGGCCGCGCTGGACTTCGCCTCGCCGGACAAGAATCAGTTCAGGTACAGGCTGGAGGGCTTCGACAGCGATTGGGTGAATGCTGGGAATTATCCGCGTGCCGCTTATACCAATCTCAACGCTGGCCGCTATCGCTTCGTTGCCCAGGCCGCCAACAACGACGGCGTTTGGAGCGAGCGGAGCGCGGTGGTCGATCTGCGCGTCAAGCCGGCGCCATGGCTGAGTTTCTGGGCGCTAGGTATCTATGCGTCCCTTGCTGCTGGGGTGCTCACCTTTTATCTGCTTGGGCAGCGGCGCAGGCGATTGGCGGAGGCCAAGACACGCCGGATGCTGGAACGGATGGTCGAGGAGCGCACGGTCGAGCTGTCCCTGCGCAACCAGACGCTTGAAGAGCTCAATGCACGACTGGAATCGCTGAGCGCGGAAGACGTGCTCACCAAGCTCAAGAACAGACGCTATTTCTATCAATACATCGAGCCGGAAATCGCCGCGGTGCAGCGCCAGTTGGCCGCATTGCCTGCCGGGACCGAGCAGACCCTGGTTCCGCCCAGTCTGTTTTTCATGATGATCGATCTGGATGGCTTCAAGGCGATCAACGATCGCTTCGGACACGACGCAGGCGACCGCGCCCTGGTGCAGGTCAGCGACATCCTGCGCGCCAACTGCAGGGCTGCCGACACCATCATTCGTTGGGGTGGAGATGAATTCCTCATCCTCGGTCAGGCGGCCAGCTGCTATATGGTCGAAACCCTGGCCGAGCGGGTCCGCTGGGCGCTTGCCGAGCATCAGTACCTGTTGGGCGGTGGTGCGAGGGGGCGTCTGTCGGCCTCGATCGGTGTCGCGCTCTACCCCTTCCTGCCCGAGCAGCCGGAGTTGGTCGACTGGGAGTCGGTCGCGGCGATCGCCGATCAGGCTGCGTACATCGCCAAGGCCAACCAGCGCAACGCCTGGGTGGCGGTCTACAGTCGTGGTGGAGCGCTTGGCGGGGACACCCTGGCGCGTGTCCGCTATGAGATGCGCAGTCTCATCGATGAGGGGTTGATCGAGCTGCGCACCTCCATCACGACCGAGCTGACGCATTTCTCGCAAGCGGCGAAACAGGTGGCGGCATGACCGCGCGCCCCGCGCTTGGCGTGCACTGGCCGAGACTGGCGATGCTGCTGGTGCTCCTGGTGTCCGCCGGTCTGCCTGGGAACGCGCGGGCGAACGGGGATCCGATTCCCTTCGGCCGTCTCTCGGTCAGTGAGGGTTTGTCTCAAGCCATCGTCAACGCCATTGCTCAGGATGACGCCGGTTTCCTTTGGGTTGGGACCCAGGAGGGTCTGAACCGCTACGACGGCAGCCGCTTCATCGCACTGCTGAAGGATCCTCAGGACCCCGAGTCCTTGTCGCACAACTGGATCTACGCCCTGATCCTGGATCGGGAGGGTTTTCTGTGGGTCGGAACCTACGGCGGCGGTCTCGACCGCCTCGATCCGAAGACGCTGAAGCTGCGCCACTATCGCCATGATGCCGCTGCTCCGCTGTCGCTGGGGAGCGACCGCATCCGCGCCCTCTATGAGGATGCGGCCGGCCGACTCTGGATCGGGACCGACGATCAGGGCCTCGACCTCTTGGAGCCCAACGCCGAGACCTTCGTGCATTTCCCCTACATGGACCTTGGCCCCGATAGCCTCGGGCACGCCAGCGTGCGCAGCATCCAGGGCGACCGCAATGGCTTCGTTTGGATCGGCACGGACGGTGGCGGCCTCGCTCGACTGGATCCCGCAACCCGCCAGTTCACGCACTATCGTCACAGTGCAGCGGATCCGCACAGCCTCGGCAGCAACCGGGTCAGTAAGGTCTATGTCGATCGCACGGGTCAGCTCTGGGTCGGCACCTATGACAGCGGACTGGCGCGCTTCGACGCCGCGGCCGCGACCTTCGTCCCGGTTCCGCTCGACTCGGCGGATGCCGGGGAGGCGTCCGCCGACAGCATGGTGCGCGACATCTTCGAGGACAGCACCGGCGGCTTCTGGGTGGCGACGGACGCCGGTCTCTATCACCGCGGCCCTGGAGAGGACGGCTTCGCGCAGCACCGTCATGATCCGCAAGATCCGCTCGGCCTGAGCGAAGACCGCGTGACCGCCATCTTCCAGGACCAGGGCGGCGTCCTCTGGGTTGGCACCTATGCCGGACTCAATCACTGGAACCTGCTGGCTGGACGCTTTCTGCGCGAGACCTCTGCTCCCGATCATCCGCAAGGGCTTGGGGGGAGCGTCGTCACCTCCTTCGCCGAGGACGCCCGGACGCTTTGGGTCGGCCTCTACGGCGCCGGACTGGACGCGCTCGACCGCGCCAGCGGAACCTTTCGCCATTTTCGGGCGGATCCGCGGGATCCGGGCGCCCTCGGTGACGATCGGGTCATGTCACTGTACATGGATCAGGACGCCGTGCTCTGGGTCGGCACCATGGCGGGCGGCCTCAACCGCTGGGATGCCGCGGAGGGCCGCTTCACGCGGTATCGCTACGACCCCATGGATCCGCGCAGCCTGAGCGCCGACGGCGTGACCTTCATCAGCGATGACGGCCTCGGCGGCCTGCTGGTCGGCACCTTTCGCGCTGGGCTCAATCGCCTGGACCGCGCCACCGGGCGTTTCACGCACTTCCGCGCCGATCCCACCAATCCACAAACCCTGAGTAGTGATCAGTTGGTCGCGATCGAGCCGGAGAAGGACCATGGTCTGATCTGGATCGGCGCGCACGGGGGCGGACTCAATGGCTTCAATCCGCGCTCCGGCACCTTCCAGCAAGTTCGGCATGACCCCGCGGATGCCCTGAGTCTGAGCGACGATAGCGTGCTGTCGCTGCATCTCGATGACGGCGGCGATCTCTGGATCGGCACCGAGGGTGGTCTCAACCGCTGGCGGGGCGCCGACCGGCGTCTGGGGCGTGCGCGCTTTGAACATCTGACCCGCAAGCAGGGTTTGCCGAGCGATGTCATCCAGGGGATCGAGAGCGACGCCTCCGGCGGCATTTGGATCAGCACCAACCGTGGGCTGTCACGGATCGACCGCGTGACCGGGAAGGTGAAGAACTATGACGTCGGCGATGGCTTGCAGAGCGAGGATTTCAATCAAGGGGCGCATTTCCGCGGGGCCGATGGGCGCTTGTTCTTTGGGGGTGCGCGCGGCTTCAACGCCTTCGATCCGCGTGAGATGCGCGAGAACACGCACGCGCCGCCGGTCGCGCTGACCGCCTTCCTCATCAACGATCGGCCCGTCGAGCTCGACCGCCCGCTCGCCGATCTCCGCAACATCGAGGTCCGTCATGCCGACCGCACGCTTGCCTTCGAGATTGCGGTGCTTGACTTCGCGGATCCGCAACGCAACCGCTTCATGTACAAGATGGAGGGCTTCGACGCGGACTGGCTCCAGGGGCGCAACCGCTCGCTGGTGACCTACACCAATCTGCCGGCGGGACGCTATACCCTGCGCGTCAAGGCGGCCAACAACGACGGTGTCTGGAACGAGGAGGGGCTGTCGATCGGTGTGCGCGTATTCCCGGCGCCCTGGCTGACCTGGTGGGCCTTTGCGCTCTATGCCGCCCTGATTGCGGGGCTTCTCAGGGTCTATGTGGCGCTACACACGCGACGTATCAGGCGTCTGATGGAGCTGCAACGCGCTGAAGAGGCCACGGCGGCCAAGAGTCGCTTGCTGGCCACCTTGAGTCATGAGATTCGCACCCCGATGAACGGCGTGCTCGGCACCATCCAGTTGCTGCTGGAGACACGCCTCGACAGTGGCCAGCAACGGCTGACAGACGCCATCCAGCGCTCGGCCGAGACGCTGCTCGCCGTGGTCAACGATGTGCTGGACTACGCCAAGATCGACGCCGGAAAGGTGTGCCTGGAATACCAGGATCTCGATCTGCGCGAGGAGATCGAGGACGTTCTGGACCTGCTGGCACCACTGGCGCATACCAAGGGGCTGGATCTCGCATTGAGCGTGCAGCCGGGACTGACGACCGCCGCTCAAGGCGACCCACTGCGGATTCGTCAAGTCATCACCAATCTGGTCGGCAACGCCATCAAGTTCACCGACCTGGGACAAGTCATCGTCCATGTGAGGCGCGCGTCGATGGCGACCGCTCCAGGCTATCGCATCGAGGTGGCCGACACCGGCCTGGGAGTGACCGAGGCGCAGCGTCAAGCGATTTTCGAGTCCTTTACTCAGGCGGATAGCTCCACCACGCGCCGCTTCGGTGGAACCGGGCTGGGCCTCACCATCGCCAAGCGGCTGGTTGAGGCCATGGGCGGTGAGATTGGTGTCGAGAGTCAGCCGGGCCAGGGCTCGGTGTTCCATCTCACGCTGCCCTTGCCCGCCTGTTCGGCGGCTGCCGAGCCGATGGCGCAGCCGGCATCCGGGCGCCGTATTCTCATCGTCGACAAGAATGCGGAGGTGGCGGCGATCCTCCAGGCTGAGTGCGCCGCCTTTGGCATGGAGGCGCATGTCGATCCCGGCAGGGCCTCGCTGGTGGATCGCCTCAGCGACGCCGTCAAGGCGCGACGGCCCTATGACCTGGTGTTGCTGGATCAGGAGATGCCGGGCATTGGCAGCGCGATGCTCGTGCGCCTGATCCGTGCCAGTCCGGACATGTCGAGCCTGCGCATCCTGATGATGATGCGCCAGGGTGGCAATCGCCGGAAAACCGTCACCCAGCTCAACGAGGTGGACGCCGTGCTGGCCAAGCCCGTGCGCCGCGCGGTGCTGCTCAACGCCATCCATGTGGCACTGGGTCTGCGCGTGTCCGATATCCCCGCGCTCGATGGGTCGGCGGATATGCCGCCGGCGCGGATTCTCTTGGCCGACGACAATCGCACCAATCAAGAGGTCGCCAGCATGATGCTCAACCGCTTGGGCTATCCGGTCGACCTGGCCGTGAACGGGCTCGAGGCCTTGGATGCCATGCAAGGCACGGCCTATGACCTGGTCCTCATGGATTGTCTGATGCCCGGAATGGATGGCCTGGAGGCGACACGGCGACTGCGCGAGCTGGAGCGGGGCAGTGGCAGGCATACCAGGATCATCGCCCTGACTGCGGATGGTATCGAGGCCAATCGAGAAAGCTGTCTTGCCGCCGGCATGGACGACTTCTTGGTCAAGCCATTGGGGATCGGCACGCTCAGGAGGACGCTGAGCCACTGGCTTGGTCAAGGCCGCGACGTCGAGCCGGAGCGGCTGCCTGAGCCGGCGCCGGGGCGTCCACAGCGCTTTGGTCGCACCAGTGACGGCGTCTTGGATCACGAGGTGCTTGAATCGATCCATGCCCTGCAGCAGCCCGGTCAGCCGGACCTGGTGAAGGAGGTGGTGAACATCTACCTCGAGGAGACACCGCGGCTGCTGCAGAGTCTGCGCGAGGCGGTGCAGCACCTCGATCACGAGGGGATGCGGCGTGCCGCGCATTCGCTCAAATCGAGCAGTGCTCACGTTGGAGCGCGCGCGCTTGCCGCCCTGGCGTGGGATCTGGAGCTGCGCGCACGCAATCGCTCCGCAGATGGTGCCGCCAGGCAGGTGGCGCTGATGGAGCGCAATTATTTGGACGCGAAGCAGGCGCTCGAACAGATCGCGCGCAACATCGCCGCCTGAATGCCCAACACCATGCCTGAATCCCTCGAAACCAAGGCGGCAAAGCACATCCTGATCGTGGACGATGATGCCATGGTGCGTCTTCTGGCGCGCGCCGCCCTAGCGGATCTCGACGTGCGCATCGATGAGGCGAGCGACGGTGCCGAAGCGGTCGCGCTGTTTCAGGACGCCCAATTCGACCTGATCCTGCTGGACGTCGAGATGCCGATCTTGGACGGTTTGACGGCCTGCGAACGGATTCGCTCCCTGCCCGGGGGGGCGGATGTCCCCATTCTCATCGCCACCGGCCTGGATGATGCCGGCGCCATCGTCGATGCCTACGAGCGCGGTGCCACGGACTTCATCATCAAGCCGATCAGCTGGTCGATCTTCGCTCAGCGCGTTCGCTACCTGATGCGCGCCAATGAGAGCTTCAAGGCACTGCGGGAGAGCGAGGGTCGGCTCCACGATGCGCATCGGCTCGCGCACCTCGGCGATTGGGTCTGGAACCTCAGGACGGGGCAGGCCGATTGGTCTGAGGAGATCCTGCGGATTTTCGGTTGGGAGGCGTCGGCGGAGTCTGTCTCCTACGCGGACTTCCTCGAAGCCGTCCACCCGGAGGATCGCTCTGCCGTGACCCACGCCGTTGGCGAGGCGTTGGAGCGGCAAGACGGCTTCGGCCTGGCGCACCGCCTGAATCGGGCAGACGGGGCTGAGCGCGTGCTCTTCTCCCAGGGTCGGGTGCAGGTCGATGATCGTGGGGAGCCGATGCAATTGCGGTTCGTCATGCAAGACATCACCGAGCGCCGCGAGGCGGAAGAGCGCATTCATCGCCTCTCCGCCTACGACGCCTTGACGGGCCTGTTCAACCGGGATGAGTTCATCCAATACGCACAGCGCGCCCTATCGGCGGCCTCTGAGGTGGGCGGTTTGTTGGCGCTCATCGTTCTGGATGTCGATCGCTTCAAGCGGATCAACGACACCCTGGGGCACACGGCCGGGGATGAAGTCCTGAGGACGGTTGCGGCAAGAATCGTTCAGACGACGCGATCCTTCGGGCCGCTCATCCAGCCAGACGTGCAGCATGAGACCCTTGTCGCGCTGGCCAGGTCGGGGGGTGATGAGTTCATGATCGCGCTGACGGGCTTCCGGGATATCGCGGGCGTGCCGCTCTTTGTTCAGCACGTCATGGAGGCTCTCGCCGCGCCGATTCAGGCGATGACCGAGGAAGTCTTCTTCAGTTGCAGCGTGGGGATCGCGCTCGGTCCCGAGGATGGCACTGACGTCAATGAGCTGCTGATGAAGGCCGATACGGCCTTGATGCACGCGCGCGCGGAAGGTGGCAACTGCTTTCGCTTCTATGCGACGGAGATGAATCGGCGCGCCGCTGAGCGGATTGGTCTCGAGGCCCGGCTGAATCGCGCGCTGGAGAACGATGAACTGGAGCTGCATTATCAGCCCCAGATCGATCTGGCGACTGGCGAGGTCGTCGCCTTCGAGGCCTTGCTGCGTTGGTTTCCCGCGGATCGACCGCCGGTCCCGCCGGGCGAGTTCATTCCGATCGCCGAGGAGAGCGGGCTCATCGTCAAATTGGGTGATTGGGTGATCCGCGCGGCCTGCTTGCAACTGCGCGCCTGGCGCGAGGCCGGATACGCACCGGTGCGGGTGGCGGTCAATCTTGCGAGCCGCCAGTTCCTGGAGCCCGGACTGGTCGAAACCGTCACTCAGCTCTTGGCGGAGACAGGCACCGCATCCGAATGCCTCGAGCTGGAGCTGACCGAGCGTATCCTGATGGCCGATGCCGTCGAGGTCAGGGCCAAGCTTCATGCGCTGAAAGAGATCGGCGTCAAGCTCTCGGTGGATGATTTCGGAACTGGATACTCCTCGCTCGCCTACCTCAAGCGTTTTCCTCTGGACACCCTCAAGATCGATCGCAGCTTCATCATTGAGCTGGGCGAGGACCCGACCGACGCGGCGATCGTCAGCGCCATCGTTGCACTGTCGCGCGGATTGAATCTCTCGACGATTGCCGAAGGGGTGGAGACGCAGGCGCAACGGAACCTCTTGGTCGATTTGGGATGCGCTCAGGCCCAAGGCTATCTCTTCAGCCGTCCTCTGCCTGCCAGTGAGGTCGTCAGCTTTCTGATTCGCGGTGTCCGCGCGCGTTCAAGCGCACCTTGAACATTAGAGAATTCTAACGTGAATTGACATTGTGCTATCCTGCGCAAGGTTTTGCAGCGAGGAACAATCATGGCTGAACCAGATAAACAAAAATCCGATGCCAAGTCGGAAAAAGATAAAACACCGAAACAACAACGCTCCTGGCTTTGGCTCCTTACCCTAATCCTGGCCATCGCCTTTATCGCCTCAGGTCTCGTCGGGCATGAGCCCTGGAAACTGCACGATGTGCAGACCCTCGAGACGGTGCAGGCCATGTCCGAAAGCGGTGATCTTGTCGTGCCGATGCGCGGCGGTGAGCCGAACCTGAAGTCGCCTTCGCTCTATTACATGACGGCCGCGGAGCTGTCCCAGCGCTTGGGTGACTATCTGCCGCCGCGCGATGCCGCTCGGCTCGCGACCGGCGTCTTTCTGACGCTCACCCTGAGCTTTGCCTGGCTTCTTGGGCGACTGACCTGGAAACCCGCCGAGACCAAGGGTGTCGGGCCGACCGGGGCGATGACGGTTTTGCTTCTGATCGGCACCCTCGGCATCGTTTGGTTTGGGCACGATGTCGTCGCCGACAGCGCGCTGATGGCTGGTACGACGATGGGGCTCTACGGCCTCTTGCTCGTGCCGCGGCGCGTCTTCTGGGGGGGGCTCTGGCTCGGCACTGGCGCTGGCATCGCATTCCTGTCCAAGGGGCTCATCGGCCCCGCGATACTTGGTGTCACGGCCTTGCTGATGCCTTTCTTGGCTACCGTTGGCGGATTCGAGCGTCAAGTCCGGGGCATGCTCCTCGGCGTGTTGTTCGCCGCGCCCTGGCTCTTGATCTGGCCTTGGCTGCTGCATGAGCGTGACCCGCAGCTCTTCGATCTCTGGCTGTGGGGAAACAACATCCACCTCTACCTGGATCATGCGGGGGTTGGGACTCCAGAGCACAATCTGCAGTGGCTGTGGACCTTCCTGATCATGGCATTTCCTGCTTGGCTGCTCGCCGGGCTGGCCCTGATCCTTCGCCCGGGTGCGCTATTCGGTTTGCCTGGCGTGCGCCTGGCGCTGCTGTTCTCGGTCGTCGGTTGGGCCATCTTGCTCACCGCGGAGGCCGCGCGGCCAATCCATGCGATGCTGCTACTGGTGCCGCTGGCTGTGATTGGGGTCGGCGGGCTGACCCGTATGCCGGGCCTCCTGGTGATGCCGCTCAAGTGGTTCTCGGCCCTGCTGTTCGGGCTCTTGGCGGTGGCGGGTTGGGGGCTCTGGATCTACCTCAAATACCAAGGCCAGCTTCCGGAGGTCGAGCAGCTGGCGGCGGTCTTGCCGGCGGATCATGCCTTCCGGTTCCAAGAGTGGACCTACTTGGCTGCCGCGTTTCTGACCGTGCTCTGGCTGTGGATTCTGATGCGCTATCGTGCGCCCAGCGCCTCGGCGCTGCTCGCCTGGCCGGCCGGTATCGTCATGGTCTGGTCGCTCCTGATGCTGCATCAGCCCTGGGTGGATCAGTTGGTCAAAGAGCGCGGGATGGTGACCGGGCTCGCGATGGAGCTGCCGCTCGTGATCACACAGGCGCCGCAATCGGCTGAGTCTGGGGCGACCGAAGCACCGGTCGAGCCCACGGCCACTCCAGCGGCATCTCCTGCGCCGGAGACCAGCGAGCCGCCGCCGGCTGCTTCGGGCGAGGCAGCCCCAGTAACCGGCGGTTAGAGCCTAGAGGGCCGACGCTTCAGGCGCGGCGCCGGGTAAGCCGGCGGCGCACCTCTCGAGTTGGCTGTGTGGTGTTAAGCCCAGGTCGAGTCTCGTCGTCACGCGTGCGTGATTGCGAGGCTCGGTCTGGGCTTTCTGCTTTTTAGTGGCATCGCCGCGCCGCGGGGATTGCTGTCGCAGCCATGAGGATGCGGCCGGGGACCGGAATGGACGCGCCCTTCAGTGCAGCGGCCACTGGGACGGCATAGCCGTAAGCCTGCAGCTAGGGTGTCATGCGTGTCGCTGTTGTTGCGAATCAGTTCAAGGCCGCGATCTCCGCGCTGGGTCTGATGAGCGGCGGCGGATCAGAGCCGATGAATCAGGTCCGCCAGCACATCCTCGATCCGCTGGAAGTCCTGCGCGCTGCCCGCCTTGGCATCGCCCGCGCTCATCTTTTCGCGCTTTGGTATCCATTTGGCGGGCGTGGGAGGAGTTGCGACGATGCGAGAACTGACCCTCCGCTCCCCTGACCCTCCGCTCCCTGACCCTCCGCTCCCTCCGCCGCCAGCTGGTCGGGTGACGCGGCTGGCGGCGGATTGGCGGGCTACTGCGCTTGGGTGGGTGCCTGCTGCGCGGGCGGTGCAGGCGGGGGTGGCGTCTCGGTGGCGGGCGCTTGGACCTGCGCGGGCGCCTCTGGCGATTCAGACGGTGCTGATTCGGCGTCGCTCGTCGATGCCTCGGGCTCGCTGGTCTCGGTCGGCTCTGGCGTATCCGCGGGCTGAGGCGCCGGCGGTTCGCTGGCGGCTTCGGCCTTCGGCGCCTCCGGCTGGACGATGAGCTTGGAGCGGTCCAGGTCGAGCAGTCCCTCCAGATCGAACGTCGAGAGTTTGAAGTAATAGGGCCGCGCGGCATCCTTGAGGACGTAATCTTCACCGTCTTCCGCCTTGGAGATGCGATAGGCGCGCGTGCCGCCGTCATCGAGCTGGATACTCAACTCCAGGACGGGCTCCTGCTGGTGATAGGCCGGGTCGTCCTCGGTCCCGAGCACGCCGCGATACCCCAGGTTGGCGACCTTGGCGACCAGCGCCTTCGCCGCGCCCTCGTCGAGCGGCTCCGTGCTCTCGGCGAGGCTCCAGCCCTGTTCGTTCTTGGTCAGGGTCCAATCCTTGCCGGAGACGCTGCTGATCTTCTCCTGATCGAGCTTCAGCAGCCCGGTCTGCGCCCAGTCGTCGCGCCGGTTGGACACGTCGGACAGTGCCAGCGGCAGGTCGTAGACCTCGGAGTCGTCCGCGGTGCGGCCGAAGATGCGCCGAAAACCGGGCGTCTCGCCGAGGACCAGGGTGGTGGATTGGCCGTCCGCGCCTTCCAGGGTCAGCCGACGGACGTAGCCGTCATCCGCGACCTTGAAGCGCTTGCGTGCATCCTCGCTGGTGCCGATCGGCAGCGGGCGCTTGAGCGCGGTGACCTGCTCCAGGAGTTGGTCGACCTTGGTGGCCGTGACCGGCAGGTCCGCCAGGTTGGCGATCACCCATTCGCCCCCTGCCTTGCGGCTGAGCTGGACCTTGCCTTCGTCGTCCGGGCCTTCGATGGTGATCCGGGTCACCTCCTTCGGCGTGAGTGCGATCAATGGTGCCTGCGGGGTAAAGGCCGCCGCTCCGGGATCGCTCAGGCTGAACCCGAGCGCGATCAGCAGCTGGAGCGCCAGCATCAGCAGCAGGCCGAGAATCCCCGGCGAGCGCAGATCCCGCCCCCAGCCCAGATCGGCCTTAGTGGATGGTGCCATGGTGGTGCTCATGACCCTGTGCCTCCGTTACCCAGGATTTCGGCGTAGACCCGTTCGCGGCGCGCGCGGGAGCGGCGATACAGCAGGTAGACCAGCGCCAGGCCGGCCAGCGCCAGCACATAGTTGAGCGATTCCCAGAACAGCCGGCTCTGCTGGCCGAGCGGCTCCAGCATGCGGCCGAACTGGCCACGCCCGCGCAGCGACAGCAGGCCACGGTCTTCGAGCGACCACTCGAGCGCGTTCTGCGCCAGCTCGACGGGCTTGAGATAGCGGCTCTGGGTGGCCTCGTTGGCCAGGCTGATCGCCGTGTCCGTCAGGAAGCTGGACGAGCCGATCAGGATGAGCCGGGCCGACTCGGGCGAGGATTCCACGACGCCGGAAATGACCGGCGGCTTCTTGTCCTGCGCCTCGTTCCCGGCAGCCTCCGGGTCTTCGTCGGCGTCGGCATCCGCGGGCTCGGCGTCCGCCTTATCCTCAGTCAGCAGCGGCGAGGGCTTGCCGGCGAAGGGCGACTGGAAGCGGCCCTCGATGGCGACCGCCAGGAGCTTGCGGCCCTTGTCGTCGCCGACCGGGAAGCCGAGGTCGCCATGGGCCTCGAAGCTCGGCTGCATGTTCTCGGAGTCGCTGGTCCAGGCATCGGCCGAGCTTTGGATCAGCCGGGTGACCTTGCGGCCCGCGTTCTTCTCCGCATCGACGCTGATCGGCGAGGACCAGTTCATGGTGATCTGGCCCAGATTCGACGTGATGCCGTTGTCCTCCGCGAGCCCGTCGCTGCGCACGTCCGGGAAGTAAGGGTAGTCCAGGGTCTGGATCTCGCGGACGCTGAAGCCGCCGACATCACGCTGCACCGGGATGGGGAAGGGCGTGTTCAGCGGGTCCAGGACCAGCGAGGGCTCGAGCCTGATGCCTTGATTGCCCAGCCAGTCCTCCAGGCCCGTCGGGGCCTTGTGCGCCGAGATGCCGCCGCCGCTGAGATCCACATTGAAGCTGGACGCCGCCAGGACGACGGTGCCGCCCTGCATCAGGAACTGGTCGATGGCGAACTGCTGTTTTTCGTCCAGCGCCTCGGGGCCGACGACCATCAAGAGGTCCGCATCCTCCGGGACCTGGCCCGAGCTGAGATCGGTATCACGTACCGCGAAGCTGTCCTGCAGGCTCTGCTCGAGCAGGCTGTAATCGCCGCCTTGCGGGCCGCCGCCCATGAAGGGATTGGCGGGCGCGGCCGGTGGCGTATAGAGCGCCACCGTGCGCATGACGCCGGGGGCGAAGCGCTTGATCCCGGCCTCGATGGCGCGGCTGAGACCGGCGCGGTCGAGGGATTCGGGCAAGGGAATCGGGACTTTCTGATCGCCGCCCTCGAGGACCATGTAGAAGTAGAAGGGCGTGGGATCGAGCAGACTCACGACCAGGGGCTCGAAGCCGAAGTCCTCCTGGATGCGCTTGGCCAGGGCGCCATCGCCCGCGGCCGGATCCTGGATGTCGAAGCTGAATTTGCCTTGCGACTGGGTCTGTAGCTCGCCGAGCACGGACTCCAGGTCCTGGCGCAGGGCGGGCAGAGGCTCCGGGAGCGTGTCGGCCGGGGAGATGAAGCCCGCAAGGTGCAGCGGTTTGCCGATCTTGGTGAAGACGTCGCCGCCGCCCTGGTAACCGTAGAGCACCTTCTTGATGGTGCGCGTGAGGTCGTACTCCGGGTTGCGCAGACGCACATCCAGGTCGGTCTCGCCGCGGACCTTGAGGTCGATGAGATCCTGGAAGCTCAGGGTCTCGAACTGGTCGCCGTACTTCACCAGGATGTCGAAGTAGGAATTGACCACGGCCGCCTGGTACTTGGAGGCGGTCTGGAAGGCGACCGGGCGGATGCCGTACTGCTCGCCGGCCTCGCGCTCCAGCTCGGGCGACTGCTGCGGGTCGATGATCTCGACGCGGACCTTGCCCTTGCCGGCGATCTCGTATTCCTCCAGCAGGTCGCGCAGCTGCGGGACCAGGGGGGCGAGCAGCGGGTGCGTCTCGGCGCTGAAGTAGCCGCGGATGAGCAGCGGCTCCTGGAGCTGGCCGAGGTAGGTGCGGGTGGCGTCGGAGATGGTGTAGAGGCGGCCTTGGGTCAGGTCCGTCCTGACGCTGTTGATGCCCTGCATCCAGAGGTTGGCCGCGACCAGGTTGGCCACCGTCAGTCCGGTGATCAGGGTCCAGCGGTGGTGGTGGCGCGGGTTGGCCTTGTGCTCGGCCCAGCGCAGGCGCTCCAGGCTGTAGACCGTCAGGGCCAGGAAGGCGCCGACGATGCTCAGGTAGTAGTAGAGGTCGCGCAGGTCGATGACGCCGCGGGTGATGGACTCGAAGCGCGAGCCGGTGCCGATGAGACGCAGGATCTCGCCGCCGCCGTGGCCGACCAGGCTGGTGAGCGCGGGCGAGCCGATCAGGTAGAAGAGGGCGCAGACCAGGGTGCTACCGATGAGCGCGACGATCGGGTTGTCCGTCCGCGAGGAGATGAAGAGCCCGATCGACAGATAGGCCGCCGCCAGCAGCAGGGTCGCCAGATAGGCGCCGATGACCGGACCCCAATCGAGCGGGCCGAGCAGCGAGACGGTGATTGGCATCGGCAGCGTCAGGGCAAGCGCAACCGTCACCAGACCGAGCGCCGCGAGGAACTTGCCGAGCACCAGCTTGGATGTCGCGACCGGCAGCGTCAGCAGTGTCTCTAGCGTACCTGCGCGTCGCTCCTCGCTCCACAGCCGCATGCTGAGCGCGGCGCAGAGGAAGATCAGCAGGATGGGCATCCACTCGAAGAGCGGACGGGCGTCCGCGATGTTGCGCGAGAAGAAGGCGTCCACCCAGAAGAAGACGAAGAGGCAGACCGCCAGGAAGGTGCCGATGAAGATGTAGGCCACCGGGGAGCCGAAGAAGGCCGCCAGCTCGCGGCGAGCCACGCGCGTGATCTCACCCATGTGCCACCTCCGCTCGGTCGTGGTTCAAGCCTTCCAGGTTCACGGCGCCGAACAACGCCTCCAGATCCTGTCGCTCCGGCTCCAGGCCAAAGAGCGGCCAGCCTTGCTGAGTGACGGCCTGCGCGACGACCGGAGAGGCGGCGCGCAGGTCGGTGGTCTCCAGGGCGAAGCGACGCAGTCCGGCGTCCTCGTCGAGGACGCTGACGCTGTTGATTCCGGCCAGGTTGGCGAGGATGGGCCGCACCTCGCGCGGGTCGCGGTCCAGGCTGACCAGCAGGCGCGGCTGGCGCCCGATGGTATCGAGCTGGCTGTCGAGGGCCAGGCGTCCGCCGCGCATGATGAGCACGCGCCCGCAGACGGCCTCGACCTCCTGCAGGATGTGGGTCGAGATGATGAGGGTCGCCTCCACGGCCAGTTCGTGCACCAGGCTGCGCATGTGCTGGATCTGCGCCGGGTCCAGACCGTTGGTGGGCTCGTCGAGGATGAGGATCTTGGGCTCGTGCAGGATCGCCTGCGCGACGCCGACGCGCTGGCGGTAGCCGCGCGAGAGCGTGCCGATGAGCGCGGTCGCCTTGGCCTCCAGCTCCGTGCGCTCGACGGCGCGGCGGATGGCGCTGGTGCGTTGCCGAGGCGGCAGGCCATGGAGGGATGCCTGATAGTCCAGGAAATCCAGGACCGTCATCTCGGGATAGATGGGGCAGTTCTCGGCCAGATAGCCGATGCGTCGCTGGGCCTCTCGGCGCTGCTCGGCGATGTCCAGTCCGTCGATCCGGATCTCGCCGCCGCTGGGCTCGAGATAACCGGTCAGCATCTTCATGATGGTCGTCTTGCCCGCGCCGTTGTGGCCGAGCAAGCCGACGATTTCACCATGTCCGATGCTGAACGAGACGTCCTGGACCGCCTTGAGCTCGCCATAGCTCCGACTGAGCTCGCGAACCTCGATCATTGAGCTTCTCCTGTACTCGATTGCTCGTTAGCTGTGTCTTGTTTCTCGCGGCACCCGCGCGGCTTGTCGTGGCATCGCTGCGCCGTGCCACGCGCGCCTCTGGTGCTCCGCGCCATGCCGCTGGGCCCGCGGGCCGTGCTGGCCTCGCGGGCGAATGAAGGGTGAACGCAACGTACCGGCGCGGATTTCAACCAAGCCGTTCAGGTTGTGCAAGAGGTCGGTTGGGGATGGGGCGGAGCGGCTCGGGCGCCTGCGTCAAAAAGTCCTTTTCAATCAGAATCTAAGGCGACTCATCTCGCGAGAGTGCGCAGGGTTAAACTTTGGTAAGGCCATCCGCAAGCCGGGTAGGGTGGACAAGCGCAGCGCAGTCCACCAACAGCGGCGCGGGATTCGGCGGACGTCGCTCTCGCTCGTCCGCCCCACGGGTTCGGGTATCCGACGGGCGTCAGTCGATCTCGACCAGGATCCGCCCATGCGTCTGTCCGGCGAGCATGCGCTCGAAGACATCCGCGAGCCCTTCGAGCCCGACCGTCTCGGTCAGCATGTCCTCCAGCCGCTCCGGCTGCCAGTCGCCGGCCAGATGGCCCCAGAGTTCGGTGCGGATGGGCGTGGGAACATCCACGGAGTTGCAGCCGAGCAGGCTTACCCCGCGCAGGATGAAGGGCATGACGGTCGTATTCAGCTCATGCCCGCCCGCCAGGCCGATGGCGGCGATGTTGCCGTTCGGTACGACGGTGCGCGTGATCTGCGCCAGCATCTCGCCGCCGACGTTGTCGACCGCGCCGCCCCATTCGGCCTTTTCGAGCGGGCGCTTGGCCTCCGCCAGCGCATCCCGGCCGACGATGCGCGCCGCGCCCATCGCGGTGAGCCAGTCGTGTAGCGCCGGCTTGCCGGAGACGGCGACGACCTCGTAGCCAAGCCGGGCGAAGATGGCTACGGCCATGGAGCCCACGCCGCCGCTGGCGCCATTGACCAGGATCGGCCCTAGCTCCGGACGCTGGCCGTTGACCAGCATCCGATGCACCGCGAGCGCCGCCGTGAAGCCGGCGGTGCCCAGGATCATCGCCGACCGGGCATCCAGACCCTCCGGCATGGCGACCAGCCAGTCACCCGGGGCGCAAAGATACTGCGCATAGGCGCCGTCGTGATCGAAGCTCAGGCCCCAGCCGGTCGCGATGACCGCGTCTCCGGCCTTGAAGCCCGGATGGCTGGATGCCTCGACCCGCCCCGCGGCGTCGATGCCGCCGACTAGGGGAAAGGTTCGCAGGATCTTGCCCTTGCCGGTGCCCGCGAGGGCGTCCTTGTAGTTGACGGCGGAGTGTGTGACGCGCACCAGCACCTCGCCGTCGCCAGGCGTTGGCTTCGGCAACTGCTCGATCCCGGCATGGTGCCCCTGGTCGTCTTTGTGGATGCGGAAGGCGGAGTAGGTGTTCTTCGACATTTCAGAGCCCTATGGGGATTGCTGTAATAGTTCGAGCATCGCGAGATTTCCGTGCCCGAGGCGGCCAATGTTGACAGACACAACGCACCGTCGGACGCGCCAACTGCCAACTGCCAACTGCCTAAGGCACGACCTCGACCGGGATGAGCCCGATCTTGCTGCGCCATTTCGCGGGTCCGGTCTGGTGGACCGACTCGCCGCGGCTGTCGACCGCGACCGTGACCGGCATGTCCTCGACCTCGAATTCGCGCACGGCCTCCATCCCGAGGTCCTCGAAGGCGACCAGTCTGGAGCCCTTGATGGCCTTGGCAACCAGGTAAGCCGCGCCGCCAACGGCCATGAGGTAGACGGCGCCGTGGCGCTTGATCGCCTCGATCGCGGTCGGTCCGCGCTCGGCCTTGCCAACCATGCCGATGAGCCCGGTCTGGCTCAGCATCTGCTCGGTGAACTTGTCCATGCGTGTCGAGGTGGTGGGGCCGGCGGGGCCAACGACCTCGTCACGCACCGGATCGACCGGGCCGACGTAGTAGATGAATCGGTTGGTGAGGTCGACGCCGTCCGGCAGCGGTTCGCCCCGATTCAATAGATCGACGATCCGCTGGTGCGCGGCGTCGCGCCCGGTCAGCAGTTTGCCGGAGAGTAGCAGTCGATCGCCGGGCTGCCAGGTCGCGATCTCATCGCGCGTGACGCTATCCAGATTCACCCGCTTGGCGCTGCTGTCCGCCTCCCAGACGACGGCCGGCCAATCGTCCAGGCTGGGCGGGTCTAGCGCGACGGGGCCAGAGCCGTCGAGCGTGAATTCCAGGTGCCGGGTCGCGGCGCAGTTCGGAATCATGGCCACTGGCAGGGACGCCGCGTGGGTCGGGTAGCTGTGGATCTTGACGTCCAGCACCGTGGTCAGGCCGCCCAGCCCCTGGGCGCCGATTCCCAGCGCGTTGACCTTCTCGTACAGCTCCAGTCGCAGCGCCTCGATCGGGTCGGATGGTCCGCGCGCCTTGAGGTCATGGATGTCGATGGGCTCCATCAGCGCCTCTTTCGCCATCAGCATGGACTTCTCGGCCGAGCCGCCGATGCCGATGCCGAGCATGCCGGGCGGGCACCAGCCGGCCCCCATGGTCGGTACTGTTCGGAGCACCCAGTCCACCAGGCTGTCGGTGGGATTGAGGATGGCGAATTTGGACTTGTTCTCGGATCCGCCGCCCTTGGCCGCGAGCTTGACCTCGACCCTGTCGCCTGGCACCAGCTCGGTGTGGACGATGGCGGGGGTGTTGTCGCCCGTGTTCTTCCGCGCGCCGATCGGCGGCGAGACCATCGAGGCCCGCAGCACGTTGTCCGGATGGGTGTAGGCGCGCCGCACGCCTTCATCGACCATCGCCTGCACGCTCATCCGGGTCTCCCAGCGCACCTCCATGCCGATCTTCAGGAACACCACGACCATGCCGGTGTCCTGGCAAATCGGTCGATGCCCCTCGGCGCACAGGCGCGAGTTGTAGAGGATCTGCGCCATGGCATCGCGCGCGGCGGGCGATTCCTCGGCCTCATAGGCGGCGGCCAGGGATTGGATGTAGTCGCGCGGGTGATAGTAGGAGATGAACTGGAGGGCGTCGGCGATGCTCTGGATGAAGTCGGTCTCGCGAATGGTCGTCATAGATTCGGCTGAGTCTGTCTCTGCGGTCCAGCCAGTATAGCGATGTCGCAACGCGGAATTCGACGGTCCGGGCCGGCCCATGCGTTGGTCCGAGGCATCAGTTCCGCTGCAACTCATCCGGGGGCCGCGTCGATAGGGATGCTCGTGAATGCCAGTCGTTGGATCTCTTCTGACATCGCGATGATCGCCAAACCTCTGATCAGAAATGGTATTATCTTCTGAAACGGCGTGTCCGCGCCGTTTTTCGAAGGGAGCATCTAAAAACCGCTTGCGATCTCTGCAGCTCGACTGTAATATGCCGGGCTCCTGACGACAGGCGCGTAGCTCAGTTGGTTAGAGCACCACCTTGACATGGTGGGGGTCGTTGGTTCGAGTCCAATCGCGCCTACCAATTCCGAGCTGCCAGCCTTCAGCAATCAGCTTTCAGCAATCATCAGGCTGAGAGTCGAATGCTGAAAGCTGGCAGCTTTTTTATTGATACCGCTTCGCGCTGCGGCTTCCGGCACTCGGGGCTGCGTTGACCCGATCACGTGATCCCTCGTATCGATCACCACTGACACAAGGACCTCGACATGCCTCTGATCACGCTTCCCGACGGCTCGCAACGCCCGTTCGATCAACCCATCTCGGTTCATGAAGTCGCCGCGTCGATCGGGCCTGGCCTGGCGAAGGCGGCGCTCGCCGGTCGCGTGGATGGCCGCCTGGTCGATACCAGCTATGTCATGGACGCGGATGCGGAGCTGGCGATCATCACCAGCAGGGATGAAGCGGTCGCGCTCGAGCTGATGCGGCACGACGCCGCGCATGTCATGGCCCAGGCCGTCCAGGAGCTCTATCCAGGCACGCAGGTGACCATCGGTCCGGCCATCGAGAACGGCTTCTACTACGACTTCGCGCGTGACGAGCCCTTCACCCCGGCCGACCTCGAACGGATCGAGGCGCGCATGCACGAGATCGTCAAGCGCGACCTGCCGATCGTGCGCGAGGTGCTCGACCGCGAAGCGGCGAAGCAGATGTTCGGCGAGCTGGGTGAGCACTACAAGGTGGAGATCATCAATGACATCATCCCCGAAGGGGAAGAGGTCTCCATCTATCGCCAGGGCGACTGGTTCGATGTCTGTCGTGGTCCGCACCTGCCAAGCACCGGCAAGCTCGGCAATGGCTTCAAGCTGACCAAGCTTGCGGGCGCCTACTGGCGCGGCGACTCCAGCAACGCCATGCTCCAGCGCGTTTATGGCACGGCCTGGCGCGACAAAAAGGAGCTGAAGGCGTACCTGCATCGGCTCGAGGAGGCGGAGAAGCGCGATCACCGCCGCCTCGGCAAGCAGCTCGATCTCTTCCACTTCCAGGATGAGGCGCCGGGCATGGCCTTCTGGCATGCCAAGGGTCGGGTCATCTATCGCCTGGCCGAAGCCTACATGCGCGAGAAGCTGCAGGAATACGGCTACGAGGAGGTCGAGACGCCCCAGGTGCTGGATCGATCCTTGTGGGAGCGCTCGGGTCACTGGGAGAAGTTCGCGGACGACATGTTCACGACCCACCTGGACGATCGCGACTACGCCATCAAGCCGATGAACTGCCCAGGTCACATCCAGCTCTACAATCAAGGGCTGAAAAGCTATCGCGACCTGCCGCTGCGCATCGCGGAGTTCGGCGTCGTCCACCGCAATGAGCCATCGGGTACCTTGCACGGCCTCATGCGCGCACGCCGCTTCACGCAGGATGATGCCCATGTCTTCTGCACCGAGGCGCAGTTGCAGCCAGAGGTTGCGACCCTGATCGACATGGTCTTCGAGACCTATCGGGACTTCGGCTTCACCGAGATTGATTTGGCGCTGTCGCTGCGTCCGGAGAAGCGCGTTGGCTCCGATGAGCTGTGGGATAAGGGCGAGGCGGCGCTGGCGCAGTCTCTGACCGACAAGGGTCTGGAGTACAAGGTCAAGCCGGGCGAGGGCGCCTTCTATGGCCCCAAGATCGAGTTCACGCTGCACGATAGCATCGGGCGCGCCTGGCAGTGCGGCACCATTCAAGTGGATTTCTCCATGCCTGGGCGGCTCGGCGCGCATTACATCGCCGAGGACAACAGCAAGCAGACGCCGGTGATGATTCATCGGGCCATTCTCGGCTCGGTCGAGCGTTTCATCGGCATTCTGATCGAGCACTACGCGGGTTTGCTGCCGGTTTGGCTGTCGCCGGTTCAGGTGGTCGTGCTCAATATCACGGATCGTCAGGCGGACTTCGTTCGAGAGGTCACTAAGACGTTGCGCGACAAGGGCTTCCGGGCCGAGATGGACTTGAGAAACGAGAAGATCGGCTTTAAAATCCGCGAGCACACCTTGCAGAGGGTGCCCTACTTGCTCGTGATTGGTGACCGTGAAGTCGAAACGCGATCCATTGCTGCTCGCGACCGCCATGGCCAGGATCTCGGCACATTCGAGCTCGGTGCCTTCATCGACCGGCTGACCGAAGAGGTCACGAACCGAATCCACTAACGTACGGTTAGGCGAGTTGGCTCGTACCCGCGCCGACTCTGCCGATATTTTTTGTGTTTTTGGAGGAGCCTGCTATCGCCGCACCAAAGAGAAACCGCGTCAACAGAGAGATCAATGTGCCGGAAGTCCGGCTCATCGGCGCGGACGGAAATCAAGTTGGGGTCGTCAATACGCGCGAAGCGATAGAGATGGCCGATGAGGCTGCATTAGACCTCGTCGAGATCGTCCCTACGTCGGACCCACCGGTTTGTCGGTTGATGGATTATGGTCGGTTTCTCTTCGACCAGAAGAAGAAGAAGAACGAGGCCAAGAAGAAGCAGAAGCAGGTTCAGCTCAAGGAAGTGAAGTTTCGCCCAGGGACGGATGAAGGAGACTATCAGGTCAAACTACGCAACCTGACCCGTTTCCTACATGAAGGGGATAAGGCCAAAGTCACCATGCGTTTTCGCGGCCGTGAGCATGCTCACCGCGAACTTGGTCTCGAGTTGTTGAGACGTGTGGAAAATGATTTGTCCGAATTCAGCATCGTGGAGCAGCAGCCGCTGATGGAAGGGCGGCAGATGGTCATGGTGCTCGGCCCCAAAAAGAAATAGCGACAATCGAACGCCGGCCTCGGGGCGATTCCCACTGAGAGAGGTCAGGCAGACACCGGGCGCCGCTGGCGCCCGCTGTCTTCCTGGCGCAAGCGGGAGGCCGGCCGAAGTCGCTCGACATCAGATCAGCAAATAGCGGAGTAATTGAGTCCAATGCCTAAGCTGAAATCCAATCGCGGAGCCGCGAAACGCTTCAAGCGTACCGCCTCCGGTGTCAAGTGCAACGCGTCGCATCGACGTCACATCCTGACCAAGAAGAGCACCAAGCGGAAGCGCCAGCTGCGCTCCTCCAAGCTCATTCACAAGTCGGACGTGCGCTCTGCGCTTCGCATGATCCCTTATTGCTAGTTGCCCTTGAGCCAAACCGGAGACTTATAGATGCCTAGAGTGAAACGTGGCGTAACCGCCCACGCCCGCCACAAGAAGGTCTTGGATGAAGCCAAGGGCTATTATGGCGCCAGGAGCAAGGTTTATCGCGTCGCCAAGCAGGCCGTCATCAAGGCTGGCCAGTACGCCTATCGCGACCGCCGCCAGAAGAAACGGCAGTTCCGCGCGCTGTGGATTGCGCGTATCAACGCGGCGGCCCGCGAGAACGGTCTCTCCTACAGCCGTCTCATCGCTGGCCTGAAGAAGGCGGGTGTCGAGGTCGATCGCAAGATGCTGGCCGATATCGCCTTCCACGACAGCGTGGCCTTCGCGGCGATCGCGACGCAGGCGAAGTCAGCCCTGGCCTGATCCACCGCCGTCCCGTCCGCGTCCGCTGTCGACCGAGAGGGAAAGGCCATGGTCTTTCCCTCTCTTCGTTTGGGCCGGGCGCTTGGAGTTCCATTCCAGCCGGAAGACTCATCGCATGGCCGAACACAACGAGCTTGGGCTCGACTCCTTGCAAGAGGCCGCCATCGCGGCCATCGCCGGTGCCGCCGATCTGGCGGGACTCGACCAGGTGCGGGTGCGCTATCTGGGCAAGAGCGGCGAACTGACCGCGCTGCTCAAGCAGCTCGGGACGCTGCCCGCCGCCGAGCGTCCCGCCGCCGGGCAGGCGATCAACCAGGCCAAGGTGGCCGTGCAGCAGGCGATCGACGCGCGTAAGGCGACCCTGGAAGAGGCCGTTTTGGCGGCGCGCCTCTCGGCCGAGCGGATCGATGTGACGCTGCCAGGGCGTGGACAGCGCCCCGGGGGCCTGCATCCGATTACCCGCGCCCTTCGCCGCATCGAGCGCCTCTTCGCCAATGCCGGCTTCGCCGTGGTCGAGGGGCCCGAGGTCGAGGACGCCTACCACAACTTCGAGGCGCTCAACATCCCCGAGCACCATCCCGCGCGGGCGATGCACGACACCTTCTATTTCGATACGGATCGGCTGCTGCGTACCCATACCTCGCCGGTGCAGATCCGCGTGATGGAAGAGCAGTCCCCGCCGCTCAAGATCATCGCGCCCGGCCGGGTCTATCGCTGCGACTCGGATCTGACGCACACCCCGATGTTCCATCAGGTCGAGGGCCTGCTCGTCGACGAGCAAGTCAGCTTCGCCGATCTCAAGGGAGTGCTCTACGACTTCCTGACCAACTTCTTCGAGCGTGACCTCAAGCTGCGCTTCCGCCCGTCGTACTTCCCCTTCACCGAACCCTCGGCGGAGGTCGACATCCAGTGCGTCATGTGCGACGGCAACGGCTGCCGCGTCTGCAAACAGACCGGTTGGCTGGAGGTGCTGGGCTGCGGCATGGTCTACCCGGAGGTCTTTCGCCATGTCGGCATCGACCCGGAACGCTATCTCGGCTACGCCTTCGGGATGGGCGTCGAGCGCTTGGCCATGCTGCGCTACGGCATCGACGACATTCGCCTCAATTTCGACAATGATCTGAGGTATCTGCGGCAGTTCGCCTGAGCGTCGCCCTGATCCGCCGAGCGGGATCGTCGCGCTATCGAGGCGTAAAGGATGCACGGCAGGCCGTCTTGCGCGGGCGCGATCCGCCGAACGTCGTCGCTGCCGCTTGCCGCCACGTCAAGCGCTTGACGGCATCGACGCCTGTTGGGCAGCCAGGTTCAAGAACAGCACGCGTGGACCACTGGCTTCGGCGTGATCGAGCCGCAGGTGGGCTGCTCGCGCGGGTGAGCAATCGAGCGGACGGTCGATCCGCTCAATCTGACGACAGAGATTTTCACAGCGGCTTTAGCCCCTCTCGAGGTGTCGAGGCCAAGACATAGGAAAGCGGGACATGCGATTCAGTGAGGCTTGGCTGCGTGAGTGGGTGAACCCGCCGGTCGATACCCGGCAATTGGCCGATCAGCTCAGCATGGCGGGTCTTGAAGTGGATGCGGTCGAGCCCGCGGCTCCCGCCTTCACGGGCGTGACCATCGGTCTGGTGCAGCGCATCCTGCCCCATCCGGACGCGGCAAAGCTGCGCATCTGCAGCGTTGATGTCGGGCAAGGTGACCCGCTCCAGATCATCTGCGGCGCGGCCAACGTGGCGGAAGGCATGCGGGTGCCGGTCGCGACCCTCGGCGCCGTGCTGCCGGGCGACTTCAAGATCAAGCGGGCCAAGCTGCGCGGAGTTGAGTCGTTCGGCATGATCTGCTCGGCGAGCGAGCTGGGTTTGGCGGAGTCCTCCGAGGGAATCCTGCCGTTGCCGGCGGACGCGCCGATTGGCGAAGACATTCGGCAGTGGCTGCGTCTCGACGATCATTGCATCGAGGTGGATCTCACGCCCGATCGTAGCGACTGCCTGGGCCTCGCCGGGCTGGCGCGCGAGGTGGCGGTCATCAACCGCGTCGCGCTGACGGCTCCCGTGATCGAGCCGGTTTTGCCGACGTCTGATGCGCGCTTCGAGGTCACACTCCTGGCCCCGGATGCATGTCCGCGCTATCTCTGCCGCGTTGTCCGCAACATCGATGCGGGCGCCGCGACGCCGATCTGGATGCAGGAGCGGCTGCGCCGCAGCGGCCTGCGCTCGATCAGCCCGGTCGTGGACGTGACCAACTATGTGCTCCTTGAGCTTGGTCAGCCGATGCACGGCTTCGACCTCGCCAAGCTCGCGGGCGAGATTCGCGTCCGCATGGCGGAGGAGGGCGAGCGGCTCGCACTCCTCAACGGCGAGGAAGCGACGCTGCGCGCCGACACGCTGGTCATCGCGGACGCCACGAAAGCTGTCGCGCTGGCGGGCATCATGGGCGGCGCGGCGACAGCCGTGGGCGAGGAGACGCGCGACATCCTCTTCGAGAGCGCCTTCTTCGCCCCGGTCGCCGTGAGCGGTCAGGCGCGCAGTTACGGACTGCACACCGACTCCTCGCACCGTTTCGAGCGCGGCGTGGATCCGCAGCTCCAAGCAATGGCGATGGAGCGAGCGACGCGCCTGCTGCTGGATATCGCGGGCGGTGAGCCGGGGCCGGTGGTCGAGGTCAGCTCGCAGGCACATCTACCGGTGCGCGAGTCGCTGCATTTGCGCGAGCGGCGTGTGGCAGAGATTCTCGGCCTCACCCTGCCCGCGGAGACGATTGCCGATATCCTCCAACGGCTCGGGATGGCCGTGGAGCGTCTCGACGACGGCTGGCGCGTGACCCCTCCGAGTGCGCGCTTCGATCTGGTGCGCGAGGTCGATCTCATCGCCGACATCGGGCGCATCCACGGCTACGACGCTATTCCTATCACCCACGCCAATGCGGCTTCCGCAACCAAGGCGGCTGCGGAGACGGCCTTCGATCTGGACCGTGCCCGGCTTGCACTCGTCGATCGCGGCTTCAATGAGGTCATCACCTATAGCTTCGTGAGCCCTGAGATGCAGGCCCTGGTCGAGCCGGACGCGCAGACGCTCAGGCTGACCAACCCCTTGAGCTCCGAGCTCTCGACCATGCGGACGAGTCTCTGGCCCGGATTGTTGCAGGCGGCCAGCTACAACCAGTCACGTCAGGAGGAGCGCATCCGCGTCTTCGAGTCGGGCTTGCGCTTCAGGATCACCGAGGATGGGCTGCAGCAGACTCCAGGGATAGGTGGCCTGGTCTTGGGGTCGCGACTGCCGGAGCAGTGGGGCGCGCAGGCGGCGGCGGTGAACTTCTACGACCTCAAGGCCGATGTCGAGGCGTTGCTCGCACTCACTGGCAACGCGGACGGATTCAGCTTCGTTCCCGCGACGCATGCGGCATTGCACCCCGGCCAGACTGCCAGCATCGAGCTGGCGGGCCAGCGCGTCGGCATCATGGGGATGTTGCACCCATCGATCGGCAAGAAGCTCGATCTCGACGGGGACATCTTCCTCTTCGAACTGGACATTGCGCCCATCGCGACGGGTGTCTTGCCGCGCTTCGAGAAGATCTCGCGCTTCCCCAGCATCCGACGCGACATTGCACTGGTGGTGGATGAGTCGGTGAGCTACGAGGCCATCTCGCGCTGCGTGCGTTCCGCGGTGCCGGAGATGCTGAAGAGCATCGTTCTCTTCGATGTCTACCGAGGCGAGAACATCGAGATTGGACGAAAAAGTTTGGCTTTAGGATTGATTTTACAGTCTTCTTCTCAGACACTTGAAGACAACATGATTGAAACCATGGTGGGGCGTGTCCTGGAAAGCCTTGCCACTGAACTTGGCGCGAGATTGAGGGATTGAAGGTATGGCGTTGACCAAAGCCGAAATGGCTGAGCATCTGTTCGATCAGCTTGGGCTGAACAAGCGCGAAGCGAAAGATATCGTTGAGATGTTCTTCGAAGAGATCCGCACGGCCTTGGAGCGCGGTGAGCAGGTCAAGCTGTCTGGCTTTGGAAACTTCGATCTACGCGAAAAGAAGGAGCGTCCAGGCCGTAATCCCAAGACGGGCGAAGAGATCCCCATCACCGCCCGCCGCGTCGTCACCTTCCGTCCTGGCCAGAAGCTCAAATCACGGGTAGAGGCCTATGCTGGAACCCACCGATAGCGTTGAGGGTGTCGGAGACGGCGAACTCCCGCCGATCCCCGGCAAACGCTATTTCACCATCGGTGAGGTGAGCGAGCTGTGCGGCGTCAAGCCGCACGTGCTGAGATATTGGGAGCAGGAATTCCCACAGCTCAACCCGGTGAAGCGCCGCGGCAACCGCCGCTACTACCAGCGCCACGACGTCCTCATGGTGCGTCAAATTCGCAGTCTGCTCTACGACCAGGGGTTCACCATCGGTGGTGCCCGCCAGCAGCTCAGTGGCGAGGGCGCAAAGCACGACTTGAATCAGACTCATCAGATTCTCCGTCAAATGCGTCTAGAGCTTGAAGAAATTCTTCAGGTTCTCCGGCGTTGACCTCGTCACTTATCACTGATGTTACGCCGCCGCCTTCAGGCGCCTGAGTTCGCCGAAGACATGCTGAAGCGCCTCGACATAGAGCTTCGCGCGTGGCGCGAAGTGGTTGAGCTTGTGGACCCGCTTGAGGCATTCGAGCTTGAAGACAGCGCAGATCGATAGGAACACATGAAGCGCCGCCGAGGGATAGAACCGGTCTGCCGACAGCAGCACGCGTGCTCCGCACGGCAGCCAGGCCAGAATCTGCTCCAAGACCGCCCGTTGGCCCGCAAACCCGATATTGGCGGCCCCTTCCTCGGCCCGCCACGCCAGTGGTAACGCGCGATCGCCAACCCGCAACGCCACCATCAGCAGCGCCATTCGATCCCCCCAAATCGGTCTGATCCAGACTCAACAAGACGGTCTGGCCTTGGTCTGAGTGATGGTTTCTGCCGGGTGACGCTGCGCTCACTCGACCGACCTGCCGGGTTCGAAGCGCGGGAACGAGCACCCGGAGGGGAGCCCGGCTTGCGGGCTCAATCGATCAAGCACATGATCAAGACCGACTTCACCCAGTCGGTCGAGGATGCCGTGGACCAGTACCGCTTCGACCGCGAGCCTAAGAGTCTGTTCAGAAAGTTTATCTAATGAAATTAGATTGTTGCAGTTTGACCTACCCATGAAATTTAGTTAAAAGCCGATTTTCGTCCCGTTTTGTGCTCCCATGTTTGAAAAAACATATGCAATTCAACATGGACTTTATGAACAGACTCTAAGCCCAAGGGGCAGGGCACGGCAGAGCCGCTGCTGTCCTTTCCCAGCGGGGCCTTGGTCCACTTCGCCGTCAGCAACTCCCATGTGCGCATGACGACCCGGTTGCAGGGCGCAACGACACGCTTTCTGCCCTTCGACCAGGACGATCACGGAGCCGCCGGCAACCCGGTCAATCCGAACGGGCACCGCACCGCCTACCTTTGGGAGATTTCGGGAGAGATCGGGAAGGCGTGGATCTCTCCAAGGTCACGCTGACCCACCATGCCCTGCGCAACCAGGGCAAGCGCAACCTCAAGTTGAGCGACGGCGAGACGCTCCAGCCCATGACCGAGACGGGCGGCGGTGATGTCCACGAGAAGGAGCGCGCGCTGCTCGGCGCCATCATCGCGGCGGTCAACGACCTCTTCGAGGGCGAGCTGACCGCGGAGGATAAGCTCGTCTACGTCAACGAGGTGCTCAAGACCAAGCTCCTGGAGTCCGGGATCCTGGTCCAGCAGGCCGCGAGCAATACCAAGGAGCAGTTCGCAAGCTCACCCGATCTGGATCAGGAAGTGCTCAACGCCATCATGGACGCGCTCGCCGCGCACTCGACCATGAGCAAGCAGGCGCTGGACTCAGAACGGGTAAGGCAGGGGCTCAAGGAGATTCTGCTGGGGCCAGGACAGCTCTACGAGCTGCTGAAGGCACAGGTCGAGGGCAGCTCGGCGACCGCGTGATTCGCCCACTCTGCGGCATTCGAATCGATCGGGTCTGCGATGAGATGGTTCGAGCCATTAACGGGCGATCGCGGGACCGCGCGTGTTCTTCAGGTTGACGCCGTGCAATCTGGCCTTTCTCAACCCGGACTCCGGTCCGTTGGAGGGGGAGTTCCATGTTGTGCGACCATGATCGTAAAGCCTTCTCGGACCTGCTCGATGAGGTCGGCGAGACCTACGGGCAGAGCGTGCCGGTGCGGCTCAAGCAGACCTGGTGGCGCCTGCTCGCCGAGCGCCTGGATCTTGCGACCCTGCGCCAGGTCCTGGATGGCCACCTGCTGGACGCCGAGCGCGGTCGTGACTTCCCGCGCCCGAGCGACGTCATTGCGATGCTGGAGCGTGCTGGCGATCGACACCTTCGACGAGGCCGCCAGTGTCTGCGTCACCGAGGAGATCCTGCTCACCGCGTCGGCGCGCGCATGGCCTTAAAAGGCGCCTATGAGCGCCTGGTGGCCGAGCGGCGCCGGCAGGGGCAGCCGCCCCAGTGGCGGCTCTCGCTCGGTTGGGATCCCCGGCAGCGGACCGAGGTCGCCCAGCGTGCGGTGGCCGCCGGACGACGCGAGCACCCCGAAACGGCTGACCGGGACCGTTGTGGCCCTGCCGCAGATCGCGCAATGCAAGCGGACCGCTGCCAGGGAGGTCGAGCACCTTCGCGCCAGCCGAGGCGCTCCATGAGCCTCTGCCTGACGGCTCCAGGGAGCGATGCTTGGCTCCAAGGCAGATCGCGTCCAACGACCACTACCGATGAGGACACGGCCATGCCCCCTGAGCCAACCATGCGCGTCATGACCCGCCCGGAATTGGACACCCTGGTGGACTGGACTGCCGCCGAGGGCTGGAATCCCGGTCTCAACGATGTCCAGATATTCTGGGACACCGACCCCGAGGGCTTCATTGCCGCTGAGCACGACGGCGCGCTGATCGGCGGCGGCTCCATCGTCGCCGATGCAGGACGCTTCGGCTTCATGGGCTTCTTCATCGTCCGCGCGGACCACCGCAGCCAGGGGCTGGGTCGTCAGCTCCGGCAGACCCGTCGTGACCGACTCATCGCGCGGCTTCAGGCACCGGCCGTCATCCGCCCCTGCCAGCAAGGGTTCAAGATCGGTCCGCTGTTCGCCGATAACGCCGAGGCCCTGTGCCGCGGCCTCGCCGAGCACACCCTGCTCAACGGCGATGACGGCTCAGAGGATGACCTGCCCGAACTCCCCGGCCTGCAGCGTCGTCTTGGACAGCGCCACGACAGCACCGAGAGTCTCTGCGACGATGGTGTCCGCGTCGACTTCTGGCGCTTGCTGCGCCTGTTCGAGTAGCGCCGTCTCCCGCTCACCGCCGTCCAGCGGTTCGGCCCGCACGGTGTCCTTTGATCACGCACTCTGGTCAGAGGGCGCCAGATGGACATCCTGATGCGGCGGCTGTCGCGTCGTGCTGCCCTGGGGATGGCAAACACCCCCAGCGCGGCAGTTCAACCCGCGACGCCTTGCGGCGTGGGTCTGACGCGCGCGGCGTCATAGCCCTGTGCCGCGGCGATCGCCATCGCCCGCTCGTATTCGGCAGGGTCCAGGCGCGGCGTGCGTGCGATCAGCCACAGACGCCGTCGGCTCGGCGTGCCCGTCAGCGCCCATCGATACTCAGGGTCGAGCCCGATAACCCAAAGATCCCCCCGAATGAGATTGAAAAACGTCAGCACCAGCTTCGAGCCGCCCGCGTTCGCGGGTCGGACCATCCCGTTCACCTCGGTGCGCCGCATGCCCGCGTTGGCATTGTAGGAGACCGTTTGAACGCCGAGGCGGCCGTCGGGCCGCTTGGCATAGGTGGCGGTGACGTCCACGGCGCGCTGCCAGAACCCGTCCGCCTCGAGGTTTGGCAGCCTCGCGACTTCGAACCAGGTTCCCAAGAGCCGATCGAGGTCGAGCTGCGCCACGGTCGCGGGCGGATGCCGGGAGGCTGCAGAGCCGCCCGGGAGTGCGTTGCGCAAGGCCAAAACGATGTCTTTGATCATAAGTTTGCAGGTGGGCGCGCATGGCGCGGAAGCAAGCACCTGCGGTGGGACACTCTCGATGGAGCACGCGCCAGACGCGCGACCGAATCCACCCCTAGGCTCCCGCCGCAGCCGAGCGCCACCCGGATGGTGTGTCGTGGCAAGAGCCCCTGACCGCTCTCCAGTTGAATCGGCTGACCCGGGCGATCTACCCTTGTGAACACCCCAGAGCGCGCGTTGCGCCGAGGGCGGTCGCAGAGTCAGGATGGCGGGCACCGTCCTGAGGTGGCCGTCGAGGTGGTGACTGGAGCCTCACTCCCAGAACTCGAAACAGGAGTAAACAGACGAGCGCTCTGCTCATGCGCGCTTCAAGAGGTCGACTGCAAACTTCCCTGATCGGATCACAAGAGGTACGCCGCTTCCCGGCTGAACGGTCGCACCCGCGTAGTACAGATTCTTGATGTCTTTGTCCTTGTTATATTCTCTGAATCCCACGAAGGGATTATGCAGGCCTGAAAGCCCGAAGACAGAGCCACCCGTATTGTTGAAACGCGACTCGAAATCGTCGGGTGCAATGATCTTCTTCGCCGCTGGACGGATCGTCTCGCCTGTCATTCGCTCGATCTGCTTCAGTGCATTTTCGAAGACGCGTTCCTTGTCGGACCAATCATGCGCCTGTGTGCTGGGAAGCACTCCGACGATCAATAGGTTCTCGCATCCGTTCGGCGCACAGTCACTGTCCGTCTTTGAGGCGCTACACAGGTAGAGCGGATACTCATCCGGGACCTTTCCCTCATCGATCGAGCGGTGTGCCGCCGGATACTCCTTGGGTATGAGAAACGTATGATGTGTGAACGGGAGTCTTCTGTCGACGGCGACAGCGGCGGCGAAGTACGCATGTGCCGCTTTCTTGTGGGACGTCCTTCCGAGGAGAGATTGGATATGTTGGAAGTCGGCCGTGCAGATGAAGGCATCCGCGGTGTGACCATCGCCGACACTCACCACTCGATGCTCTTCGGTCTTGATGCGTTCGACCTCCGAGTCAAACACAAACTCCACCCCCATCTCCAAGGCGCCCCGATACAACCGATCAGCAATGGCGTAGATGCCGCCCTTGGGGTAGTGGATACCGTCCTGCAGCATGAGAAAGGGGACGAAAACGGCGATTGCAGGAGACTTTTGGATCAGGTGCTCGGTATAGGATGGATAGGTTGACAGCAGGGCGCGAAGGACGTCACTTTTGAAGTGCTTACTCGCATATTCCGAGGCGCTTAGACGCGGATCGATGATGCTTGCGACTCTCAGAAGACGTGGATTCATGAGGCCAAGCAGACCTTTGACGGGCCTTTGGAACAACGATGCCCGGATGTCCGCGATGACCGTCTCCATTTTTCGCGCGATCGTCGAGAAATTGTCCGCATCGTCCGGGGCGAGGCGTTGCACCATCTCCAGGGCGGAGTGCGTCTCGATGGTCCAGCTTTGATGCTCGAGCCAGACCGAGAAGAGTGGTGAGACCGCTTGGAATTCGAGCGGCTCCTGCCCAGCGAGCCGGAGGACCTCATCGATGATCCAGGTCTCGATGATCATGGACGGTCCCATGTCAAATGAAAAACCCTCGTGTTCCCATTGCCACAGCTTTCCACCGGGCAATGAATTTTTTTCGATGACTTGGACCTCGTATCCCTCAGCGCGCGCATAGATGGCGGCGCTGAGGCCGGCTAAGCCAGCGCCGACGATGATGACTTTCATGCGTTCTCCTCCAGATGTGTCGTGCCTGAACGGTAGCGATGTTCGCGTCGTGGCGAAGGCTTATTGGCCCGCGCGACCAGATAGGACTGACATGGTGGCGCTCGACGCGCTCGATAGCGAGCGAGCGCAAGGGGATCGAAAACGGGCGGATGCTGTACGACGTCGTCGATGTCCACCGGCCTTCCTCGGCGCCATCGTCGTGGAACTCTCGCGTCTGCCGTTCATGCTGAGCCGGATTAACCTGGTCGACCCGGACGCGCTTCGGCGGCCTGTCCGGTCACCACACCCGCTTCACGAGGGCAACGCCATGCATCAGCCGAACCCCATCAACATCCGCATCGATGCCACGCGCTTCGCTGGCATACTGGGTCTTGACGCTTTGTGCGAATCGACAATGCCGTAGCTTGGACTCGGCGAACGATCACTTTTTTCGCGATGGACCCGGATCAGATCATCCAAGGCGGCCTCCCACACCCCGCGCTTGTTCCAGCGACTGAAGTGGTCGTAAACCGTCTTCCAATTGGGAAAATCGTTCGGCAACAAGCGCCACTGACACCCCGATTTCACGACGTACAAAATGGCGTCGACAATCAATTTGCGCGGATGATCGGGGGCTCGACCGCGCCGATCGCGCGGCAGGAAAAAGTGTTGGATCAGGTCCCATTCGGTCTCCGTCAAATCACTCGGATATCCCATGGCTTGGCTATGCCCCCCAAGAAATCCGCCATCATACACGAATTATTTACGGACGGCTTCCAACAGCATCCGCTAACATATTGATGCGATTGCCCTTGGGGTGTCGTGACTGCGCCTTGCGGCTCGCGGATCAGCGCCGAAAGGATCTTTGTGTCGAGGAGATAGCGCCGTTCAGACATGAGCGTACAGGATGGCTAGAGCGCAATGTCGTCGAGCGGCGGGAGCCCTTCGTCGATGTCCGGCAGGGTCTCATCAAGGGGCTTCCAGCCGATAAGCAGCGTCGCGAGATCGGCTCGGCGTGTGATGGCCTCAATGATCAGCCGCTCGCCGTCAAGGCGAATCACCGCATCGTCGGTATCCAGCTCCAAGTCGCGCGGAATCCGCAGCGCTTGATTGCGACCAGTGCGAAAGGGACGAGCATGACGTTCCGATTGCATGTGGACTACACGGTTTTCCTGCCTCTTCGTCCGGCGGGCAACGCTGAGGCCGCCGAGACGACGGTAATAGCCGCCAGTCCGGACAGGCGAAATGCTAGACTCACGCGGGGCGACGCTCAGGGAGGGGGCGAGCCAGGCCGGATCACGAATCGCTGACCCCCTCGCTATCGATTGGAAGGAGCGCGCCGCCTTCGCCAGCCGTCTCCGGTCGGCAGCACGGCGAAGGCCACTGCATGTGATTCAAGCCAACACGAACGGAGCACACATCATGACAGAGATCGTTTCCAGCCCGGATGCGCTGTCCGCGCGCGCCCAAGGCACGGGCAGCGCCGCATCCAAGCTCTTCAAGATCGTTATCACGCTGTCCTACATTGGTCTCTACGGGGTCGCCATCTTTCTCATCTCTCTGACGGACCATGATCCCGCCTCGGCTCAGGATAGCTGGTATCTCTTCATTCCCATCATCGGCCTGGTTTCCGCCATCGGCGGTTGGCGGCTGCACGCGGGATCCACCGCAGGCTCGCGGCTCTATTACGTGATCCAGCTGCTCCTGCATTGGGGCAGCCTCATGCTCGTGATCAGTCTCTTGTTCATGGCCGATGTCCAGCATTTCTTGAGAGCCGAGGATGACGGCTTCGTGATCATCTATCTCGCCGGTTTGACCAGCATGCTCGCCGGCATCTACTTGGATTGGAAGATGGCGGTCTTCGGCCTCTTCCTCCTCCTCAGCGGCGTTGGCATTGCCTTCCTCGACGACAATGCCTTGCTGATCGCCTTGTCCACGGGCGCGGTGATGGCGGTGATCATCACCATTTTGATCGTGCTCAAGATGAGGGGGCACGCAAAGCCGCCTTCCGCGGCTGGCGTCAGCTGAGATCCGCGTCCATTGTGGCGCGGCGCAGACGCGGGCTCGCGCTTGAGCGTGCCAGGTCGAGTCTCCTCCCGAGGCCGCCTGGGTCGGCGCGTTCCAGGTGACCAGCATGGGATGATGATGCGATGAGCGAATTCGAGTCCGCCCTGACCGTGGCCGCACCCTGGCTGCATGAGTACGGCTATCCCGTGCTCGCCCTGGCCATTGCCATTGAGGGGATCGGCATCCCGGCTCCGGGCGGCATGCTCATGGCCGCCGCCGCGCTGCTCGCTGGCAAGGGGGAGATGAGCCTGACGGCGGTGTTGATCACCGCTTGGTCGGCCGCGGTGGTCGGGGACAATCTGGGCTACTGGATTGGCCGGCGCGGCGGACGGCGCCTCCTGCTCCGTGCGGGGATCAACCGTCGCCGATTGCGGCGCTTCGACGGCTTCTTTCGACGCTTCGGGGCCTGGCTCATCCTCTTCGGCCGTTTCTTCGATGGCACCCGGCAACTGGATGGTCTGGTGGCCGGTGGCCTGCGTCTGCCTTGGCTGCGTTTCTTCATCGCCGACCTCATCGGCTCAGGGCTCTGGGTCGCGACCTGGGTCGTCGGACTCTATGCCTTCGACCACCACCCCATCCCGCTGCATCGGCTGCTCCTGCATCTCAATCCCTGGGTGGCGGGGGCTGCGCTCACCAGTCTGGCCATCGCCCTGGTGCTGCTCTTTCGACGCGCTGGACCGGTCAAGAAGGCGTCTGGCTCCAGCACCTGATCGCCGAGCTGGAGCATGGCGCTCTCGATTGGCTCTAGCCTAGACAGGGTATTTACTCCAGCCTGCGTGAATGCTGGCGCGCGCGCGGCTGCTGGAATCACTCTCACACCTGTTGCGGGATTGATGACCGAGGTCATCTGGTTGCGTCATGGTGGGGTTGTGCAAAGCTATCCGAAGTATCTAGTATGCTTATGCTCTACGTGAGCACTCGATAATGCACTAAAAGGCCAAGGAGTCTTCTCTTTGGGGCAGCGAGTCCCCCGAGATCGCGAAAACCTCGCCTGATTCCGCGGACGGCAGGATGCGCCGCTCGCGCGGGAATCGCTGCGATTGCGGCCTGTCGTTGAGCGTCGCAGGAGGAATCCGCTGAAGCGAGCCGGTGCGGACGCTTCAGGGTACCCAAGAGACGCTGATCGAGCTCCGTTTCGGCGTTCAATCAAGGCAGGCAGCGCAGGCGAGGTATCTGGAGTCGTGTCTTCACGAGCCCTCGGGGAGTTCGATATTGCCGGGTCGCACATGGCCGGGGCGGGAATCGCCATTCGGGGTCGTTCCCTTAGCCGTACGGTAATCCATAACGGAGGTCAGCTCTCATGATTGCCAATCCCTTCGCCGAGCTTTCGGCGCTCATCCCACCTGCTGTGATGCAGGCGTACGTCGTTGTGATGGTCCTTTTGGTCATCGGCGGCACCCTGCTCGACGTCATGCACAAGAAGAGTGCAAAGTATTTCTTCGAGAAAGGACAATCGCTCAAGAAGCTCGCCAAGCGCGACGTCAATAGCGGACAGAAGGTCGGCATCGCCGTCAGCACGGTGGCAAACGAGGTCTTGGCCTCGGGCGAGTTCGAGAACCCCAATCGGCGTATCTCCCACCTGTTCATCTCATACGGCTTCGTCATCTTCGTGGTGACAACCGCGCTTATGATCTTCGGTCTGCCGGCCGCGGAGGGGGAGACATCAACCCTCGCGCCCCTGCTCTGGCATCTCGGTGCGCTGATGATCTGCATCGGCGGTTACTGGTTCTGGTTCAATATCCGCGTCGACGTGCGCTCCGAAGGCCACCAGTGGTATGACGTGCACCTTTCCGATCTGTTCATCGTTTCGCTGTTGGTGATGGCGACGTTCGCTCTGGCTTGGTCCTTGCTGGGCTCGGCGATTGCGCTGGTCATCTTCATCGCGGCGGCCACCACGCTGTTCAGCTCCGTCTTCTGGTCGAAATTCGCCCACATGTTCTACAAGCCCGCGGCCGCGTTCCAGAAGAAGGTTGCCAAGGCGGACGGCTCGATGGACAAACTGCCCGAGCTACCCGAGCTGACCGATCCTGCCGTCAAGCAACGCTATCCGGATATCCCTGAGTACATGGGCGACACCCCGCCGAACATGGGGCTTGGTATCAAGCGCGAAACTCCGACCCACTACTGAGCCTGATTCGATTGATCTTGATGCGATGAATCGAGTCACGAAGAGGAATAGAAGATGCCAACTTTCGTCTATATGACCCGCTGTGATGGTTGCGGCCAATGCGTTGATATCTGCCCTTCGGACATCATGCACATTGATACGACTGTCCGGCGCGCTTACAACATCGAGCCCAACATGTGCTGGGAGTGCTACTCCTGCGTCAAGGCGTGCCCGCATAACGCGATCGACGTGCGTGGCTACGCGGACTTCGCCCCACTGGGCCACTCGGTGCGCGTGCGCCGCGATGAGGAAAAGGGTGTCATTGCCTGGCGGATCATCTTCCGCAATGGCGAGAAAGACATGACTCTGCTGGCGCCGATCACCACGAAGCCTTGGGGCCAGCACATTCCCAAGCTCGCCGACGCGGCTGCTCCCAACCAGGAGATGCGCGAGAGCCAGCTGTTGTTCAATGAGCCCAAGTACATCCGTCTCGATGATGGTGACCTGCACACGCTCAAGTCCAATGGCCTGAAGATGAAAGAGGGGGTGTACTACTGATGGCTTACAAGACAATCATCGAAGACGGTATCGACATCCTCGTCGCTGGAGCTGGCTTGGGCGGCACGGGCGCCGCCTTCGAGGCCCGCTATTGGGGCAAGGACAAGAAGATCGTCATCGCCGAAAAGGCGAACATCGACCGCTCCGGCGCCGTGGCACAGGGTCTTTACGCCATCAACTGCTACATGGGCACCCGTTTCGGCGAGAACAATCCGGAAGACCACGTCCGTTACGCGCGAATCGACTTGATGGGCATGGTTCGCGAAGACCTGCTATTCGATATGGCGCGTCACGTCGACTCGGCCGTACACCAGTTCGAGGAATGGGGTCTGCCGCTGATGCGCAACCCGAAGACGGGTGCCTATCAGCGTGAAGGACGCTGGCAGATCATGATTCACGGGGAGTCCTACAAGCCAATCGTCGCGGAAGCTGCGAAGAAGTCGGCTGACAAGGTCTTCAATCGGATCTGCGTCACCCATCTGCTCATGGATGAAAGCAAGCCAAATCGTGTCGCCGGCGCGGTCGGCTTCAATGTGCGTACGGGCAACTATCACGTCTTCAAGTCCAAAACGGTCATCGTTGCCGCGGGCGGCGCCTCGAACATCTACAAGCCGCGCTCGGTTGGTGAAGGTGCTGGTCGTGTCTGGTATGCCCCCTGGTCTTCGGGCTCGGCCTACGGCTTGCTGATTGGCGCTGGCGCCAAGATGACCCAGATGGAGAACAGAATCGTCCTGGCGCGTTTCAAAGACGGCTACGGTCCGGTTGGCGCCTACTTCCTGCACCTCAAGACCTATACGCAAAATGGTGTCGGCGAGGAGTATGAATCCAAGTGGTGGCCTCAGCTGCAGGAAATGGTCGGCAAGGAATATCTGGATCCGGAAGCCTCGCACAGAACGCATCGACCCATACCGACCTGTCTGCGCAACCATGCGTTTATCAGTGAGGTCAATGCCGGTCGCGGTCCGATCCACATGGTCACCATGGAGGCCTTCCAGGATCCGCATCTTGAAGAGATTGGTTGGCACAACTTCCTGGGTATGACCGTTGGACAGGCCGTCCTCTGGGCAGCAACCGACGTCGACCCGAAGAACGAGAACCCGGAGCTGACCACGTCCGAGCCCTACGTCATGGGCTCTCACGCGACCGGTTGCGGCGCCTGGTGCTCGGGTCCGGAGGATATCTCACCGCCAGATTATTTCTGGGGCTACAACCGCATGACCACGGTCGAAGGTTTGTTCGGTGCTGGTGACGCCGTTGGCGGCACGCCGCACGCCTTCTCGTCCGGCTCCTTCACCGAAGGCCGTCTTGCGGCAAAGGCTGCCTGCAAGTACATCGACGACGGCAAGGCCGAGGGTATCCGTGTCTCCGACGAGCAGATCAATCGTCGCAAGGAAGAGATCTACAAGCCGATGGAGCACTACAAAGTCTATCGGAATGAGATCACGGCCGGTTCGGTGAACCCGAACTACATCAACCCGCGCCAGGGCCTGGATCGCCTGCAGAAGCTGATGGACGAGTACGCGGGTGGTGTCACAGTCAGCTATATGACCAACGAAAAGCTGCTGAACATCGGTCTTAAGAAGATGAAACTCCTGGAGGAGGATCTCGAGAAGGTTGCCGCGGAAAACATCCACGAGCTGCTGCGGGCATGGGAGCTGAAGCATCGTCAGCTCACCTCCGAGGCCGTCATGCAGCACACCCTGTTCCGCAAGGAAACCCGCTGGCCGGGCTACTATTACCGGGGCGACGTCATGAAGGTGGATGACGAGAACTGGCATGTGCTGACAGTCTCTCGCCGTGACCCCGAGACGGGTGAATACACCATGGAAAAGGCACCTTTGTACCACCTCGTAGAGGAGTAGGATCAAGCGCGTCTTAGGCGATTGCAGGAAAAGACCCTGCCCGAGGGCGCCGGGTTTTCGTCGGCCTTCAGTGAGCACTCACCAGAGCATCGCCGGGCGATGTGACGGTGAGTGTGACAGCCAAGGCAGGTGGGAATCCCGGTCGACGGGCATGGTCTTTGACAGAGATCGCCTTCAGGCATGGGCCCTCGGTGTATCCGGGGCCTTGCCTTTTCCGAGGCGGAGCCTCTGCGCTCGAGGTTGGTGGTTAGCGTGGCTCGATGGACGGCTACGAAGACGAAGACGAAGACGAAGGGAGATCGACAGTCCTTGTTGGTCTTTTTTTATGCGTGTTAACTTGACGGCTTGCACACCTGCCTTGACGTCACGGTGGCGTGAAGGCGATTGATGGCGATGTAACATGAACATTATCGATAAGACTGACGAAGAGATACTCGAGATCGCGCACCCGATGTGGGATGACCTGATCAAGTATTCCAATAAGGGTCAGTATGGCAAGTTCATCAAGAAGTTCTCTTACGACTTGCTGCTTGGCTTGAACGAGGTCGAAGTGGGTAAGCAGTTCGCGCACAGCGAGCTGGCACGGAACCTGGTCGAGGAACGCGACTTTCTAGGAATCATCAGGCGCGGCCAACATGTGACGGTTCTCTACCGCGTGCGGAGTACCACGCGGGAAGGCGAGTGGCTGGGACGAATGGTCCTTGGCTACGAGAGGGGGGACGTGCGGATCTTCGCTGCCTCGATTTTCTAATCCATGAAGCCGATTATGAAAGAAACCATCGAAGACAACAGAATTGGCGACAACAAGTTCGTCGAGCTGACCTATCGGGTCGTGGATCAGAAGACGGGTGACGTCTTGACAACCGTGGAGTTTCCTCTGGGTTATGTTCACGGAAGCAATGAGGTACTGGCGCCGCAGGTCATGGCGGAGCTGGAGGGGAAGTTGGCGGGAGAGCGGATATCGGTTTCGATCGACTGCACGGACCTCTATGGCTCCAGAGACGAGTCCTTGGTCATCACCGACTTGATCGAAAACGTCCCCGATGAATACCGGGAAGTCGGTATGCGGATTCTCATGGAGAATGACAAGGGTCAGGCCAAGAGCTTTCTCGTCACCCGAATGGACGATAAGACGCTGACAATTGACGGAAACCATCCACTTTGCGGCAGGATGGTCGTATTCGAACTCGAGGTTCTGAGCGTGCGCGACGCGACCGATGCGGAGATCAGCGCGGGCGGGGCCCTGGAGAAAGGTCCAGACATCGGTGGGATTCCAACCAGACCGATCTAAGGCGATTTCCGTATCCTGCTCATCTCTGCGCGGGCGCGCGCAGTCAATCCTTGACGCCACTACCCCTAAATTACGCGCAGTAGAGCTATTTCATCGCGCGCCCCGCAGTCTGGGCCGATTGGGGCTGTCGGTCAGGTGTGAAACAGCTTCTTCATGGCGCCATAGACGTGCTCGTATGTCGATGAGTTTTCACCGCAGTGAATGAGCTCATCACCATCGCCGCGAAAGGTTAAGTACGGATGTACGTCCAAGCCATCCACTTCGATCCCCGCGAGATCGTCAATGAGGCCGGCGATGCTGAGCGCAATGCTCGCGGTCAGATCTTCTAGCTTTTCCTGCTCTACGTTGGCTTCTTGAAGCTTGATTTTGATCCGTTCAACAATTTCAGCGGTGAATATCGCTTGCTGCTCATCGAACTCTGAGCTCGCCAATGTCAGTTTCATTCTTGATATCCTGTTGATCCGTTGATCCGCAGCGTCGGGCGAGTTTTCGCGGCTCAGGATGGGGGAAACATCAAATACTGCGTCGAGTTCGAGGTGTCCGTCGCGTGGCCATTGACCAGCCGATGGCGCAATGCTTGGTGAAAGTCGTCTGGTCGAGGGGCGGAGCCGTGACGAAATTTCAGGCTATGTGAGTGTTGGAGAAGTCATTGCCTTGCGTGAGGCGAGTAGGGGACAATTTCGACGCCGTGATAGGCCGAGCTTCCGCATCTGCGCGGACTTGGTATCGGCGCCCGCGCGAGCCTGTCGAGTTCACGCGGTCGCGCGCAGTTAGGGGCGCTTCGGGGTCTGGTACTTGGCCTCTTTCTGGAATTCTTCCCAAATGACGTCGTATCCAACGAACCCCTTTTCATTCGCCTGCTTCTGACGGGTCACGATAAATCGGCTGTGGCCGTCTGGAACCTTTGGGCGGGTGCTTGCTTGCTCGCTCATAAGTGACCTCTATACTCGGTTGGTCAATGGACTTCTGCGCTGGATAGCAGGATGAAGCTATCGCGGGAGAGGGATGCTGTCAACCCTTTTCCAGGGGCGACAACCTTCGGTGTAACAAGGCGCATTTTAACCGAACGACGGTCAATGAAGTGCTTGCTGCTATTAGCGCACATCATCAGCCCATTGCGATCATTGTCATTGCCACCTGGCAGGTGTCCGCAAGAATCTGCTCATCGCCTACGCAGCCTGTCGTCCTGGTTCCGATCTGGCGCGGGCCGCCGCGTCTGAGGCTTCTGAAGCCTGTTAAGGGAAGATCCGGATCAAGCCGGTAAAGGATGAGGTCTCCTCGTCGAGTCCGCCAGCCCGATCGGCCAGCCCTTGAGGGTCTATCGGCGCTTGGGACCTTCGCTCAGCTGTTTTTGCCCCCAGTTCCTGGAGTCTTGCACCGGAGACTTCTCGGATGACATTTGCCTTCGACAATAGCTACGCCCGTCTGCCTGATCGCTTCTATGCCCGCTTGCCGCCCGAGCCGGTCGAAGAGCCTGGCCTGGTCAAGCTCAATCGCCTGCTTGCCGAGCAGCTCGGGATCGATGCCGATGCGCTCGACTCCGCGGAAGGGATTGCCGTCTTGGCGGGCAATCGGGTTCCGAAAGGCGCGGATCCCTTGGCGATGGCCTATGCGGGGCATCAGTTCGGCAATTTCGTACCCCAGCTTGGAGATGGCCGGGCCATTCTGCTGGGGGAGATCCTGACGCCAGCCGGTGAACGCTTCGATCTCCAGCTGAAGGGCTCGGGGCGCACGCCCTTCTCCAGAGCCGGTGACGGACGCGCATGGCTCGGGCCGGTGCTGCGCGAGTACATCATCAGCGAGGCCATGCACGCCTTCGCCATTCCGACCACGCGTGCGCTAGCCGCTGTGACGACCGGCGAGCAGGTCTACCGCGACGCGGCCATGCCTGGCGCCGTCTTGACGCGGGTCGCGCGCAGCCATGTGCGCATCGGGACCTTCGAGTATTTTCTAGCGCGGAAGGACAGCGATGCCCTCAAGCGCCTCGCCGACTATGTGATCGATCGGCACTATCCCGAGGCGACGCGGGACGAGCGGCCTTATCGCGCCCTGCTGGAGTCGGTCGTGCAGCGTCAGGCTCGGCTGGTTGCGCAGTGGTTGGGGGTAGGCTTCATCCATGGCGTCATGAATACGGACAATATGTCCATTGCCGGCGAGACGATCGACTACGGCCCCTGCGCCTTCATGGATCACTACCACCCGAGCACCGTCTACAGCTCCATCGATCACCGCGGGCGCTATGCCTACGGCAATCAGCCGAGGATCGCGCAGTGGAATCTCGCCCGGCTGGCGCAGGCACTGCTGCCGATTCTGGATGTGGAGCAAGACAGGGCGCTTGAGATGGCTCAGTCGGCGATCGATGCCTTCCCGCAGCGTTTCGAGACCGCCTATCTGGATGTCTTCCGCGCCAAGCTCGGTTTCAGGGAGCCCCATCCCGAGGACGCTGAGCTGGTGACCGCCTTGCTGGAGGCGATGGCCGAGGCCAATGCCGACTTCACCAACAGCTTCCGCACTCTCTGCGACGCGGTTGAGGGCGATGAGACAGGGCTGCGGGCAGAGCTGGGCGCTTGCGCTGGCCTGGACGATTGGCTGGCGCGTTGGCATCTGCGTCTGGCGCGGGAGCCGATGGCTGCCGATGACCGCGCCGGGCGGATGCGTCGGGCCAATCCGGCCGTCATTCCCAGAAACCATCGCGTGGAGGCTGCGCTGGACGCTGCCGTCGAGGGCGATCTCGCGCCGCTGGACGCCTTGTTGGAGGTGCTGAGGACACCTTGGCAGGACGACCCGACGACCAGCGCGTTTCAGCGACCCCCGGAGCCACGCGAGGTGGTGCGGCAGACCTTCTGCGGCACCTGATCGAGCGAAAAGGGGGCGTCAGAGGCTGGTGAGATACTGGTGCACTGCGCATACTGATCGCTGACGCAAGGCCATTGCCATGAGCCCGGCTTACCCATTCCTCCCCGACGACAGGCACGGATGTATCACGACTCCCTGACCGAATGCCTCGAATGCGGGCTCCTGCAGCGCAACCCGGTGCTTCCGCCTGGCGGCGCGGCGGAGTGCGTCCGGTGCGGCGGCGTGATGCACCGCGACCGTCCGGACAGCCTCCACCGGACCCTGGCGTTCACGCTCGCCGGGATCGTGCTCTTCATCGTCGCCAACAGCTTCCCCTTCCTGTCCTTCGAAATGCAGGGGCAGTTGACCCAGACGACCCTGCTCACCGGGGTCATCGATCTCTACACCTCGGGCAGCTGGTTCATCGCGGGCGTGGTGTTCTTCACCAGCGTGCTGGCGCCGGGCTTGCAGTTGGCCTTGCTGCTGGTCGTGCTCACGCCCTTGGCGCTGGGGCAGATGCCTGCCTGGTTGCCGTCGGTCTTTCGTCTGGTTCGCACGCTGACGCCCTGGGGCATGATGGACGTCTTCATGCTCGGCATCCTCGTCTCCGTGGTGAAGCTCTCGGAGATGGCGACCATCGTCCCCGGAACCTCGCTGTTCGCCTTCGGCGTGCTCATCCTGGTGCTGGCCGCCGCGCAGGCGGCGCTGGACCCCGATCTGGTCTGGTCGCGGGTTCCGCCGCTGACCGATCTCTCCCGACCCATTCGGCCTGGAGACGATCATCTCACCTGCGATGTCTGCGAGCTGGTGATGCATCGCGGCGCGGCGATACGCGACGGGCGGCAGCTGCGTTGCCCGCGGTGCACGGATGTGCTGCACCGTCGCAAGCCCAAGAGTCTCCAGCGGACCTGGGCCTTGCTGCTGGCAGCCATCGTCTTCTACGTTCCGGCGAATCTGCTGCCGATCATGACCGTCACGTCGCTGGGTCGGAGCCAATCGGATACCATCTACACGGGTGTCGTCTTCCTGCTGGACAATGGCATGTGGCCGCTGGCCGTCGTCGTCTTCGTCGCCAGCATCTTCGTGCCCATGCTGAAGTTGATGATCCTGTTCACGCTGCTGCTGTCGGTCCAGTTTCGCTGTACCTGGAGCCCGCGGGACCGCACGCGCCTCTACCGGGTGACCGAGGCGATCGGGCGCTGGTCGATGGTGGACGTCTATGTGGTCACCATCCTGGTTGCCCTGGTGCGGTTGGGTAACCTCGCGACCGTGCAGGCGGAGGCGGGTGCGATTTTCTTTTGTGCGGTCGTGATCATCACCATGCTCGCGGCCATGTCATTCGATCCCAGACTCATCTGGGATGTCTTGGAGCCGGAGCATGTCAGAGCCCCACGTGGGTCAGGGAACCTCGCCTCAGAACCCAGCGGACGATCCGTCTGAGCCCGTCCCGCAGGCGATCGTCCGCAAGCGCAGCAGTCTTTCCCTGGTCTGGCTGATTCCGCTGGTCGCGGTTGCCATCGGCGTCTGGCTCGCGGTCAAGACGCTGTCGGAGAAGGGGCCCACGGTCACCGTCGAGTTCAAGACCGCGTCCGGTCTCTCGGCGGGGCAGACCAAGGTCAAGTTCAAGGACGTGGACGTCGGGCAGGTGACCTCGATCGACGTGAGCGGAGACCTCAAGAGCGTCATCGTGACCGCCGAACTCAAGCACGCCTTTGCGGCCTTTCTCACGGAGAACACCAAGTTCTGGGTCGAGCGCCCGCGGGTGACCGCCAGCGGCGTCTCGGGGCTGGATACACTGCTCTCGGGCGCCTACATCGCCCTGGATCCCGGCACCGAGGGACGCGCGATGCGCGACTTCAAAGGGCTGGAAGAGCCGCCGGCCATCACCACCTCGGAGGACGGCAAGCAGTTCGTGCTGCGCGCACCCTCGCTGGGGTCGCTCAACATCGGCTCGCCCGTGTATTACCGCCAGATTCAGGTCGGGCAGGTGGTGGGCTATTCGCTCGACAAGGACGGTCAGGCCGTCAGTATCGAGATCTTCGTCTCCTCGCCCCACGATGCCCTGATAACCACGAACACCCGGTTCTGGAATGCCAGCGGGATCGACGTCTCCATCTCCGGCAGCGGGGTGAAGGTCGACACCGAGTCGCTCCTGTCCGTGCTGATCGGCGGCGTGTCCTTCGATGCGCTGGATACCTTGGATCTTGAAAAGGACAGCGACAAGGTGCCGGATACCTTTCCGCTCTATCCCTCCCGGGATGCCGCCTACGCCAAGACCTACGCGCGCAAGGAGCGCTATCTGCTCTTCTTCGACGGTTCCGTGCGCGGCTTGAGCGTTGGGTCTCCTGTCGTCCTGAAGGGGATCGATATCGGTCGGGTGCTGGACGTACAGCTGCAGTTCGATCGGAACAAACTCAGGTTTCGCATCCCCGTGCTGGTCGAGGTCGAGCCGGATCGTATCTCCATCGAGGGCGGTCAGCGCGCCCCCGAGGACGATGGTCTCATCGATCGATTGGTGGCGAACGGGCTGCGGGGCCAGGTCAAATTCGACAGCCTGCTGACGGGTGATCTCTATGTGGATCTGGATGTCTACCCGGACGCCGAGCCGCAAGTGGTTGCCGAATACAGCGGCTATGAGGTCATCCCGACCATGCAGACGCCACTCGAGGCGCTGACCACCAAGGTGACCAATGTGCTCGACAAGATCGACGCCATCCCGCTCGACCAGATCGGCAAGGATCTGAGCGAGACCGCCGCGGGCGTCAACCAGCTGGTCAACTCCAAAGAGCTCAAGGGGGCGATCGCGGAGCTGGAAGGGGCACTGGCCGAGGTTCGCCAGATGGCGGCAAAGCTCAACGCGGAGGTCGCTCCCGAGTTGGTGGCGGCGCTGCAGGAGAGCGCCGCGACCCTCAAGAGCGCCAGCGCAATGATCTCCAACAGCTCGCCCGTCTACATCGAGATGCAGCGAATGTTTCAGGATGTGTCCTCGGCTGCGCGCTCGGTGCGCGTCATGGCCGACTATCTCGAGCGCCATCCCGAGGCGCTCCTGCAAGGCAAGGGGAGGGGACGATGAACCTGGCTGTACCGAACTGGTTTCTCTTGGGTAGCTGCGCGCTCATGCTCCTGGGCTGTGCGAGCACACCACCCTCGACCTTCTACACCCTGTCGCCATTGCCGCCCACGGCTCAGACGCCGCCTTCGGCATCGGCCGGGCTGGGCATCGGGCTCGGCCCGGTGACCTTTCCGGTCTTCCTCGACCGGCCTCAGATCGTCTCGCGTGAGAGCGACAACCGCCTGGCCGTGGACGAATTCCACCGCTGGGGCGGCACCGTGCAGGACGACTTCCTCCGGGTCTGGAGCGAGAACCTGGCGGTTCTCTTGGGGACCAGCCGGATCATCGTCTTCCCCAGCGAGATCCGCTACCCGCTGGATTTCCGCGTGGCGGCCGATGTGCTCGCCTTCGAGGGAACGGCCGATGGCCAGGCGCTGCTCAAGGTTCGCTGGACGGTGCTGGACGCCGGCATCGATCAGGTGCTGAGGGTGCAGGAGCGCTCCTACCGCCAACCCATGGCACCGCCTGGTGATGAGAGCGCCATGATCGCCGCTCTAAGCGCCAGCCTGGGCGATTTCAGTCGAGACGTCGCGCAGACCCTGCAGGCGCTGCCGAGGCCGCCGCAATCGCCAAATCCCACCCAAGCCGAGCCCTGAGCAGGATCCTCTCAAGGGATCTCGCGTCGCGCCCAAGGGCGAGCGCAGGTCGAGCCGTCAGGCGCGATAACCGATGCGGCAGCCACCCCAATGGCGTCCGTTCACAAACACGGGCGCGGAGATGTCGTGCATGATCTCCCCCGTGTCGCGCCGGTAGGTCTGGATGAGGAAGCTCAGCCTGTGGGCGCCGCAGCGCTTGCCGACGGGGTCGTCGAAGACGCGCTTGGTCCGATTGTGGGCCAGGTCATGCGCCGGGTCGCCCGTCAGGGGTTGGCAGAAACAGGCGTTGTGCGTGGGCACATAGCCGTTGCGGTCGCAGCCGATCACGTAGACCGCCTCGTCATGGCGACTCAGGATCGGCTCCTGGACCGGCGGGAAGAGGCGATCGGTGAGTTGGTCGAAGCGGCTGCTGAACTTCTGCGGAGCGGTGCCCGGGATGGGCGTGTAGGTCAGGTCGAAGAGGGCGTCTTCCTCGATCTCGTGAGCGGCGATGGCCTGCTCCAGGACTCGTCCCAGCGCGCCGGCCGTCGTGGGCGCCACCTCGGTCATGCGCTGGTGGGCCGCGACCGCCCGCTGTCCGGAAGACCCGAGCTGAAAGACGTTGCTGATCTCGTGGAGATTGGCGGACAGGCTCTCCAGCGCTTGTGCTTCGCGGAGGGTCTCGGCGGCGCCGTTGGCGTTGCGATCGACCATGGTCATGATGTCGTGAACGTGCGTGACCACGCGCTCGGCCTCCAGGCTTTGCTGCGTCATGGCGGCGGCGATGCCGTCGATCAGGGTCAGTGTCTGCTCGGCACCCTGCTTGATGTGCTCCAGCGCCCCCGCGGTTTGGCGGGCCAGCGCAGCGCCCGCTCCGGCCTGCTCGCTACCGACGTTGATGGAGGCGATGGCGCTGCGGGTCTCGCCCTGGATGGCGGAGATCATGCCGCCGATCTCGCTGGTAGCCGAGGCGGTGCGCTTGGCGAGGTTTCTCACCTCGTCGGCGACGACGGCGAAGCCGCGTCCCTGCTCGCCGGCGCGCGCGGCCTCGATGGCGGCGTTGAGCGCCAGCAGATTGGTCTGCTCGGCGATCTCCTGGATGACCTGGACGATGCCGCCGATCGCCTGCGAGCGCTGACCGAGCGCTGCGATGACCTGCGCGGACGCTTGGACGGAGACCGCGATGCGGTCGATTTCCTCGGAGGCGTTGGCAACGGCCTTGCTGCCGTCCTGGGAGAGGTCTCTGGCGCTTTGGGCGTTCGCGGCCGTATTGGCGGCATGACTCGCAACCTCATCGACGCCGTAGCGCATCTGCTCGATGGTGTCCACGAGGCGGCTCGACGCCTGGCGCTGAGCCTGCGAGCCTTCGGCGACGTCGCGGGCGTGAGCGGCCAGGCTGTCGGCTGCCGTGGCCAGGCGCTCGGCATCGAAGATGATCTTCCCGATGATGCCCTGGAAATTCTCTATCAAGGCGTTGAACTGCGCCGCGCAATCGCCGATCGGACCCGCCGAGCCCGTGGCGCGGCGTGACAGATCGCCGTCTCTGCGCATGTCTCGAATCGTCGCCGTCAGATCGGCGAGCGGTGCGACGATCAGCCTTCTCGATGATAGCCAGCTCATCACCCCGACGAGGGTGCCGAGGGCGAGGTCGCCGAGGGCGGCGGGCAGGGTATCTTGCACGGTCAGGTGGGCGATCGTGCTTGCTCCGAGCGCTGTCGAAATGCCGAGCACGAGATGGATCATAGATAGGCGCATGCTCTCTCCTTAATCGTAAGTCAGGCGCGCGGTCCGCTCGTCGAGAAATCGCCTGGCGCCTGGTCCTTGGGTCCAAGGCGCGATTATGCGATCAATCACCGCGCTGATCGCCGAAAGATGCGGAAGTTGTGACCGGCTGCCGAGAAGCGAGGCGGGCCGGTGACGGCCTGCCGCGCGACGGGGTCGCTGATGGACGCGCATGCGCTTGATCAGAGCTTCAGGCTTGATCAGAGCTTTAAGATGGTGCGCGCAGGGTCGTTCGATGCCTTCTTGTGGTGCAGGCAGAGAGATCCCGTGGTGGAAGGGGATGCTGTGCCATCTGCCGGAGGGTCTTGATCCGTCTGCTTCATCAGCCTTCGATGGTGTCCGCCCAGGCCGTCGCCTCTACGGCGGACGCGACGGGTCGCGCTTTTTTCGAGCTTCAAACTCAGTGTCTTGGCATATTCCCTCGCGGGACGGGGCGCCATGGGCATGGCATGCGCGCGCACGGTGGGTGTTTGCTGGTCACTGTTGGCCCGATCCGTGCTTTCGGGGTCGCACCAATTTTGGTCAAGCGAGAATCAGAAGTATGGAATCAATGCAGGCAGGTAATGACGTCTTATTCATCCTGATTGGCGCCGTTATGGTGCTGGCGATGCATGCCGGGTTTGCGTTCCTGGAGGTCGGCACCGTCAGGGCGAAGAACCAGGTCAATGCCTTGGCGAAAATCATGAGCGATTTTGCGATCTCGACCATCGCCTACTTCTTCATCGGCTACAGCCTGGCCTATGGCATCGATTTCTTCTCCGGTGCGCAAGACCTGCAGGACAAGAACGGCTATGAGCTGGTCAAGTTCTTCTTTCTGCTGACATTCGCGGCGGCCATCCCGGCCATCATCTCGGGCGGTATCGCCGAGCGGGCGCGCTTCTATCCGCAACTGCTCGCCTCCTTCCTGATCGTCGGCCTGGTTTATCCCTTCTTCGAGGGGATGACCTGGAACGGCAATCTGGGCATGCAGTCCTTCATCGAGGGCGCGTTCGGGCTGCCCTTCCATGATTTCGCGGGTTCAGTGGTCGTGCATGCCGTCGGCGGCTGGATTGCGCTCGCGGCCGTGCTGCTGCTCGGTTCGCGCTCCGGGCGCTACCGCAAGGATGGTGGCATCACCGCCCATCCGCCGTCCTCCATTCCCTTTCTCTCGCTCGGCGCCTGGACCCTGACCGTCGGTTGGTTTGGGTTCAATGTGATGTCGGCGCAGACCGTCGAGGCGGTGAGCGGCCTGGTGGCGATCAATTCGCTGATGGCGATGGTGGGGGGCATCCTGGCGGCGCTGTTGGCCGGGAAGAACGACCCCGGCTTCCTGCACAACGGACCCCTTGCCGGTCTGGTCGCCGTTTGTGCAGGCTCCGACCTGATGCACCCGATCGGTGCGCTCATCACGGGCGGCGTGGCTGGCGCCCTCTTCGTCTACGCCTTCACGCTGACGCAGAACAAGTGGCGCATCGACGATGTGCTGGGGGTGTGGCCGCTACACGGTCTCTGCGGGTTGTGGGGTGGCATCGCGGCCGGGATCTTCGGGCTGGAGGCGCTCGGGGGCATGGGTGGGGTGAGCTTCATGTCACAGCTCGTCGGCAGTCTGATCGGCGTCCTCGTCGCCCTGACTGGCGGCTTCGCGGTCTACGGAGTGATCAAGCTGGCGATCGGACTACGCCTCAGCGAGGAGCAGGAATACCTGGGCGCCGACCTCAGTATCCACAAGATCACGGCGCAGCCCGACTATAACCGGGGCGAGGTCTGATCAGACGCAGCCTGTCGGCTTCGGCAGGCCGCCCCACTTGCAGATGAGCTTCATGGGGCCTTTCTTGAAGATATCGTAGAGCTCCTTGGTGGAGACCTTCTGCTTCTTGGCAAAGATGCGGATCGGAGGCACGACGCCATCTTCCTCGTACATGGCGCGTGCCTCCTTAATGAAGTGCATGACCTGCTCGGTCATCTCGAAGTCGTCGGATTTGGCCAGCTCGACAGCGACTTCCTCGCTCCAATCGTCCCGGTCCTGCAGGAAACCTTCATTGTCCAGCGCAACGGAAACGGCTGCGTTCATCGCGTCTACCTCCGAAAAGTACGTATGTGTCGAATGTTCATGGCAGCAGGAAGAGTGGAGGCGGCCAATCACTTATCAAGTTGATGGGTTATGCCCTCGGGACACCCGGGAATCGCCTCCCGCAAGCGAAGGCGCGGTTCCGCGGGCGTTTCGTTGTGCGTGGCTTCGTTGCGCGTGATGCGCGCGCCAGATCAGCGCCGGTTCGACTCGATGGCCTCCAAGATCCCATCCCAGAAACGGATACGGGCGCAGACGGCCTCCTCGGCCGCCGTTTCCGCCTCTTCGATCCGTTGCGGGTCGTCGCCGCACAGGGTTTCGAGCAGCCGTATCGACAGGGGGCCGTGGAAATCCCCATCGAGCTGGACGTGGCGGTCGAGATAGGCATGGAAGCTTGGCGCTTGCTCCGCTCCGATCTCCATCCGGTTCAGGAATTGGCGGAACATGGTGGGGATGAGGTTCTCGCGGCCCAGTGCCAGCGCGGCGGCGACCACATGCGGTTTATCTTCGCGGATGAAGCAGAAGGTCGTCTCGGTGAAGTAGCGGGCGGGCAGGGGGACCATGTCCGAGTAGAGTGCTTTGTCCACGCCCTGCTCGGCGACCAGGTCGAGAAAGCGCGCGGGGAGCTCGCCGTCCGCGCCGACCTCGGTCATGGCCCGGCGATAGAGCTCGAAGTGGCTCGCGTAGAGGGTCTCGCCGTCAGCGCCGGAAATGGCGTCCGATTCCTCTTCCAGGACCAGCTGATTGATGAAGTATCTGAGGCTCGGGTCGGCGCCGGGTGTCCAAGGAACCTCCACCGGGGCGATCACCCGCTGCAGATCCTTCACCAGCGACATGAAATCCCAGACGGAGAAGAGATGGTGGTGCATGAAGATCCGCAGGTCTTCGACACGCCGGATGGCCCCGTAGATGGCGTGTCCATCGAGCTGCGCACGCAGCGGCCGCAGGTGCTCCAGGTTCAGTGATGCCATGGTGTTTGTCCTCGTCGTTCAGTATTTCAGTCGATGCTAAAGGAATGATACCCAAGGTGCGATCTGGCGGGATCCATTTCTATCCCGCCAGCGCGGGCGCGCGCCCGGCAGTGCGTCGGTTCATTTGAGCGAGAAGCGCACGGGGACGCGCAAGGCCCAGGTCCGTCGTCCGAGCGACTTGGGGATCGGCTTGAAGCGACCGAGCCGATACATGGCTTGAAGGGCCGCCTGGTCCAGGTCCTGGTTTCCCGAGCTCTTGGCGATGCGGATTTGACTCAGGCGCCCGTCCCCCTGAATGACGAAGGACACGAAGGCGGTTCCGGTCTCCCCGTTGCGCCGCGCACTTGCGGGATAGCGCTGTTGACGGCTGATGGCGCGCCGCAGGGCGGAGAGATAGCCACGCTCATCGGCTGCCTTGGTGGCGTCCGACGCGCCGCTCGAGCGGCGGCCCTGGCCTGCGTCGCGGGTGCTCGCTTGCCCTTGCGCCGCGCTGCCGCGCCTGGACGGGGTTTGGGTGCGCGGCACTGCCTTGGGGGATGAGGTCGACGGCTTGGCTGGACGCGCTGTCACCCTGGGTGGCGTTCGCGCCGGCTTGGATGTCCGCTTCTTGCGCGTCGCTGCCTTGCGCTTTGGCTTTGGTTTCGCCTCAGCGCGTCGCTTCGGCTTCGCCTGGACGACAGGCCGTGCCGCGGCGGCCGGCACAGCCTTCAAGGGGGGCGTGGTCGCCTGGGCGGGCGGTTGCGGTGGCGCAGGCTCTGGTGCTTCAGGCGTTTCTGGCGCTTTGGGCGCTTCCTCGGGTTGTGTCGCCGCGGGCTCGTCCGCGTCAGTGTCGATCTCGGTCTCGCTCTGTGCCGGCGCATCGGGCGCCTTGACGTCCGTCGCACCGCCGGCGTCGAGGAACATGGCGAGGTCGAGATCCAACCGCTGCTCCGCGCGCTCGGGGGACGTCTCAGGCAGGAGTGGCGACCTGAGCTGGAGCAGAACGCCCGCGAGCACGCCATGCAGCAGGGCGGAGATCAGCACGCCGCCCCAGACGCAGCGCCGGCAGAGGCGGATGCGACTCACGGTCTGCGCGTCAGGATGCTCAGCCGCTCGAGATCACGGGCCTTGAGCTGGTCGATCACGGCCACGAAGCGCTCGAAGCGGGCCGCGGCATCCACACGCAGGACGATCGGCGTCTCGCGGGCCAGGCCGTCCAGGCGCGGGCCCAATGCGTCGAGGGTCAGGGGCACCGCGTCGAGAAAGAGATCGCCCTTGGCATCGATCCCGATTTCCAGGCTCGGCAAGGGTTCGGGTTGGTTCTGGCCCTTGGACTCCGGCAGACGGATCTCCAAGCGTCCCTCGCTGATGAAGGTGGCGGTTGTCAGCACGATGGCCAGAAGCACCAGCATGATGTCGATGAAGGGGATGACGTTGATCTGATCCATGCGTTTCATGGCCGATGTCCCTTGCGCCAGCGTCCCTTGAGCACCTCGGTGCGTCTGAGAAGTGCGTTGTAGAAGACCAGCGAGGGAATGGCGACGACCAGGCCGAGCGCCGTGGCCTTGAGCGCGAGCGCCAGGCCGATCATCATGGTGGTCGTCTCCAGCGTGCCGGCTCGGCCGATGTCATAGAAGGCGATGAGGATGCCTAGCACGGTGCCGAGCAGTCCGACATAGGGCGCGTTGGCGCCGATGGTCGCGATGGCCGTGAGATGCCGGGTCAAGGCCAGATCCAGGTCCTCGACGTCGTCGAAGGTGCCGAGATCGACCCTGGCGTAATAGAGATAGCGCTCGATGACGAAAGCGATCATCACGAAGCTCATGAATCCAAGCAGACCCATGACACCCAGGTCGAGATTAGCCTTCAAAAACTCCACTCAGGTCTCTCCTCAGCTCTGCATTGGGCGCGCCGCGGGACGATGAGTCCAGTCTATCCGCTGGCGTTCCTCGTCGGGCTCTTGAGCGCACTGCACTGTATCGGCATGTGCGGGGGGATCGCGGGGGCCATCGGCTACTCGCTGCCCCGGAAGGTGCGCGATCGACCCTCACGCTATGTCATCTACCAGCTTCTGTTCAACCTTGGGCGCATCGGCAGTTACGCCGCGGCCGGGGCGCTCTTCGGTTGGCTGGGGGCCGGGCTCATGCGGCATGCGGCGCTCGGCTGGCTGGAGCACCTCATGCGCCTCCTGGCGGCCACTGTGCTGGTCGGCATCGGGCTCTACATCGGCGGCTGGCTGCCGGGCTTTGCCGTGATCGAGCGCATCGGGATCCCGCTCTGGCGCTGGCTTGAGCCCGTGCGTCAGCATCTGCTGCCGGTTGACAGTCCGGGGGCCGCGCTGCTGATCGGCGTCGTCTGGGGTTGGATTCCATGCGGTTTGGTCTACAGCATGTTGATCGGGGCGCCTGTGCAGGGCGGGGCGCTCGGGGGCGCGCTCTACATGGCCTTGTTCGGTCTTGGGAGTCTACCGGCGATGCTCGCCACAGGCTTGCTCGCTGGACGACTGAACGCCTTGGGTCGCGACCGGCGACTGCAATCCGTCGCGGGGATCACCCTGATCGGCCTAGCCCTGTTTACGCTCTATTACCAGGGTTACAATGGGCTCCTCGTGCCTCCTTCTGACTGAGGGGTCGCGAGCCCAATGCCGCGAACGCGCATCCGTGAACCCTGATCAGGCGTGCGTGCCATTGCCGGCGCTCCACGCCATGCATGTGCCCCACATGATGCATCATTTCACAGCATGGGTCCTTTCGAGCCTGAGTCAGGAAGGAAGATCGTGAAGACTGAGCTGATCGGAAAATCGCCCGCTTTCGTGCGTCTCATGAATGCGACCCGCATGGTCGCCGCAACGGATGTCAGCGTGCTCATTCTGGGTGAGCCTGGCAGCGGCAAGTCCAGTCTGGCGGGCGAGATCCATGCGGCCAGTCCGCGCCGTGCCGATCCCTTCCTCTCCTTTGCCTGCACCGGGGCGTGCGCCGAGGATCTCACCGCCTTCCTGGCCGGCATCACGGCGAGCCGCGCCACCCTCTACCTGCGGGAAGTGGCAGAGCTGTGCGCGGAGGGCCAAGCGCGCCTGGTGAACCTCCTTACGCGTCAGGATTCCGGGCCTCGATGTCAGCCGCTGCGGATCATCGCCGGCACGAGCCAGGATCTGGACGCGGCGGCTCAGCAGGGCCGCTTCAGGCGCGACCTCTATCAGCGCCTCTGTGTGGTGCCGCTGGAGGTGCCGCCCCTGCGCGAGCGGGTGCTGGACATCACCCTGCTCAGCGAGCACTTCATCGCCGTGGCGGCTTCGCGTCACCAGCAGGCCGCGCCCTGGTTGCAGGCCGGGGCGGAGCGTCTGCTGCGCCGCTACCCGTGGCCGGGAAATCTGAGGGAGCTTGCCAATCTCTGCGAGCGGCTCGTCATCCTGCTGCCTGGGGCCGAGGTCGGACCAGAGAGCCTGCCGCGCGAGGTGCGTCGCGGTGATGCGCTGATCGAGACGGCAACGGGGTTCGAGCTTCCGCCTCAGGGCATCGATCTCAATCGCCTGGAGGCGGAGCTGATTCGGCAGGCGCTCTCGCTGGCGGCGGGAAACAAGAGCCGCGCCGCACGTCTCCTGGGCTTGACCCGCGACACACTGCTGTATCGGCTACAGAAGCATGTGATTGCGGGTTGAGTGGGGCGGCGCGGCTCGATGCTCATGCGCTCATGACCTGGCCCGCGGCATCCGACCTGTCTCGGCGGCGTCATGCGCCAGATCCCCATAGCGCGTCACACACCCATGGAGCTGACTCTTCGGCGTCTTCTGAATCCGGCCGAGCAGATCATGAGAGACGGCGTTGAGACGGAAACGCTGGATCAGCTCGCGCTCCAGATAGAGCATCAGATGGGCGGCCATCTCGGCATCCGCCAGGGCGCGGTGAGCACGCGCGGCGGTCGGTAACCCGGCGGATTCGACCAAGGCGCCGAGCTTGTAGCTCGGCGCCTGAGGCAAGACCCGCCGGGCAAGCAAGAGGGTGCAGATGAAGGCTTGGCCCCGTTTGCGCCCGATCCTGCCCAGCTCCGCATCCCAGAACTTGCTGTCGAACGCCGCATTGTGGGCGACCAGGGGGCTGTTACCGACGAATGCGGCAACCTCGGTCATGACCTGTTCGGCGGGAGGGGCCCGGCGCACCATGGCCGTCGTGATGCCCGTCAATTGCTCGATAAAGGGTGGGACTCGCTGTCCCGCGTTCATCAGACTCTCGTAGCGGTCGACGATCTGGCCGTCGCGGACCAAAACGGCCGCGATCTCGGTCGCGCGATCGCCCTCAGCCGGCGAGAGGCCGGTCGTCTCGAAATCGATGACCGCGATAGTGTCCACGTCTTTGCTCGCCTCTGATGGGTGAATGTGCGCGACCTATGGTGTCGCGCAAGCCCTCATGATAGCTGTCGAGGCTCCTGTCCCGATATCTTCGGCGCTTTCAGAACGATATCTCCCTGTTTCACGCCCAGGTCGCCCGCGATGACGCCGCACTTGGCTTGCAGGAGAAAGAAGATCGGCGCTGTCGCTTCACTGAGGGTTTCGTAGTTGGCCTGGCCCTTTGCGATGATCAGCGGCGCTCGGGCAAAACGTTCCAGGAAGGGCTCGGAGCAGCGCGTCAGCAAGGTCCCGGGCGCCGCCGAGCCGTTGTCGATGATCTCGCTGACCTCACCCAGCCCAGCGGCAAGGGCGTCCTCATGGGTGGCGTCGTTGATGATCGGCGCTGCCTTGACGACGTAGGTGACGGGGTGGGGCAGATGCTCGATCAAGACACGGTCGAAGACCGTCTCGCCCGCATTGTCGGCGAGGTAGAGGACGGAGTCGGTCTCGGCCAGTGCCTGGCGCAGCGCGTTCAGCCCGTCGATGGCGAACGGCTGCGCGAGCACCCGCTCCAGTGTCGCCTCCAGGTCGAAGGACTCGGCCACGCCATGATCGATGATGTTGCCGGCAATGGCGATGCGCACCGCCGTGTTCAGGGGATCGGTTGCCGTCATGACCCGTTCGCGCAGCTGCGCAAGCAAGGCGAGCGCCTGCTCGGTGGCGGCCTGCTTGGCAGCCCGGTATGGATCGGGATTGCGTGTCTCGGTGTGGACCAGCGCATGGATGGCCTCGGCCATCTCCGGTGGCGTGGCGTCCGCCGGAAAGGAGTGGAGCTGATCCATGATCCGCAGCACGATGCGACGTTGCTGCTCCGGTGAGGCGCCGGCGCGTCGAGCGGCGCTCAACGCCTGGCGTAGGAAACAGGGGTAACAGTCCAGGTAGGTCTTCATCGGTGGGCTCGGTCAGGCGCGCTGCACTCTGCAAGCGCTCGTTCTGGGAGATGGCCGGCAAGGCTGTCTCGATCTGGTGAGCAAGCCGCCTTGCCGGGGTGCGACCGCGCTGGCCAGCTGTGTAGGTTGGGCCGACGCGAGGCGGCCCAACATGCGCCGTTTCGTTGGGCCTCGTCCCTCGGCCCAACCTACGTTCGACATCAGTCTGTCCGAGGATCGCAACGGCGGGTCGCGCTCCTATGGGGTCGGGCGAGGCGTCTCGATCGAGCGCGCCAGGCGCAGCCCGAATCCATAATGGCGCACCGAGGGGGCATAACGGAAGCGAAACGCCGAGCGGGCTGCATTCGGATAGAGGTACCAGGCCCCGCCGCGCAGCAGCCGTAGCGCCGTGCCGTCCTCCAGGTTCTGGCAGTCATGCGTCCACGCGCTCCCGTCGCTGGGTGCGCCGACATAGTCAGCGTGGTAGCAGTCGCTGACCCATTCCAGGACGTTACCCTGAACGTCATAGAGGCCCCAGGGATTGGCCGGCTTCTGCGCGACTGGATGCGGATGCTCATGCGCCGAGTCCAGATACCACATGTGGCGGCCCAACTCCTGCTCATCATCGCCGAACCAGAAGTCACCCTGCGTCCCGGCGCGGGCGGCATACTCCCACTCAGCCTCGCTCGGCAGGCGATAGCCGCCTCGCGGCGCCGCGCGCTGGTTGAGGGCGCGCAGGAAGGTTTGCGCGTCCTCCCAGGACACCTGCTCGACCGGGTTGTCGGGGTGCTGGAAATGGGCGGGATTGTCGCCCATGACCTCGGCCCACTGCCGCTGCGTGACCTCCGTTGCCGAGAGATAGAAGGGCGCCGCAAAGGTGACGCGATGCGCGGGACGCTCCGTGGCGTCACACCGCTGCCTGGCGGTGTCGCAGCCCATCTGGAAGCTGCCGGCCGGGATCAAGCGGAAGGTCATGCCGAGCGCATCGGTGTAGGTTTCCGCGGGGGCGGCCTGTCCGGCGACGGCGAGCAGCAGCCCGGCGACTAGCAGCCCGAGTCGGAGGTAGCGGTTCATCATGTGTCTGACCGAGATTCTTTCTGACGTGGAACTTGGTTCGTTCGGAAGTGCTGGTGGGCTTGAGCCTCGTCCGCCCGCGGCCTGTCCTGCATCAGGCGTCGGGCAAGACCCTCAGCCGGCTCCAGGACAGACGTCAGGCCGCTGTTAGCGCCAGAAGTATCCCTTCTTTTCCGACGCTTTCACGCTGATATTTCGCAATCGGCATGACGCTTCCCATCTTTTCCGACGCTCCAACTGGGGCTCAGGTGACGGGAGTGTCCAGGATGGGCGCGAGTGTCGCCGCCAGGCGGGCGAAGTCCTGCGCACCTCGGCATTTGGGCGCATAGCTGCGGATAGGCTTGCCGACGCCGAAGGCCTCTGCCAAGCGGATGTCGTTGCGGATGCCGGCCAGCACCCGGGACGCGCCGAACTGACGCGCGACCTCCTCGCTCACCAAGCGGTGCTGGCGGATGTGATCGGTCGCCATGGTCGGCAGAAGGCCGAGGATCTTCAGCTGCGGGTTGCTTGATGACATGACCTTGAACAGCACCCGCATCAGTTGTCGCATGCCTTCGAGGGAGAGCTGGTGTGGCACATAGGGCACCAGCACCCAGTGCGCCGCGGTGAGTGCATTGAGCAGCAGATGGTCCAGGGAGGGCGGGGTATCCAGCAGCACCAGGTCATAGGCGCTGGTGATCTTCTCCCGGGCTAGTGCCTGGGCGAGCCGCCGCTCGTCACGCGCGCCGCTGCCGTGCTCGAAGCGCTGATCGGCCGGGGCGAGGGCGAGATTCGCGCACCCGGTCTGACAGATGGCGGCTGTCAGGCTCGCCTCCGGGTCGAGAAAGAGGTCATGCGCGGTGGGCGCATCTTGGCCGATCTTGACCCCGAGTCCCGCGGCGCAATGGCCCTGGGAATCGAGATCGACGAGCAAGACCCGCGCTCCGAGCGCGGCCAGCTCGGCGGCGAGATTGACCGCAACGGTGGTCTTCCCGGTGCCACCCTTGCGATTGGAGATGGCGATGATCCGGGGCATGGCTAGAAGAGTTCGATCTTCGGGCGATCGTCGCTCGCCGCCTCACCGCCGGTCACCGATGCATGAGCGTCGCGCTGACTGGACATCACATAGCGATCGAGATGTCCCGCGAGGCGGTCCTTGAGGCTGGGCTGGACGCGGCCGTCCCACTGGTCATCGCCGACATGGCCCATGAGTGACTGGAGATGCTCGTCGAGCTCGCCGAGGGCGATTCCGATCTGCTCCAGGCGTTGGCGGACCACATCCTGGAACTGGATGTAGCCCAGCGCCTCGGACAGGCGCGTGACGATCTCCCCGTTGCCGGCCTCCACGCCCTGGATCACCTCCAGGAGCATGCCGCTGCCCTCGGCGAAGCGTTTCTCCATGGCGCTGATATCGGCAATGATGCGATGGAGATGGTCGTTGTATTCCTTGTTGTCGCGTGCCTTGCGCGCGACCGCGAGCTCCGTTTCCATGCCGCGGGTCGCCGCGCTGATCTTGTGGGCGATATCCGCGGCGGCATTGGCCGTTTGGGTCGAGAGTGCCCGCACCTCGCCGGCCACCACGGCAAAGCCCCGTCCCGCCTCTCCCGCGCGGGCCGCCTCGATCGCGGCGTTGAGCGCCAAGAGGTTGATCTGCTTTGCGATGTCGGAAATCACCCCGACCAGGGGCGAGAGGGTGTCCACCTGGCTCGCAAGCCCTTCGATACGCTTGAGATTGCCGTCGAGCTCGGCGAGCTGCTCGTCCAGATGTCCGGTCAGAACGGCGATCACCTCATTGTTGCTGACCGCCTGCAGGCGCATGACGTCGGCGAGATCCATGCCGTTCTTCATCGAATGGCCGATCCGCTCCATCTGCTGCCTGGACATGCCATGGACTTGATCGATCTGTTCGATGACCGCCATGACGCCCTGCTCGGTCTCCTGCACGGCGCCCTCCATCTGTTTCCTCATGATGTCGAGGTAGGGTGCGACGTGCGCGATCTCCTCCTCCACCACCTGCTGCTGCGCCGTGAGGACGGCGAGCCGAGAGCGGCCCTCTCGCAACATGAGATCGAGATCATCCACCTCCCGGCGCAGAAAGATCCAGGCCAGCAGCGCGGTCAGACCCAGGACGGAGAGCGTGGACAGGAGGGTCGTGAGGGCGATCTCGACGGCGTAGCCAAGGTTCAGCGGGACCAGGAAGGTCTCGTGCAGCCAGGGCGAGATGGACCAGGCGATGCCGACATTGATCGCAAGCGCCGCCGCGGCGGCGACCATGAGCCGATAGCCCATGCCGGAGGGAGGAAAGCGCGTGGGCGCTGATCCGGTCTTGGTCACGGCCTAGGCCCCCGGCAGCACTTGTTTGATGACCTTCACGAGGTCCGGCCCAGCGACGGGCTTCACCAGCCAGCCGGTGGCCCCCAGCCGCTTGCCCTCGTCGCGTTTTTCCGCCTGGCTTTCGGTGGTCAGCGTCAGGATCGGCGTGAACCGCAAACCCGGCAGCGTGCGCACGTTCTTGATCAGCTCCAGGCCACCCATGTTGGGCATGTTGATATCGGTGATGATGAGATCGGGCTTCACCCCACCCTTGAGCTTGGTCAGGGCCTGTGCGCCATCGCCGGCGGTCTCGACCTTGAAGCCGTTCATCTCCAGGGTCGACTTCAGGCTCAACACCATGGTGGCGGAATCGTCCACGATCATGATGGTTTTGGACATGCGTCTATTCCTCGATCCGGATCCTAGGGGGCGGTCAAGATGGGTTCCAGCCAGGCGCGCAGCGGGGCATCCGCCGGCCAGGCCTGAACGGCAGGCTTGCTCGCCATCAGAACTTGCAGATTGGCGGGATGGAGGTGGGTGCAGGCGGACAGGTCCACCTTGGCCGTGCGCTTCTTCTGCAGCCACTCCAGCAACGCCTCGGCGTCTTCCACGCCCACGACATCATGAAACACGACCAGGTTTTTCTTGTACTCGACCGCCATCACAGAATCTCCTTGACGTTGAGCACCATGAGCACCGAGCCATCGCCCATGAGGGCCGAGCCGGCGTAGGCCGGCAGACCCGCCAAGACCCCCGTCATGGGTTTGAGGATGATGTCGAGCGTCTCACTGAAATCATCCACCAGGAGCCCCAGGGATTCATCGCCCAGTCTCACGACGAGCACCGCCAATTCATCATCGGCATTGGCCTTGGGCGGAGCCGAGAGCCCAAGCAGGTCGTTGATGGATTTCAGCGGCACGATGCGTCCGCGCAGTACGGTGGCGAGGCTGTGCTTGATGGTGCGAATGGCGGCACGAGGAACCCGCACGGTCTCGACGACGCGATCCATGGGGACACCGAAGCGCTGGCCGTCGGAGACGACGATCATGACGTTGGTCACGGCCATGGACAGGGGCAGCGACAGACGGATCTGGGTGCCACGTCCCTGCTGACTGGTCAACGCAACGCTGCCGTTGACCTTCTCGACAGCGGTGCGCACGACATCCATCCCGACGCCCCGGCCGGAGAGATCCGAGATCACCTCCGTGGTCGAAAACCCGGCGGCGAAGACGAGATTCACGGCCTCCTGATCGCTGATCTGCTCCAGCAGCGTCTCGTCGATGAGCCCCTTGGCGTAGGCCTTGCGCTTGATGATGTCGGGATCGATGCCCTTGCCGTCGTCCGAGATCTCGATCACCACGCGGTCGGACTCCTGCATGGCCCGCAGCCGCAGGGTGCCGGTCGCCGGTTTCCCGGCGGCGCGGCGCAGCTCGGGCGACTCGATGCCGTGGTCGAGGCTGTTGCGCACGATGTGCATCAGGGGATCACCCAGTGACTCGATGATGGTTTTGTCCGCCTCGGTGTCTTCACCTTCAAGGATCAGCTCGACCTCCTTGCCGAGCTTGCGCGAGATGTCGCGCACCAGACGCGGAAACCGCTGAAAGACGAAGGAGACGGGCATCATGCGGATCTGCATGATGGCGCCCTGCATCTCCTCGGCGATGCGGTTGATGACCCCGTAGTGGCCCTTGATCTCGCGCGCGAGCTCGCGGACCCCGAACACCGCCTCGGCGCGGCCGGCCAGGTAGGGCAGCGCGTTCTTGGCCACCACCATCTCGCCGATCAGATTCATCAGGCGGTCGATCTTGGCCTGATCGACCTTGAGACTCTTGGGTCCGCTGATGGCGTCCTCGGCGCGGCGGCCGAACTTGATCTCGCCCTCCGCCTCCGGCGGCTGGGGGGCGCTGTGGGCCGGGCTTGGCGGCGCCGCGGTCACGGGGGCGGCGGCCCCAGGCTCGCCGACGAGCTCGGCCGGAAAGACCGCCGCGATCCAGGTCAGGAGCGGGGCACCGCTGTTGCGCGCAAGCGCCGCTGCCGTGGCCGCCTCCAGGTCCTGCAGCTTGGCGGTTGCGCCGGTGGCCCGCAGACACCCCGACAGGGCGGCGGCGGCGGCCTTGAGACGGCCTGGCAGCCAGCGCGGCTCATCCGTCAGCGCGAGGACTTCGCCTTGCGCGGCGACCACGGCCGCCAGGGCATCGGCTGCCAGGGGTGAGAGGGCGGGAGTCGCCTCGTCGCTCGCGTCGGCAACGCCCTCAGCCTCCTGGCCGCGCTCGTTTCGGGGCGCGGGGTCCTGTCGAATCGAGGTCGAAGCGCTCGCCGTGTGCGTTTCCGCCGCCCCGGCCGTCCCCCACTGCGGCGCGGCGAGGCTGCCCAGGCAGTCCACGAGCGCGTCGAGAATCGCCTTATTCTCCGGCTCGGTCTCCAATACCAACTGCAACCAGCGCAAGGCCGAGGCGATCCACAGATCCGGGCTGGAGAGTTCCAGCAGGGTGCTCGCATTGCGGGCCAGGCCCTCAAGATCGCCAGTCTGCAGCAGCCTGCGCGCGTCCGCGGCGAAGTCGTCATAGACGGGGCCGCCGTTGGGGTCACCCTGCGGCATCACCAGCGCCAGCCGGGGGACTTCCGTGGTCTGCACCTGGTCCATCACATAGCGATACTGCTCTTCCAACGCGGCCCGTGGCGCGGCGGTCAGCAGCTGGAAATCCAGCATGCAGGAATAGGCGTCCAGCTCGGCCAGCGGTGGCCAGGGCTCGCGCGCCTCGATGCGGCTCCACAGCAGCTCCGGCGTCTGGCGCGCCAGGAAGAAGGGATCGTCGCCCTGATAGAAGCATTGCTCGTGCGGTCGGTAAGCCAGCCACGACAGGGGCTCACCGGCGCAGGCGCGGCGGTAGGCCTGCATGCGTACCGCTTCGGGGATGCTGGCGAGCGGCAGACTGGCCGTGTCCGCAACGGGAGTCGGCTCGGCCAGGCTTGCTGTCGGGGCGGGCGCGGATTCTGGCGTGGATTCGGGGGCGGGTGCCTCGGCAGGGGCGTCATCGGGCTGGAGCAAGTGCCGCAGCGCGTCGACCAGGCGCACCGAATCACCGGCGTGCGCGGCACCCAGCTGGCCATCGGACTCGAGCTCGTCGCAGAGCATCCCCACGAAATCCATGGCGTCCAGCAGGCGGTCGGCCAGGGGGCGCGAATAGGCCACGCGGCCATTGCGCACGGCGTCCATCAGATCCTCGCCGGCATGGAGCACCCGCGTCATCTCCGGGGCATCGAACAGACCGCTGTTGCCCTTGAGGGTGTGCACCAGGCGGAACAGCTCGTTCATGAGATCGGCGTCGGCCGGGGCCGCCTCCAACTGCATCAGCTTCTCGCCGATGCCTTGCAGGAAATCCCTCGCCTCCGATAGGAACTGTTCCAGCAACGGGCTCATGGATGCAACTCCCCGAGCAGCATGCGCACCTGCGCCAGCAGCCGCTCCGGCTTGACCGGTTTGATCAGATAGAGATTCGCGCCCGCGGCGTAGGCGCGTCGCTCGTCATTGGTCTGCGCCTCGGTGGAGATCATGATGGCGGGCGCCTGCGGGAGGTCTTGACCGCGCAGCTCGCGCAGAAACCCATAGCCGTCCAGCTTGGGCATGTTGATGTCGACCAGAAAGAGGTCGAACCCCGTCTGCAGCGCCTTTTCCAGCGCCTCGATGCCGTTCATCGCCTCGTCCACCATGAAATCCGCCGTCTCGAGGATCTCGCGGTGATAGAGCCGGACGGTCGCAGCGTCATCGACGATCAGGATGCGTTTCATGCGGCCTCCAGTGGCCTCTGATAGACGATGGCTTCGGGGAATTTGCGCACCTTGTAGAGGGACGAGCTGCGGCTCATGGATTCCGAATGACCCAGACAGACGAAGCCGCCTGGTCGCAGCGCGTCGTAGAAGGTCTCCGTCGCCGTCTTGCGCGAGACATCGTCGAAATAGATCAGGAGATTGCGACAGAAGATCACGTCGAAGTCGCGATAGCCCCGGGTGTCGGCGCGCTCGGACAGGTTGACCCGAGTGAACTCGACCGACTGGCGCAGATCGTCGCAGATCTGATAGCCACCGGACTGGCGCTTGAAATAGCGCTGCAGCGTGTGGCTGGGCAGATGCTGGATCGAGCGGAGCGAATAGAGGCCCTGGCGGGCCTGCGCGAGGATTCGGGTGTCGATGTCGGAGGCGATGATCTCCACGTCCCACTCATGGATTCCCGCCCAGTGTTCGAGCAGGTAGATGGCGATGGAGTAGGGCTCTTCGCCCGAGGAGGAGGGGATCGCCCAGATCCGAATCGGCCGGCGATTCTTCTTACGCTCCACGATCTCCGGCAGCAGCGAATCGACCAGACACCGGAACTGATACTCCTCGCGGAAGAAATAGGTCTCATTGACCGTCATCAGATTGGTCAATGCCTGAAGCTCCTCACCGCTGGCCTGGAAGCGCAGCATGGTGAAATAGCCGCGGAAGCTGCCCGTGCCCGTGGCCTCGACGCGCTCCACCAGACGCTTGTCGACGAAATAGCGCTTGGACGCGTCGAACTGGATCCCGGTCTTGCGGTAGAAGAACTCCCTAAACTTTTGAAAATCCTCGGCGCTGATCCTAATGGTGCCCTGTTCGGGATCAGTTTTCATGAAGTCGCCCAAGTGCCAGATCGGCGGCGAAGCGAATGTAGGGCTCATTGGCGAAGCGTGCCTTGAGGCGTTGCAGGCTCGCGCGGGCGTTGCGGGTACCCACCTCTCCGAGCAGGTCGACCGCCGCCCCGCAGACATTGACGTGCGGATCTTGATCGATCACCTCGATCAACCAGGTCTCCACCTGCGGATGGCAGAGTGATTCCAGAATATTCACCGCGAAGATGCGCAGGTCCGGATCCGGATCGGCAAGCAGCCCGTGCATCACGGGCGCGACCGCATCCGGCAGCTGCTGCATGGCCTCGATGGCCTCGTTGCGCAGTGCCGTGTCCTCGCTCCTCAAACAGTCGACGAGGCCGGCAATCGCAATCGGATCACCCAGGCTGGTCAAGGTCGTGAGGATGACCTCCCGGACCGAGACATCCACCTCCTGCTTGAGACGCTCCACCAGTGCCGCGGCGGCCTCCGGGCAATCCACAAGATCACGCGCCGCCCAGCGCCGGGCGGTCGGATCGCTCGCCGCCAAGCGCGAGATCAGACCGGCGCAGTCGCGCGGTGCTTCGCGGGCCTCCTCGGCGATGGGCTCGACGCATTGAGTCTTGATGAGGGCCATGGGATTTAGGTTTCAGTTGTCAGGTTTCAGTGCGTAGGATGGGCAAAGCCCGCGCGATGAGTTTCGTTCGGAGCGTTGGTGCTCGACGGGCGTGCCCATCATCCCAGCTCGGCGCCTTGCACGATGGGCACGTCCGCCAGGCGTCGAGGCGGCATTCACCCCCCGAGCACGGACTTTGCCCATCCTACCGGCGGAAACTCACCGTCCCGCCCAGGTGTTGACCTGGGCGGCGATCTTCTCGGCGGGCAGCACCAGGCTGGCGCCGTTGCGGGCGATCAGCTCCGCCGGCATCCCGAAGACGACGGCCGATTGCTCGGATTCGGCGATGGTGCGGCCGCCGCGCCGCTTGATCTCGGCGAAGGCGTCCGCGCCGTCATAGCCCATCCCGGTGAGCATGATGGCGACGACCCGCGCCGGGTCGCAGTGCTCCAGCACCGAGCGACCCAGCAGCTCCACCGAGGGATGCCAGAGAAACTCCTGGCTCTCCGGTTTGCTCAGTACGGTCAGGCGCCCGCCGCGCTGCCCAACCACCATGTCGGCGCCACCCTTGCCGATGTAGACGGTGCCAGGCTCCACGGGCATGGGCCGAGCGACTTCCACCACCTCAAGGGCGCAGAGCCCATTCATGCGCTCGGCGAAGGGGCGGGTGAAGGAACCGGGCATGTGCTGGGACACCAGGACCGGCCAGGGGAAATCGGCCGGCCACAGCGGCAGGATGTCCTCCAGGGTGCGTGGGCCGCCGGTCGAGACGCCAATCACCACCAGACCTTCGCTCGTCACGCTGCGACGCACGGCCAGTGGTCTTGGACTTGGCCGAGCGGCTGGACGGGCACGCTCCTCGCGCAGGCGCTGACTCAGTCCGCGGACCCCCTTGCCCTTGAGGCGCGCACCCGCCGCGGCACGGACCTTGGCCACCAGTTCGGCGCTGATGTCCTCGATCGAGAGCGAAATCGTTCCGCCGGGCTTGGCCAGGTAGTCCACCGCCCCGAGGTTGAGCGCCTCGAAGGTGGCGAGCGCCCCCTTCTCCGTGAGCGAGGACACCATCACCACAGGCACCGGGCGCTCCGCCATCAGCAGCGAGAGCGCGGTGATGCCATCCATTTCCGGCATGTTGATATCCAGCGTCACCACGTCAGGCTCGAAGGCGCGATTCTCCTCGACCGCTTCCCGGCCGTTGCGTGCCTGGCGAATCTCGAAATCGCCCTCCGCCTGAAACACATTGGCGAGCTGACGGCGCATCAAGGCCGAGTCGTCGACGATCAAGAGTTTGATCATGCGCCCTAAAACCTCCATTCCAGACCGGCGGGCGGTCTCATGCCGACAGCTCCGCCAGGTCCGCCATCTCGCGCTCCTGAATCAGTTGCGCTGGATCGATCAATTGCACCAGGCGGCGCTGCCGCTCCAGGTTCGCCATGCGCGCCAGCAGCTTGGCCTGCTCCCCGGACAGCCGGGGTGCCGGCTCGATGGCGCTCTTCGGGATCTTGAGCACCTCCGCGACCGAGTCGACGATGAAACCGGTGCGCGCACCCTCGATCAGAAAGACCATGACGCGCTGGCGGTCGGAACGCTCCACGCTGGGGAGCCCCAGACGTCGACGCAAGTCGATCACCGGCAGCACGGTGCCGCGCAGATTGATGACGCCCTCGACGAAGGCGGGCGCCTTGGGGACATGGGTCAGCTCCTCGGGGACGCGCACGATCTCCTGCACGCTCTCGATCGGCACGCCGAACTCTTCCTTGTCCAGGCGAAAGACCACGACCTGCTCGTCCTCGTCGCGCTCCTCGTCCTCCGATTCGGTCGCGAGCCGCTCTTCGTCGTTCAGGCTATCCACGGTCGTCAGGGCCTCCTTGATGGCGGAATGACGGAAGAGATGGTCGGTCGAGAGGATGGAGACCAAGCGCTTGCCCCCGTCGAGCCGGCAGATGTCGGAGATCTCGGCGAGATCGCCGTCGCGCGCCAGCAGACCCGGCATGGCCTCGACATCGGCCTTGGCGACCCGCAAGACCTCGTTGACGCTGTCCATCACCACGCCGACCGAGGTGCCACCCAGGGACACCACCACGATGCGGCTGTGCTCGTCCGTCTCGCGTGACGGCAAGGCGAACATGCGCCGCAGACTGACCAGGGGCAAGAGGCGGTTGCGCAGGCTCATCACGCCCAGGACGTGCTGCTCCGAGCGGGGCACCTGGACGATATGCTCGGGGATCTGGACGATCTCCTGCACGTTTTCGATGGCGATGGCGTATTCCTGCCCGGCAACCTCGAAGCTCACCAGTTGCAGCTCGTCGCTGCTGTCTTCATCCTCCGTCTCGGTCTGGGTGGACAGCTCCCGGACCATGCCGGCGGAGGTCTCCAGGCGGGCGATCTCCGCAAACTCCCGGCCGATCAATTGGGCGAAGTCGAGCACCATGATCATGGTGTGGCCGCCGACGTCCTTGATGAGACCGGAGAGCAGGTCGGTATCCACGGTGCTGCTGATGGATCCCACCGCCTCGATCTTGGACGGCTCGACGCCGACCACGCTGGCGACCCGGTCCACCACGAAGCCGAGCGGCTGACCGATGTCGATCACCAGGGCGCGCGAGGTGTCATCCTTGTCGCGTTCCTCCAGGCCGAAGAGGTGGCGCAGCGAGATGATCGGCAGCACCTTGCCACGCAGGTTGGCGAGCCCCTCAAGGCTCGGCGGGGCCAATGGCACGCGAACCACCTCCGGCACCCGGATGATCTCCTGGACCGGGGCCATGTCCACGGCGAAGACCTCCGCGCCGATGAGGAAGGTCACGAACTGACGCAGGTCGGAGCCGAGCCCGTCGTGCTCCTCGTCCGCCACTGGCGGTGCGGCGTCGCGTTCTTTGAGGCTGTCTGAGGTCATGATCGCATCCCCGGTCAGGCGCTTTGCAGCTCGTCGGCGAGCGAGGCGATCTCCTCGATGGCGGCCGCCAGCTCCTCGGCGCCCTGGGACTGCTGCTGGGAGGCGGAGGCCGCCTCGGTGGCTGCCTTGTCGGCCTCCTGGGCGGCGGCGGAGATCTGCTCGATCCCGGTCTTGACCTGTGAGACGGCCGCGACGATCTCATTGGCGGCATCCAGGATATCCTGGGTGCCTGTCTCAACGGTCACGATGTCCGTCTCGATGGTCGCCAGATTGCTCGTGGTGACCTTGGCCTTCTCCACCTCGCTCATGGCAGAGGCGACGATCTCCTCGAGGTCGCGCCCGACCACGCCGATCTGATCCTGGACCGCCTTCACCAGATCCTTGATGTTGTCGGCGTTCTCGGCCGAGTCGTGCGCCAGGTTGCGGATGTCGGTGGCCACCACCACGAAGCCCTTGCCGAATTCGCCCGCCCGGGCCGCCTCGATGGAGCCATTGACCGCCAGCATGTTGGTCTGGATGGAGACCGTGGTGATGGCGTCGACGATCTTGTCGATCCGCCGCGACACCAGCTCCAGATCCTTGATCTGTTTGATACTCGACCGCGAGGCGTCCGCCGCCAGAGAGATCCCCTGGACCAGGCCATCGACGGTGGTCTTGTTCTCCGCTAGGAGCGCCTTGATGGTCCGCACCTTCTCGGCGCCGGCCGTCGCGCGGGCTTGGGCCAGCTCGAGTCCGCGCTCGATCTGGCTGATGGCGGCCGCGGACTCCTCGGTGCTCGCCGATTGCACCTCGGCCCCTTTGCGGATCTGGTCGATGGCGATCATGATCTGGCTGCTGGCGCGATTGATCTCGGAGACGGCGGAGGAGAGCTGCTCGGCGGCGGAGGCGACTTCCTCGGCGCTCTTGGCGACATCGGTGGAGGTCTTGAGATCTTCCGCCAGTTCCGAGAGGGCCTGCGCGGCCTGCTCGCACTCGGCCAGCGCCTGCGCCTGCTCGGCCACCGTCTTGGCGGCCTCCTCGGCGGCCGCGGACTGTTCCTCGGCGGCGGCGGCGATATCCTCGGAGCCCTTGAGCGCCTGCGCGGCGGCGGTGCTGGACTGCTGGGCACCGGTGGCGATCTCCTGAATGCCCTTGACGATCTCGGCGGCGTCGAGGCGAATCTGCTCCAATTGAACGCTGATGGTCTCGCCCTTCTGCGCCTCCGCTTCGACGGTCTTGGCCGAGGTTCCGATCCCCTCGGCGATCACCTTGACCTCGCCCTGGATCTGACCCACCAGATCCTGGATCTGCTTGGCGCTCTTCTCCGAGGTCTCGGCCAGGGTCCGGACCTCGTCGGCCACGACCGCGAAACCCTTGCCGTGCTTGCCGGCGCGCGCCGCCTCGATGGCGGCATTCAAGGCCAGCAGATTGGTCTGGTCGGCGATGCGCGCCACCGCCTTGACGATATCGCCGATCTTGGCCGCCTGCTTCTCCAACTCGGCCACCCGCTCCACCGAGGCCGTCTGGCGCTGGGCGGCGAGACCGACGTTGGTGACCAGGCCGGCGACCTCGGCGCTGGTCTTGAGCACCAGTGTCTGCGTGGCCTCACCCTTGGACTGGCTGGCGTCCGCGCTGCGCAACTGGCGCGCGATGGCGACCTCGACCTGTTTGAAGGCCGTCAGGGACTCCTGCGCCGCGCCAGAGGCCTCCTCGGCGCCGGTGGCGATCTGATCGGCCGCGCGCTTGAGCTCCTCGGCCGCGGAGGCCGCCTCATTGATGCCTGAGGACAATTGACCCGTGGCGGCGGCGATCCGCTCGGCCGCCTGCTGCTGCTTCGCCAGGGTGCGCGCCCGCTTGCGCTGCGCCTCTGCCTCACGGGCCGCCGCCGCCGAGGTCTTGGCTTGGGTGGCGGTGCCACCATCCGAGGTCGAGCTCTTCTTCACGAGGGCCATGCGGGTTCTCCGGGCTACGAAGGGTTGGAGGCGTGAGGGGCCTGGGGCTGAGTGGGGGGCGAAGGCATGAGATGCACTGATCGCTGGTATGGTTGAGCTTAGCGCAGGCGTGGGGGGCAGTGAGGGCAATCAACGAAGTCTCGGGCCAAGAGACGGCGCGGATCGCCCGAATCCGAGACCTTGATCACAGATTGAGACAGGAGTCCGTCTGTGATCCTTGGTCAGCACGAAGACGCAGCATTGGCCGCCTGGGCTAGTGCGCGTCCAGACTGGCCATCGCGCCGGGAACCGCGGTGGTGGACTCCGGCGACTCGGCCGACGGGCGGCCTGCCTCCCGCCCTGTCAGCGGCTCAGCGACGATACGATCGCGTCCCCTGGCCTTGGCCTGGTAGAGCCGGGGGTCGGCCTCGGCGATCCGCATCTGGTCAGGATGCTCACACGGCCTCGGGAGACGGCAGCCTGCGCCGCGCGACTATCGCTTCATGAGCTCCATGAGCGCTGCGGCGATCCGCTTGGCATCGTCATCCTTGATGCGACCTTGGTCATCCGCGGGGATCAGCTTGGCCAGCGCATCCGCTTGTCGTCGGTCGAACTCCTCCACGCGTTTCCTGGCCTGATGGATCGGCGACTGCGTCTTGAGATCAGTCACGAGCGTTCTCCTGGGTGTCATCCGAGTCAAGGCACCACGCGGCCGGGCCGCAGTTCAGTTCCTCACAGTACGCCATGGCAGGTCAGGTTTCTCGCGTCCCCGCTCCAAACTGAGACCGATCTATCATCATTTCGCGCCGCCAGGCCGAGCTCATCACGCCGATCCTCAAGTCGAGGAAGCAGGCAGGCGCGAGCCAGCAGGGTTGCTCCTCTGTGCTGTTCGACGCAGGGCGCCATCACCGCTCCAGCGGGGTGCGGCCCGCTTGCGTTCTTGAGATGCCCGCATGGCTACCGCGCCCCCGGAATCTCGGCGATAGCCATGCAAACGGGGCTATGATAGCGAGAGCCAGTGCAGAGAATGAGAGAGCCTCAATCCAGATGAAACGGGTGTGTCGCGACCCTTCGGTTGCCCATGAGCCGGCCGACCAACCGCTCGCGCCTCGTGCGATCTCCGAGGATGAGCGGGGTCTCCTGTTGGCCCATGCCGGACGCCTGGCTCAGGTCGGCGGCTGGATGCTCGAGCCGAGAACCGCGCGTTTCGTCCCGACCCTGCAGTGGTGTCACCTGCATGGAGTCGAGCACGAAGACCTGACGCTGGGCAGCCTGCTGCGCATCGTCCACTCGGATGACCGAGGCGGGATGCAGGCGGCTCTCAACAAGGCATTGGAGGAGGGCGCTCCCTACTTTCACCAGCACCGGATCACCCGGCCGGACGATGGGCGGACCCGCGTCATCCAGGACTATGGCGAGATCCGTTACGACGCCGCGGGCAAACCGACATGGCTCTTGGGCGCGGCCCAGGACGTCACCGAGCGCGCGCGGATGCAGGATGCACTCCGCGAGACCGAGGAGCATCTCTACCTGGCCCTGCGGCTCTCCGGAACCGCGATCTGGGAGTGGTTTACCGACAGCGACCTGGTCGTGTGGTCGGAGGAAATGGTGTCCGTTTGGGGGCTTCGCCCAGGGAGTTCACGGGGTACGCTCGCGGAACTCAACGCGCGCGTCCACCCTGGGGATCTGCCGCGCTGGCGGGAGAGCCTGCGCGCCTGCGTCGAGGATGGCGTGGGACACGGCCTAGAGCTGCGGATCGTCTGGCCCGACGGCTCCATCCACTGGCTGGCGACCTATGGCGATGCGGTTCGCGGCGCGGATGGCCGCGCCACGCGCCTGGCTGGGGTGGCCCGCGACAATACCGAGCTGAGACAGACCGAGGACGAGCAGGCCCAGTTCTTCGGGCTCTCCCTGCACCTCTTCCTCATCGCCGGTCTCGACGGGACCATCCGGCGCGTCAATCCGGCCTGGACGGAGCTGCTGGGCTATCGGCAGGACGAACTGGTCGGGCGTCACCTGCTGGATGATGTACACCCCGACGACCTGGACGCCACCCGCGCCGAGATCCAGGCGCTGCTGCAGGGGCGTGATAGCCACTATTTCGAGAACCGCTATCGCTGCAAGGACGGCAGCCTGCGCACCCTGGCCTGGTCCGCGACGGCACCCGCGGATTCGGGCTTGATCTATGCCGCGGCGCAGGACATCACCGAGCGGCGCTTGGCCGAGCAGGCCTTGCGCGACAGCCAGAGGCGGCTGGAGGCGATGGCCTACTACGACCATCTCACCGGGCTCCCGAATCGGCGCCTGCTGCTCGATCGTCTCCAACAGGCCATCGCCATCGCGGCCCGCGAAGGCTCCCGACTCGCCATCTGCTATCTGGATCTGGACGACTTCAAACCCATCAACGACAAGTGTGGTCACGAGGCCGGGGATAACCTGCTGCGCGCCGTCGCAGATCGCCTCATCGCCAACGTTCGCCCAAAGGATACCGTCGCTCGCTGGGGCGGTGACGAGTTCGCGCTGCTGCTCACGGATGTGGAGGGGCCGAGCGCCTGTGCCCACATCCTGGGACGGGTGCTGCTCAGTCTGGGCGAGCCTCGGCTGATCGAGGGTCAGCCGCAGCCCGTGTCTGCCAGCATCGGAGTCACCCTCTATCCGGAGGATCATGGCGACGCCGATAGCCTCTTGCGTCATGCCGACCATGCCATGTACCTGGCAAAACAGTGCGGACGCAACAACTACCAGTTCTTCGATCCGGAGAAGGATCGCGAGGAGATCGCCACCCGCGAGCTGTTGCGGAGTATCGCGCTGGGGATCGACAGGAGCGAGTTGCGCCTCTTCTATCAGCCGATCGTCAACATGCGCCGCGGTGGCGTCGAGGCCCTGGAGGCGCTGGTCCGATGGCAGCATCCGCAGCGCGGCCTCTTGGCGCCGATCGAATTCCTGCCCGCCATCGAAGGCACCGACCTGATTCGCAGGCTCGACCGCTGGGTGCTGCGCGAGGCGCTGGCCCAGCAGGCGGCCTGGGTCGCGCAGGGACTGAGCTTGCGCCTGCACATCAATGTCTCGGCGCACTCGCTGCAGACGCCTGATTTCTTGCGCGAGGTTTCCGATCTTGTTGCCCGTCACCCGGAGGTCCAGCCCGCGAGCATCGAGCTGGAAATCTTGGAAACCGCCGCCTTGGATGATCTGGACTTGGTGAGCGCGGTGATCAGTGACGGTGCACGGCTCGGGATTTCCTTCGCCCTGGATGACTTTGGGACCGGCTACTCCTCGCTGATCTATTTGCGGCGACTGCCCGCCGGGACGCTCAAGATCGATCAGACCTTCGTCCGCAACATGCTCCAGGATCTGGAGGACTGCAACATCGTCGAGGGGGTCATCGGCATGGCCCGCGCCTTCGGTCGCGCCGTGATTGCGGAAGGCGTGGAGACCCTGGAGCACGGCCGTCTGCTGATGCGCCTGGGCTGCGATCGCGCCCAGGGTTACGGAATCGCGCGGCCCATGGCCGCGGCGCAGCTCCCGGACTGGGTCGCCGCGTATCGGCAGCCGAGCCTCTGGGCAGACTGTGCGGGAGACCTTTCGCCCGAATAGCGCCCCGTCGCAGGCGTTTCTCAGACCCCTGTCCGGTGGTTGCGGGACGCTTGGTGTCCCGGCAGGCGAGCGGTCGGGGAGATCGCATGCTCTGGGCGTGGGATGGCTGTGGTCCCATGAGCATCCGGGCATGGAGCGCGGTTCGGCGCGTCCGATGCGGTGATTTTCGGGCGCCATGGCCTCGTTGCGCTGTGCTCGGAGGATCCCAGCCCTGTTGAAAACGCATCCAGACCCAATCCTGGGGTTCTAACGCCCATGCCTCTTGCTGTGGCCCGCCGCGCCGCGGCTCATCAGCCCCGTTTTCAGAGTGACGACCATGCCAACCAAACCCAGCACCTGCTACGAATGCGATGCCAACTGCGCCATTGAGGTGGAGCTCGACGACGCCGGCGAGCCAATCGGCGTGCGCGGGCCGGATTGCCCGCGCTGTTACGTCCAGATCGATCGCCGCAATCACCCGGATCGTCTGCTCTATCCGCTCAAGCGCGTGGGGCCGCCGGGCAGCGGGGCGTTCGAGCGGATCTCCTGGGACGAGGCACTCGCTACCATCGCCGAACGCTTGGCGGCGGTGAGGGAAAAGGACGGCGCGCCTGCGGTCGGCTTCTTCGCCGGCTACACCAAGGAGGCCAGGCCGCAGCTGCAGCGGCTTGCGCATGCCTTTGGCTCGCCGAACTATTTGACCGAGAGCGGTTGCTGCTTCTCCGCGACCATGGTGGCGGAGAAAGTGACCTTCGGCTACAAGATCAAGACCACTTCGACCGTGGTCTCGCCCAAGACCCGCTGTCACCTCATTTGGTCGACCAACCCGCGTGGCTCCATCCCGCCCTTCGATAGCCATGGGCTGGTCACCCTCAAGCCGGGCCGCCGCATGATCGTCGTGGATCCGCGCCGCACGCCCATGGTGGATCAGGCGGACATCCATCTGCAGATCCGGCCGGGCACGGACGGGGCGCTCGCGCTGGGCTTTCACCACCTCATCTTCGCCAACGCCTGGCAGGATCAGGGCTTCCTGGACCAGTGGTGCAGTGGTGTCGATGCCTTCAGGGACTACGTCAGCGAATTCACGCCGGAGCGCGTCGCGCAGATCTGCGGCATTCGCGAGCAGGACCTGCGCGCCGCCGTCGAGCTGTTCGCGACCACGGCGCCCGCTCAGATCACGCTTTCGCCGACCGCAACCGTTCAGCACAGCAACGGTTTCCAGAACCACCGGGCACTGATTCTGCTCTCGGCCGTCACCGGCAATCTGGATCGCGAGGGCGGCAACCGCTTCTTCAACGACAAGGCGCTACCCAAGCCCATCGAACTCTTCGACTACTGCCGTAACCACCTGCCGCCACGCATTGGCGACGAGGTCTATCCCGTCTGGACCCGCTACTGGCCGGCGGGTCAGAGCATGCTGCTGCCGGACTGCATTCTGGACGGACGCCCGCAGCGCATTCGTGCCTTGCTGGCGATGGGCATCAACACCGCCATGTGGCCCAACTCCAAGCGCATGGAGCAGGCGTTGGCCTCGCTGGAGTTCTTCGTGGCGACGGACTTTTTCCACAATCCTGCAACGCTGCAGGCCGATATCGTGCTGCCCGCGGCGACCAGTTTGGAGCGGCCCGCGCTCATCGCCTATCCCGGCTGTGCCTATCAGGGCGAGCTGCGGTATCGCCGGCCCGTGGTCGCTCCCAAGGCGGAGGCGCGCCCCGATGGCGCCATCTTCCTGCAGATCGCGCAACGATTGGGCATGGGCGAGCAATTCTGGGAGGGCGATCTGGAGGCATCCTGGGCGGAGGCGGCGGAAGGGATCCCGGAGGAGATTCGCGACGAGGTGTACGCGAATCCGGATGGCGTGACCGTCTATGCCGATGCCATCGAGGATCTGGTCGAGAATGGTTTCCTCGACGCGGACCGACTCTACCGTCTGCGTGGATTCCCAACCGCGAGCGGCAAGGTCGAATTCGATTCCCACGAGCTGCGCGAGGCCGGGCACGATGGGTTGCCGGTCTATCGCGAGCCGGCTGAGAGTCCGGTCTCGACCCCCGAGGTGGCCGCCGATTTCCCTCTGGTGCTCACCAGTGGGGCGCGCACCAAGTTCGATACGCATTCCCAGCACCAGCACATGGCCCGCATGCGCCGCGCCGTGCCCGAGCCCCTGGTCGAGATCCATCCCCTGGACGCCGAGCCGCGCGGCATCGCGGACGGCGAGACCGTGCGGGTGAGTTCGCCCAGGGGCGCCGTGCGCTTCGTCGCTCGGGTGACGGAGGGCATCAAGCCCGGGGTGGTGCACTGCACGCACGGCTGGCACGGCGCCAACATCAACGAGCTGACGGATGACCGTCACCTGGATCCCATCAGCGGCTTTCCGCCGTTCAAGTCGGGGTTGTGTCAGGTCGCGCGCGTGGTTGCTTCGAGTGATCCGAGCGTTTGAGTCCTCGTCGAGCGGGGGTGGCACCGCGGGGCGGTGCCAGGCGATGGGAGATGAAACCAATGGGGGTGTGTTGATGGCATTCGTCGGTGTCCTGCCTGAGCGGCGTCATCTCTTCCAGCCTCAGCCGATGGCCGAGGTCGCAGTGAGCGATGCGGCGGCCTGGCGGCTGAATCCCAACCATCGGCAGGTCTACAACAAGCTGGATCTGGCGCTTTCGGTCGGGCTTGTAGCGGCACCCTGCGGCGTCGACCCAGGCGACCTTGGCGTCGCCGCGGATGCTCAGGTCTTCGTCAAGCCCATCTTGAATCTGGCCGGAATGTCGCTGAACGCGCGCGCCGTTCCGGCAGCCGCCGTGCCCAATGAGGCCGGCAGCTTTTGGTGTGAGCGCCTGCGGGGGTCGCATACCAGCAGCGACTGTCTGGTGCGGGAGGGGCGGGCGGTCTGGTTCGCCCACACACAGGGCTCAGAGGTCAAGGACGCGGAGCGCTCGGTCTACTGGGATGTGGGTGTCGCGCTGCCGGCGCTGGAGCCATGGCTTGCCGATTGGGTGGCCGACAACCTCGCGGGCTACACCGGGCTGTGCAATATCGAGATGATCGGCGGGCGGCCGATCGAGGTGCACCTGCGCGGCTCCAACGGTTTCTTCGATCTCTACGGCTCGGACTTCCTGCCCGCCTGGGTTGCCCTGGTCGATGGCCACGCCGTCGAGCCCCCGCCGCCGATCCCTGGCGGGCTGGTGATCTCGATCTTCGGTGGAGGCGAGCTGGATGAGACGCGGCGGGCAATCATCGAGGCGGCGGGCGTCGACGTCCATCCAGACCCGCATTCGCCCGACCGCATGGCGGTCCTGCGCTGTCACGACAAGGCGACTGGGCGCGCGCTCTGCGACGCGCTCGGTCTTGTGCCGGGCGGGTGAAATCCTCGGCCGATCAGAGCTTGGGAATTTCCAGCGGCTGACGCTTCTTCGGGTTGTGGCGGTAGTAGGCCGCGACATTGCCGATGCGGCTGATGAGGTCCGCGCCGGTGCGCTCGCGAATCAGTTCTACCGAGACGTCGCGCTCCTCTCGGTCTCCCGCATTGACGCGAACCTTGATCAGTTCGTGATGGGCGAGGGCGATCTCGATCTCCGCCAGGACGGCGTCGGTCGTCCCGTGCTGACCCAGGGTGACCACCGGTTTGAGGTGGTGCACCTGTTTCTTGAGCCAGCGTTTCTGTTTCTCGGTGATAGGCATCGGGGTTGTTCAGTTGTCAGTTGTCAGTTGTTCAGTTATCAGTTCGCGCACATGGCTCGAGCGTGCCTCTACCCCGGCAACTCGGCCAGCTCGGTCAGGCCGCCCGTGTTCTTTGCATCGATCTTGCCGTAGAGGTCATAGAGCGCGGCCTGCAGGGCCTCCTCGATCACGGGGTGGTAGAAGGGCATGCGCAGCAGCTCGCCGACCGTCAGACCCTGTTCGATGCACCAGCACAGCAGGTGCGCCAGGTTTTCGCCCTTGGGGGTGATCATCTCGCCGCCGAGCAGCTTGCCGCTCGCCTTGTCCGCATAGAGTCGAATGACGCCCTTGTTCTTGCCCATGATCAGGGCGCGCCCGACCGGCGCCAGCTTGATCTGGCCGATGGCGGAGCCCGCCTGGTCGAGGTCGTTCCAGCGTTGACCGACGGCGCAGATGTTGGGATCGCAGAAGTTGATGAAGAGCGGCGTCTTGCGGCGGAACCTGAGCCGCTCGCCGCGGGCGGCATTGTAGCCGGCGATCTTGCCCTCGTCGCCTGCCTCGTGGAGGATCGGCCGCTGCGTGGTGATATCGCCGGCAAGGAAGACCGGCAGATCGCCGACCTGCATGCTGTTGGGGTCGAACGCCGGGAGCCCGCGCCGGTCGAGCGGCACGCCCAGGCAGTCGAGACCAAGCCCCTCGACATTGGGCACGCGCCCGATGCTGCAGAGCACCCTGTCGACCAGGGCGCTGTGCGCGCCGGTCGAGACGCGCAGATGCTCGCCTTCCTCGGTGATCTCGGCCACCTGCCCGAGGTGGATGGGGAACTCCTTGCCGATGATGTCGATCGCCGCCGCATTGACCTCGGGATCCTGGATCCCCGCAATCCGGTCGAGCTGATCGAAGCCGGTGACCCGCACCCCCAGCCGCGAGAGGCTCTGACCCAGTTCCAGCCCGATGGTCCCGAGGCCGATCACGGCCATGCGCGCCGGCAGGTCGTCGAGTTCGAAGATGTCGTCGGTGGTGATGACGCGCTCGCCGAAGGACTTCCAAGGCTCGGGGACCAAGGGGCGCGAGCCGGTGGCGATGACGACCGCGCCGGCCCGGATGCGCTGGTCGCCGACCTCGATCAGCGTCGGTTCGAGCAGGCGGGCGTAGTCTTGAATGAAGAGGTCCGCGGGCATGTCGTCGGTGCTGCTGCCGAGCACCCGGTCGACGAAGGTGTCGCGCAGATCCTGGACGTGCTCCAGCGCCTCCGGGATGTCCAGCGTCAGTGCCTCGTGGCCGTCGATGCCGTACTTCCCGAGGTGCGTGCGCCGGTGATAGTCCTCGGCGACCTGGATCATCGCCTTCGAGGGCATGCAGCCGACACGCGCGCAGGTGGTGCCCGGCTCCCCGCCGTTGATGAGAACGAAGGACTTGCCGGCCTTGCGGGCCTGCGCCATGGCGTTCAGGCCGGCGGTTCCGGACCCGATGATAGCGACGTCGACGCGGCGTTCTGACACTGGAGGCTCCTCATTGGCTGGCGCCGGTGCATGGCGCTCGGGCTGGGGATTCTAACCGGACGACGCCAGCCGTGCGCGGTCTTGCCGGGTTCTGGACCATCCGGTTGGCCGGTGCCAGGCGAGTCAGTGGTTTACCCCTCGCCCATGCGCGTCTAGAATGCGGCGCTTTTTATCGACTCGACCCTGCTGGCGTCGGAGATCCATTGGACCCAACAACCAACCTTAGATATCTCATCGCCCCCGGCGGCGTCTTTGAAGGGCGTCTTCGCGTGCCTGGCGACAAGTCGATCTCTCATCGCTCCATCATGCTCTCCGCCATTGCCGATGGCGTGACACGCATCAGCGGCTTTCTCGAGGGTGCCGACGCGCTCGCGACCTTGGCTGCCTTTCGGCGGATGGGCGTCGAGATCGAGGGTCCGACGCAGGGTGAGCTCAGCGTCCACGGCGTGGGGCTGCGCGGGCTGACGCAGTCCGAAGGTCCTCTGGACATGGGCAATTCCGGCACCGCCATGCGGCTCCTAGCGGGCCTGCTCGCGGGGCAGACCTTCCCGAGCACCCTCATTGGCGACGAATCCCTCACGCGCCGGCCGATGCGCCGGGTGACGGCGCCGCTCGCGCAGATGGGGGCGCAGATCCTGACGACCGCGGACGGCACCGCACCGCTGCGGGTCGAGCCTGTCTCCGGGCTCAGGGGGATCGAATACCCTCTGCCGATGGCCAGCGCTCAGGTGAAGTCCTGCCTCATGCTGGCCGGGCTTTACGCCCAGGGCGAGACCTGCATCATCGAGACGGCGCCGACCCGCGATCATACCGAGCGCATGTTGACCGCCTTCGGCTACTCGGTGCGCCGCGCGGGTGCGCGCGTCTGTCTGACGGGCGGCGGGCGACTGTTGGGCTGCCGGCTGAACATCCCCGCGGACATCTCGTCGGCGGCCTTCTTCATGGTGGGCGCCAGCATCGCCCCGGGTTCGGATCTGCTGCTGGAGAACGTCGGGATCAACCCGACCCGCGTCGGCATCATCAACATCCTGCGCGGAATGGGCGCGAACATCGAGCTGATCGACCGCCGCACCGCTGGCGGGGAGCCGGTGGCGGACATTCGCGTCAAGGCGGCGCGGCTGCGCGGTATCCACATCCCGGTCGATCAGGTCCCGCTCGCGATCGACGAGTTCCCGGCCATCTTCATCGCCGCCGCCTGTGCCGAGGGCGAGACCATCCTCACCGGCGCGGAGGAGCTGCGCGTCAAGGAGAGCGACCGCATCCAGGTCATGGCTGACGGATTGGTGCAGCTCGGGATCCAGGCCGAGCCGCGCCCAGACGGCATTCGCATCCTCGGCGGGCAGATCGGCTCCACGGACGGCGGGTCCATCCATGCGCAAGGCGATCACCGGATCGCGATGTCGTTCGCGATGGCCGGGCTCAGGGCGGAGGGGCCGATCGAGGTGCATGACTGCGCCAACGTGGAGACCTCCTTCCCCGGATTCCCCGGGCTGGCGGCACAGGCCGGCCTGAAGATTCAGGAGCAGGCGGCGTGACCCCGGTCATTACCATCGATGGGCCTTCCGGAACCGGCAAGGGCACCATCACGGCGCTGGTGGCCGAGCGGTTGGGCTGGCACATGCTCGATAGCGGCGCCATCTATCGCGTCCTCGGTCTCGCCGCTCAGCGGCGCGGCCTGGCGCTAGACGACGAGCAGGCTCTGACGCAGTTGGCCGAGGTACTGCCGCTGAGTTTCTCCGCGGGCCAGGTGCTGCTGGATGGCGAGGACGTGAGCGAGGCCATCCGGACCGAAGAGGCCGGAGCCGCGGCGTCGCGAGCCGCCGCTCATCCGCCGGTGCGCGCCGTACTGCTCGAGTGGCAGCGCAAGATGGCGCGCCCGCCAGGATTGGTCGCCGACGGCCGCGACATGGGTACCGTGGTCTTTACTCAGGCCCCTTTGAAGATCTTTCTCGACGCAAGTCCCGAAATCCGCGCAGACCGTCGGTATAAACAGTTGAAAGAAAAGGGATTGGATGCTAACCTCCCGCGACTTATAACGGACATCCGTGAACGGGACGCGCGTGATCGCTCCCGGCCGGTCGCGCCCTTGTGTGCTGCCGAGGATGCCGTTTTGGTGGATTCCTCGCGGATGTCCATCGCTGAAGTGTTTGACCGGGTCTTGGAAGAGGTGAGGCGCGTCTTCCCGGGGCTGGTCGCCTAGGAACTGCTGGGGCCTATCCCATGGCCGCGCACACCACGGGGTGGCCGACCGGGTACGCCTGATTCATTAGGGGGTCGGTGCAGAATGCTCCGACCTTTTCTTTCATTAAAACCCCTCGCTCCGGATGGGGCGGGATAGCGCGCCGCTCTCAGGATAATTGGATCTCATGACCGAAAGCTTTGCCGAACTCTTTGAACAAAGTCTGAATACCACCCAGCTGCAGCCGGGGACCATTGTCGTCGGAACCGTGATCGAGATCACCGCCGATAACGTCGTGATCAATGCCGGACTCAAGTCCGAAGGCATCATCCCGCGCGTGCAGTTCATCAGTCCGGAAGGCGAGCTGGAAGTGGCCGTCGGCGATGAAGTGGAAGTGGCCCTGGATGCCGTCGAGGACGGCTTTGGCGTGACCCGGCTGTCCCGCGAGAAGGCAAAGCGCTTCGCCGCGTGGGATTATCTGGAGAAGGCCTTCGAGAATGCCGATACCGTCAAGGGCATGATCAATGGCAAGGTCAAGGGCGGCTTCACCGTCGATCTCGGCACCGTGCGCGCCTTCCTGCCTGGCTCCCTGGTCGATGTCCGCCCGGTGCGCGACACCACCTACCTCGAAGGCAAGGAGCAGGAATTCAAGGTCATCAAGCTCGACCGCAAGCGCAACAACGTGGTCGTCTCCCGCCGCGCCGTGGTGGAAGAAGAGTACAGCGCCGAGCGCGAGCAACTCCTCAAGAACCTGGAAGAGGGCATGGAAGTCAAGGGTGTGGTCAAGAACCTCACCGACTACGGCGCCTTCCTGGATCTGGGCGGCATCGACGGCCTGCTGCACATCACCGACATGGCCTGGCGTCGCGTCAAGCATCCCTCGGAAGTCGTCGAGATCGGCGACGAGATCAGCATCAAGGTGCTCAAGTTCGACCGCGAGCGTCAGCGCGTCTCCCTCGGCCTCAAGCAGATGGGCGAGGATCCCTGGGTCAACATCTCGCGCCGTTATCCGGAGAGCACCCGTGTCTTCGGTAAGGTCACCAACATCGCCGACTACGGCTGCTTCGTCGAGATCGAAGAGGGTGTCGAGGGTCTGGTCCACGTCTCCGAGATGGACTGGACCAACAAGAACATCCACCCGAGCAAGGTCGTCGCGCTCGGCGACGAGGTCGAGGTCATGGTGCTGGATATCGACGAGGAGCGTCGCCGCATCTCGCTCGGCATCAAGCAGTGCGCCATGAACCCCTGGGACGAATTCTCCACGACCCACAAGAAGGGCGATCACGTCTCCGGCAAGATCAAGTCGATCACCGACTTTGGTATCTTCATCGGTCTGGACGGCGGCATCGACGGTCTGGTTCACCTCTCCGACATCTCCTGGGACGAGGCCGGCGAGCAGGCGCTGCGCCGCTACAAGAAGGGCGACGAGCTGGAGACCGTGGTGCTCTCCGTCGATCCGGAGCGCGAGCGCATCTCCCTGGGTGTCAAGCAGCTCGACAAGGATCCCTTCTCCAGCTTCGTTGCCCTGCATGACAAGGGCAGCATCGTGACCGGCGTGATCGCCGAGGTGGACGCCAAGGGCGCGACGGTCACCCTGGGCGACGGCGTCGAGGGCTATCTGCGCGCCTCCGAGATCTCGCGCGACCGCATTGAAGACGCACGCTCGGTCCTCAAGGCTGGCGAGGAGATCGAGGCCAAGTTCATGGGCGTCGACCGCAAGAACCGCACGCTGTCGCTGTCCATGAAGGCCAAGGACCACGAGGAGGAGCAGTCGGCCATCAAGGGCTATTCGCGTGACGCGGCGAGCGGCACGGCGACCCTCGGCGACATTCTCAAGGAGCAGATGGAAGAGGCTCAGCGCGGGAATTGATGACCGCCTGACGTCATGAGGACGCGGGACCTGGCCAAGCGCCGGGTTCCCGCCGGTTTTTTCCAGGAGTCGATGACTATGACGAAATCGGAGCTGATCGACATTCTGGCCGCTGAGCAGGATCATCTTGCCTACAAAGATGTCGAAGAGGCTGTCAGAAAGATCCTCGAGCGCATGAGCACGGCGCTCGCGTCCGGCGAACGGATTGAGATCCGTGGATTCGGGAGCTTTTCGCTGCACTACCGTCCGCCACGCATCGGTCGGAACCCCAAGACAGGCGACTCCGTCGCGCTGGCTGGCAAGTACGTCCCGCACTTCAAGCCGGGCAAAGAACTCAGGGATCGAGTCAACGAAGCCTTCCAAGGGTCGGCCCAAACCGATCTGGCCGGCGACGACGATGACGACGAAGAGATCCACGACAACGTCCAGGTCGCTGCCGCTCGTTGAGTCGAGGCAACTCCACCAGCGCCGTCGTTCTTGGCGCGTTAGGCTCGTTTTCCGCTTCGGTATCCCTGGCTGTTTCTCCCGATCTTATCCGCCTGAGAGGCCGCGTCTTGAGCAGCGCTCAATGCCCGCGTGATCCAAAGTAGTTTGAAGCGCTGGTACTCCTAGGGGCGTGCCCATCATCCTGGCTCCGAGCCTTGGAGAATGGGCGCGTTCGTTTCTGGAATTCACCTTGTGCCCGGTGATCCGCCGCTCCTGATGGCGCACTGCTCCGAACAGTGCCGCTCAGGACGAAGCGATCCTGGTCAGTCGGCGTGATCCGCGCGATGTCCTACGGGATCGTCGCCACGCCGACTCAGCCGCTAACGCGCAAGGTCCATCTGGTCTCCGACGACCTGCGCCTCCCATACCCCGAGCGTCCTTCGGCCGCAGGATCGGGCTGGCCAGAACGGATTCGCTGCGCGCTCTGGGGCTGCAAGTATTGACCAGAATACGCAAGATCAGATATATTTCGAAATCCAATCAGGGCGCATAGCTCAGCGGGAGAGCACTGCCTTCACACGGCAGGGGTCGCAGGTTCAATCCCTGCTGCGCCCACCAATAAAATCATTCCAGACTAAAGCCGGCCTCGCGCCGGCTTTTGTTTTGGGTCCCTGTCAGACCCGAATTGCGGACCTTACATCGACCTCGAATCAGGCCGCCGCCTCAAGTCTTTCCCGGCATCAACCCGGACTCGCCCGAAAGGCTGTTCAACGGCTGGATCCGGATTGAAGGGCGCCATTCGTAGGTGCGCCCTCTGAGTGGCGGTCATGCTTACCCGACGGCTCCCTCGGATTGCGGCTTATCCCAGCCGGATCTCCTTCACTGTTGCTCCCACCCTTTCGCTGAAGACCGCGATGTCTTCCTGGATGAGCGCCCGGCACCTCTCGCCCAGATTGGTGACCGGGCCGGTCAGCTCGGCTTCGAGGTGGAGTTCTGGTTCCAATAGCCACAGACGCAGCCAGAGCTGGAGCTTGCCGGCATCGGAGGGCGGTCCCGTTTCGAGCGTCAGGGTGAGCTCGAAGGAGGCGGTCGACAGGCGAGGGCGCCCGGTCTCGATCCGCATCAGGCCGCACTCGGGATCCTTGCAGCGGCGCCTCAGCGCATAGCCCAGCTCGCGGTCGCAGAATTGGCAGATGGTCTGCTCGATCTCGGCGAGGTGGCGTTGCGCATCTCGCAGACGCATGGGTGCCTCGGTTCCGGTGCGGATCTGGGTGCGTAGAACGGCCCTCAGGCGGTCGAAGGCCTTGGGCAAGGTGCCGCTGTGGAAGCCGCGCCTGAGACAGGCGCGCATGGTTTCGCCGTGACTGCCGAGAATGGCGGGCTCCAGGGGGGCTTCGGGCAGGTCGGTGCGGCGCAGGGCGCGCAGTCCGCGGCCGAGTCCGAGTTCGGGCTGCAAGGCGCCGTGATTCGCGGCATAGACCTTCCAGTTCTCCTTGAGCTCCCAGACCAGGAAGCCACCCAGCCCAGGCAGCAGGAGCACGGTGAGCGTGACGAAGGGGAGGGCGACCCATTTGGGGGCGACCGGATCGAGCAGCTCGACCAGGAATCGCGTGATCATGGGCAAGAAGGGCAGCAGGATCTTGTGCGCGACGGTGACCACGGGAAAGTGCTTGATGGGGTTGATCTGGGGCTCGACCAGCACGGTCACATAGAACTGGATCACGGACTCTAGCAACCGCCAGACGGGCACCAGGATCGACTTGATCAGGAGCTGCGGGATGGACTCGCCCAGATGATGGCTGAGCCGCTCTTCGATGCGGTGCAGCCCTTGCTGGAAGCGCCTGGTCAGCTCTTTGAAGAACTGCATCAGCTCCTGGATGAGGCCGATCACCAGGGTCTGGTTGAGGCGGCGCAGCAGGCGCCCCGCGGCGCTGGCCAAGTCGTCCAGCAATCTGCGTCCCGCTGGCGTGTTGCGCACGAGGACGCCCAATGCCAGCGTCAAGGCGACGAGCGAGAAGCTCGGCTCGATCCACTCGCCCTCGATCAGGCTTGCAAGCCCAATGACCGGCAGCATGAGCGCCGTGCCGATGAGGAAGGGTCGGAGCAGATTGCGGTCCAGTCCGCGCACGACCTCGGTCTCGAGCAGCCGGCTGATGGGTCGCCAGCGCGCGATTCGCCGCAGTCCGTCGAAGAGCAGCAGGCGCAGGCCCCACCAGAGACCCTGCAGGAAGGCGCGCGCGCCCAAGCGCCCGGCCCGTGTGTAGGCAATGGCGTTGAAGGCCGCGGCGATGGCGACGATCAGTACGGGGTTGGCAAGATGGTGCGCGTGCTTGTGAGCGACGAAGAGGCTGATGAGAACGTCCAGGGTCTTGAGCCCGATGAAGGCGAGCAGCAAGGGCAGGATGAGGTGGCGCAGGAGCAGGCGTCCCACTGGCGTCCCGAACAAGGGGGCGCCGAGCTGCTGCAGCCCCTTGATGTAGATCTCGCCGCGCCGATAGACGCCCGGCAGGGCGCGGGCGGCACTGCGGTCGAAGCGGGCAAGGCGGTCGCCGCGGACGAGTTCTCGCACGGAGAGGTCCGGCAAGCGGATCACATTGCGTGCGACCAGGTCGCGGACGTCCGTGAACTTCAGGTGCCGCCGGCGGCGAATGACGTCGAGCAGCTCGAGCAGGAGCTTGTGGAAAGCGACCTCCTCGCGATGGGTGCTCGGCGTAAAGCCGGCCTCGCGCAGGGCGCGACTCAGATGCGGCTTGAGCTGGCGCTCCAGTTGATCCGTGATGCGCCCGGACAGCGCCCGCAGGGGCGCGATGGACTGTTCCAGCTCCGCCAACGGCCAGCCCGTGCGCTCCATTCGGCCCAGGCTGGTATCGAGCGCGCGCAGTGCCTTGAGGTTTGCCTGGAATGGCAGGATCTGGCGGATGTGCTGACGCCCGAGGGTGAAGAGCCACGCGAGGGGGCGGAGTTGGTAGTAGGTCGTTCGGCTCTCCAGAAGGACCCGTTCGAGATCCTTGAGGATGGCGCGCCTGTTGCGCATGCGCCGTGCGCCGCCGACAGTGGCGCTCAACCGCTTGACCAGTCGGGTGAGCGCCCGTCCATCGTCGCGGGCGAGCTTCCACTTGGCGGCCAGGAGGTCGCAGAGCGCATCCTCGGCGAGGATCCGGCGCTGCCGGAGGATGGCGCGGACCCGTTGCGCATCGGGGGCGCAGGGCTCGCCCATGGCGTCGAAGCGCCGCTCGGCGACGCCTAGGTGCTGGATCGCGGCGGAATAATGGTCGTGCAGCTCGGCGCGCTGCGCCTGACGGATGGCGTGTCTGAACAGGCGCAGGTAGATCTCGAGGCGCAGTCCGCGCGCGGCCTTCGGCGGGCGGCTGCGTCGGCGAAAGCGATCGGTCAGCCTGAGCAGCGAGAACCCGAGCAGCACTTCAAGGAGCGGCGCGAAGAGGCCGATCAACCAGTCGCCGGTGCGCCGCCTCCAGTCCTGTCGCGGCAGCTGGGATCCCTGCCGGAGTGCCGCCAGGCAGCGTGCCTCCGGAGCCGTGCCGGAGATCGGCTGTCGGTCGGCGAGGTCGGTCGCGAGATCGGCGAGGTCGATGGCGTCTTCAGGCGCCAGGTCTACCGGCTGTGCGACAGACGCGCCCTGATCCGCCCGGAAATCCGGATCCGAGCAGCCGTAGGGCAGCGCGGCCGGTAGGGCGGCATATTGGGCCGGATGGCCGCAGCGCCGGTCCGGACGGGTGCGCTCCAGGAGCTGGGGTAGACGGCCGCCCGACCTTGGCGGGGGGAGATCCAAGCCGCTCTCGACCAGCCAGAGATCCAGGGCCTGCCAGTCGTGGATGGCTGGGAAGAAGAAGCCGCGCACCCCGGGGCTGAAGTAACGCAGGCGTGCCACCAGGGCGACGAAACCGCGGCACAGCGTGGCGTCGTCCAGTCCGGCTGGGATGACGGCGTCGCGCGTCAGTACCTCACGCACCTCGCTCCAGGCGGTCTCGCCGATGCGTTCGCGCAGACCCGCGGCGCCGAAACGGGTGGCGTCCACGCCGCTGTGATCCACGCCGCTGTGATCCAGGCCGGTGTGGCCAAGGTTGTCGCTGCGGGCCATTTCCCAGCTGCGCGCGACCTCGCCCTCGAAGCGCCTTGCCCAATAGTCCCTCAGCAGGCGCGTCAGGCTGGCCTCGTCCGGGCGCACCTGCTCCGGCATGGGTAAGAGGATGACCTGATCGGGCAGGTTCAGCCCCTCGATCACGGCGAGCGCCTCGGGGTTTTCGGACTCCAGCCCGCGCAGGAAGGCGCAAGAGGGCATCAGATAGTAGGTGAGCGTGGGCGTCGAGCCTTCGTAGCCCAGCGTCTCGAGGTGCTCTTCGATCAGGCGCTCCATGGCGCGCGGGTGGAAGAGGAAGACGCCTTCGGCCGGTTTGAAGACACGGGAGCGAAACAGGCGCGTGGCCGATTCGCTGTTCTGCGCTAACGATGGTTCAGACACGGATGGGTCGATTCTCGGGGAGGGATCGCTCGAACCCTGGGAGGGTGCGTGGCTCAGTCCGCGGTCGATGCGGGCGTTCGATCATCAGAACATTTCAACGATGATCCGAGACAGGTTCGGGGTTATACTCGGTCGCTTCGGTGGATTTCGGGACAGATCGCACCCGCACCCCAAGACCTAAATCATAACATGATGGCGGCGGCGTCGATCTTGATGGAGTGATGACCCTCGGCTATGCACTATCGTGTCTTCTATCTCTTCGATCGATCCGGCGAGTCGATTTCCTCGGCGAGCGCCGTTGAAATGAGCGCGCGCGCGATCTGCGAGCAGCTTCTGCCTCGGCTGCAAAGCGAGGATGACTATCTGGGCATCATCGATGCCCAAGAGAACACCCTGCAGATCCTCTTCGAGCCGCAGTCCCAGCGCTATTGGGTTGAGCTACCCATCGATGCCGCCAAGGCATCCTACGGGCGCTTTCTCGGGCTCGACGAGCTGAGAGCGCTGATGATGGCGCTGCCCGCGGTCTTCGATCGCGAGGCTCTGCCCGGCCTGGAATACCGCCCCTGGTAGTTTAGGGCTTCGGCTCGCTCTTCAAGGTGCCGCGGACGAGCCGGACCCGGCCGTTCTGCGTCTTTCCGGCACGATAATACTGTCCGCCAAAGAAGCTCACCGCCCAGGCGCGATCCAGGCCGCCGGTATCCGACGAAGACGACCAGAACAGCACGCCCTTGGTATTCGGGAAGACCTGCGGGTTGATGGCCGGTGAGTAGTGACACTTCTCGATGATGGTCAGCAGCTCTTCCCCTGTCGGTAGTCGCCACTCCCCCCCGGCACCCTTGGCGAGCTTGATGGCCTTGGCCCAGGGGATGGCGTTCGGGCGACCCTGACAGCCTCTGGCATCGGCGTCCCAGGTCTGACCTTCCGCACACCGCTTCCACTCCAGTGTCGTGCGCTCGTGGCGCACGACAGCGCCGTCTTCGAGCAGGGCGAATTCGGTCGAGGGCGTCGTTTCAGTCAGTCCCTTCGCGCAGGCATCCGAGGCACTCGGAATGTCCTCGGCGAGCGCCGTCGAGCCGAATAGGGCCGCGAGCGCGAGGTGTAGGATCCAAGGGCGCATCCCTTTGCCCTTGCCGTGCGGCGTTGCGTTCATCCCAGTCTCCAAAGCTCACCCCAAACGATGGAAGGGCAGCGGCTCACAGCCCGGCAGCCGCACTGAGCGGATCAGGCCATCGCCGTCGACAGCCTTGGGTTGCGTCTGTGCGACCGGGGATCCACCATAGCCTCAGCGGATTGCCAGGGGAGGCCCATATCATGTCCTGCTGCGTCGCAAGACTGCCGGAGAATCCAGCCCATGCCAACCGCCGAGCGCGAGGCGGTGCGGCGTGGTTCCTCTCGCCCTGCTCATGGTGGCCGGGATTCGCCGGCGTGTGGACGCTGGTTCTGCTCACGGCGCTCCAGCTCGCGGGTGCCGGCGCGCAGGCCGCGGCGCCAGGGGCGGACAACGCGGGCCAGGGTGTCACGGATCCTGTCGCTCTGGGTATCCCCGAGGTCTTGCAACCCTGGATCCCCTGGGTGCTGACGCAGGGGCCGGATGGCCAGGATCGGCGCGGCTGCCCGATCGGTGACGGCGATGGGCAGCGGATCTGCGCCTGGCCCGGCGCACTGAGCCTGGATCTCTCGGCGCAGGCGGGGCGGTTCGAGCAGCAGTGGACCCTCTTTGCCGATCAGTGGATCCCCTTGCCGGGCGATGCCGACACCTGGCCCTTGGATGTGCTCGACGGCGGGAACCCCCTGGCGGTGGTTCTACGCGACGGGCGGCCCGCCGTCCGGCTGTCGGCCGGGAGTCACACGCTGACCGGAGCCTTTGGCTGGTCGCGCCGCCCCGAGTCACTCGTTCTGCCCGCCGAAACGGGCATGCTGACGCTGGTCTTGGACGGCGAGGCGCAGCCTTTGGTCCAGCGCGCGACCGACGGGCGCCTGTGGCTGCGCGAGCCCAGACCGCCCGCGGGCGAGGAGGCGGGCGATCAGCTCAGAGTCGAGGTCTACCGCCGCATCGAGGACAGCCTGCCGCTGCAGGTCACGACGCGGCTGGAGCTGGAGGTCTCGGGGCGGGCACGGGAGGTCCGTCTGGGGCCGGTTCCGCTCGCCGGTGGCGTGCCGCTAGACGTTCGCAGTCCGCTGCCGACCCGCTTGGAGATGGATGGCTTGCTCTACGTGCAGGTCAGTCCCGGACGCTGGCAGATCACGGTGACCAGCTATCAGGCGGGCGCGGTGAGTGCGCTTGCGCGAGCGCACGCGGATGCGCCCTGGCCGGCACGCGAGGTCTGGGTCTTCGTTGCCCACCCCGAGCTGCGTCAGGTCGAGATCGGCGGACTCAGTCCGCTCGATCCGAGCCAGACGCGCCTGCCCAAGGAGTGGACGCGGTTTCCGGTCTACCTGGTCGGCCCCGGCGAGCGGATGACCCTCGCCCAGCAGCGTCGTGGGGACGCCGACCCCGAGCCGGATCGGCTGGGTCTGGCACGCGAGCTTTGGCTGGATTTCGACGGTTCTGGTTATACGGTACGCGACCGGATCAGCGGCCAGCTGACGCGCCACACGCGCCTGGATGCCGGGGCGGAGCTTGCGCTCGGTCAGGTTCAGGTCGACGGCAGTCCGCAGCTCATCACCCGCCTGGAGCCGGCGACGGCAACGGGTGTGGAGGTGCGACAGGGACACCTGGACCTGGTCGCGGACGGGCGGCTCGAGGATCCACCCGAGGTCGTTCCGGCCTCCGGCTGGGCCTTTTCCTTGATGGACGCAACGAGCCGTCTCTACCTCCCGCCCGGCTGGGATCTGCTCGCCGTCTCGGGTGTGGACAACCTTCCAGACACCTGGCTCTATCGCTGGACGCTGCTCGACCTCTTCCTGGTTCTCATCCTGACGATCGGGATCGGCCGCATCTGGGGCTGGGCCTGGGGCGCACTGGGGCTTGCAGCGCTTGCGCTCACCTGGCAGTCGCCCGGCGCGCCCCAGCTGGTTTGGCTGCACCTGCTCGCGGCCGCCGCGCTCTTGCGTCTGTTGCCGCAAGCGTCATTGCAGGCGGGTGTCTCACGTCTGCGCGGCCTGGTCCTTTGGTACTGGCGGCTGAGTTTGGTGGCGCTGCTGGTGGTGGGTCTGCCCTTCCTCGTCGCCGAGGTCCGCGGCGGGCTCTACCCCCATCTGGAACGCGCAAGCTGGGGCGTCTTGGGCGCCGCCGCCGTTCGCCAACCGGCGACGGAGCTGGATGGTGCCGGGGGTCCCCCCGCGCCAAGCGTTGGGTTCGATGAGTTCCTCAGCGAACGCTCGTCGAGGATGGTCGAGGACTCGGCCGAGTCCCTGGGCTTGCTCAAGGCGTCGCCAGCGCCGCGGCCGCTGGAGCGTCTGGACCCCAATGCCCAGGTCCAGACTGGCCCTGGCATTCCCAGCTGGCAGTCCAAGGCGTATGAGCTGGTTTGGACCGGCCCCGTCGGACAGACCGAGCAGGCCCGGCTTTGGCTGCTGACCCCCACCTGGAATCTGATCCTGGCGCTCTGCGGTAGTCTCTTGATCGTGCTGCTCGGGTTGCGTCTGGCCGGTGTCGTCCGCGATCCCAAGCATTCGCAAGGCGTCCTGGTCCTGCTGCTCGCCTGCGGACTCGGTGGTCTGACGCTGCCGGCGCCGACGCGGGCCGCGGAGCTGCCCCGCGCCGAGCTGCCCAGCATGGATCTACTCGGGCAACTGCGTGAACGTCTGCTCGAGCCGCCGGACTGCCTGCCCCAGTGCCTCGAGCTGTCGAGGCTCTCCGTCCGCGCCGAGCCGGAACGGCTCACCCTGGAGCTGACCCTGGATGCCGCCGTGCCGCTGGCCGCGCCCGTCCCAGGCGGTAGTGGTGGCTGGTCGCCGACCGAGCAGCGGCTCGACGGTGACCCTCTCGATCGCATCCGCCGCGGGGCCGACGGGCGGCTCCTGGCGCCGGTGCCAGCGGGGCGCCACAGTCTGCTGCTCGCGGGTCCGCTGCCAGCGCGCAATGCGGTCGGTATTCCGCTGCCACTGGCGCCGCGTCACCTCCAGGTCGAGGCCGACGGCTGGCGGGTGGAGGGCCTGGATGCCGACGGGCGACCCGGTCGACAGATCCAGTTGGTGAGGCTGGCCGAGACGGGCGCCCAGACCGATCGCCCCTTGACGCAGGATGCGCTCCCGCCGCTGCTGCTGGTCGAGCGCCGGCTCGGGATCGGGCTCGACTGGCGTGTGGAGACGCGGGTCAGCCGCCTGTCCTCGCCAGAGTTTCCCGTGCTGCTACCGATCTCGCTGCTGCCCGGCGAGGCGGTCCAGACGCCCGGCGTCCAGGTCGAGGATGGGCGGGTCAGGCTGGCGCTGGCGCCAGGCGAACGGGAGGCGGTCTGGGTTTCCAGCCTGGAGCCGATCTCTGACCTGACCCTCAGCGCCAGCACGGATACGCGGCTCGCCGAATCCTGGCAACTGGATGTGAGCACACTCTGGCACATGGACGCCGCCGGCATCCCCCCGGTGCACCAGCGGGGCGAATCCGACCGCTGGCTGCCGAGCTGGAGGCCGTTGCCGGGGGAGACCTTGACGCTGCGCTTCACCCGGCCGGCCGGCGTGCCGGGGCCGACGCTGACCCTGGATCGGGTGGATTTCCAGGTCGCGCCTGGGCGACGCGGCAGCGATGCCGTCCTGGTCCTGCAGATCCGCAGCAGCCAGGGCGGCCGGCATCGCCTGCGCCTCCCCGCAGGCGCCGAGCTCCGGGAGCTTGCCGTGGACGGGCGGGCGCTGCCGCTGCCGTCCGACCCTGCCGCGATCGAGCTGCCCTTGACGCCGGGCGCGCAGGAGATCCGTCTCGCCTGGCAGACCTCTCAGGTACTGACGATCAGCTATCGGCCGACCGTCCCCGACCTTGGGGCCACGGCGGTGAATGTGTCGGAGCGGCTGCGGGTGCCGGACGATCGCTGGGTGCTCATGGTGGCCGGACCCGAGATCGGTCCGGCGGTGCTCTTCTGGGGCGTGCTCATCGTGATGGCGGGCCTCGCGGTGGTCCTCGGCCGCAGCCCCCTGACCCCATTGCGGATGCACGACTGGTTCTTCCTCAGCATCGGGCTCAGCCTCTCCCACGTCTGGGTGATGCTGCTGGTGGCCGCCTGGCTCTTCGCGCTCGGGGTGCGTCGGCGGCTCGACGCCAGCACGGGGCCTTGGCGTTTTAATCTGACCCAGGTCGGTCTCATCCTGCTGACCCTGCTCGCCCTCGCGGCCCTGATCGGCGCCGTGCAACAGGGGCTGCTCGGGCGTCCGGAGATGCAAATCGTCGGCAATGGATCCTATGGCGGGATGTTGAGCTGGTATCAGGATCGCGCGGGTCCGCTGCTGCCCGATGTCTGGGTGCTCTCGGTGCCCATGTGGGTCTATCGGGCGCTCATGCTGGCCTGGGCGCTCTGGCTCGCCTTCCGCTTGCTCGACTGGCTGCGCTGGGGCTGGGAGGGCTTCTCGCGCCCGCAGCTCTGGCGCGAGCGCGCCAAGACCCAGCGGGCAGCCTCGGGGAAGGAGGCACAGGAGCGCCCCTGGACACCGAGCCCCTGAGGGGCGGGGCGATCGCGTCCGTCCGCCGGCCCGGCGAGCCATGACGCAAGTCAAGGTCCGGGTCGGTCTCGCGCGCCAGAATGCCTGTCATCTCAGTTCTCAACGAGGCGCCTTCGGCCATGACCTCAGTCATTACGGATTCTTTCACCCACGACCATCACCGCTGCGACCGTCTACTCGCCGCCGCGGAGACCAGCCTGACGCTGGGGGATTGGTCGGAGATCGCGCCGGCGGCCCAGGCGCTCGTCGCGGCCATGGAGCAGCACTTCAGGCTTGAGGAAGAGACGCTCTTTCCGCAGCTTGCGCAGGTCTTCGCGGTGGCCGCCAACCCGATCGAGGTGATGACCGCCGAGCACGCCCAGATGCGTGCGCTCTTCGAGGATCTGACCGCCGCCGTCGGGACGCGCGACAAGGATGCCTGTGTCGGCATTCTCGAGACCCTGCATTTCGTCGGGCAGCAGCACAACTACAAGGAGGAGACCGTGCTCTATCCCATGGCCGACGGTGCCCTGCGTGAGCGCGGTGAGGGGATCGCCGCTTGCCTGCCGGCGCAGTGAGCCATGGAGCGATGCGTCCTGGACGTGCGCTGGCTGGAGCCGCCCGAGCCCATGGAGCGGATTCTCGACACCCTGGCGGACATGCCACCCGGAGAGCGCCTTTGGGTGCTGCACAGGCGTGAGCCCTTCCCCCTCTACGACCTGCTCCGGCGCATGGGCTACGGCTGGCAGGCGCGCGGCGGGGAAGAGCGTTTCGAGATCCTGATCTGGTCGGCCGAGTATCCGCCGCATCCGGATGAGCTGGTGTGGGGCATCCCATGCTGAACACGACCGGGCTGAGCCTGGATCAGGCGCCGCCAATCACGGTGCCCTTCGCCTTCTTCCTGGCCGCGCCCTTCTTTGCGATGCTGGTTGGTCTGCTCCTGGTTTGGCAAGGCGAGGCGGTCCTGGCCTCGCGCTGGTCCCCCGCGGCCTTGGCCGCAACGCACCTGCTGGCACTGGGTTTTCTCACCCAGATCATGTGCGGGGCGCTCTTCCAGATGCTCCCCGTCCTCGCCGGCGCCCCTGTTCCGGGCGTGGTGCCGGTTGGGCGTCTGACGCAGCTCTGTCTGGTGCCGGGCTCGCTGGCGCTGAGCTGGGGGCTCTATGCGGGCGGCCGGGTCTGGCTGATGGCCGGCGGGACGGCTCTGGCCGTGGGCGTCGCCGTCTTTGCGAGCGCAGTCGGAATCGCCTTGGCGAGAGCGCGCGGCGTGCCGCGGACCCTGATGGCGATGCGGCTCGCACTTGTGGCCCTGGTGATGACCCTGCTGCTGGGGCTCATGCTGCTGACGGCGCTCTTGGGCGCACAGATCCCGAGGTTTTCGGCCTGGGTCGATCTGCACCTCGCCTGGGGTCTGCTGGGCTGGGCGGGTCTGCTGATCATGGGGGTCGGCTATCAGGTGGTCCCGATGTTTCATGTCACACCCGGCTACCCGGCCTGGGCGACCCGCGCCGGGGCGCCCTTGGTGATCGCCGGGCTGCTTGGGGCGACGCTTGCGACTGGCATGGGTCGGGTGGACGCGGCGGCCTGGCTGTCTTTGTTCGCGGCGGTTGGGCTGGCCGTCTTCGCCATGGTCACGCTGAGCCTGCAACGCCGGCGCGAGCGCCCGCGGATCGACGTCACCTTGCTCTACTGGTGGACGGCCATGCTCGCGATCCTGGCCTCGGCCGCCGCCTGGCTCCTCGGCGGGCGAGGGGAGTTGGTCGGGGTGCTGATGCTCCTGGGTGTCGGCGTTGCGCTACCCACGGGCATGCTGCTCAAGATCATGCCCTTTCTGAGCTGGTTCCATCTCCAACACCGGCAGGTCGGCGCGCGGCGCTTCGCGGTGCGTCTGCCGCATATGCAGGTCTTCATTCCGGAGCGCGCGGCGCGCGTCCAGCTCGGTGTCTTTCTGGCGGCGCTCCTCTGCGCGAGTCTGGCGGCTGGCCTCCCGGGGCACCCTTTGGCGGGATGGCTGGGACGTACCGCTGGAGCGGCCCTGCTGGTGTCATCCGCGTTGCTCTGGTGGCTGCAGCTGGGCTGCTATCGGCGGTATCGGCGCATCAGGTGTCAGTTAGGCTGAGGGTCGACCAGCGCCGCGCCTCGGCCATTCGGGCGGCGAGGATCTCGACCAGGCCCGGATGATCGCCCACCAGCGGCGAGGTCAGGATGCGAAACCCCGGATGCGCGGCCATCACGCGCTCGCAGATGTCGGCGATGTCGCCGCCGGCGCCGGCGTGCCGGCCCGCGGAGAGGAAGAGCATCGAGAGTAGGACCGGGGTGCGGGCATCGGCCTCTGCCAGTGCAATCAAAAGATCTTCCAGCAATGGACCATTGAAGTCGTAGTCAGGCCCTGGACGGCGCTCCATGACGGCCTGCTCCAATGCAACACCACTGCCGAGGCGTTGGCCGAGCTGTTCGGCCAGCCATCGCCGCACCGCCGTGACCTGCGGGATGGGTGACCCGTGATCGACCAGGACGACGCGCTGCGCTTTCAACGCGTTGGCCAGAGCCGTCTGCTGGACCTGATCGATGAGGATGTCCGCCAGTCTTGGCTCGCCTGCCGGGAGAGGGCAGAGTTCTGGGGCGATCTGGAGCTCGAAGCGACCCAACTCGGCGGCCACCTCCGCCGCGGTCTCCGGCACGTACTGGGTCAGGGCGCGGCTTGGCCCGAAGAAGAGCGGAACGAGCACCAGATCCCGGCAACCCTGCGCGATCAGGCGCCTGAGCGCGGGGGCGAAGGTCTCCGCGCTGCGTCCCTCCAGACGGTCGCTGGGGATCTGGTCGGAGTGCAGCAAGGAGATGGGATGCAGGGTCTCGCCCAGGCGTGCGGAGACTTCCTCGGCCAGCCGCCTTAGATTCAGCGTCGATTCCGGTCGCTTGGAGCCATTGTCGACGAGCAGTAGGGTGCGCATACCGAGGAGCCTGTGCGACGTGGGTGATTTCCGGTACACAGCATCCTTGCTTGGCGCGGCGTCGATCATCCTTCGCGCCAGTCGTCTTTTGTGGGATCGACAAGCGCAGCGCCGTCCACCAACAAGGGCACGGGATTCGGTGGACTTCGCTCTCGCTCGTCCACCCTACCGGTCCAACGATGATCAAAGCCCTCGACGCCCTCCAGGATGGGCACGTCCGGCAAGCCTTGACGCACCCTTCGGGGCCGGAGCGCGGACTTTGCCCATCCTACCGATCTGAAAACTGAAAACTGTTACCGATGGACGCCGTGATCCGCCAGCCATTGGGTATCCAGCTCCCAGTCGACGCTTTTGACGTCCGGTTGGGCGAGGATCAAGCCCATCGCCCGTTTCTGGTGATTGATGAGATCTTGCTGGGCCTCGATCATTGCCGGATCGTCCTGCGTCTTGCCGGCCACCTTGGGATTGATGATCTCAAGAAAACGGATGGCTGGTATATCGAAGGAGCGGGGTGTTGAGATAACTGCGACGCCGTTCTTGAAAGAGCGCACGCGAAACTGGTAAGGATAGGACGCGAGTGTCGGGTCGGAAACCAGGACGTCGTCCAGGCCCCAGACCGCGGGCTGCCAAGCGGACTTGATGCCGAAAAAGATGGCAACGACAATGACAACGCCGAGCAGGATACTGTAATTTCGTGTAAAACGATCCATGCGTTTTCTCTCATGGTGAAGGTAGGTTAGTGAATGGGAGCTGCGTAGCCGAGACTTCCCGCTAGAATGGCTTCGAAGCGGCCTAAAACCCATGAAGATTGTCAATTTCTTGCCCGGGGGAGTGACCTCACGGCCATGCAGCACAAAGACAAGCAGTTGCTCCTCGCCGGGGTGACAGGGGCGATCGAGGAGGTGTATGGGAAAGCGGCTCCTAGCCGGCTCGAGGCGGCGCTGAGTGAGCGGCTGACACCACAGTTGGACGCCTTTATGCAGAAATCACATCCGATCGTCGGCACCACGGCGACCATCCTCATCGCGGACCTGCGCGGCTTTTCCGCGCTGATGGAATCCTTGCCGGCGATTCAGATGGCCGACCTCCTGAATCGCTTCTTCTCGCTCATGTCGCAGGTGATCGAGCGCCACGGCGGCGTGATCGACAAGTTCATGGGCGACTCGGTCATGGCACTCTTCGGCGCGCCGGTCCGCCGGTCCGCCGCCCCGACGACCTCCTGCGCGCCCTCAACTGCGCGGTCGAGATGCAGCAGACCATGGCGGACCTCAACCGCCACAGCGAGGCGCGCGGCGAGCCCAGGCTCTATGCGGGCATCGCGCTGAGCTTCGGCGAGGTCATGGCCGGCAGCTTCGGCTCCAGCCTCTACCACGAATACACCGTGATCGGCGACCCGGTGAACCTCGCCGCCCGCATCGAAGCTTACACGCTGCGCGGGCAGGTCCTGCTGAGCGAGCAGACCTTCGAGGCCGCCAAGGAGCACGTCGAGATCGGCGCCGTGAACGAGGTGCTGGTCAAGGGTAAATCCACGCCAGTCAAGCTCTACGAGCTGAAGGCCGTGACACATCCCAGGCTCCTGGCCGTGCCTTCCATCGAGATCCGCAAGTCGCCGCGTATCCTGGTCGATTTCCCCGTCGTCTTCCGGCGCGTCGAGGACAAACGCATCCAGGTCGAGCGCTTTGTCGGCAAGGTCAATGACCTCGGCTATTTCGGCATGAGCGCGGATCTGCCGATGATCCTGCCGACCTATTCCGAGATCCTCATGTCCCTGTCGCCCGAACTGGGCTCGGACAACCCGGTCGAGGTCTATGCCCGGGTGCTGCGAGCCAGGCGCAACAGGGGTGGCTATCGCACCAACCTTCAGTTCACCACCATCGACACGCCCGGCCACAAGAAGGTCAAGCAGTACGTCGACTTCGTCCTCTGGGGCAAGTAGGGCGCTCGCCTCGACGCCATGCGCGTCGAGCAACCGCACCCATCCCCGGCCTTGCAAGGGCCTTCTGGGTCATGGCTGCAGGTCGATGTCACTCAAGAACTCAAGGATTCGCGACTCGAGCCAGTACAAGGGGCGCCAGGGGCGGGCGCCCGAGACGAAGCCGACATGTCCCCCCCGTTCCGCCAGCTCCAGCGTTACGCCCGGTCCAAGCTCGTGCTCCCAGGGAAGCGTGGTCGGGAACATGAAGGGATCGTCGGCGGACTGGATGATGAGGGTCCGGGTCTCGATGTTCGGCAGATACTGACGACAGCTCGCTTGGCTGTAGTAGTCGAAGACGCCCTTGAAGCCGTTCAACGGGGCGGTGATCTGATCGTCGAAGGTGTTGAAGTCACGAATGCGCTCGATGTCCACGTCCAGAGGGAATGGCCGGTCGCGGAACTTGTGTCGCAGCGTCGCTTTCAGCCTGTCCAGCAGGTGGCGGCGGTAGATGCGCGAGACGCCGAGATCCAGGCGCAGCATGGTATCGCGCAAGACGAAAGGGACAGAGACTGCAATCGCGGCAGAGACCAGCGGCCGCTCGGTTTCACCGAGATACTTGAGGAGCAGATTGGCGCCCAGGGAGAACCCGATGGCGGCGATGGGTGCGCCCTGCGGATCCTCATGAAGCCTCGCCAAGACCTCCGCAAGGTCCGCGCTGGCGCCCGAGTGATAAGCCCGGTCGAGGCGATTGGGCTCATCGGAGCAGCCGCGCAGATGCATGAAGACCGGTTGGAAGCCCGCGTCGGCGAGTGCGGCAACCAGGCTTCCCGCGTAGTGGGATTCCAGGTTTCCCTCCAGTCCGTGGATCACCAGGACGCGCGGCCCTGTCGAGGTCGCGATCGCCAGGTCGATGAAATCGCCGTCCATGAGTTCGATCCGCCGCCGACTGTGCTCGGGTCTCGGGCGCGGGCGGGCGAGACTCGGCCACAGGGTCTGCAGGTGGGGGCCGGGTAGCCACCAGGCTGGCTTGAATTGGCTTCGAAGGATGCGGCCCATGATTGGCGTGTGCGTGTCTCGCGGTGGATTGACATTCTGCCCAGGCGCGCCTGGCGGCCAGAGTGTGGCATGGGCCTCTTATCGGGGGAAAGGGCCGAACACAGCCGACCTCGGAGCGACCGAGGACCCGTGCGGACCACGAGGTCTCTCACAGCCCGGTGCCGCAGGATCCGATGCGCCGCGCGGACCTCGACTGGCATGGACCGACCCGCCGCCCTGTCCGCGCGTTGAGACCCAGCCCCCTCGTCCACTATACTGCCGGCTTAATTAAACGCGGCCCCAGCGTCCGCTTGGATTAGGAAGTCATTACAGATGTGGAGAATCCTCCCAGCTCTGATCTCGACGGTTCTGCTCGGTCTCGCTCAGAGCGCAGCGGCAGAGGACCTGCTGCAGATCTACGACAAGGCGGTCGTGAGCGACCCGGCGCTGCGGGAGGCCGAACAGACCCTCTTTGCGACGCGCGAGGTCAAGCCTCAGGCACGCTCGCTCCTCTTGCCGAACCTCAGCGTTCAGGGTGATGTCGATTACCTGGACGTCAACACCAACGGTCGCAGCAGCAGCGGCTCCTATAGCTACCGCGACGACTACGGTACCCAGGGGCTGCAGGCCGTCGTCAATCAGAGCGTCTTCAATCGCGCCAACTGGATGACGCTGCAGAAGTCCGACAACGTCATCGCGCAGGCCGAGGCCCAGTACCGCAATGCGCAGATCGACCTCATGGTCCGCACGACCACGGCCTATTTCGACGTGCTTCGGGCGGCGGATGGCGTGACGGTGCAGGAGGCCCTGCTGCGTGCCAACGAGCGCCAGCTGGAGCAATCCAAGCAGCGGTTCGAGGTGGGGCTGGTCGCCATCACGGACGTCAATGAGAGTCAGGCGGCATACGATACCTCCCGCGCCGATCTCATCAACGGCAAGAACGCCTTGGGCAATGCCTGGGAGGCGCTGCGCACCATCGTCGGCCCCATCAGCGTGCCGCTGGCGCGGCTGGGCGACAAGCTGCCGCTTGCCCCGCCCGAGCCGAACGACATCAGCGCCTGGGCGGATGCGGCCATTCGCAGCAACTACGGCATCGTCGCGGCGAGCGAGGCCGCAACCGCGGCCAAGCGCTCGATCGACATCGAGCGTTCCGGCTATTATCCGACGGTCAACCTGCAGGCGGGCTATGACATCTCCCGCTCGGATGCGGAGATCGGGTCGGATTCGGACAGCGCCTTCGTCGGCCTCTCGGTGACGGTCCCCATCTTTCAGGGCGGCGCGGTGGCGTCGCGGACCCGCGAGGCGGGGTTCAAATTCCGTGCGGCACAGGATCAGCTCGATCAGGTCCGGCGCCAGGTCGATCAGCAGGTCCGGGACGCCTTCCGCGGCATCCTCTCAAGCATCGAGGACGTCAAGGCACGGCAGGCGTCGATCGTGTCCGCCCGCTCCGCCCTGGAGTCGACACAGGCCGGGCTGGAGGTCGGGACGCGTACCCAGGTCGACGTCCTCAACGCCCAGCGCAGCCTCTTTCAGGCCGAGTTCGACTACCTGAGCGCCCGCTACACCTACATCATCAACGGGGTCAAGCTCCATCAGGCCACCAGTACCCTGACGCGCGAGGTGCTGGCCAAGGGGAATGCCTGGCTGAATCCCGGCGACGTCTTGCCGCCTCCGGTCGACTGACCATGTCCGGAAACAGTTTTGGCAGGTCGTTCGTCCTCACCACCTTCGGCGAGAGTCACGGGCCAGCGATCGGCGGGGTCGTCGATGGCTGTCCGCCCGGCCTCGAGCTGACGGCGGCCGATCTACAGCACGATCTCGACCGGCGCAAGCCCGGACAGTCCAGGCATACCACCCAGCGTCGCGAGTCGGACAGCGTCGAGATCCTCTCTGGGGTCTTCGAGGGGCGCACGACCGGGACGCCGATCGGTCTGCTGATCCGCAACGAGGATCAGCGCTCCAAGGACTACTCCGACATCGCGCGCCGCTATCGTCCCGGTCACGCCGACTATAGCTACGATCAGAAATACGGTGGCCGCGACTACCGCGGCGGCGGCCGCTCCTCGGCGCGGGAGACCGCCGTGCGCGTCGCGGCCGGGGCGATCGCCAAGAAGTATCTGGCCGAGCGGTACGGGATTCTGGTGCGCGGGCATCTGTCGCAGCTCGGTCCGATGCGCCCGCAAGGATTCGATTGGGACCAGGTCGAGCAGAACCCCTTCTTCTGGCCCTGCGGACGGACGGTCGGCGACTTGGAGACCTACATGGATGCCCTGCGCAAGGCGGGCGACTCCATCGGCGCGGCCGTTACCGTGGTCGCCTCGGGCGTGCCGACGGGGTTGGGCGAGCCCGTCTTCGATCGACTGGACGCCGACATCGCGCACGCCATGATGAGCATCAACGCCGTCAAGGGGGTCGAGATCGGTGCGGGTTTCGGCTGTGTCGAGCAGAAGGGGACCGAGCACCGCGACGAGATGACGCCGGAGGGTTTTCTCTCCAACCATGCCGGCGGCATCCTCGGCGGCATCTCCTCAGGACAAGACATCCTGGTGCGGATCGCGCTCAAGCCCACGTCCAGCATTCGGCTGCCGGGGCGCGGCATCGACAGCTCGGGCGCGGCGACCGAGGTGGTCACCACGGGACGTCATGACCCTTGCGTCGGTATTCGCGCGACGCCGATCGCCGAGGCCATGCTGGCGCTGGTACTCATGGACCATGTCCTGCGCCAGCGCGGGCAGAATGCGGATGTCTCCGCGCCGACCCCGGCGATCGCGGCATCGGCGACGACCTGAACGCAGGCGGCCGGGCGGTGCCCGGCGCTCCGCCGCTCGCGCGCTAGGGTTCCCTCGACCGAGGATGGATCCGAGGCCGTCCTGAGCAGCGCCCTTGGCCGCCCTTCGACTCTCAACTCTGCGTGGCTCCTGACCATTGACGGGCCGCTCGACGGTGCGGACGAGGCCCGCAGCTCCCATGCCTTACTGGCGACTCTCCAGCTATTACCTCTTCTACTTCGCCTCGCTCGGTGCCTTGGTCCCCTATTGGGGCCTCTACCTGCAGGGCGAGGGGTTCGACGCGCTGGCGATCGGCCAGCTCATGGCGATTCTCTCCGCCACCAAGATCATCGCTCCCATGATCTGGGGGCACATCGTCGACCAAGGGGGTCACCGCATGCGGGTGGTGCGCCTCGGCGCCTTGCTCTCGGTCCTCGGGTTCGCGACCGTCTTTCTGGTCGATGGCTTCTGGGGGCTGGCGCTGGCCATGCTCCTCTTCAGCTTCTTCTGGAATGCCTCGCTGCCGCAGATGGAGGCGGTGACCTTCAATCATCTCGGCGCGCGACCGAGTCGCTACGCCTTGGTGCGCGTCTGGGGCTCGGTCGGCTTCATCCTGGTCGTGCTGGCCTTGGGGCTCAGCCTAGAGCACGGATCGCTGGCAATGGTGCCGCTATGGGTGCTCGTCCTCGTCTTCGCCATCTGGCTGAGCGCGCTGCTGGTTCCCGACAGCGCCCCCGCGCAGACCGAGCACGCCTCGGCCTCGCTCAAAGCGCTGCTGCGTCGGCCGAGCGTCCTCGCCTTCTTCGCCGCCTGCTTTCTCATGCAGCTCAGTCACGGGATCTACTACGCCTTCTACTCGATCCACCTGGAGTCGTCCGGCTACTCGAGTGCCGCGGTCGGCAGGCTCTGGGCGCTGGGCGTGGTCGCGGAGGTACTGGTCTTCCTCGTGATGCATCGGCTGCTGGAGCGTTTCGGTGCGCGCCGGGTCCTGCTCTGGAGCCTGGCGCTGGCGGTAGTGCGCTGGCTGGCGATCGGCGCCTTCATCGATGTGCTCGCCATCCAGTTGATCGCCCAGAGCCTGCACGCCGCCAGCTTCGGGACCTTTCATGCATCGGCCATTCATTTGGTGCATCACGTCTTTCCCGGGCGTACCCAGGGGCGCGGCCAGGCCCTCTACAACAGCCTGAGCTTCGGCGCCGGCGGCGCCGCCGGGAGTCTCATCGGCGGCATGCTCTGGGCCAGCCAGGGTGCGCTCATCACCTTCGGTATTGGCGCAGCGGCGGCGTTCGTCGGTTTGCTCGTCGCCTGGCGCTGGATGGGCGATGAGATGCGCCAGGTCTGACCCCGCAGCCCGGCCGCCGCGAGACGTCAGCGCAGGACGGTCATCTGTCGCATGCTATGATCGCGCCACGCGCGGGCTAAGGCCCCGTGATCGTGCCTGTCCGCCGAGCGTTTCGTCCAGGCAGAGCCCACCTCGATGAACCAACCCGCTGAGGCGCTGCCGCTATGTCCTCCCCGCACGGACCCTACCGAACGCTTCCCGGCCGCCGCTATCCGCCAGGTGCGACGGTCGAGGATGATGGTGTCAACTTCTCCGTGTTCAGCCGGCACGCGACGGGCGCGCAGCTGCTGTTCTATGACGGCGCCACGGCCGAGACGCCCTTTCAGGTCGTTCGACTCGACCCCCAGCACAACCGGACCTTCTTCTCCTGGCACGTTCTGGTCGTGGATCTCCCTCCGGGCACCCATTACACCTGGAAGATGGAAGGCCCGCATGATCCACACGGACAGGGCTGGCGCTTCGACCCGGACGTCGAGCTGGTCGATCCATGGGCTAGGGCGGTCAACGTCAGCAGCTGGAATCGCTGGCGACGCCAGGTCGACGGGGTCAGTCCCCACGATTCCCCAAGGGCGATCGTCCTGGCGGAGGAATACAATTGGGAGGGCGACACCCCACTGCGGTTGCCCACTGAGCAGACCGTCGTCTATGAGCTCCATGTCGGCGGCTTTACACGCCATCCCAGCTCCGGGGTCCGGCATCCCGGAACCTTTCTGGGTCTGATCGAGAAGATTCCCTATCTCAAGGATCTGGGAATTACCCATGTCGAGCTGATGCCCGTCATGGCGTTCGATGAGCAAGATGTCCCGCCGCAGGTATGGGATGCGGGTCTGGCCAATTACTGGGGCTACAGCAGCTTCGGCTTCTTCTCGCCACATCCGGGCTTCTGCGTGACACCGCGGGAGGGCACGCACCGGCGCGAGTTCCGCGACATGGTCAAGGCCCTGCACCGCGCGGGTATCGGTGTCATCATGGACGTCGTCTTCAACCACACCAGCGAGGGTGGGGCGGGCGGACCGATGATGACCTTCAAGGGCTTCGGCAACGAGACCTTCTATTGTCTGGACGGTCTCGACAAGGGCATCTATCTGGATTTCACCGGCTGTGGCAACACGGTGAACGCCAATCATCCGATGGTGACGCACTTTATCGTCGATGCGCTGGAATACTGGGTGCGGGAGATGCATGTCGACGGTTTCCGCTTCGACCTCGCCAGCGCCATGGCGCGCGACGCCGACGGTCGACCCATGGCCAATCCGCCCGTCCTCTGGGAGATCGAGCTGTCCGATACCCTGGCGGCATCGAAAATCATCGCCGAGGCGTGGGACGCCGCTGGCCTCTACCAGGTCGGAACCTTCCCGGGCTATCGCTGGATGGAGTGGAACGGGCGCTACCGCGACAGCATTCGCCGCTTCGTGCGCGGCGACGAGGGTCTGGTGCCCGAGATCGCGACCCGACTCACGGGCAGCAGCGACCTCTATCAGGCCAATCTGCGCAAACCCATCAATAGCGTCAACTTCGTGACCTGTCACGACGGTTTCACCCTCTGGGATCTCGTCTCCTACAACCGCAAGCACAATCTCGCAAACCGCGAAGGCAATCGCGACGGGACCAACGACAACCTGAGCTGGAATTGCGGTGTCGAGGGCGTCACCAAGGACGCGGCCATCTTGGCGCTGCGCCGCCGCCAGGCCAAGAACCTGCTGACCCTGCTGTTCTTGAGTCAGGGTATCCCCATGCTGCTCGCGGGCGACGAGGTGCTCCGCAGCCAGGACGGCAATAACAACGCCTGGTGTCAGGACAACGCACTGAACTGGCTCGACTGGTCGCTCATGGAGCGTGAGGCCGAGATGCTGCGGTTCGTCCGCGGTTTGATCGCGCTGCGTAAGCGCCACCCGAGTCTTCAGCGGCGGCATTTCTTCTCCGGCAAGCCGATGCAGGGCTCCGAGCTGCCCGACATCACCTGGCATGGGGAAAAGCTCGATGCGCCGGACTGGGACGACCCCGCGCTGCGTTGGCTGGCCTTCACGCTGGCGCCGACCCGTCAGGACGAGGATCTGCTCCATGTGCTGATCAACATGGGCGAGCAGGCGCGCGCCTTCGAGCTGCCGGCATTGGCGTCCGCGCACTGGTCTCTCGCCCTGGACACCGCGCGCGCCTCGACGAACGACGTCACTGCTCCGTCCGACCAGCGTCGCGTGGAATCCGGTCCGCAGCTCGTGCGATCGCGCAGCATTCAGGTTCTGGAGGGACGTTGAGCGGGTCGCCGGACCCTGGCGGGTCGCGCGCGCTGCGGAGGCGACTCCGGTGCTCGCGGACCAGGGGCCGGTCTTTGACCGCAATCCCCGCATTGTTTAATGTTGAGCAGGCGAGCGCGTCGCCTGCTGGGTCGTGGCGCGCCTTGCAGCTGGCTTCCAGCCGGAGCCAGTCGATTGCATCGACGGGTCAAGTTGCGCTGACTGGGTCGTTGTGAGGATTCATGGCAGAGACCAACATCTTTCACGTCCTCGGGTTGCACATGCACCAGCCCCCCGGGAATCTGCGCCTGCTGATCGATGCCAACCCCTGGGAAGCGGAAGAGATCATCCGCTGCTACGAGCGAACGGTCCGCTATGCCGAACGGTATCGGGATGTGGCTCGCCTCCATGTCGGCTTTTCCGGTATCTTGCTGGAGCAGTTTCTAGACCCCGAGGTGATCGACCGCTACCGCCATCTCGTCGACATCCCGCTGATGTTGGAGCGGTATCGCGAGTCCAGCAACATCGAGCTGGTGGGGATGGGCTACTACCATCCAATCTTCCCGCTCATCCCGCGCGACGATTGGCGCGAGCAGCTCGAGCGCGGACGCGCCATCATGGACCGCGTGTTCGGGCGCGTGCCGCGCGGGTTCTGGCCGCCGGAGATGGCCTTTACCATGGAGATGATCCCGGCGCTGATCCAGACGGGTTACGAGTATGTGGTCGTCGACGGGGTGCACGTGCGCCCGGAGGACGGCATCAACGATATCCTGAGGCCCTATGTCGCCTGCCATCAGGGCTTTTGCATTACCGTCGTGCCTCAGGACCGGGATCTCTCCAGCGCGCAGGAGAGTGGATTGGACCCGCTCTGGCTCGAAAAGGAGCTGCGCCTGCGGGTCGCCATGTCGCCGCGACCGACCGAGAGCCGACTCTTCACCAGTTGGTCGGATGCGGAGAACGGCGGTTGGTTCCGGCAGACCCACGAGGCGTCCGGGTTCTACGGCCACTTCCTGGCGCCCTACATGGACCGCTGCCGCGGCGGCCACTGCCCGGTGACGCCCGTGCTGTTGAGCGACTATCTGGAGCCTGCCAGGCATGCGGCGCGCGCCAGGGTGCAGACCGGTGCCTGGAACGTGGGATGCCTCAGCGGCGACGATCTGTCACGCTGGGCAGGGAGTCCCTCTCAGCGGGCCGCCGTGGCCGAGGTGTCCCGGCTGAGTCAGAGATACTGGGCGCTGTGCCGCGATTGCCAGAGTGTCTACCAGGTCGCCGGCGACGCCATGGTGCGTGCGCGCCGACTCATCCTCGAGGCGGAGACCAGCTGTTTCCTCTTTTGGGGCGATGCCTGGATTCCGCACCTCTACGCGCGCACAGGTCCGGCGGACGAGGCGCTGAGCCAGGTCGAGGAGGCATTGCGTCTGGCCGGTCACTCACCGGCCGCGGAGCACCCGCCAGCCGCGCTTGGTGAGCCCCTGGGCTCGGGCGGCTAGGGTGCTGGAGAGAGCCGGATCGGTCCGCGATCCGGGCCTTACGACGAGACTGAGACGAGGTTGGCCTTGAGGCGTCGTTCAAGCGGGAGAGTGCATCATCGATAACGACGCCGACGCCTTGTCAGAGTGCCCGGACACACCGGCCGATGACGCCTCTCAAGGCACCCAGGATCTCATTGCTGTAGACGCCTCGACCGGCCCCGCGGCCAGTGTGCCCCCCGATCTTGCGCCCCCAACGCAGCCGCTGCGTCCAAAGTTTCCGCTCGCCTTCGAGACGACCCGCCTCGTCCTCTATCCAGGATCGACAGAGGATCTGCGGGTTCGTTGGAATCTCCACGCCGACGATTTCATGAGCTATGGGGCCGGTTTTCCCGCAACGGACGGCCACCCCGAGGCCGTGCTTCGGCTGCGCAGGCTGCGCGACCAGGGCGGATCTGACACGTCGCACGAGATCCGGCTGCAGCGCGCAGGTCTCGGCGGGGGCGGTGATGCGGCCTTCAGGGTCGGCCAGGACTATGCCCAGTTCGAGGCGGAGCTCGGACTCACGAACGGGGAGGGCGGTTGGCTCTTACTGGCGCGCTCCAACCGCTTGCAGCATGCGACAGGGATCGGGCTCGACGGGCTGGACTGGGCGGTCGTGCGCGCCGCCGGGCTGTCCGCGGAGGGACTGCTCCCCGTCTCGGCAACCAGCGATGGGGCGCGACCGACAGGCGGGCAGATGTCGCCGCAGTGGCAGGCGTCTGGCCAGGCCTGGCCGTCGTGGGCCGCTTCCGCGCCGGGTTCGGCTGACTCCCTCAGCCCAGTAGCCGAGGCGCATCCCTGGGGAGAGACGCATGCGCCAGGCCGGGATCACAGCGATACCCGAGGCCAAGCTGCGGTCCGAGCAGGGGACGCGCCATGCGCACTGCCCATTGAAACGGCCGCGCAAGAGAATGCGACACCGGCCGCATTCCCCATCCCCACTCTGGTCTATGGTAGGCCCACAGCGACTGGCGCTGATCTGGTGGTTGAGGCCGAACTCCATCTTCGCGGCTGGGCGACTCCGAACAGCGAGGTCGATCTCTTCGGTCATCGCTATCGCGTTGGTCCCGGCGGGCGTTTCGAGTTCGTCCTCAAGGTGGACGATCCCGCGTTGCTGAGGAGGGCGCTGGCACAGCATCCGCCACCTGAGCTGGGCACTCAACGCGAAGACTAATTCATTGCACGGCGAGATCCCGCCGCTGCGCCGTGTCGAAGTAGAGTGAGGGGGCAGGCCGATGCATATCGCCATGGTGAGCGCCGAGTGTGCGCCCATCGCCAAGGCTGGAGGGTTGGGAGATGTCATTCAGGGTTTGTCGCACGAACTCCTCGACCGGGGAGAGACCGTCGAGATCCTGCTGCCCTACTATGACATCCTGAAGCAGTCATTCATCGGCGGCCTGACCGAGGCCGAAGCCCCTCTCAGCGTTCCCTTTTACGATCGACGTCTCGAATGCCACCTGCTTCACGCCGAGCTGAATGGGGTGCGCTGTGTGTTCTTCGATCCTCGCGGCGAGCACGGCTACTTCCGGCGCGGGCAGATCTACGGCGAGGCCGACGATGCCGAGCGGTTCGCGTTCTTCTCGAGTGCCGTCCTCGAATTCGTGCTGCGCTCCGAGCGCCGGCCGGACATCCTGCACTGCCACGACTGGCAAACCGGCCTGGTGCCGGTGCTGCTGCTCGAGCGCTACCGGGCACTCGGCCTCGACGGCATTCGCACCTGCTACACCCTGCATAATGTCGGCTATCAAGGGCGGGTGGACGTCTCCATTCTGCGTCAGGTCGGCTTGGATCCGGTGAGCCTCATGATTCCGGATCGGCTGCAGGATCCTGGAGACGCGCGCGTCGCCAACCTCATGAAAGGCGGTATCGTCGCCGCCGATTTCGTCAATACCGTCTCGCCGCGCTATGCCTGGGAGATCCAGAACACGGATCAGGGCATGGGGCTGCAGTCCGTCTTCCAGGCCCATCGACACAAATTCGGCGGCATCCTGAACGGGATCGACGCGAGCGTCTGGAGCCCCGAGACCGATGACGCGATTCCAGTACAGTTCGGACCGGCGTCGCTTCCGCTGAAGGCGGTGAACCGCCGTGAGCTGAGAAGCCGCATGGGGCTGGCAGAGACGGAGAAGCCCATCTTCGCCGTGGTCAGTCGGCTTGATCGTCAGAAGGGCGTGGCCCTCATTCAGCATGGGATCCGCTATGCCTTGGCCGAGGGCTGCCAACTGGTGCTGCTCGGCTCCTCGCTCGACCCTGAGATCTCGGCCCAGTTCGAGGCATTGAAGGCCGAGCTGGATCCGAGCCCCGATTGCCAGCTGGAGCTGACCTACGATGAGGGGCTGGCGCACCTCATCTATGCCGGCGCCGACATGATTCTGATCCCGAGCCTCTACGAGCCCTGCGGGTTGACCCAGCTGATCGCGATGAAGTACGCGACCGTACCCATCGTGCGGCGTGTCGGCGGGCTCGCCGATACCGTGTTCGACGCGCACTATTCGGACAAATCCTTCGATGTGCGCAACGGTTATGTCTTTGACGACCCGACCGAGGCCGGTTTGGAGAGCGCCATGAGCCGCGCCATTGCCCTATGGCGGCGCTTCCCAGGGTACTTCCGCCAGCTCCGCGTCAACGGCATGCGGGGCAACTATTCCTGGCGACAGCCGGCGGAACGCTATCTCGAGGTCTACCGCCACCTCTGTAAGGGCTGATCCGAGCGCGCGAAATGGCGATCGAATCAGCGTCCGCACCACTCACCACTCACCACTCAGCGCGCCGTGCGCGAACGCCGGTGAAGTCGGCCTCGCCAGGGTTGTCCCCAATCCCTGTGATCAGCGCTGTGGATAAGCTGTGCGCTTGCGGCCTAAGCGGTTGTCTGGTCGAGGGTGTGCGGGAGGTGGTCACGATCTGCCCAGTCGCACGGGTACTGCTCATGCAGCAGAAGGTTGCGGATACTGGCAAGGGCATGGTCGCCGACATCGGAAAACTCGATGCCTAGACACCACTGGTCATCCCCTGGCGAGGGCGAGATCCAGGCGACGGAACCCACGGCCTGAATCCCCTTGGGAAGCTCCGGGGACTCCATTTCGACCAGGAGCCGCGACTGCAGTGCGAATAGCCGGTCTGTGCAGACCCGCAGGCCGCCTTCGCTGATGTCTTGCCCCGTTACATCATGCATACCGAGCATGGGTGTCCTTGGCTGAAGACTCAGTGGGAGGAGCCGTGCGTGACATGTCCAAGAGATCCGTTCGTTACAGCGCCTCTCGTCTGCTTGCGTCTCAGGCAACATTGATCGATTCCCTCGCGAATGGGTGACAAGATACCGATCCAGCTGCGTGAGTATAGAGCGTTCCGATGGTTGCCTGGCAACCCCCTGGTTTCCCTGGGCACTGCCTGAGTTAGTCTGGATCCATCATGCAGTCCGGCGTGAGGCGCAATCTGAGCGTCTGGCGCGGCTGCACGTTGACGACACCGCCGCAGTCATTCAAGCCGATGGAATAATTGAGGAAGTAGTGCCCTGGGGTGAGCCGCATGCTGTAACTCTGGTTCATGCCGAGCCGGTAGAGGTCCGTTTGGTCGAGCGAGACATGCATGGTCCCGAAGATGCCAATGAGCGAGCCATCGCGATAGATGGTCAGGGTGCCCGCCTCATCAGGGCGTTGCGGGGGCGGCAAGGTGCCGACCTGACCGCCAGAGAATGCACATCCGGTCAGTGCGGCGGCGAACAGCAGCGTGGGGACAGGGTTTCGCGTGTTCATGAAGCATCTCTCGACTGTTAGCTGAATTCGTCGGCCGTTTTCCGCCCAGACTGGCGGCGCGCGACCAGATGGCGCGTGGGCGCGGCATTCTACCGGGGTGCCGATGAATGCGCTCATACCGTCATCACGGCTGGCGTTGCTCCGATATCCTGGCACAATCATGTCCGATTCCGTCACGTCCGATTCCGCTATCCGGCGTCATGGCGCCGGCTCATCGACAGGTCCTTCATGAAGATTCAACCCTCTGCTGGCGGCGAACGCCCGAAGATCATGGGCATTCTGAACCTCACGCCCGACAGCTTCTCGGACGGTGGGCGTTACCTGGATGCGGACGCGGCCCTGCGCCACGCACTGGCGATGCTCGCGCAGGGTGCCGACATCCTCGACATCGGTGGCGAGTCCACGCGCCCTGGATCGCGGTCCGTGCCCGCCGAAGAGCAGGAGCGGCGTGTGCTTGGCGTCATCGGGCGCTTGCGGGAGCGGATTGCGCCGACCACGCCGCTGAGCATCGACACCACCTCCGCGCAGGTTGCGCGGTCCGCGCTCGAGGCCGGCGCGAGTTGGATCAATGATACATCGGCCGGCTGCGACGACCCTCGGATGCTGCCGCTCGCGGCCGATCGGGACGTGCCCATCGTGCTGATGCACCGCCAAGGCCGACCCGAGACGATGCAGCTGGAGCCCAGCTACCAGGACGTCGTCGGCCAGGTCCGCGACCACTTGGCCGCGCGCGCCGATGCGGCGATGGCGGCGGGAGTGCCGGAGCACAACATCCTGCTCGATCCGGGGATCGGGTTCGGCAAACAGGCCGACCACAACCTGGCCTTGCTGGCAGGGCTCGGGACACTGGTCGCGTTGGGATTTTCCGTTCTGCTCGGGACCAGCCGCAAACGCTTCATGGGCGCCATCTGCGGCGGAGCCGACGCGGAACAGCTCATGCCAGCGACCTGTGCCACCACAGCCATCGGGGTCATGAGCGGGGTCCAGGTCTTTCGCGTGCATGACGTGGCGGGCAATCGCCAGGCGGCCGACATCGCCTGGGCCGTCCGCGGCGCCGCTTGAGTACCGCCATGGCGAGCCGACGACGGGTGCGTCCCGTGCTGAAGTGGATCGCGGGCGTGGTCAGCGGCTTCGTGATCCTCTCGATGCTGCTCGTGGTGCTCTTCCGCTGGGCAGATCCACCCGGCTCGGCGGTCATGGCCCAGCATTGGGTGACGGCCCATTTCGAGGGTGCCAAGGCCCCCTATGTCTATCACGAGTGGGTCGATTGGGACTTGATTCCCGCCGAGGTCGCCCTGGCCGTGCTCGCGTCGGAGGACCAGCGCTTTCCGACGCATCGCGGTTTCGACCTGGTCGAGTTGCGCAAGGCGGTCGAGACCTTCAAGGGCGGCGGGCGGCTGCGCGGGGCGAGCACCATCAGCCAGCAGACGGCGAAGAACCTCTTTCTCTGGTCCGGTCGCGATTTCCTGCGCAAGGGCCTCGAGGTCTGGTTTACCTTCTTGATCGAGACCTTCTGGTCAAAGCAGCGAATCCTGGAGGTCTACCTCAACATCGCGCAATTCGGCCCGGAAACCTATGGCGTCGGGGCCGCGAGCTGGCGGTATTTCTCCCGTCCCGTCGCGGCGGTGAAGGGCGATGATGCCGCGCTGCTTGCAGCCGTTCTCCCAAATCCCAACATCTACCGGCTCGACGAGCCCTCGCCCAAGGTGCAGCGGCGTGCCGCGCGCATTGCCAAGCAGATGCATCAGCTTGGCGGGACGCGCTACCTCAAACGGCTCTCTGGAACGAAAAACTGACAACGGGCGTTGCGGCTCCGGCTTGCCTGCCTATGCGGGGCATTTGCCGGATCAGGCCGCTTGAACCCTGGTGTACAATCGCCGCGGCCACCAACTGGCCTCCCGTTCTCTTTTTCGAGCCCAACGAGCGCGGATAGAATCGCTACGGGCGGAGTGGATTTTGGATAAGAAACAGACAGAAACGACAGAGGCATCTCGCCCGAAGCCGAGATCGGCCAAAGGCTCCCCCCGGTCGATCGGACCCCGCAAGAAAGCCGTCCGCACCAAGCCCGCCGTTTCCAAACGCCCGACACGCGCCCCGCGGTCCGCGCCAGGCTGGTTCCTCCACTTCCTCGGTAGCGGGTTGGGAATCCCCTTGCAGCTTCTCGCCTTGGGACTGCTCGGCGCGGCCGTCTTCGTGAATATCACCCTTCCCGAACTCCCCGACGTGCAGAGCCTGCGCAATGTCCAGTTCAAGGAGCCCTTGCGTGTCTTCAGCGCCGATGGCGGCTTCATGGCGGAGTTCGGTATCCAGAGACGTCGTCCCGTCTCGATCAAGGAGATCCCGCCGATCGTCATCCAGGCCTTTCTGGCGACCGAGGACAGCCGTTTCTACGAGCACAGCGGTGTGGATGCCGTGGGCATGGCACGCGCGCTCCTGAGCTATGTCGCGACCGGCGTGAAGTCGCAGGGCGGCAGCACCATTTCCATGCAGGTCACCCGCAACTTCTTTCTCTCCCCGGAAAAGACCTTTCAACGCAAGCTGACCGAGATCCTGCTGACCCTGCACGTCGAGCAGGCGTTGAGCAAGGAGGAGATCCTGGAGCTCTATCTGAACCAGATCTTCTTCGGCCACCGCGCCTACGGTATCTCGTCCGCCGCCGCGCTGTACTACGACAAAGATCTCAGTCAGCTCAGCGTCGCCGAGGTCGCCATGCTGGCGGGCCTCCCGAAGGCGCCATCGACCAACAATCCCATCACCAACCCGGAGCGTGCGCTCGAGCGTCGCGACTACGTCCTGGGGCGCATGCGTGACTTGGGCTACATCGACCAGATGGAGTACGAGATCTCGGTCAACACGCCGGACATGGCGAGTCTGCACCGTCGCGCGCGGGATCTCGACGCCGGCTACGTCGCCGAGATGGCGCGCGCGGAGATCATCCGCTTCTATGGCGAGGAGGCGCTGAGCCAGGGTTACAAGATCACCACGACCATCGATTCGCGGTTGCAGAGGGCCGCGCAGGATGCGGTGCGGACCTCATTGCGCCGCTACGACCGTCGCCACGGCTATCGCGGCCCGGAGGCGACCCTGGATCTCTCCGCGATGAGCGAGAAGGAGATGGACGACTACCTCGACGGCGTCACCTCCATTCCGGAGCTTGAGCCTGGGCTGGTCACGCAGGTCAGCGCGTCCGTCGTTGAGGTCTACATGGGCAAGGGCAAGCGGGTCAGCCTCAAGGGCAGTCAGATGTCCTGGGCGCGTAGCTCCCGCAACTCCGCGCGCTGGCGTGGCGAGCGCCGCACGTCCTCGAACGCGATCGCCGTCGGCGACCTCGTGCGGCTGAAGCAGGGCGAGAAGCGTGCGAGGACGCTCTCCCAAGTGCCGGCCGTGTCGGGCACCTTGGTGTCGGTCGATCCGCATGATGGCGCGGTTCGCGCCCTGGTCGGTGGCTACTCCTTCTCGGACTCCAAGTTCAACCGCGCCGTCGATATGCGCCGTCAGCCCGGCTCCAGCTTCAAGCCTTTCGTCTATGCGTCCGCACTGAACAAGGGATGGACGCCGGCAAGTCTCTTGAAGGATCAGGCGGTGAAACTCAAGGGCAATGAGCGCTGGAATCCGAAGAATTCCGACCACAAGGAGCTGGGTCCGATCCGGATGCGCAAGGCACTCGCGCTCTCGCGCAACCTGGCCAGCATCAACCTGCTGCAAAGCGTGGGCCTGGAGGACGCCCAGGCGTACATCAGCCGCTTCGGGTTCGATCTCGATGCCATGCCCTTGGGCCTCTCGATGGCGCTCGGAACCGGCGAGCTCTCGCCGGTGAAGCTGGCCGAGGGCTATGCCGTCTTCGCCAATGGCGGCTATCACGTGATTCCCTATTTCATCCAGCGCATCGAGGACGCGGACGGCAGCATCGTCTTCGAGGCCAATCCGGGCAGATCCTGCGCCGATTGCTGGTACAAGACAGGCGACAAGCCTGCGACGACCGCGGGCACCCAGCGCGGCGTGCCGGCCGAACAGGTCATCGATCCCCGCACGGCCTATCAGATCACCTCCTTGCTGCGCGAGGTGGTCGAGCACGGCACGGGCAAGCGCGCGCTCAAGCTCAAGCGCTCCGACATCGTCGGCAAGACTGGAACAACCAATGACGTGCGCGACTCTTGGTTCGCGGGCTACCAGGCCAATTTCGTGACCATCGCCTGGATGGGCTTCGACGACTTCGGCAAGCTCGGTCGCGGCGAGGAGGGCGGCAGGGCCGCCTTGGGGTTGTGGGCCGATTTCATGGCGGATGCCCTAAAGGATCAGCCGATTGCCAAGCTGGATCCGCCGACTGGGCTGGTGCAGGTGCGTGTCGACCCCGCGCGCGGCGTGGAGACCCGATCGAAGAGCGGCATTCTGGAGCTGGTCCAGGAGGAGTACCGCGAGAATCTGCTCGGCCCCGAGCCGATCAAGGTCGCGGGGCCGCCCTCCACCAGCTCGACCAAGTCGACCAGCAGAAAGCGCGCCTCCACGTCTGCCTCGCGCACCGTCAAGCGCTCCGCGCCACGCGTCATGGACGACCTCTTCTAGCGCGGCGGGCGCATGCTTGGCGCAGCAGGTGCTAGCAGGGCATGGGTGCCATGCGCGGGTGCTTCTGCAGCTGCATCAGGTCATCGCGCAGTTGCCGCAGGCGTTTCTCCAGATGCCTGCGCTGGCCGTCGTCGAAACTGGCGCCCATTCGGATGAAGAGTTCCTGGATACGTGCCTCGATCGCGTCCCCGGCGCGTTCGAGCGGCGGCGGCAAGTCACGGAAATCGACCAGCCAGGCCGTCATGAAGGCGGCGATCTCCGGCTCTTTGGCACCGCTGCGCAGGCGTGAGATCAGCGCCTGTCGTTGACGGGCTCTGTAGTCGACCACCGCCGCCTCGGCGTCCGGTATGCGCCCGGTCACATCGGCCACGATGGCCTTTTGATCGTCGCGCAGCGGACCTGTCCAGGCTTCGATGGATTCGACGTAGCGACGGGTCCGTTTCATCTTCTCCCAGGCCAGGCTGCGTTTCGCCAGATCCTCGCGGTCCTCCGTGGCTTCCTCTCGAAAGCGGCGCTCCAGCGCGCCCACTTGGCTCGCTGTCAGGTCGGCGAGCAGGGGGGCTGCCAAGGCGATCGCCAGTCGGGCGTGGCGTTTGTAGAGATCTCTGAAGGCATGGGTCAGACAGGTCATGTTGTCGCGATCGAAACCGCTCTGACTGGCCTTCAAGGTTTGGTCGAAGAAGGCGGCCAGGTGCGGGAGCTCGTCCGAGCGATGCCGTGCCAGCTCGCGCTCGAGGCGAGGCTCCCAGCGCGATACCTGGTCGGTCGCCAGGTTCAGGTAGTCTACGGCGTATTGTTTGGCGAAGAAGTCGGCCGTGTTGTAGGCGATGGTGATGCGGCTGCAGCCGATCAGGCTCGCCAGACAGAGGGCGCATGCCAGGAGGACGCGGTTCACGGGCGGTTGTCCTATCTTGTGCGAGGGCGGGCACGGGTCTCGAAGAAGGTGGTGTGCGTGCCGGTTGATCGCAACCTCGACAGGGCTGCGCGTGCGCGTGGGCCGATCTCATCGTGATGCGCGCCTGACCGACTCCCTCGGTTGGGCAGATGGCAGGAGGCCCAAGACGCGCCGTTTCGTTGCGCCTCGGACCTCGTCTCAACCGACCTCGGCATCAGTTGTGGTTACACCCGGTCGACGCACGTATTTGAATCTCGCGGGTCGGCCTGTAGACTCTAGGGTTTCCATCTCAACCATTCTTGAAGAGGTTCTCCGTGGTCGCCCCCGAGTCTGATTTCAACCGCATCAAGCGGCTGCCTCCCTATGTCTTCAACATCGTGAACGAGTTGAAGGCCGAGGCACGAGCGCGGGGCGAGGACATCATCGATTTCGGGATGGGAAATCCCGATCAGCCGACGCCGCAGCACATCGTCGACAAGCTCACAGAGGCCGCCCATCGTCGCGATACCCACCGCTATTCGGTCTCGCGCGGCATCCCCCGGCTCAGACGCGCCATCTGTCACTGGTACCGGGACCGGTTCGACGTGCATCTGGACCCAGACTCCGAGGCCATCGTGACCATTGGCTCCAAGGAGGGGCTTGCGCACCTGGCGCTCGCGACCATGGGGGCGGGAGATACGGTGCTGGTGCCGAATCCGGCCTATCCCATCCATCCCTATGGTTTCATCATCTCGGGTGCCGATGTGCGCCATGTGCGCCTGACGCCGGACGTCGACTTCTTCGAGGAGCTGAAGAAGGCCATCCAGGAGTCCTGGCCGAAGCCCAAGATGCTGGTCCTGAACTTTCCGGGGAATCCCACCACGCAGTGCGTGGAACTGGAGTTCTTCCAGAAGGTGGTGGACATCGCCAGCGAGGCCGGCATCTGGGTCGTGCATGACATCGCCTATGCCGACATCGTCTTCGACGGCTACAAGGCGCCGTCCATCCTGCAGATTCCGGGCGCCAAGGACATCGCCGTGGAGTTCTTCTCCATGTCGAAGAGCTACAACATGCCCGGCTGGCGGGTGGGATTCATGTGTGGCAACAAGACGCTCGTCTCCGCGCTGGCCCGCATCAAATCCTACCTGGACTACGGGACCTTTACGCCGATTCAAGTGGCCGCGATTGCGGCGCTGGAGGGGCCTCAGGCCTGTGTCCGCGAGATCAGCGACATGTACGAGAGCCGCCGTGACGTGCTCTGCAGCGGCCTCAATGCCGCGGGCTGGAAGATCGAGCCGCCGAAGGCGACCATGTTCGCCTGGGCGCCCATCCCGGAGCCTTACCGCGAGATGGGCTCGCTGGAGTTCTCCAAGAAGCTGCTGAGCGAGGCCAAGGTCGCGGTGTCGCCGGGGATCGGCTTCGGCGAGTACGGCGACGGCCATGTGCGCTTCGGTCTCATCGAGAACGAGCATCGCACGCGCCAGGCGATCCGCGGCATCAAGGAGATGTTCCGGCAGGACTCCCGCGCTGGCGCTTGATCCCCTTTCGCGCCCGGGTCTCGCCCGGGCGTTCCACGAGTGTTGTTGAATCGTCGGGCGCGAGCCCCGTGCGTCGTCGCGGGGTGGTGTCTGTGAACCGAGGTGAGATGCATGGAACCGGTGAAGGTCGGATTGTTAGGGCTGGGAACCGTCGGCGGCGGCACGGTGAGCGTGCTGACGCGCAACGCCGCGGAAATCGCTCGTCGCGCGGGTCGCGGTATCCAGATCGCGCGCGCGGCGGCGCGTGACTATACGCCCGAGACCATCGATGGCCTGGACCGAATCGGCCAGATCGGCGACGACGCCTTCGCCGTCGTCGAAGACCCCGAGATCCAAGTCGTCATCGAACTGATCGGCGGCTATTCACCGGCGCGCGAGCTGGTGCTCAAGGCCATCGAGAATGGCAAGCACGTCGTCACCGCCAACAAGGCATTGATCGCCAGGCATGGCAACGAGATCTTCGCCGCCGCTCAAAAGCACGGGGTCATGGTCGGCTTCGAGGCGGCCGTCGCGGGCGGCATCCCCATCATCAAGGCCCTGCGCGAAGGGCTCGCGGCCAACCACATCGAGTGGATCGCCGGCATCATCAACGGCACTGGTAACTTCATTCTCACCGAGATGCGCGACAAGGGTCGCGCCTTCACGGACGTGCTGGCCGAGGCCCAGGCGCTCGGCTACGCGGAGGCCGATCCGACCTTCGACGTCGAGGGCATCGACGCCGCGCACAAGCTCACCATCCTGGGCTCATTGGCCTTCGGCATCCCGCTGCAATTCGACCGCTGCTTCACCGAGGGGATCTCCAAGATCGACGCCCAGGACGTCGCCTATGCGGCGGAGCTCGGCTATCGCATCAAGCATTTGGGCATTGCGCGCCGCTCGCCGGGCGGAATCGAACTGCGCGTGCATCCGACGCTGGTCCCGGAGCGGCGTCTGATCGCCAACGTGGATGGCGTCATGAACGCGGTCCTCGTCAAGGGCGATGCCGTGGGTCCGACGCTCTACTATGGCGCGGGCGCGGGTTCGCTGCCGACGGCCTCCGCCGTGGTCGCCGACATCGTCGACGTGGTGCGCGCACTGACGACGGATCCCAACAACCGCGTGCCGCATCTGGCCTTTCAGCCGGACGAGCTGGCCGACACACCTCTGTTGTCCATCGAACAGGTGGAGACGGCCTATTACCTGCGTCTATCCGCCTTGGATCAGCCCGGCGTCATGGCGCGGATTGCGAGCATTCTGGGTAACCACGGCATCAGCATCGAGGCGATCAAGCAGAAGGAGCCGGGGGAGGGCGAGTCCCATGTCCCGCTCGTGATGCTGACCCACCGCGTCGTCGAGGGGCACATGAACCAGGCCATCGCCCAGATCGAGGCACTCGACTCCGTCATCGAGCCCGTGGTCAGGATCCGGATGGAGACCCTCTCCGGCTGAGACCAGAACCATCGCTCAGCGGCCCCATCCGGGTCTCGCTGATGGAGACATCCCACCTGACCGACGTGCGGCTGCCGCCGAAGAATCGCGGCGACGCTCCTGCGCGGACACCCCTGTAACGACTCGAATGCCTTGACCCTTTTCGTATTCGCATGCAGTCGGTCTCTGGCCGAGCAGAGACCCGCATGACTTTGACAACTGACAACTGATCACTGACAACCGACAACTGTACTCATGAGGATGCTGCTTTGGAGCTGATACTGCTGTTTAAGGCTCTCGTGCTCGGCGTGGTCGAGGGATTGACGGAGTTCCTGCCGGTGTCGAGCACCGGGCACCTGATCCTCGCGGGTGAGCTGCTGGACTTCAACGACGCCAAGGGCAAGGTGTTCGAGATCGTCATTCAGTCCGGCGCCATCCTGGCCGTCTGTTGGGAATATCGCGCCAAGCTCTGGGGCGTGACCACCGGACTGGGGCGGCGCGATCGCACCTCCTGGCGCTTCGTGACGAATCTGTTGATCGCCTTCCTGCCGGCCGCGGTGCTCGGACTCCTCTTCGCGAGCGCGATCAAGGCGCATCTCTTCTACCCGGTGCCGGTGGCGCTCGCGCTCATCGTCGGTGGTTTGCTCATCCTCTGGGCGGAGCGGCGCGAGCATCAGATCCGCGTGCATGACGTCGACGATATGACCTGGCGCGACGCCCTCAAGATCGGTTTCGCCCAGTCGCTGGCGCTCATCCCCGGGACCTCGCGCTCCGGGGCCACCATCATCGGCGGTCTCTTCTTCGGTCTCTCCCGGCGGGTGGCCACCGAGTTCTCCTTCTTCCTGGCCATCCCGACCCTGTTCGCGGCGACGCTCTACGATCTGCTCAAGCATCGCGACCTTCTGGCGGCCGCGGATCTGCCGATGTTCGCGGTCGGCTTCGTGGCCTCCTTCATCAGCGCCTTCATCGCCGTGCGCGGCTTGCTGCGCTTCATCAGTCGGCACGACTTCACGGTGTTCGCCTGGTATCGCATCGTCTTCGGCGGCATCGTGCTGCTCACGGCCTACACCGGCCTGATCGGCTGGACGGCGGCCTAATCGCCTTGGCGGCAGCCTGTGCCGGGTCGGCTCAGGCTCCGTCGAGGTGAAAGGCCTTCCAGCTGGCAACGGGCGGCAGCGTCGCGCGGGCGATGGCGGCGATGTAGCCCGGCTCCGGGATGCAGTGGAGCACAACCGGGCGGCGCGCGTCGGCGGGACGGGGCCGAAAGAGGCCGCGGCCATCGGCCTTGGCGTCGGCTTCGAGTGCCGTCCAGGCGCGATAGAAGCTGTCCAGCCGCTCGGGTTCCGGGGTCTCTTCCAGCGCCTGAACGACCTGCGGTTCGAACATGCGTCTGGCGACGCCGAGAAGGTCGCCGCGTGGGCGAATCCACTCGCAGTCCACGCCGAGCTCGTGCTCGGCGCCGTTGCCCGTGCTCAGACCGACCAACGCCAGGTCGCCCGTCGTCGTGAGGTTGAAGGAGAGGGTCTCTGCGGCGTCCGCCACATAGGGTTTTCCGGCCGGCCCGTGCCGGAACGCGATCTCCTCGGGCGCACAGCGCAGATAGCCGGCGAGGACGATCCGCAGCCCGGCCTGGGCGCGCACGTAGCGATCCCGGTGATGGGCATGGCGCATGCGTTGCGCGCGCGCGCGCTGGCGCGCATCCAGGTAGTCGAGGCCCAAGGCCGGCTCCAGGCCGCGTTCGTCCGCGCGGATCTTCCACAGGTGGATGTCACCCCATTGCAGGTCTTGGGTGTCGCTCGATGGTTGCCATTCCAGCCACGTCATGTCGTTCTCGCTCGCTTGTTCGTTGGAAGTCGCGCCACGCTCTATTTTGACCCCAATCGTCATCGTCCTATAATCTCGGCCCCACACCAGTGGAGGCATGTGTGCAGTCCCCGGATGATCCCCCTGTCGAGGCGTGCGTCGAGGTCTTGTGCGGCAAAGGCTGCCGTCAGGTCAGGCTGGCTATCCTGGCCCTGGAGGCCGGTGCCGACCTGCCCGAGGTTCGGGATCTGACACCGCGCCAGCGCGACCGCCTGCTCGCGGAGCTCAAGGCGATCATGGCCGTTTACGGCGACGCCTGCCGTCTCGATTGACCCCCCGGCCGACTGGATCCGCTTGACGCGGCCAGGTCGCCGCCGGATCCACCCCAGGGGCAACGCCCCGATCCCCACCATCCTTGCATCCTCTAGATTCCGAACCCTATGACCAAGATCATCGAGACCATCAGCCAAGAGCTTTCGGCCCGCCCGGCCCAGGTAGAGGCGGCCGTGCGGCTGCTGGACGAGGGGTCGACCGTGCCCTTCATCGCCCGCTATCGCAAGGAGGTCACCGGTGGTCTCGACGACACGCAGCTGCGCCACCTCGAGGAACGGCTCGGCTATCTGCGCGAGCTCGAGGAGCGCCGCGTGGTCGTGCTCAAGAGCATCGAGGAGCAGGGCAAACTGACCGACGGGCTGCTGGCCGAGATCGCCGTGGCCGAGACCAAGCAGCGGCTCGAAGACCTCTATCTGCCCTACAAGCCCAAGCGCCGCACCAAGGCGCAGATCGCGCGCGAGGCGGGTTTGGAGCCCTTGGCCGATGCCATCCTGGGCGACCCCACGCAGACGCCGGAGCTGTTGGCCGCCGCTTACGTGGACGCCGCCAAGGCGGTGCCCGACAACGCGGCGGCCCTGGAGGGCGCGCGCCAGATCCTGATGGAGCGCTTCGCCGAGGATCCGGAGCTGACCGGCCGGCTGCGCGACCATCTCTGGGAGAACGGCGTCCTGGTCTCGCGCGTCATCGAGGGCAAGGAGCAGGAGGGCAACAAGTTCTCGGACTATTTCGACTATCGCGAGGCGATCGCCAAGGTCCCCTCGCACCGTGCCCTGGCGCTGTTTCGCGGGCGCAACCAGGGTGTGATCACCCTGGAGCTGCTGGCCGGGGAGGGCGAGGATCCGGATGCCGTCTGCCGTGGGCTCATCGCGGCCCGCTTCGAGGTCCGCCAGCAGGGGCGCCCCGGCGACGACTGGCTCATGGAGACGGTGCGCAAGGCCTGGCGGGTGAAGCTCATGACGCGCCTCGATCTGGAGCTGAAGCACCGCCTCATGGAGGCCGCGGAAGAGGAGGCGATCCGCGTCTTCGGGCTCAATCTCAAGGCGCTCTTGCTCGCCGCGCCAGCCGGACGTCTGCCGACCCTGGGTCTGGATCCGGGCCTGCGCACCGGCGTGAAGGTGGCTGTGGTCGATGGAACCGGCCGTGTCGCGGCGACCGACACCATCTACCCGCACGTGCCCAAGAACCAATGGGACGGCTCCATCGCCCGGCTTGCCGCGCTGGCCAAGACGCATGGCGTCAAGCTCATCAGCATTGGCAACGGCACGGCCTCGCGCGAGACCGATCGTCTGGCGCGCGACCTCATTCAGCGCCATCCGGAGCTGGGCCTCAAGTCCATCGTGGTGAGCGAGGCAGGGGCCTCGGTCTACTCGGCCTCTGAGTTCGCCTCCAACGAGCTGCCCGACCTGGACGTCTCGCTACGCGGAGCCGTGTCCATCGCGCGGCGCCTCCAGGATCCGCTGGCCGAACTGGTCAAAATCGAGCCCAAGGCGATCGGCGTCGGTCAGTACCAGCACGACGTCAATCAGAGCCGCCTGGCGCGCACCCTGGACGCCGTGGTCGAGGACTGCGTGAACGCGGTGGGCGTGGATTTGAACACCGCCTCGGTGCCGCTCCTGGCCCAGGTGTCGGGCCTCAACCGCAGTCTGGCCGAGAACATCGTCCACTTTCGCGAGACCAACGGCGCCTTCGGCAACCGCAAGAGCCTCATGGCGGTGCCGCGCTTCGGCGACAAGGCCTTCCAGCAGAGCGCCGGTTTCCTGCGCGTCCCGGGCGGCGACGAGCCGCTGGATGCCTCCGCGGTCCACCCCGAGGCCTATCCGGTGGTGCGCCGCATCGTCGAGAAGACGGGCAAGACCATCGCGGATCTGATCGGCGAGGGCACCATTCTCCGCCGCCTCGACCCCAAGGACTTCACCGACGAGCAGTTCGGTCTGCCGACCGTCAAGGACATCCTGGCCGAGCTGGAGAAGCCTGGCCGCGATCCGCGCCCGGAATTCAAGACCGCGCAGTTCAAGGAGGGGGTCGAAACGCTCAAGGACCTGGAGCCCGGGATGATGCTGGAAGGGACGGTCACCAATGTCACCAACTTCGGCGCCTTCGTCGACATCGGCGTCCATCAGGACGGCCTGGTGCACATCTCCGTGCTGGCGGACCGCTTCGTCAAGGATCCGCATGAGTTCGTGAAATCCGGCGATCTGGTGAAGGTCAAGGTGCTGGAGGTGGATCTGGAGCGCAAACGCATCGCCTTGAGCATGCGCTTGGGCGAGCCGACACCGGTGGGAGACAAGCCCCGGACCTCGGCCGGGGCGGGTCGCGGCGCGCCGCCCTCGCGCGCACCGCGCAAGGCGCCGTCCAGAAGCGCGGCTCAGGATCGCCCGGCGACACCGCCGGCGTCCGGGATCATGGGCGGCGCCCTGGCGGATGCCTTCGCCAAGGCTCGCAAGTCTTAGTCGCACGGAAGCTGGTGACGCATGGGCGCACGCTCATGGACCTCGACCTTGGGGGCACGGGTCTACTCGGCGCCGTCACCCATTCACGGCCGGGGCTGCTTTGCCAAGGTCAGCTTCGCGCCGGGCGACTTCATCGGCACCTATGAAGGGCCGCGGGTCGAGGAAGACGGCTCCCATGTGCTCTGGGTCTATGATGCGGATCGGGATCGCCTGACCGGCCGGCAAGGCAGCAATCTCTTGCGCTGGGTGAACCACTGCGAGTGCCCGAATGCCGAGTTCGACGGCTTCGATCTCTACGCCAAGGTGGTGATCGCCATGGACGAGGAGATCACCTGCGACTATGGCGCGGCACTCTGAGTCCGCCGTGGCGCAGCTGGTGTCATGCGCCTGGCGCCCCCATATCCCTACGATCAGCATAGGAGTACGCCGATGCAAGAGCCGCCAGTCATCAAGACCGCGATCCCGAAGCACCGTTATCAGATCGGTGGCTATGCGGCGTCACTGCTCGGGGAGATCGAGAGCGGTGACGGTCATGTCTATCGCTTCATCTTGGCCTTCGTGCCGATGGGGCAGTCCGAGCCCGTGCTCTATGTATGCTCCGAGCCAAGCCCGCCGGCCGAACGCGCCAATGGGGCCTATCAGCTGCGTGTGGTCAGCGAGCTGATGTCTGACGTCATGGATACCGGCGATGCCTGGGGGGATCTGGACGGGTTTGCCGACCAGGCCCTCAAGCTTGGTACCCAAATCCTCGGGTTGCAGGCCACGCCGATTCAGACGCTGGTCTGAACGCGTCGCAGACCCTGTTTCTCCGTCCGGGCAATGCCCTGGGGCGGCGCAGGATGCGTGCACGGGCCGAGCCGTCCGTGCGGGCGAGTCATGTCACGAGGTCCTGCCTTGGACCGCCGCCAACCGCTTGTGAGGTCGCTAATGAAGATCGCCGTCCTGTCGAGAAATCCGAAGCTCTACTCCACGCAGCGCCTGGTGGAGGCGGCGCGCTCGCGCGGGCATGAGGTGAGGGTCTTCGACGTCCTGCGCTGCTACATGAACATCACCTCGATGCGCCCGCAGATCCATTACAGGGGCGAGCAGCTGGAGGGTTTCGATGCGGTCATCCCGCGCATCGGCGCATCGGTCACTTTCTACGGCACCGCCGTGCTGCGCCAGTTCGAGATGACGGGGGTGTTTCCGCTCAATGAATCGGTGGCCATCACCCGCTCACGCGACAAGCTGCGCTCCCTGCAGCTGCTGTCCCGCAAAGGCATCGGTCTGCCGGTCACGGGCTTCGCCCACAAGCCGGACGATATCCAGGATCTGATCAAGATGGTCGGCGGGGCGCCCCTGGTGATCAAACTGCTGGAAGGCACGCAGGGGATCGGCGTGGTGCTGGCCGAGACGCACAAGGCGGCCGAGAGCGTGATCGAGGCGTTCATGGGCCTGCACACCAATATCCTGGTGCAGGAGTTCATCAAGGAGGCCGGCGGTGCCGATCTGCGCTGCTTCGTGATCGGTGACAAGGTCGTCGCGGCGATGAAGCGCCAGGGGAAGGAGGGCGAGTTTCGCTCCAATCTCCACCGCGGCGGCACGGCGAGTCTCGTGCGTATCACGCCGGAAGAGCGCTCGACCGCGCTGCGTGCCGCGCAGACGATGGGGCTGAATGTCGCCGGGGTCGATCTGCTGCGCGCCAATCATGGCCCGGTGGTGATGGAGGTCAACTCATCGCCAGGGCTCGAGGGGATCGAGCGCTCGACCGGCAAGGACATCGCGGGGAGCATCATCGAGTTCATCGAGAAGAATGCGGCCTCGGGTAAGACGCGTACCCGGGGAAAAGGCTAAGACATGCGGGCACCCTTCGAAATCCAGGGCCAGCGTGTCGCGCCCGGGGCGCGTGCGCTGGTCGATGTGGCCCTGCCGAAGCTCAATTCCCACACCTTTCTGTCGATGCCGGTGCATGTGGTGCATGGCAAGAAGGATGGACCCTGTCTCTTCGTCTCGGCCGCGATCCATGGCGACGAGCTCAACGGGGTGGAGGTCATCCGCCGTCTGCTCGAGGCCAAGGCACTGCGTCGTCTGGTCGGCACCCTGATCGCCGTGCCGGTGGTCAATGTCTACGGCCTGATTCATCAATCCCGCTATCTCCCGGACCGGCGCGACCTCAATCGCAGCTTCCCTGGCTCCGCGGTGGGCTCGCTGGCGGCGCGGGTGGCGCATGTCTTCATGGAGGAGATCGTGCGGCGCGCGACCCATGGCATCGACCTGCATACCGGGGCGATCCACAGGACCAACCTGCCGCAGATCCGCGCCAACCTGGACGACCCGGAGACGGACCGGCTCGCGCGCGCCTTCGGTGTGCCGGTGCTGCTCAACTCCACCCTGCGCGACGGCTCCTTGCGCGAGGCGGCCTCGACGCTCGGTATTCGCATGCTGCTCTATGAGGCGGGCGAGGGTCTACGCTTCGACGAGCTGTGCATCCGTGCCGGGCTGACGGGCGTGCTCAACGTGATGCGCGAGCTGGGGATGCTCGGTGGTCAGCGCAGCCATGCCCGCGAGACCGCGCCCTTCGTCGCGCGCTCCAGCGCCTGGGTCCGCGCGTCCGAGAGCGGACTCTTGCGCACGCTGGTGCCGCTCGGAGCCAGGGTGCAGCGCGGTGAGATCCTGGGTTTCATCAGCGACCCGTCCACGGGTACGCAGCATCCGGTCACCGCCCTGGCGCGCGGTGTGGTGATTGGCCGCATCCAGATTCCCGCGGTGCATGAGGGCGAGGCCGTTTACCACATCGCACGGTTCCGCGATGACCACGATGATGTCGCGGACGAAGTCGAGGCCTTTCAGCTGGACTGTCTGGACGAAGCGGCCGCTCTGGATCCGCCGATCGTGTGATCGCGGCGGCCTGACGCCGCCCGCGCGGGATCCCTCCCGCGCGTCGCGCTCATTCGAGGCCGAGGATCAGCGCCCACTGCTCGGGGGTCACGGGCATGACGGAGAGGCGGTTGCCCTTGCGGACCAGCGGCATGTCCCGCAGCCCGCCGATGGCGTGCTCCTTGAGTTCCGCGAGCGCGATGGTGCGCTTGAGGTGGCGGACATAGCGGACATCGACCAGATACCAGCGGGGGTTGTCCGGGTCGCTCTTGGGGTCGAAGTATTTGGCCCGCGGATCGAAAGCGGTCGGATCCGGACGCGCCTCGCCGACGATCTCGGCGATACCGACGACGCCGGGTACCGTGCAGTTCGAGTGGTAGAAGAACACCTGATCGCCGGGGCGCATCGCGTCGCGCATCATGTTGCGCGCCTGGTAGTTGCGCACGCCATCCCAGGGCTCCGTCCGATCCGGGCGGGCCGCCAGATGATCGATCCCGAAGACGTCCGGCTCTGATTTCATCAACCAATAGCCCACTTCGATCTCCTTTCTTGATGTCGGCCTCGATGCCGCGTCGCCCTAAGCGCCCGGCAACATGTACCCCTGAGCGCGGATCGGCGGCACTTGGCGCAGAGCGCCATCGGGTCGATGAAATCTGCCCGCCTGAAAGGCGTGGGGTTGAACCTTGCGTATCGCAATCAACGCCCGATCTGACACCTGACACCCAAAAACCCACCTACGGCCCCAGCAGATGCTGGAAGTTGGCCAGCCGCTCCGCCGCGATCGCCCCGTCGATGACCGCTTGTCGAACGGCGCATTCCGGCTCACGGTCATGCCGGCAGTTCGCGAAGCGGCATTGGCCGAGGTAGGGGTGGAGTTCCCGGAAGCCCAGCTCCAGCTGTTGGCGGCCGATTTCACCCAATCGGAAGCTACGTACCCCCGGCGAATCGATGAGCGAGCCGTCGCCGGGGAGGCGATAGCAGGTCGCGGCCGATGTGGTGTGCCGACCGAGGCCGGTCGCCTTCGAGAGCCGACCGATCTGGATCTCGCGGTCCGGCAGCAAGGCCTTCACCAGCGATGACTTGCCGACGCCGGACTGGCCGACGAGGACACTGGTTTGCCCCGCCAAGGCCGCCGTGAGCGCATCGATCGAGTGCGGCTCCCGCAGACTGATCCAATAGGTGGGATAGCCGATGGCCGGGTAGTGCGCGAAGCTGTGCTGGAAGGCGGCGCGCGCCTCGCCGGCGAGCAGGTCCATCTTGTTGCCGACGATCAGCGCCTCGATCCCGATGATCTCGGCGGCGACCAGATACTGGTCCACCAGATAACCGCTCGGCTCCGGCTCGGGGGCGATGAGGATCACCAGGCGGGTGAGGTTGGCGGCCAAGGGCTTGTCGCGCCCGCCGTAGTCCGGGCGGCTGAGGACGCTCGCGCGGGGCAGGATGGCGGTGACCACGCCTTGTTCGTCGGCGATTCGCTGCCAGACGACACGATCGCCGCAGACCGGATGCCCGATGTTCTGCCGGCACAGACAATGGGTCACATGCCCCTGAGCGTCCTCCACCGCCAGGTTGGCGCCGTGGCGGACCACGACCCGACCCTCTTCCGGCTCGACCTCGGCATCGAGCTCCGCGAGAGCCTGCTCCGGGCGGGTGGCGAGGCGCTCGCGGCGGCGCTCCTGGATGCTGCGGATGCGCTCGATCTGGCGCGCGGAGAGGCGACGTTTAGGCATGCGCTCAGGGCTGGAAGTGGTAGAAGCGCTGATTCAGATAATCGGCGACGTTCTTGATGTCATCGTCGAACCAGGTGAGCTGGAGCGACAGCTCGCAGCGCTGGACCTGCCGGACGAGCCCGTCGTAGGAGGTCACCTTGCGATCCTCGCGGGTGTAGACCTCGCTGCCGTGGCACTTGGTACAGTTCTCTTGGTAGAGGGCGTCGACCTCTTCCGCCGCCGCGCTGGTGTTTGGCAAGAGGCCGAAGGCGACGACGGCGGCGGACAGGGCGATGGCGAGCGTTGACTGGGTATGCATGATCTTGACTCCAGAGCGTGGGGTGCGTCCATTGTAGGGAAAGCCAGGATACCCCGCACCACTCCAGCCTGCGATAGACTCCATCGGCGCGCATTCAGCGCCGCGGCGTCATAAGGAACACCAGAGCATGAGCAAGAGCGAGAGCAACCTGATTTGGATCGATCTCGAGATGACGGGCTTGGATCCATTTCAGGATCGGATCCTGGAGATCGCGACCATCATCACGGACACCCATCTTCGGGTCTTGGCAGAGGGTCCCGTCATTGCGATTCATCAGGAGGAGGCGATTCTCGCCGGGATGGACGCTTGGAATCGCGAGCATCATGGCCGCTCGGGCCTGATCGAGCGCTCGACAGCGAGCCTCTACGCGGAGCCCGATGCGGAGGCGGCCACCCTGGACTTCATCGTCAACTATGTGCCAGGGGGGGCGTCTCCCTTGTGCGGTAACAGTATCTGCCAGGATCGGCGTTTCCTCGCCCGCTGGATGCCGAAGCTCGAGGCCTACTGCCACTACCGCAATCTGGATGTGAGCACCCTCAAGATCCTGGCCCAGCGCTGGGCACCCAAGGTGGCCAGCAGCTTCAAGAAGGAGTCCAAGCACCAGGCGCTGGACGACATCCGCGAGTCCATCGACGAACTGCGCTACTACCGCGCCCACTTGATCCGCGTGAGCTGAGGCCGGTTGCCCAGGCGCGGACCGCTGCCCTCAGGCAGCCGGCGGTGCGCCACAGTCAGGGGCCGAGGAGCCGCTCAGTGCGCTGGCTGTCACTCGGGCGCATCCTCCGCGCCCATGCCTTCGGTGGCGGTGCTGGGCCGAGTGGTCAGCCGCCGCAATGCCCAGTGCACATGCTCGCGCACCAGCTCGCTCGGGTGCTGCAGCCGCGATCCTAGGGCGGTCATCGCCTCGTGGCTCGCGGCGCCGTTGCCCAGCGCCACCGCGAGGTTGCGCAACCAGCGCTGGTGGCCGATCCGGCGGATCGCCGAGCCCTCGGTGCGGTCGAGAAAGGCCGCCTCGTCCCAGGAGAAGAGGTCGATCAGGGTGGCCGTATCCAGCCCGTGGCGGGCCTGGAAGTCCGCCTCCACGCTCAGTCTGGCGAAGCGGTTCCACGGGCAACTGAGCTGGCAGTCGTCGCAGCCATAGATGCGGTTCCCCAGATGCGGGCGCAGCGACTCCGGGATCGGCCCCTGGTGCTCGATGGTCAGGTAGGAGATGCAGCGCCGGGCGTCCAGCTGGTAGGGCGCGACGATGGCCCCGGTGGGGCAGATGTCCAGACAGGCATGACAGCGACCGCAGTGGTCGGTGATGGGTTGATCGATGGGGAGCGAGAGATCTGTGTAGATCTCGCCGAGAAAGAACCAGGATCCGCCACGCGGATGGATGAGGTTGGTGTGCTTGCCGATCCAGCCGAGCCCCGCCTTTTCGGCCAGGGGCTTCTCCATCACGGGTGCCGAGTCGACGAAGACGCGGTGGCCGAAGGGGCCAATGTGCGCCGCGATCCGCTCGGCCAGGTGCTGTAGGCGGCGTCTCAGGACCTTATGATAGTCCCGGCCGAGCGCGTAGCGCGAAACGAAGGCCTGTGCCGGGTCGTCGAGCCTACCCCGCAGTTCGGCCAGATGCTCGGGGAGATAGTCCATCCGCGCCGAGATGACGCTCAGGGTTCCAGGGACGAGCTGCGCGGGCCGTGAGCGTTTGGTCCCATGTCGTTCCATGTAGACCATGGAACCGTGGCAGCCGGCGCCAAGCCATTCCTGGAGACGCGACTCGGCGACATCGAGCGCGGTGTCCGTTATCCCGATCTGCTGAAATCCCAGCGCCGCGCCCCAGTCCTTGATGCGCCGCACCAGGTCTTGGGTGCTCTCGGGCTGGACGCCTGTGGGTCGAGGATGCATCTTAGGTCACCTTTTCGGGACGTCTCGGCAACTATGCTCGAGTCTTTCTTTATTTGACCGGGAGTACGCTGCCATGACTCGCTCGATGCCGGATACCGATCGTCTTCCCCACGCGCTCTACCGCGCCGAGCAGGTGCGTAACCTGGATCGTACCGCGATCGAGGAGTTCGATATCCCTGGAATCGAGCTGATGAATCGCGCCGGAGCCGTCGCCTATCGCATCCTGCGCGACCGCTGGCCAGCCGCGCGCCGTGTCACCATCCTGACGGGAATCGGAAACAACGGTGGGGACGGCTATGTGATCGCGCGACTCGCGCGCGCTGGCGGGCTGTCCGTGCGTGTTCTGCAACTCGGCGACGCGGAGCGGCTGCGTGGGGACGCCGCAGTCAGCGCTATGGCCTACCGGAATGCCGGCGGGGCGATCGAGCCATTCCAGTCGTTGCCGCGAGACACCGATGTCTATGTGGATGCGCTCTTCGGCACCGGGCTGGAGCGTACCGTGGAGGGGCCATGGGCGGAGACGATCGAGGCACTCAATGCGCAGCGTGCGCCCGTGCTCGCGGTGGACATGCCCTCGGGTCTGCACGCGGATTCCGGGCGCGTGCTCGGCGTGGCCGCGAAGGCGAGTGCGACGGTCAGCTTCATCGGCCTCAAGCAGGGTCTTTTCATTGGGGCTGGACCAGAATACCGCGGCGATCTGCATTTCACTGCCCTGGAGGTACCGTCCCTGATCTATTCGCGCGAGATCCTCTCGCTGCGCCGCGTGGATTGGGTCCAGCAGCTGGAGTCTTTGAAGCCGAGGTCGCGCGTCGCCCACAAGGGCAATTGCGGCCATGTGCTCCTGATCGGCGGTGCGCCCGGGCTGTCGGGTGCCATACGGCTCGCGGGCGAGGCGGCACTGCGGGCGGGGGCGGGACTGGTCACCATCGCGACTCATCCACAGCATGCGGGCTGGCTCAACCTCACGCGGCCCGAACTCATGGTGGCTGGCATCGAGCTGGCATCGGAATTGGCTCCGTTGATCGAGCGCGCCGATGTCATCGCCATCGGCCCTGGGCTTGGGCGCGGCGACTGGGGGCGCCAACTCTGGGAGCAGGTCCGTGACCTGGGGCGTCCCTTGGTGGTGGACGCCGACGCCTTGAATCTCCTGGCCGAGCTGCCGGTCAATGGCCCCGACTGGGTGCTGACGCCGCATTCCGGCGAGGCTGCCCGACTGCTGCAGGTGGAGGTGGCGGAGGTCGAGCACGACCGGCTGCAGGCGGTCCGCGTACTGCAGGAGCGCTATGGCGGCACGGCCGTGCTCAAGGGGGCGGGCAGCCTGGTGCTTGGCGGCTCGCATCGACCGCCCGCCGTCTGTAGCGATGGCAACCCCGGCATGGCGACCGCCGGCTCGGGTGACGTGCTCACCGGCATCATCGCCGCGCTGCGCGGGCAGGGCATGGACCCGGAAGAGGCCGCGACCGCTGGCGTCTGTCTGCATGCCGCCGCGGGCGATCAGGCGGCGTGCCAGGGTGAACGCGGACTCATCGCCAGTGACATCATCGCGTCCCTGCGCCCCCTGGCCAATGGGGTCGAGGTGGCATGATGGAGATCGATCTCGATAGCCCCGAGGCGCAGCAGGCCTTTGGTGTCCAGCTCGCGAGCGCCATGCAACCGCCCTGTGTGCTCTATCTCGAAGGGGATCTTGGGACAGGCAAGACGACGCTGACACGCGGCATCCTCCGGGGGCTGGGGCACGTGGGTGCGGCGCGCAGCCCGACCTACACCTTGATTGAGCCCTACACCTTGATCGAGTCCGATGCGCTCGCGGATGTGTCCCTCTATCACCTGGATCTCTATCGGCTCGGCGATCCCGAGGAGTTGGAGTATCTGGGGCTGCGCGATCTCATGACCCAGGACGCCCTTTGGGTCGTGGAATGGCCGGAGCGCGGGGCCGGATTTCTGCCGAAGGCGGATCTCTTGATTCAGATCAACTACCACACGGCTGGAAGGCACCTGAATGTGATCGCGCGCACAGGCCGCGGCGAAGCCGTGCTCTCGTGGATTAGGGATCACCCCAGTTGACAGCGGCGTCATGCTTGGGAATGTGTTGGTAATGCGCAACAGTTCTTCGAGGTAAGTCGCAGGAAGTGAGTCTAATTGCAGGATTAATTTTGGAATCTTCCGGGGGTAGGTGCTATCTTTAAAGCGACATTCGCCAGATAGACACGCGATGGGGGCGCACTGTGAAAAGGCTTTTTGTACTCCTTCTGCTCATCATCTCCCTGCCCGCCGCCGGGTCGCAGGTGGCGGTGGAGTGCTCCGGCGTCACCACGGACTCCGAGAAGACACGTCTCGTTCTGGATACCGCATCGACCATCTCGCACCAGATTTTCACCCTGGACGGGCCGGACCGCGTCGTCATCGACATCCCGGATGCCACGCTTACGGGCGCGTTGCCGGAGGCGCGGGCGGACGACCGCACGCTCATCGGTCTGCGCAGCGGCTTGCGCGAAACGGGTGATCTGCGCATCGTCCTCGATCTCAAGCACCCGGTGCGGGTCAAGAGCTTCACCACCGCGGAGGGTGGGCGGTACGGACATCGTCTGATCATCGATCTGCTGCCGGTCGGCGCGGCCTCCACGACGCGAACCGAGCGTGCGGTCGAGGTCGACACCGAATCGGACCAAGCGCCGCTGCGCCGCTCGAGCCGCTCGCGCACCGCCATCGTCGCCATCGATGCTGGCCATGGCGGGGAGGATCCGGGGGCCTTGGGTCAGCAAGGGACGCGCGAGAAGGATGTGACCCTGGCGATCGCGCGCAAGCTGGCTCGGCTCGTCGAGAAGGAGCCGGGCATGCGGGTGGTGATGATCCGCGACGATGACAGCTTCGTCGCCTTGCGCGAGCGTATCGCGCGTGCGCGCAAGAGCGAGGCGGATCTGTTCGTGTCCATCCACGCCGACGCCTTCAACACGCCGGATGCGCACGGCTCCTCCGTCTACACGCTCTCGCAAGGCAGCGCCAGCAGCGAGGCGGCGAACTGGCTCGCCGACCGCGAGAACAGTGCCGACCTCGTCGGCGGTGTCGATCTGAGCGATGGCGATGAGTTGCTGGCAAGCGTGCTGATCGACATGTCCTACAACGCCACCATTGAGCACAGCGCCGAGGCCGCGAATTCTGTCCTCGGCCATCTCAAGAAGCTGGGTGACGTGCATAAGGGCGACGTCCAGCGTGCTGGCTTCGTGGTGCTCAAGTCCCATGATGTCCCCTCGATCCTGGTCGAGACGGCGTTCATCAGCAACATGGAGGAGGAGCGCCGGCTGAGGTCGTCGGCTCATCAGCAGCGGCTGGCGCAGGCCATCTTGGCCGGTATCAAGACCTACTTCAGGAAGTATCCGCCGCAAGGCTATCTGAGCGCCGGAACGGGGTCGGGTCTCGATGCCATCACCAGGCCCAGTCGTGCGCCGAAGGAGCGCGTGGCGGCCTCGCGCGAGCACGTCATCAGCCGGGGCGATACCCTGTCGGAGATCGCCAAACGCTACCGCGTCAGTGTCAGCTCCTTGCGCGCCGAGAATGGCCTGGGAGAGGGCGACTACATCCGCGTCGGCGAGGTGCTTTCGATTCCGGCCGGTTCCTGACCCGCTCGTCGGTTCATCCGGCGACGCTGTTCGGCACGGACGCTGTTCGGCGCGGGATCTGGGCAGGCGACTTGCCGAGACGCGGCGCTTCTGTTTCCATCGCCGGCCATGCCGACCCACATTCGTATCCTCCCCGATCATCTCGTCAACCAGATCGCCGCCGGCGAGGTCGTCGAGCGTCCCGCCTCCGTGCTCAAGGAGCTGATCGAGAACAGCCTGGACGCTGGCTGCCGGCGCATCGAGGTCGATGTCGAGCAGGGTGGCGTAAAACGTCTGCGGGTGCGCGACGACGGGTGCGGCATCCCACGCGACGAGCTACCGCTCGCGCTCGCGCGCCACGCGACCAGCAAGCTGACCGAGTTGGCGGATCTCGATGCGGTGAGCACCCTGGGATTTCGCGGCGAGGCCGTCCCGAGCATCGCCTCGGTCAGTCGCCTCACGCTGACCTCCCGCGTGCGGTTGCCAGACGCCCCCTCGGCGTCGGCGCCGCAAGGGGACTCCGGTTGGGAGGTCTCGGTCGGCATCGACGGCACGCTGGATGGGCCGCGCCCCGCGGCCCATCCGGTGGGAACCAGCGTCGATGTGCGCGACCTCTTCTATAACATCCCCGCGCGACGGAAGTTTCTGCGCACGGAGAAGACGGAGCTGGATCACATCGACCAGGTCTTCAGGCGTACCGCGCTGGCGCGCCCCGATGTCGGGATGCTGCTGCGGCACAACGGACGCGTCCTCCAGAGTCTTCCCGCGGCGGGCGGGGATGCTGGCGATGCCGAGGGCCGCTTGGATGCGCTGCTCGGTCAGGGCTTCGCCGCGCAGGCGCTCGCGCTGGACGAATCCGCCGTCGAGCTGCGCCTGCGCGGCTGGGTCTTACGCCCGGCCTTCTCGCGCAGTCAGGCCGATCAGCAATTCTTCTATGTCAACGGCCGCGTGGTGCGCGACAAACTGGTGACGCACGCGATTCGCCAGGCCTTCAGCGATGTCCTGCATCATGGTCGGCATCCGGCCTATGTGCTGTTTCTGGATCTGCCGCCGCGTCTGGTCGACGTCAACGTCCATCCCGCCAAACACGAGGTGCGCTTCCGCGAGTCACGACAGGTGCACGACTTCATCTTCCGCGCGCTGCACCGGCGTTTGTCGCAGGGCGCCTTGTCCACCGAGGTGCCCGAGCCCGACGGCGAGCCGCCAATACGTTCAGAGCGTCTCGACTTGGGCGGAGGAGGGGCGGGCGCTTCGGGT